>CAYLMA010000033.1:0-37582 GCA_964384915.1 uncultured Sulfuricella sp. | reverse complement strand
TCATCTTGTTGATGGTTTCGATCATGTGCACCGGGATACGGATGGTGCGCGCCTGGTCGGCGATGGATCGGGTAATGGCCTGGCGAATCCACCACGTGGCGTAGGTCGAGAACTTGTAGCCGCGGCGGTATTCGAATTTATCCACGGCTTTCATCAGACCGATGTTGCCTTCCTGGATCAGGTCGAGGAATTGCAGGCCGCGGTTGGTGTATTTTTTGGCAATGGAGATCACCAGACGCAGGTTGGCCTCGATCATCTCGCGTTTGGCGCGGCGTGCCTTGGCTTCGCCTGTAGTCATCTGACGGTTGATTTCCTTCAGGTCCTTGAGCGGGATGCCGACTTTGTTCTGCACATCGATCAGGCGTTGCTGCTGGTCAACGATGGCGTGCTGGAAGCGGCTGAGCTTTTCGCTGTAGGCTTTTCCGGCGGCGATTTCCTCAACCACCCATTCCAGGTTGCTTTCATTGCCGGGGAAGGCTTGAATGAAGTGGGGGCGTGGCATGTCGCCCTTGTTGATGGCCAGGTCCATGATGGTGCGCTCGTGGTTGCGCACTTCTTCCACCAGCCTGCGCAAGCCATCGCACAGCGCTTCCACCTGTTTGACGGAAAAACGAATCCCCATCAATTCGTTGGAAATCTGCTCCTGCACGTCCTTGTAAGCCTTGGTGCGCGAGCCTTTTTTCTGCAGCACTTGCTGCATTTTGCCAAAGGCTTCACGGATCACAGCAAAGCGTTCCAGCGCGTCAACTTTAAGCTGGGCCAGGTTGGCGGCTGCGATTGCAGCGCCTGCGGCATCAGCATCTTCTTCGCTTTCTTCTTCCTCGCTTTCTTCAACCACCTCTTCAACTGCGGCCATTTCCTCGCTGAATTCGTCCGCGCTCTGGCCATTCAGAACACCGTCGACCAGTTCATCAATACGCATTTCGTCGCGTTCGACCATGTCCACCAAACGCAGGATTTCAGCGATCGTGGTAGGGCAGGCGGAAATCGCCTGCACCATGTGTTTCAGGCCATCCTCGATGCGCTTGGCAATCTCGATTTCGCCTTCGCGGGTCAAGAGGTCGACCGTGCCCATCTCGCGCATGTACATGCGCACCGGGTCGGTGGTACGGCCAAACTCGGAATCCACCGTGGAGAGTGCCGCCTCGGCTTCTGCCACCGCGTCTTCGTCTGCCACCGCGGGAGTGGCATCCGACATGAGCAAGGTTTCGGCATCAGGCGCCTCGTCATACACAGCAATGCCCATGTCGCCGATCATGCTGATGATGCCCTCGATCTGCTCGGCATCGAGCATATCGTCCGGCAGGTGATCGTTGATCTCGGCATAGGTCAGGTAGCCGCGCTCCTTGCCCAGCACAATCAGACTTTTCAAGCGCATGCGCCGCGCGTCTGCATCGCTCACGCGGCTATCAACATTGTCGTTTTCTGTCGCCATACCTAGTCCCGAAAAAGCGTTTAACAAAACAGGGCATTATACCCTATTTCCCATATTTTTTACTCACGGCCGCGCTGCAGCAATTGCAACAGCCGCGCTTTCTGCGTTTCATTCAAACCCTGATCGCGCGCCAAGGCTTTTAATGTCTCGAGCTCTCTCAGTTCGACCTTCTGTTTCAACTGCGCCAGCGCACCGGAAAATTCTTCCTCGATCCCGCCTTCCGCGAAACGGTCCTCCCACTGCATGACTTCCGCTGCGGCGTCGCGCAGTTTCGCATCATGCACAGAACCGCGAAAATGCTCAATAATGGGAGCCGCATCCTTTAATTGCGGGTGCACAGCCAAAAAATCAAGCACGGCCCGCAGGGTGGACTCATCGCCCTCGCGCTCGGCCAGCTCCGGCTCAACACCCCGAGCCATTTGCGGCTGCACCAGCAGCAACTGGATCATCTGCCGCACCAGGGATGGTGGATTGCGCTTTGCCCTTGGCAAGGCCCTGGGTTTTTGCGCTGTTTTTATCTGGTACAGATCCTCAAGCTCCGCCTGGGAAATCCCCGCCAGTTCCGCCAGCCGCTTGCGCAGCATCAGGCTCAATGCCGGCGCGGCAACCTGCTGCAACAGCGGACGCGCCAGTTGCAGCAAATGCGCGCGGCCTTCCTGGGTCTGCATATCCACTTGCGCGGTCAATTCGCGCAACAGAAATTGCGACAAGGGCAGCGCCTCGACCAGCATGGCTTCAAATGCCGCCTTGCCCGCGCTGCGCACGTACGAATCCGGGTCCTCGCCCTGGGGCAGGAACAGGAAGTTGAGGTGCTTGCCGTCCGCCACCTGCCCGAGGCTGTTTTCCAGCGCGCGCCAGGCCGCTTTCCTGCCTGCGGCATCGCCGTCGAAACAGAACACGATGCTGTCGCTCTGGCGCAGCAGCTTTTGCACGTGGGTCGGCGTGGTCGCCGTGCCCAGAGTCGCCACCGCATACTCGATGCCGTGCTGCGCCAGCGCCACCACATCCATGTAGCCTTCCACCACCAGCACGCGATCGGCATCGCGAATCGCCTTGCGCGCCTGGTAGAGGCCATACAGCTCCTGGCCCTTTTCGAACAGGGGCGTTTCCGGGGAATTGAGGTATTTGGGCTCGCCCTGGTCCAGCACGCGTCCGCCGAAGCCGATCACCGCGCCGCGCGGATTGATGATGGGGAACATGATGCGGTCGCGGAAGCGGTCGTAGCGTTTACCACCTTCTCCCTCGATCACCAGCCCGGCCTGCGCCAGCGACTTGGCCTCATAATCGGGAAAAACATCCCTCAGACTCCGCCAGCCCGGCGGCGCATAGCCAATCCCGAAACGCGCCGCGACTTCTCCGGAAAGGCCGCGCCGCTTGAGATATTCGATCGCCCTGGGCGCGCGCTTCAACTCATCCCGGTAATACCGCGTGGCCTGCAACATGACCTCCGCCAGATCCGCGCTCTGGGTCGAGCGCTGTTTTTCCGCCACGGCCTCCTGCGGCACCGTCATGCCCGCGCTGCGCGCCAGATCCTCGACTGCCTCGACAAAACCCAGGCCCTGGTATTCCATGACGAAACTGATGGCCGTGCCATGCGCCCCGCAGCCAAAACAGTGATAGAACTGCTTGGTGGGACTGACGCTGAAGGAAGGGGTTTTTTCGCCGTGGAACGGGCAGCAGGCCATGTAGTTCGCGCCCGCCTTTTTGAGCGGCACGTAGCGCTCGACCACATCCACGATATCGAGGCGGTTCAGCAGATCCTGAATGAAAGACTGAGGAATCAAAAGCTGGCGCAAACCCGGAAAATGGAAACGCCAGGAAATAGTTCCTGGCGCTTTTGAATTCAAGCCCTAAACGGGCAAGTGAACAATCAAGCGCCCAGCTTAGCCTTGATCAGGGCGGAGACCTTGCCCATGTCGGCCCGGCCGGCCACCTGCGGCTTCACTGCGGCCATTACCTTGCCCATATCTTTTACTCCAGCGGCACCGGAGGCGGAAATTGCATCCACCACCATCTGCTCCACTTCGGCTTCGGACAAGGCCTGCGGCATATAGGCCTGAAGCACCGACACTTCAAATTTCTCGACATCCGCCAGATCATTGCGGTTCGCGGCTTCATACTGGGAAATCGAATCGCGACGCTGCTTGAGCATTTTTTCGATTACCACGACCACTTGCGCATCATCCAGCTCGATCCGCTCATCCACTTCGCGCTGCTTGATGGCGGCCTGGAGCAGACGGATGGCCGACAAACGCGGCGCATCCTTGGCGCGCATCGCCGTTTTCATGTCTTCGGTGACACGCTCTCTAAGACTCATGAGAGGGGAGTAGCTTTAGTACAGCTTGGTCGGCAACATCTGGCTACGCAGGCGCTTGTAGTGACGCTTCACGGCAGCAGCACCTTTACGCTTGCGCTCGGCAGTAGGCTTCTCATAGAACTCGCGGGCGCGCAACTCGTTGAGCAGGCCGGAGCGCTCGATGGTACGGCGGAAACGGCGCAGTGCAACGTCAAACGGTTCACCTTCTTTTACGCGGACACTTGGCATATCGTCTTTCTCGACAAGAATTTAAATAGGAAACGGAGAATTTTAACAGAGAGGATGGTTTTCTCCAAACCCTGATCGTAACTTTTTACAAAAGACAGGGGCCGCCCTTGTCGGCACGGCCCCTGTCGCTTGCATTTTAAGGCAAAGCTGGAATTACATCATGCCTTCCATGCCGCCCATCCCACCCATCCCGCCGCCCATGCCACCACCAGCAGAATCTTCCTTCGGCAGTTCGGCCACCATGCAATCGGTGGTCAGCATCAATCCGGAGACGGAAGCCGCATTTTGCAACGCATAGCGGGTTACCTTGGTAGGATCGAGCACGCCCATTTCCACCATGTCACCGTATTCTCCGGTACCGGCGTTGTAACCGTAGTTACCCTTGCCTTCCAAAACCTTGTTGACCACTACGGAAGGCTCGTCACCGCAATTGGCGACGATCTGGCGCAGAGGCTCTTCCAGGGCGCGCATCACGATCTTGATGCCGGCATCCTGCTCGTGGTTGTCGCCCTTGAGGTTGGCAATCGCGGCACGTGCGCGCAGCAAAGCAACGCCGCCGCCAGGAACAATACCTTCCTCGACTGCTGCACGGGTAGCATGCAGGGCATCTTCCACGCGCGCTTTCTTCTCTTTCATTTCCATTTCGGTGGCAGCGCCGACTTTGATCAATGCCACGCCGCCAGCCATCTTGGCAACACGCTCCTGCAGTTTTTCGCGGTCGTAATCGCTGGATGTTTCTTCGATTTGCTTGCGGATCTGCTTGACGCGACCTTCGATATTGGCAGTGTCGCCATGGCCATCAATGATGATAGTCTCTTCCTTGCCCACTTCGATACGCTTGGCTTGGCCCAGATCGGCCAGAACTGCTTTTTCCAGGGTCAGGCCGACTTCTTCGGCGATCACGGTGCCGCCGGTGAGAATGGCGATGTCTTCCAGCATGGCCTTGCGGCGGTCGCCGAAACCAGGCGCCTTGACGGCAACGGTCTTGAGGATGCCGCGAATGTTGTTCACCACCAGGGTGGCCAGCGCTTCGCCATCCACATCTTCAGCGATAATCAGCAGCGGACGCCCAGCCTTGGCGACTTGCTCCAGCACCGGCAGCAGATCGCGGATGTTGGAAATTTTCTTGTCGTGCAGCAGGACGAAGGGGTTTTCCAGCAACGCGAGTTGACGATCAGGGTTGTTGATGAAGTAAGGGGAGAGGTAGCCACGGTCGAACTGCATACCTTCCACGACTTCGAGTTCGTCAGCCAGACCGGAGCCGTCTTCCACGGTAATCACGCCTTCCTTGCCCACTTTGTCCATCGCTTCAGCGATACGCTCACCAATGGATGCGTCGGAGTTCGCGGAAATGCTGCCCACCTGAGCGATTTCCTTGGTGGTGGTGCAAGGCTTGGAAATTTTCTTCAGCTCTTCGACGGTAGCGGTGACAGCTTTGTCGATACCGCGCTTCAGATCCATCGGATTCATGCCGGCAGCCACGTACTTCATGCCTTCCTTGAGGATGGCCTGAGCCAGCACGGTTGCAGTAGTCGTGCCGTCACCAGCAACGTCGGAAGTCTTGGAAGCCACTTCCTTCACCATCTGGGCGCCCATGTTCTCGAACCTGTCCTTCAGTTCGATTTCCTTGGCCACGGACACACCGTCCTTGGTGATGGTAGGGGCGCCAAAGGAGCGCTCCAGCACCACGTTGCGGCCTTTAGGCCCGAGGGTGACCTTGACTGCGTTGGCCAGAATATTGACACCTGCCACCATGCGGTGACGTACGTCATCACCAAATTTTACGTCTTTAGCTGCCATGTTTTAAATCTCCTGATTCGATCATGTAGGGTGGGTTAGCCGCGTTGCAGCGTAAGCCACCATAAATTGCGATGATGCCGGGCATGGCCTTTGGCCCCACCCGGCCTTCGTTGTCATTTAGCCTTCGATCACGCCCATTACGTCTTCCTCGCGCATCACCAGCAGTTCTTCGCCGTCAACCTTGACGGCCTGGCCGGAGTATTTGCCGAAAATGACCTTATCGCCCACCTTCAGGGACAGCGCGCGCAGCGAACCGTTATCCATGATCTTGCCTTCACCCACGGACAGAACCAGACCCATGTCCGGCTTCTCTGCCGCATTGCCGGGCAGTACAATACCGGACGCGGTTTTTTCTTCGGCTTCCAGGCGCTTGACGATCACGCGGTCATGCAAAGGACGAATTTTCATTGCTTGAATCTCCTGTTGGTTTAACTTTTTGAAATCCCATGGCGACGGAGTTATTAGCACTCACGTCTGGCGAGTGCTAATAATAGGGATTGCCCCTTCATATTTCAAGGGCATTTTTATGGCTCCAAGCGTCATTCGCCAATTTTATCGCCAGCTTTGCCAATTTAATTACCTTCTGCACCTCAACAATTAACGTGGAATTGGCGAGAGTGAGTGCAGACTTATCAAGAGAATGCATTTCAACAGGAAAATTTTTATGTTTAGCCAGTGGCAGCCTCGCCGTCCAGCCGATTGATAATCCGGCGCCCTTTAGCTTCGCGATCATGTGCACTACATCCCCCGTGAATCTACCTGCGCTCGCGCCTGCCGGCGCGATATTTTTCCCCATCGAAAACATAGCGCGTCATGACCTGTCCATGGCTGTGGCCCGCAGCCAGCTGACTTGGCTGCATGGCGCCGATATTCTTCAATCCATGAGACCAGCCCGGCAATTCAAATGGGTCGTTCAGGCCATCGATCGTTCCAACCGGGTGGGCGCACTCTCCACGCATGACATAAACATCCCAGCGCATGGTATCGGGATACAGCTCTGGAGCATCGCAAGGAACAAGCGCCACCGGAGAATTGCGGCCATCCAGGTCCAGCTCCGGCACCACATGCGTCACCACCTCCCAGCTCAACCGGCCATCGCGGCTGACGACGACGCCCTTCACCTGCGGCAGCGGCAGGCACGGCCCGTCCAGCGGAGGAAGGTCGCATGTCATGGCTGGTTGCTCCAGTTGTCGCGCACGGTGTTGCGGATGAATGTGGCGTAGGCAAGGCGCAGCGCGGCATCGATCGCCGGCGTCGCCTCGATGATCATGGGCAGCAGCATCTCGACGCGGGCGCGCGGCGTCGCCAGGGACAGGTACTGGTCGGTCAGGAACAGCGACTGGCTGGGGCCGCGAGCACCCGGCACCCAGCGCTGCCACGGCACCGGCGCAACATCCTTGCTGATCTGGAGATCGCGGCCGGCGGCGGCCTCCATGATCGCCAGGCGGTTCCAGATGGCGGCCACGGTGGTCTGCTCGCGCATGGTCGGCAGGGCGCGGCGCGGGCGGCGGATGTCAAATGCCTCGGCCAGCAGGTAGAACACCTGCTCGTAATAGGTATTGGTCCAGCTCCCGCTGCTGCGCGAAGTATCCATGGTGTCGTAGGCATTGCTGGCATCCTGCTCCGACCAGATCAGCCAGGACTCCAGCCAGGCCAGGCCTTCCTGCGCCCGGGTTCGCTCATCCGCGCTCATCCCCGGCGCGGTATCGCCCCGCGCCGGCGGCGCGCAACTATTTGGCAAGCCCGCCAGGCAACGGATCAGGAACACGAAACTGTCGGTATTTTCCAGCGACAGGGTCGAAGGCCCGATGAAGGAAATCAGGCGGTTGGCGTCATAGGCATAATCCGTCGTATCGAGAGAACCATGGCCGGATTCATGGACCAGGATCAGGGCGCGGTTCTGCGCCGGCGTCAGCCCTGCGTATTCATCAATGGCCGGATCGAAGAACAGGTCGCAGAAGGTCTTGTTCGAAGTAGCGCCCACGCCATTGTTGTAGGCGATGGTATTGGAGCAGCCCCCATCGCAATCCGTGCCGCGCCGGCGGCGCACGCGCACCACGCTATCGATGTGGCGCCGCCAGGTGCGCAACTTGCCGCGCACCTGGTCACGCCGGGTGGGTGTGCCGAAAAACGTGGTCAGGGCGCTATCGCCATCGGCGTCGCCCGGAACCAGCTTGGCGATGGCCGTGTCCATCAGACCCAGGCCATCTGTGATGGCATCGTTGAGCTGGGTCGTTTCTGCCGGCGTCAGGGGCGGGTTCGCCTGCACGCAGTTAGTGATGACGGTGGGCGAACAGCATACCTGCGTGGTGGGGGCTGCGCCCGGCGGCACGACCTCGACCTTGCGCCGGGTCTGGTAGATCAGCACCCGGCCGCTGGCACCGGGCTGCGGGTCAGGAATGCGCAGCACAGCCGCGGGCGGCGTGCATACGCCGGGGTTGCCATGCCCGGCGGCGGCGAAAGCGGCATCCACGGCATTGATGCGTGCTGTCGCCAACTGGTCGCCGAAGTCGATGCGCTCATCCTCGCTGACAAAGCCGCGCAGGGTCAGGGTGCAGCCGCGATGCGCGTTTGTCAGGCGCTGGACCTTGACCGTATCGGTCGCGTCGAGCGAGGACGAGCCGCGCGTGAAAAAGATGTCTTCGTCGCGCCCGCCAGTAATCTCGCCGCCGACCTGGTACTGCTCTTCCGGCACGGTTCCGGCCAGCCGCGTTGGCACGGTCTGATGCGAGCGCACCTCGTCGAGGCAGCGCAGTGTGGCCTGGTCAACCACGCCGGGAACGGCGACGGCAATCGCCTCCGCCGTCTGAAAATCGATTACCGCCTGTTCCGTCACCGGCCCGAATATCCTGTCGACACCGTCGCTGTTCGGGCCATAGCTGCCGAGGTCGTAGCCGAGATCGACCAGCGCCTGCTGGATCAGCCCGATGGCTGCCGGGCGGTCGCTCCAGCGGCGCAAGGAGTAGGTTCCATTGAACACCTGCATGATGGTGAGCTGCTGTGGAAAAAACACCGGCACGGCGCGTCCGGCGAGCACTGCCAGGTCGCACTGGCGCTGGATCTGCGGCACGGCGCCCGGGCCGGCCTGCTGCACCACATGGGTGAGTTCGTGCGCCAGCAGGTGCCGCCCCGCCAAGGAGCCGGGGTCATATTCGCCCGTGCCGAAAACAATGTCGCGCCCCAGGGTAAAAGCGCGCGCCCCCACCGAGCGGGCCAGGCGCGCCGCCGGTTCACCGGTATGAATGCTTACAGCAGAAAAATCACGGCCGAAGCGGGGTTCAAAATAACCGCGCGCCGAGGGCGGTAGTGGCACGCCACGACCCTGCAACACGGCCATTTCAGCCCCGAAGCCATCGTCCACATCGGGCATGCCGTCGGGCATGGGCTTGGCCTGTATTTTTTTCTCGCGCAACTCGTCCTCGCACTCCTTGCACATGCGCTGCACTTCGGCGCCAGCCGGATGGATATTTTCACCTGCCATCCCATGAACCACCGTATCGGCCACCCGGTCGGCCTCGCGCTCGAGCGGATCGTGCGGCTGGCTGACCGCGAGTTTCGGTTGCAAGCCGTGCAATGCCTGGCGCACGCTGGGGCGCTGCGAAATGGTCGGACTCGTCATGGCCGAACTGGCTGGCCGCGCCGCTGGGGCTGCTTGCGTCTTTGCTGGCATCGCTAAAACCTCACTCCACCACCGGCCATGCCACCGCCAATGACATCGAGCCGATCGGTTACGATCACAAAACCGCCCACTTGCCAAAACATGCGCGGGCCCTGCCGTCCAAATTCCTGCCCGATACCCACTGCGCCGTAGCCTGCCACATGCTCGGTAATGCGAGCCGCATCCGTCGGCGTCAGTTCGGCCAGGACACCGGCCTCGACGTCAAAAAAAATTGGATTGGTCACGCGCCCCTGTTCGCCCTCCCCTTGCAGCCAGCGAACACCGGCCGCCCCTCCCGCCATCAGGCGGTCGGGCGTGAGGTAAACGCCCCGCGCGCCCAATCTCAGATCGACAATTGTGCTCAGAATCAGATCCGCGCCGAGGATCACGCTGCCGCGGGCGCCCAGCGAGGCATTGCCGCCCACGCCTCCCAGCAAGGACACGCCCCCACCCCAGGGAGAGGAGCGGGAGCCCGCCTCGCCGCGTGGAGCCGAAGGCTGCGGTGCCGCTTCAGTAGGGACGGCTTCCTGGCGGCGGCGCTCCTCTTGCCGCCGCATGGCCTCGCGGGCTTCAGTATGCAACCGGGTTTCCAGGCTGGACAATTCCGTTGCGAAGGCCCGATAGCGGCGGCTGAACAGGGGATCGATCTCGCCACGATAAGGGTCGGCATGGCCGGTGTGCAATGGATCCGGCGGCACGGAGTTCTGCAAATCGGCCTGCGTATTCACGAACCAGACATGGAGCAATTCGTGAAACAAGGCATTTGCCATATCCGATTCCGGGTCCACATGAGTCCAGGACACCTGCTCCGAACCCGTACCCCACTCGCCCCACAAAGTCCGGCTCCGGCTATCAGGGTCGGGCGGAAAAATATTGCGCACATCGACTCGATATTCCGCCGCATTCGGCTCGTCGGGGCCGAAATAGCCTCCGGCCTGTTCCCAGCCACCTGAACGCTGATCCAGGAACGACGCCGTAATGCGCGAGCGACAAGCGCCACGCCCGCGGCTGCAAAACAGCGTCCACAGTTGATTGATCAGGCGCTGGCCGGTGACAGTCATCAGATAGCGCCGCACCGCCTCCCGTGCACGTTCCTCGCGCCCGCCATTGCGGGGTTGCACCACCTGGGTCACCAGCGCGCGCCAGCTGTCTTCTGCGTCCACGCCGGGCGTGCGCTGCAGGGTGGCCTTAGCGGAAGACGAAGAAGCCGAAATCACGGGCAAGGCGCCTTGCGACAAATCATTATCAGGAGATGCAAGTACCGTGTCCGCCACCCGGTCGGCCTCGCGCTCGAGCAGGTCATGCGGCTGGCTGACGCTGAGCTTGGCCTGGACGCCGCGCAGCGCATTCCGCACCCGGAAGCGCTGGTTGTATCCAGGCGGCGCGCCCCCTGTCGTGACGGGGGTGCGGCTTGCGGTGCAGTGCAGGTCAGCCATGGCGCATCTCCTCGCGCAAAAAAGCCTGGCCTCTCAGCGCAGGGTCAGCTTGAGCTCTGCCGCCTGGACCAGCTTCTTGGCCGTGGCGGCATCGATGTTGGCGCGGCTGAAGGTCGCCGTGTCGGCCTTGGCCAGGTCCGCCAGGGTCAGCACGCCCGCCTCGCTCAGGCGCTTGGCGGTGTCGGCATCGACCTCGGGCAGGGCGCGCACCGGCTGCGCCCTGACCAGCTCGGCCAGTATTTCCTTCTGCCGGACGACCAGGGTTTCCATCTCGCCGCGCATGCCGGCCACGGCGCCGGAAAGCTCACTGCGCTGGGCCTGAAGCCCGGCAAGCTCGACCTTGAGCGCGCCGACTTCCTGCTGCATCTGTCCCTTGTGTTTTTCCAGCGCTTCCAGTTCCTCGCGGCTGGCCGTCAGATTGGCCATCTCGGCCCGGCGCGCCTCCACCCTGGCGTATTCCGAGTTGACCTCCGCAAGATCGCGCAGCGCCGCCTTGCGCCGCTCGTAGCTGTCGATCTCGGCCTTGACCTCGGGCGAGACGCCGGCGCTGCCTTTTTCCTCGGCCAGGGTATAGAACACGACCTTGCCGTTCTGCTCATAAAGCGTGACCTTGGCGTCCGGCGGCAGATGCAGAGGGGCTTCGCGGTAGGCGGCGAATTTGCCGGCATCCTTCATCCGGTCGTAGCTTCTCACCTCTTCCACCTGCACGCCCTGGCGTTCCAGGCGCTGCTGCGCATCCTCGACATCTGCTTCGAGCACCTGGTTGCCACTCACGCCAGGCTGGGCCACCGCGCTTGCCTCGACGCGGTTGAGCATGAAATCCTTGGCCAGCAGCTTGTAGACGTTGAGGCTTTTCTTCTCGGCGCTCCACAGCGTCTTGAAATCGGCGCCCTGGAACATCTGGATGCCCTTGCGCAGCATGCTGCTTTCGACCTGGTTGCCGGTCTTGGCAAAGGCATGGGTGTAGCTGCCGACGGCGTATTTCTGGTAGAGGTTGCCGAACAGGTCGGGGAATACCAGGCAGCACAGTTTCTCCACCGCCTTTTTCACCAACGGGGCGACCGGCACCAGCGACAGCCAGTAGGACATGGTCGGGAAGCTCTTGACGTATTTGCGCTTGGCGAAATTGCACACCTTGTAGATCCTGTTGTCGCGCACCTCGATGCCGGCAAGATAGACCTTTTCGTCGTCCTCGCACTCCGGGCACTTGATCAGCAGGTGGTGGCAGAAGCAGTCCTTGAGGTATTGCAGCAGGCTGCCGGTCAATTCCCAGAACGCCCCCAGCACGTCGCCGCGATAATCTTCCAGCTTGTCGAGAAAGTCCTGGCTGGTTTCGAGCTCCTCGCCGGGAATGACGCTGATGGTGTTGCTGAGGCCGTTGAGCGCATAGATGCGGTCGGTCTTGGCATTGACGGCGATGGACACCGGCGAGATCTGCACCGGATGGCGCTGGGTGGTGGTCTGGCCGTTGGCAAGGTTGAACAATTGCAGGCGATAGCCGTCTTCCAGGCTTGCCAGCAGACGATGGGATGGCCCGTGCCAAGCCAGGCGAACGATGGTTTTTTCCACCAGCAGATTGTGGAACGGGATGCTTTCCGGGGCGTTCTCGGAAAAGTCATAGACCAGGATATGCTTGTTCTCATCCTTGTTATCCCAGGGATTGGTGACCACGCACAGCATGGGGGCAGAGCCGGATTCCTTGCCGGAGACCAGCAGCACATCGTCGCTGCCATAAATGACGGCGCCGGTATCGGGCCGCGTCAGATTGCGCGTGAACTGCGGTGCAAGGTTGCTGCCGGCGACGTCCAGCTTCATGCCGACCACGCGGTTGTAAACCCCGCCCACGGCAGTGCCCGAACTCGCGCTGGCAACGGCGCGCTGCTCGGCGAAATCGATGCTGACATGGCCGCAGGCGTTGAACTGGTACCGAGGCTCGGGGCGCCCGGTTTCGCTCAGGATCATATCGGTCTTGAAATGGAACAGGCCGGCGCCCATGCCGATCATCCACAGCTCGTCGCCCTTGGCGGAGAACGCCAGGCTGGACATCTTCAAACCGCACAAAACGCGCACCGGCCGCCAGGCGTATTTGCCCTCGCCTTCGATATCCGCCATGCCGATCACGGTATCGCCGCTGGCCAGGCTGGCGATGGCAACCAGCAGCTTGCCCTCGGGATGCAGCGCCACATCCACCACCCGCGCGCCTTCACCGGCCGGCATTTCGATGACCTGGGTCATCTCCTCCTTTTCCAGATTGAATTCATGGATGGTGTTGTTGGCGGCGCCACAGGTGAAGGCCTGCCTGCCTTCCGGCGCGAGGCGCAGGCGGGTGTGCCAGCCCTTGGCGAAAATGGTGGAGAGCTTGGTGTCGGGGAAGGGGTAATCCGGGAACACGTCGCCCTCGAACATGGCGCAGAAGGTCTTGCTGCGCAGCAACTCCTGCAGGCGCAGGTAGAATTTCCTGAGGATTTCGTGCTCCTTGTGCGAAAGGAACACGTAGCGGCCGTTGTCGTAATTGAATATCTGGATGGCCAGGTTCAGCAAGGTGATCCAGCGGCGCAGGGTGGGGCCCACCAGGGCATTCTTCTCCTCGGGATCGGCGCTCAGTTCGTCCTGCAGGGCGTCCACCAGGTCCTTGATGCAGTGCTGGTAGAAGTCCAGCAGCAGCGTGCCGTCGAGCAGGGCCTCCCAGTTGTTCTCCTTCTTGGGATCGTATTTCTCGACCTTGAACTCGACCTCGCCGCCCGCGCCGCGCGCAACCGACAGCGCCACGCTGCCTTCGCCATCCTTGAGAATCGGTGCGGCGGGGTTGGCACTATCGTGCGCCTCGACCAGGGCGAGGAGATCGAAACTGTCCGGCCCCTCCATGACCACGTCGTGGCCCTCGCAATCGATGGCGTAGCCCTTGCGCACCGAAACCTCGCGCCGTTTTCCTTCCTCCTCGCCCTCCTCCGGCAGGGTATCGGGGCCGCATTCCACCTGCAGGCCGCAGACGATGCCCCAGCCGTGCAGATGCTTGTTGTGGAAGCGCAGATCGCGCTGCTGGCACAGCCAGTCCAGTGCCTCCTGCACGTTCTCGGCGGGCGTTTCGCTGCAGCCGGCATTGTCGTAGCCCACATTTTCAGCCCACAGGTCGGACAGGGGCGGGAATTCGAAGCGGCGGCGCGCCTGGTCGTCGGCGAAAGCCTGCACCTGGCCGCCGGCAGCCACATCCGCCAGCCACAGGTAATGATGCACGATGCCCTGTGGCGCGGCTCCGTCGAGCAGGACATCGCCCGGCTGGTGCACTGCCTCGCGCACGGCTGCGAGCCAGTAATCTCCGGCAACGAAGACCCGGCTGCCGAGCTCCAGCGCCAGCGCCATCGACATCAGGTTGAGTTCGAGCCCGGCACCCAGCGCTACGTGGCCGTGGGCCTCCTCCCCCAGCCCGGTGGAGAGGGAAACGCCCTTGTCCTTGCCTTCCGTGAACGACCATGACCCGCCGCTGGAACGTGCCAGCACGCAGTAGCCGTCCCAGCGCCGCACCCAGGGACGGCCAGCAGGCGCGGCCGCCGGATAGGGCGCAAGCAGCCGGCCCCGGCTGGCGCTGAAGCCGGTGGCCAGATGCACGCCGGGATTCTGTTCGCAGGCAAGATTGAAAAATTCGTAGATCCAGCCGCCCTGATCGAAGTCGATGGGCAGCCGGCCGACCTTGTGCTGCTCGGCGCCATTCTCGCTCGACCACTTGAGGGTCAGCTCGCCGCTGCCGTCGGAATTGCCCTTCCAGTCGTGCACCTCGACGCGGAACAGGTAGTTGCCCACGCGCGCGTCGAGGGCCACCTCGCTGGCGCAGGGATCGCACGGGTCAGCCCCGGCCGTCGCGCGCCACAGGGCCAGGGTGAGCGGCGCATTGCCGTGCGGCGGGTTGACGGCCGGGTCAGCGGGGTCGACCCCCGCCGGGCACCATTTCACCTGCAGCATGGTGCGTGCGCGGGTGCAGGTATCGGCCCCGTGCAGGCCGGGGTCGAGCAGCTCGCCATCTTCGAGCGCGAGCACCGGCCGCTCCCACACGTCGGCATACAGCACGTAGCCGGAGGGCGCCGAGCCGCCGGAGAGAGGCAAGGCCTGGGCCTGGCTGAAATCCGGCTGAGCGGCGAAATCGACTGCCGCCGTGCCGGGCAATTCGGCATGGATGCCGTCGACATAGAGGTGCCCGGGCTGCAGCCGGAAGTTATCCAGTACCGCCAGCCCGCGGTCGCGCGGCGCGCCGCTGCCGATGGCGTCGCGGATGGCCTCGTCGACGCGCGTCTTCATCACGTCCATCAGCTCGTTCCAGTCGGCGTCGGTGAGCATGCGCCCCTGCTGCTGATAGACGCCGGAATAACGCTGCCCGGGCTTGAAGGTATTGCGGGAAATCTGCGTTTTCATCCTCTTTTCCTCTCTCTGCCCAGCCACGTGCGGTGGCCGGTGTATTTGCATTCGCTCGGCGCCGCTTTCGGCGGCGACTGTCGGCTTACCCTATTCCTGCAGCGGCGCCGGGCAGGCCAGGTTGGCCGCCGGTATCACCACCGCCTCTATCCCCACCGGCAGGAAATCCTGCAATTTGCTCACCATGGCCTCCCACTGCAGCACATGATTGCGGCAGTGAAAGGCGCCCATCTCGCCGCCGTCCTCGGCGCCGTGGCGGATCTCCGGCAGGCATGCCGGATGCAGCACGCCGCAGGAACGATCGCCGTAGTGGCTGGTGAAAAACAGCGGCCGGGCCGTGCTGCAATGGAACACCGCCACCGCGCCCATGGCCGTCTTCGGCAAGCGCGAATAGCGGATGCAGCCGGCCTGCGGCGGCGGCTTCAGGGTGGGGTGATCCTTCTGCACGATGCCGGCGAAAATACAGTCGCTGGCATCGAGCCACTCGCACACGGTCTTGCGCAGCACGGTGCAATACTCGAGCCGCATCAGGCCGGTGGCGGTGCTGACGTCGCGGAACAGGCAATCGCGCGCGCTCAGCGCCGCCACGTCCGGGCCGGAAAACTGCGCCACCACTTTGGGCGCGGCCACGTTGCGGAGAAACAGGCGGCCATGCCGGCAATTGACGGTGGCGGAAAAGGCAAAGCCCTCGATGTGGTAATCCTTGTGTTCCGACAGGGTGGCCGGGCCGGTAAAGCGTAGCGCCTTGCCGCTCTTGTTGCGGATACGGTAGCTGGCGGCATCCTCGACGATCTCGAGCAGCTCCCGGTATTCCGGCCTGGCGCGGTCAATCCACTTGATCTCGGTGATAGCGTCCGGGAAGAAACCCGGCTGGGGCGCGGCGTACAGCAACAGGGTGCGCGGGTGGTGATGCCCCTGGCGCCAGTCCGGCGTGCGGAAGTCCACCGTGCGGCGCGCGGCATCGTCGTAGCTGCCGGGAAAGCACGGCACGCCATGCGGGTTGCCCTGCACCCAGGTCTTGCCGCCCAGGCAGGCCGCGGCATGCTGCAGCGCCCGCGACGGGCGCCGCAGATCCAGCGTCACCGCCGCCAGGCCGGGATGGCGCGCGGCCTCGGAGGGAATGGCCATGTCCGGTTCCGGGCTCACGCCGAAATCGCGCGCCGGCAGCAAGGGCATGTTCAGCCGCGCCGTGACGGCCACCCTTTGCCAGCCCTCGGCGATCTCCACTTCCAGCTCGCCCACCGCCTCGGCGATCTCCTCCACCACCCAGGGCGTGCCCTTGCCCTGCCGCCAGGCCACGGCGCGGGCAATCTCGTCTCGGCGGCCCCGGGCGTTGTGCGAGACCAGCTTCACGTCCAGCAGCCGGGCAAAATACGGCAGCACCCAGTCCTGGCAGGCCTGGCCCTCGGGCGGCGTATCGGGGAAATGATCGGCGTGCAGCTGCTCCAGGGTATGCTGGACGGCATCGAGCAGGCCGCCGAAGGCGTCCAGGTAATCCTCCAGATCGCCGTTGTCGCGCTCGCGGTAGAGCGCCGGCAAGAGCTGGTAAAGGCGCGCGCCGTGTTCGCTGCTGATGCTCATAATGCAAACTCCTTGACCTGCACCGTCACGGCCGAGATGGCCTGATCCAGAACCAGCACCTGTTCCGGTCCGGGCTGGACGAGGCGGATCTGCCCGCCCGCGCTCTTGAGCACGCGCGGCTGCGGGGTGATGGCGGCGAAAGCCGCGCCGCCGATCAGGCATTGGGAATTCAGAACGCCTTCCACCGCCTCCACCACCGCGATCACCTCGCTGGGGTAGAGCGGCTGCCCCAGCCTTCTCTGCCTGAGTGCAAACGCCGCCAGCAGCGCGGCCTGCACGCCGGAACGCACCTCCTCGGGCACATATTCGCTGCTGTCGACCTGGACGGTGATGTCGAGATCGAAGGGCACGGCCACATGGTTGACCACCTCGACGCGCGTGCCCGGCAGGTCGTGCGCTTCGAGAAAATCCCGCAGCGTCACGGCCAGATCGCCCAGCGCGCCGCCGCCGGCGGGCACCACCACGACGCGGATGCGCTCCACCTGCGCGCCCTGGTTGGGCAGGCGCAGGGCGCGCGCCTGCCACACGCTGCTGTTGCGCTCGGCCAGGCGCGCGTAATCCTCCACCGAGACGGCCCGCTCCAGTGTGAACAGTGCCGCGGGTGCATTGCTGCGCAGCGATGCGACCGGCTCGCGGTCGTTGCCGCCGCTGGCGGCGAGCGGCTGGCGCGCCTTGTCGATCAGCGCATGCGGCTTGACCGGTTTTTCCAGGCTGCCGGCGGCAAGGTTGCCGGACAGCCCCGCGCCGCTGCGGAAACCCGCCCTGACGTTGCCGGAGCCGGTGGGCAGGCGGCGGCCGTGCTGGCCGTCGCCGAAGGCGATCAGGACATGCCCTTCAGCGCTGAGGCGGGCGGTGTAATGCGCATCCGCCGGCGCGGAATCGTCCAGGGTGGAAACCTGCTGCCAGATCTGGCCGCCCACCCTGACTTCGATGGCGGCCGCCACGCCTGCCGCCATGGCGCTGTCGGCGACGAAGGCGACATCCTTCTCGGCCAGCGTGAAACTCTGGAAGCTGCGGGTGGCATCCCCGCTGCCCAGCACCCTGGCCGGCTTGCTCTCGCCGTGCCCGGCCATCACCACGTTGGCGCGCAGCAGGGTATTGCCCAGGGTGTAGCCGTCGGCGGCGGGGGGCATGCTGTCGAGCGTGACGGCGCCGCTTGCGGGGTCCAGCGACGCGATCCTGGCCGCCCAGCCCGCAAGCGTCGCGCCGCTCCCGTCCACCCGCTCCAGCACCACGCGGCGGCCCGCCTTGAGCAGGGCATGCCAGGTGCCGCTGGCGGGCATTTCCAGCACCAGGGGCGAGGCGATGGCCGTGGCGTTGAGGTTGAAATCCTGCGGGCGCAGGCTGTCCTGCATCGGGCCGTAGAGGCGCAGCAGCACGGCGGGAGCGGCCGCGAAGCGGAGGGTGAAATCGGCTTCGCGCCTGACGACTTCCTTCACCTCCAGCACGCTGTACTGGCCTGCGCCGGTCTCGCCGATCACCCGGTCACCGCCAGCCAGGCCGCCGGGGCTGCCGGCAAAAACGAAATCACCTGCCGGCAGAGCAGGCGCGACGCTGGCGGCCGCCGCCACGCCCTGCGGCACCATGTAGAGCATGCCGATGCCTGCCGTGGCCTCGATCTGCTTGTAGCTGCTGGTGAAGCCGTATCCGGACGAGCTGTGGGTGCTGATGCGCGCACTGGGCGGCGGGCTGGAAGCGCCGCTCGCCGTCGTGCTGATGTCGAGATACAGCGCCGGGAAGCGCAGCTCGCCGGCGCTGTCGGCGCGGATCGTCTGCACGCGGTAGAGCGCCGTGCTCGGGCTTGGCAACGAGGCACCGGCCAGTTGCGCGCCCTGGCCGTCCACCGCGACCACGCTGTCGTAGCGCCAGCCGCCCTGCTGCCAGGCGATGCGGTCGCCGGCCGCCAGGCCATGCCCCTCGGGCAGGCGAATCACGCCGCTGCCGTTGAGGCCGGGCTTGTGGATGCCGGCCGGATCGAAGCGCAGCCAGGAATCGCCGCTGTGCCAGGCGCTCCAGTCGTCGCCGGCCTGCGTCGCGGCCAGGGTGAGCTGGCCGTCGGCGCCGACCGTGGCCGCCTTCACCGCCAGGTATTGTCCGCTGGCGGCATTCTCGAGCAAGGCCAGCGCCCCGGCCGACAGCGCCTGCTTCTCGCCCAGCCGCCACAGCACGCCCGACAGGGGTGCCGGCGACCAGTCCCACTGGGCGGGACGCAATTCATTCAGGGATGCGGCGACCTCGAGGTCGTCCAGGGTCTCGAACAGGATGGGCGCGCCCACCTTGGGCGTGTGGCTGAGCTGGAAGCCCTTGGCCAGCGTGCCGCCCGCCCCCGGCTTGGCAAGGAGCACCAGCGGGGTGCTGGCGGAGGCCGGCGGCGCCGGGTGGTAGCCGATCATCTCCACCAGGCGGCGCACGTTTTCCCATTGGGTGGCGGTACCGAGGTAGCCCTCGTTGGCATAGGCGTCGAGATATTCCGTCAGCACATGCGCGGCGCGGGCGAAACTGCGGCCGATCTCCCAGCCCCATTCGCGCCTCAGCGCGCCATATTGCGCCTCGAGGCGGGCATTGCGCTGCACCGTGCTCTCGTTGGCCGGAATATCGGCATCCAGCGCACTCCAGGCAGGAAAACGCGCCAGCAGTTCCTGGCGCAGGTCCTCAAGATAGGTCGCCGCGTTGCCGTCCACATAGCGGAAGGTCTTCAGACCGGCGCGGTTCCAGCGGGTCAGGTCGTGTTTCATCCCAGGCGCCCTCCGTGCATGGCCAGGCGGTAATAGCCGCGTTCGGGGCGGGCGGGGTCGTTGTCGCACACGGCGATCTCCAGGCCCTTGAGTTCGATCTGCCCGGTCTCGGTCTGGTCGGCGAACTGCTTGCCGATGCGCTTGAAGCGGTTGACACACACATGGGCCACGCCATCGAGGGCCATCAGCGCCTGCACCAGGTCGCTGGCATGCAGATCCTCGCCAAAGCGCATCCGGCCGGGTTCGAAGAAACCGCCCGGCCCCATGCCCAGGGCCTGGCGGGCGCTCTCGCGCACCTCGGACTGGAAATATTCCGGCTTGACGCGCAGCGAGACGGACAGGCTGATCCCCACCGGGATCGCATCCTGCAGCAGCACCTCCTGCCCCACCATGCGATAGGCATCCAGGTAGGGGCGCAGGATGGAGCGGAAACTCGGGTTCGCAGCCCAGTCCGGCACGCACAGGCCGCGTTCGGCGTGAAAGATTTCGACCTCGCTTTTAAGCTTGCCGGGCACAGCTGCCGGCGTGGCGTCGAGGGCGGTGTTGCGCCAGTTGATCAGCGCCACGCGCACCACGAACCATGACCCGCCCCACTGCTGCGAGGCTGCGGCGCGCAATACCAGCGGATGGTCCTCCAGGCGGTTGGCGTAATCGTCCAGCGTCACCATGCGGCGCTGGGTGAAAATCTCGCGCGGGCCGGCCCGGCGGGCCTGCTCCAGCGCGGCCGGGTTGCTGAACCAGTACGCTTCAAGCAGTTTTCTCTGTTCGGCCGGATCGGACTCGCCGGGATCGATCTCGCCATGGGCCTGGGCCAGGCGAATGGCATCGTAGCCGATCATCGACAGCAGGCGCCGCACCGACTCGGGGCGGCGGGCGGTCTCCAGATAGCCCTCGGCGGCGATGCGGTCGAGCATGTCGGAGAGCTGGTCGAGCATTGCCGCGAACTGCTCGGCCAGCACCACTTCCAGATCCGCCGGGGTCCAGCGCGTGCGCTCGGGGAAACGCGCCGCCAGCTCTTCCAGCATGAACAGGCGGAAGCCGTCGTAATCGCGCACCGACCAGTCGAAATCGTCGCCCACTTTGGGCAGGGGCGGCGGCAGGGCCACCTTGCGCTCGCCGCAATCGGGGCAGACGCCCTCGAAGCTCAATACCGGTATGGGTGTCTCGGCCATGGCTGCCTCACGTCAACGCAATTTCATGGGACTCGCCCTGGCCGATGGTGGACAGGGCATAGCTGATCACCGCAAACAGCTTTTCTTCCTCGCTGCGCAGTTCGACCTGCAGGGATTTCGGATCGACCTCGCCGCGCAGGGCATCGCCGAGGGAATCGGTGAGGCGCTTGCGCAGGATCTCGGCCAGCACCGAATCGTTCGGCTCGAAAATCACGGCACGGATGCCCGCGCCGAACTCCGGACGGAACACGCGCTCCCCCGGATCGGTGAACAGCACCTGCTCGATCTGCTCGCGCACATGGTCGCGGCGATTGGACGTGGCCGCCCCGCCCGAGCCAATGCGCAGGGGAAAAGCCAGATAGGCCGGGTCGATCAGGCGTGGCATGATTCCTCTCCTCTCAACTGGTCAATACCTTGCTCGACAGGCTGCTCATCTCGCCCTGCGGGATGGGCGGGCCCGACGGCCCCATGGCGGTGGGATGGATGTGGGTGGCGAACAGGGTCAGGAAACTCGTCCCCTTGATCACCGGCTCGCCGCCCTGGCCGCCCAGCATCACCGCCGAGCCTTCCACCGTCACCGTGGCCGAGGCCTTGACACTGACGCCGGACGCCGTCATTTCGATCTTGTTGCCATTGGCGTCCTGCACCGTGGTGCCGCTCGACGTCATGGTCAGCTTGTTGCCGCTTGCATCCTGCACCTCGACCTTGCTGCCCTGGACATCCAGCGTGACCTTGGCGCCGTTGGCATCGGTGAGCAGGATCGTGCCTTGCGCATCAATGGTCATCTCGCTCCCGGCGGGGTGGTGCAGGGTGTATTTTTCCTGGCCGGAGGCATCGTCGAACTGCAGGCGGTGGCCGGACGCCGTCTTGAGCAGGCGCGTGGTGGGCGGCGCCAGCGCCGCCTCGGACGGCACGTCGCCGCCAGCCTGCCAGAAGGTGCCGGTCCAGATCGGATGCGACAGCTCGCCTTCCTCGAACTCCACCCACACCTGGGCACCAGCCTCGGGCACCATGAACAGCCCCTGATCGGCCAGGCCGCCAAACGGCATGCACGGCAAGGCCCAGCCGGTGACGCTGTCGCCCAGGATCGAAGGCACGCGCAGCTTGACCCGGCCCAGCTGTTCCGGATCGTTGTTGTCCACCACGAAGCCCCGGTACTTGCCGTAGTACTTGTTCTGGACCTGGCGTGCCAGTTGTTGCAGCAGTTCTTCCATCATTTATCCTTACAGTACCCCGGCCAGCACGCTGCCCGCCGTCGGCACGTTGTCGCCGTAGGCATTGCGCAGCAGGGTGAAGCCCTGGCTGTAGCCCTCCGTTGAAAACCGGTGGTTCACGCTATCCACGTAATACGTTCCTGCCAGCCAGTCGCCCACTCCGTCCACCGCCACCGGCAAGCCCACCTGCAGCACATGGCCGTACTGGGTGCCGTCGAGATCGCCTTCGGCGCGCACGCGCAGGGCATTCTCGTTGGCCTGGCGCTGCGCCCGCGCCTGCAGTTCGGCTTCGTTGCGCCCGCCCTGGCGGCTCATGCGCCAGGTAAAGTCGCGCAATCCGGCGCCCTGGCTTTCCGCGCTCTGCGTGCCCATGAGCGGCAGGTCGGGCGCGACCGTCTGCTCGCTGACCGCGTCCCCTTCGCTGGCGGCGAGCTGCAGCATCACCCGCTCCGGCCGGTGGCCATCCGAACGCACCGAGAAGCGGGTGCAGTGGGTGTCCGGCCCGGCATAGACCAGGATGGTCTCCTGCGCCGCCGCCCCGGTCCGCAGCGGCCCGAAGTAGATCTGCCCGGCATGGAAAATCAGCTCGTAACCATTGGCCTCGGCACGCTCGCGCAGGAAGGCGATATCCGTCGCGTCCTGGTTCAGCACCAGGCCGGATTGCCCGCTGCCCGAATCCTTATGCGGAAGCAGGCCGTAATCCCCGGCGATGGCGGCGAGGATGAGCGTGTCGCTCGCCGGCGCATCCGCGCCCCAGTTGCGGCGGCGCTGCTCGCGGTCGAGCGCAAGCGAGTCATCCTGGCACTCCACCGTGACGCTGGCCTCGCCGGCATTGCGCGGATAATCGGCCGCCACCTCGCGCACGTAGCCGCGGAACACTTCTTCGCGGCGTGACCCGAAAGCGGCCTCGATTTTGATCGTGGCCCAGTTCGCGAACACCCCGGCATCCTGCACCGACCAGCGGCCATGCTCGTCGCGCCGCGTCTCGAAGCGCAGGCGGGCGGTGGCCGCGGTGCTGCGCGATGCCGCCACGGTCACCTCGGTGAGGAAGGGATAGAAATCGGCGATCTCCCGTCCCATCACCGTGATGATGCATTCGGCCGGTTCGCGCTTCTTGCCGCTGAGCATGTCGAGCAGCATCGGCTAATCCCTCGCGCGCGGAATCAGGATGATCTGGCCGACGCTCTCCTCGGCCAGCATCATGGCCGCATGGGCGAATTCCGGATTGGCATCGGCAATGCGCCACCACAGCCGGTCGTCGTTGTAGTAGTGGCGCGCCAGCAGATCGAGGCGGTCGCCGCTCTTGACCACATGCTCGACCACGCCGTCCGCCGCGCCGATGATGCGCGGCCGCACGCCGGGGAAAAGGCTGCCGTCCTCGCCGGACTCGAAGGCCTGGGCGTTTTCATAACGCGATCCCTTGAGAAACATCTAAAACCCTCCGCCTATCGCCGTAGCGATGGTATTCCCCGTGTTCAGGGCTGCCATCGCCACCTGGCGCATCTTCTCCGTCTTGAAGAACGGATTGTTGCCCTCGA
Source organism: uncultured Sulfuricella sp. (assembly GCA_964384915.1). Classification (GTDB taxonomy): domain Bacteria; phylum Pseudomonadota; class Gammaproteobacteria; order Burkholderiales; family Sulfuricellaceae; genus Sulfurimicrobium. The sequence continues at coordinate 14,064 of CAYLMA010000033.1, read as the reverse complement.
TCACCTGCATGGTGAGCGTCACGTTGGCGCGGTAGGGCACCAGCGAGGGCAGGTGCGCGTTTTCTTCCACCCTCACGCTGGTGAGGAACACCGGCAGGATGTGCGTGCCCCACACGAACAGCAGCACCGAGGCCGATTCGTCGCGCTGGAAAGCGCGCCCCCCGCCCAGGCCGAGGCTGGACAGCATCTGCAGCCCTCCCGGCCCTTGCGACTTGGGTTCGACCATGGAGCGCAGGGTCGCCAGTTCCGGCTCGATGCCGACCGTCTCGGCCATGCCGCCTTCCATCAGGCGGTCGGTGGCGTCGATAAGAATCTCGATGCTGAAGCTCTCGGGCAGCACCGTGACTCCCTGCGCGACGCGGGGCGTCTCGGTCGGCAGGAAAAAATCGTAGCCGCCGCGCGTGCCCGGCGCATTGCCGGTGCGCAACTGGATGGTGCGGGTGCGCGACAGGGTCTTGGGGTTGAAATCGAATACCAGCGCCAGCGGCGGCAGCGACAGGCCATATTCCACCAGCGCCGCTTTGCTCACCTTCAGCATGCCTGCCCCCTCTGTTTCGTGATTTGTCCCTGCACCGCCACGGCCAGATGGCGCGCGATCTGCTGGTCGCTCCAGGCCGGCTGCACGGCCTGCGCCGGGATATTCAGCTGCGACAAGTTTGCGCTCCCGTTCCAGGACAGCCGGGCAAGTTCATCCCCCAGGCGGCGGGCAATGGCATCGGCGCGATGCTCCATGCCGCACGGCAGCTGCAGGCGGATGCGATCGATGGTGAGATTCAGGTATTCCATGTCGCCTCCAGAGGCAGCCACGGCGCCAGCGCGCCCAGATCCGCCGGGGTCAGTTCGCGCCCGTCCTTGGCCAGTTCGCGCCACACCGCCAGGGCGATCTCGGGCAGGCCGATCGGCCGCGCCGTGCCCGCGGCCACGAACGCGGCATGCAGGGCGGCATTGCGGATCGATCCGCCGGTGAGGCTCACCGCCGCCCCGAGAAACGCTGTATCGACATCGGGCAGGCGCGGCGCGCGGGGCGGCAGCAGATGCGCCCACAACTGCGCGCGCCCGGCCGCGTCCGGGCGCGGGAATTCCACCACCACCTGGAAGCGGCGCATGAAAGCAGGATCGATGTTCTGGCGCAGGTTGGTGGTGAGAATCACCGGCCCCTGGTGCGCCTCGATGCGCGCCAGCAGGTGGCTCACCTCCATGTTGGCGTAGCGGTCGCGCGCATCCTTGATCTCGGCGCGCTGGCCGAACAGGCTGTCGGCCTCGTCGAACTGCAGCACCAGCGCCTGGCCATGGGCCGCATCGAACAGGCGATTGAGGTTTTTTTCCGTCTCGCCGATGTATTTGCTGACCAGGCGCCCCAGGTCGACGCGGTACAGCGGCCAGCCGAGCTGGTTGGCGATCACCGCCGCGGCGAATGTCTTGCCCGTGCCCGAGGGGCCGCAGAACAGCGCCAGCGGGCCGCCGCCGACGTCCCCGCCCCACTGGCGGCCAACTGTGTCGCGCTGCTCGATCCAGTACAGGAATTCATGCAACTGGGTCATCACCTCGCCCGGCAGGATGAGATCCTCCCAACGCGCCGCCTGCCATACCCGCGTGGCGCCGGGCGGGGCCGCCTGCGGTTCAGGCCAGCCCATCAGGCGGGCGGTCATGCCAGGCCCGGCCATGAGCGCCGCATTCCATCCCTGCCCCTCGGGGCGGACCACATGCGCGCGCCGCAAGGGCGAACTTTCTTCGATCCAGCCCAGCAAATCACGGGTTTCAGTCTCGTCCAGCGCCAGCAGTTCGCGCACCAGGGCCACGCTGGGATAACTGTGCTGGGTTCCCGCCTGGAGCTGCTGGTACAGCCAGCCGATGCGCGGCTCGATCTCCGGCCCCAGGGCCAGCGCCGCAAGATCGTAGGCCATCGGCCCCCATTCCGCGCTCGCCAGGGCTTGCCAGGGCGAACGGGGATGGCGGCGCAGCCGCTCGACCTCGGCCTGCAGCTGCTTCAGGCGCTCCAGCAGCGCTTCCGACAGCGTCTTGCCGAGGCGCTCCTGGCCCAGGCTGTAGGCCAGCAGCTCGATCCGCTCCCACTCGGGGCGCAGGCTGGGGGCAGCAAGTTGTTCGACGATGGCGTTCATGGCTGGTAGAGGTTGATCAATACAGGGTTGCTGCGCACGGTGAGGCTGGCGCCGTCGCTGCCGCGCACATAGCTGCGCTCGGCATAGAGCACCGCCTGGCCGGTGTGATTGCTGAAAGGTAGCGCAAGTGGCTGGGTGGTGGCGGTCGCGGCCTGTGCCGGGTCGAGCATTTCGCCGCTGGCAGTGGCATTCACTCCGGCACCGCTCACGGCCCAGCCGCTGCCGCTGTCCCAGGTCTCCCAGCGCAGCGTGACCGCGCTGCCTGCCGGCCCCGCGATCCAGACCTGCGGGGTGAAACCCGCCAGCGCCGGGCTGCCCAGCGCAAAGCTCAGGCTCTCCACGCAGCGGCCCTGATAGATCAGGCAGATCGACGGCACCCAGTCCTCCAGCGCGCCATTGACCCGGCGCGCCGCAACTTCCGGCTCCCACACCTGCCCTTCGGCGCTGAAGGGCGCATGGCGCGCATCCATGTCGCCGTACACCTGGGCGCCGGTGCTGCCCACCAGCGGGCTGCCGGTATCGCGCTGACGCGGAATGATCGGCGCCAGCGACAGTTCATATGCAACCGACGGACGCAGCGCCACATCGCCCTGCGTACCCCACAGGTGGTTGAGATCGTCCAGGCCGATGGGGTTGTGCAGCACTTCCATCCGCACCCGCTCGCCATCGAGGTCGAGCACCCCCATCAGCGGCTTTTCATGGAAGATGCGCAACACTTCGCCGATCAGGCGCAAGTCGTTCTCGCCCGCGCTGATCTGGCTCTCGGCGCGGCCAAAGGCGGTGATGAGGCAGTGCATGCGCACGCGCCAGATTTCGTCCGGCGCGGCCACGTTGAACATGCCGGCGGGTTCGATGCGGTAGAAAAACAGGTTGAGCCGATGCTCGTTCGCCGACGCGGCTGGCGCGGCGGACGCCGGGTTGCCGATCAGCACGCGGATATGGTTGGCATTGGCATTCAGGGCCGTGGCCAGGAAGTCGGCGATGCTGCGGCAGACACGCGAGAGGGTCGATTGCGGCAGGGCCATCGCTTACAGCCTCCGCAGATAGTGGCGGCTGGCCAGATCAGCAGATGCTGGCAGTGGCGGCTGCTGTTGCCGCGCCTGCTCGGGCGCCAGCACCACGATATCGATATGGCCGATATGCACCTCTGGCCCGGCATTCAAGGTTGCTCCATGGCCCAGCTCGGAGCGCCGCGCAGGCGAGACGTCCATTGCCGCAGGCGCAGGCGTCACTGGCCGCGAACCGACGCTGCCCTGAATCGCAGCTTCCTGCTGTGCCGGCGTGGAATATTCTGCAACACTTGGTGTTGATGTCACCTCTGTTGCCACTTGACTTGCAAGTGCGGCGGCAACCGCCTCAAAGCCGGTATCGGGACGTTGTGACGCAACATTTTGCAAATCAACGCTTTCCGGCAGGCGCAGCTTTGCCACTTTCCGCCGCTCCTGCTCAAGGAGTCCATCTCCGTCCTTCACGGCCAAATCCGGCACGGCCTCGGCGCCATGAACAGGTGACGGCTGCGCTGCCGCAGGAGACTTGGCCAGGGCAGGGCGCAGAAACCCCGCAGGCGCGGACTCGATGCCTGTCCCAAGTTGGCGGGACTCGATGCGCCCCCCGACCCGTTCGTGCTCTGTGGCAAGCGGCGCCATGGAAACCGATGCATCCGGCCCTGCAAGCCTTCCATGATCCGGCACACCGGCATCCCGCATGCCTCGGCCTGTCTCCGGCATCGCCGGCGGCTGGACAGCGCCAAGCAGATTCCGGACCCCATGGGCCGTATCAGGCTGCGGCACGGCTCTCATTTCGTCAGCGCGCTGTTGCGCCACGGCTTCAGCAACAACATTGCCGGGGTCGTCCATCACGTTTGCCTCGGCCTTCTCTGCCGCCGGCTCGAAACCGGCCCGCAATGCTGCGCCGGAAGGGCGTTGTGCGTCGCGGATGATATCGCTGAAAAATCCCATGCCGTCCCCCTTACTGCATCATGCCGCGGCTGCGGTCGATCAACGCCAGATAACGCTGGCGGCGCCAGCGCGGCATGGCGAGAATCTCGGCCTCGCTCCAGTGGTAGTGCGATGCCAGGCGATGGATATCGCCGAACAGATCCTGACTGACGCGGCCGAGGCAGAAATACGGATCGATGCTTACCCGGTTGTCAGCACCGCACTCCGGGCACGGCGCCATGACCTCGGTGGCGATTTCGGGGGCGACCGATTCCAGCGCCGCCTCGATGGCCGCCACCTCGCCGGCGTTCAATTCGAGCGTGGAGAGATCGCCGCCATCCCAGGCTGTGACGCAGCGCCGCGCCAGGGTTTGCCGCGCCAGCTGCAGGTCGGCGATATCCAGCACGGCGCGCTGGTCCATGCCGGTGGGCACGCGCAGGGTCAGCATTCCCCGCTCGGTGCTGATATGCGCACCAGGGAATCCGCTGCCCGCTGGTTTGACCGGCAGCCGGGCGTAATTCAGCGGGAAGTCGAATGACTCGCCGCAGTGGCTGCAGCTCGCCGTCAGCCAGACCTGATCCAGGCCCAGCACCCCTGCCAGCTGCGTCATCAGGAACTGGCGATCGCCCACGCTCATGTCGTCGATCATGGCGGCATCAGGCAGCCGCCCGCCGACATGCGCCAGCGCCAGCTGCAAGGCCAGCGTCACCTGGCCGGGCAGGTCGCGCGCGCGCGCCATCACCTCCGCCAGGCCCATCTCGACCTCCCCGGTCAGTGGGCGAAAATCATAATCACGGCGGAGGCTGTCCTGGCACTGTATGCCTCCCGGAAGCATTACGACTCAACCGGTTCCGGCACGGAGGTATCGCGCTCCCAGCCCTCGTGCTGCAGCGTGAGCGTCTGGATGCCGACCGTGTTCATGCTGGTGGCGTTCAGCTCCGGCAGCGCCTGGTAGTCCGATACCCAGGCGCGGTAAAGTTTGTAGGATATCGCTACCTGGCCCTGCAGGTTGAGCACGTTGATGATGATGTCCTTGCGGTAGTTCTTGAGTGACATCCCGGCATCGCCCTGAATGCTGTTCACCAGATTGGCCCACTTCTCGAAAACCGGGTCGTGGGTCAGGCCCTGCTCCAGCGTCACCGCTTCGTAGCTGGTGCCGCCGGGCATGATGCGCTCGTGCGAGGGATCGCCCGCGCTGCGCCACTTGACCGCTTCGGTCTTTTTCTTGAGGGCGCCCATCTTGGTCAGACCGGCGACGGGACGGCCATCGATGATGACCTGGAACTTGAAGGTGCGGTACGGATCGTAACGGTGTGTGTTAACCGGAAATGTTGGTGCGGCCATGTTGTTTCTCCTCCTTGGCTTGAATTCGCCCTCTTGCCCTCTCTTCCCGGGGGAAGAGAGCTGGGGATGAAGGGCTCAGACCCCTTCACGCCGTCCCTCTCCCGGCAGGAGAGGGACGCCCCGGCACAGGACGGCGGCCTGGTTGTCCAGGGTGATTACTGCTGCGCCACCTTTTGCTGGATGCGCACGATCACGAACTCCGCCGGCTTCAGTGGCGCGAAGCCGACGATCACGATCACCTGCCCGCGGTCGACATCGTCCTGGGTCATGGTGTCGCCGAGACCGCAGCGCACGAAGTAGGCGTCGCTGGCCTTTTCGCCCTGGAATGCGCCAGCGCGGAACAGACCATTCATGAAGCCGCCGATGTTGGCGCGCAGCGAACCCCAAAGCCGATGATCGTTGGGTTCGAACACGGCCCACTGGATGCCGTTGTAAAGGCTTTCCTCGATAAAGATCGCGGTGCGGCGCACCGGCACGTAGCGCCATTCGGGATTGGCCTTGGTCGAAAGGGAGCGCGTGCCCCACACCACCGATCCGTAATTGGGGAAGCGGCGCAGACAGTTCACGCCGAGCGGGTTGAGCTGGTCCTGGTCGCCATCATCGACAACGTATTCCAGCCCCACCAGGCCGCGCAGTCCGGTTTCGACCCCCGCCGGCGCCTTCCACACCCCGCGCGTGCCGTCAATGCGCGCCCACACGCCGGCGGCAATGGCCGACGGCGCAGCCAGCAACGTCGCCGGGGCGGCCGGATTGGTGTCGATGTTGTAGAAGGGGTTGCGCACCTTGGCCCACGGGTAATACATGGCGGCGTAGGTTGAAGTGGTGGTGATCAGGGTATTGGCCTTGCCGGCCTGGTCAAGCTCGAAGCCGGGCTCGGGGTCGATGACCACCATCCGGTTCCTGGTATCCTCGGCATGGGCGATCGCCGCATCGATGACGGTATTGCCCGAGCCGTCCTTGGGCAGATACTGCCCCGGCAGCACCACGATGCTGGCATCGCGCACTTTCTTCATTTTGGTGAAGAAGGCCTGGTAATCGGCCAGCCCCGGCGGATCGCCATCGTCCCCGCCGCCCAGCGCCACATCGGCTGCCATGGTGGCCGGAATCACGTCGAAGCTGCCGTGGATTTCAGTGCCACCCGCTCCTGCGCCCAGCTTGAGCAGGGTTGCCAGTTCACCGGGGCGCACCACCACCGCAGAATCCGCACCCTGCGTCCCCGATGTGATCGTCAGCTTGCCGGCGGCGAAAGCGACGACCGCGTTCTGATAGGCATTTTCCGAACCCAGCTCACGGATGCAGCGCTGCAATTCATCGCGCACCTTGGTCGAGGTGCTGTACGACCCGCCCGGCGGCGGGCCAAGCGTGATGGTGCGCGCACCCAGGTTGTCGATGTTCAGCGTCAGCTTCATGCCCTGATGCACATCGGTCCAGGTGATGGCGGCCAGGTCGCCGGATTCGCTGCTGCCTTTCCGGTAATAGGTATTGGGGCTGCTCTTGAGCGGTCCGGCCAGGTCCACCCGGACCAGTTTCGACTGGGCATTGACCACGGTCAGCACATAGCGGCTGTCGCTGCTGTCCATGCTCAGGCCGTCGAACACCTCGCCGGGAACAAAGGATCCGTCTTCCATGCCGCCGACTTCCAGCCTGAAACGGTAATTGTCGCCGGCATTGATGGCCTTGGCATGAACGCCATCACCCCAGGCCCCGGCGCTGCTTGCGCTCACCGCCAGGACATTGATGCCCGCCGCCGGCCCGCCTGCGCGTCCCGGCATCTGGGCAGCCCCCAGGCTCGAAATATCGGCATTGGCCGCGAGGCGGGCGATGTAGGCCGCCTGCCCACCATTGAGATAGAACATATTGATCGACAGCCCCATGGCGTCGCTCTCGGACGCGATACCGCCATAGGAATCGACATAATCATCCCATTTGGATATCAGCGAAGCCTCCCCGATCGGCCCCTTGTTGGTATACCCCACGAACAGCGCATTGGAGGTTGCCACGCCTTCAATCGGCTTGGAACCGCTGGGGATTTCTTCGATGTAGACGCCGGGGTGTAGATAGCTAGGCATACCCTTGTTCCTCCTCGCTTATAATTGACAAATGACAATTCGATGTCGATCAGAAGACACCAGTTCAGCACATCGATGACAACTCCACGCCAGAGTGATTCATGCATGGAATCAATGATTTGATTCTTTTAACGCAGGCGCGCTCGGACAATGCATGCATCATAGTGTAATGCTGATGGCATTGGCTGACGATGACGCTTCCGTAATGTATTAAATGATTTAATGCATGTCAAACTTTTTCTTATGGCTTGGTATTGGTGTCGTTTTTATTGTGACAAAACACAGTTTCTTTACCGTGCGGCTCACGAATTGGCCTGCAGCCCCCGCCCATGCGATCCATTCACAATATCCCTTGGGCCAAATCACACGTACCGATATAAAATGAGCGGAAACGCTTACATAATCATGAGCACCCGGCCATGCATGGCCGCCGGCAACACACAGGATATTCAATTAACTTTTTCATGAAAAATACGGATTACCTGCAGCGCAGCCTGCGTTCGGTCTGGCATCCGTGCAGCCAGATGAAACAGTTCGAGACCCTGCCGCTCGTTCCCATCGCACGCGGCGAGGGGATGTGGCTGTACGATTTCGAGGGCAAGCGCTATCTCGATGCCATCAGCTCGTGGTGGGTCAACCTGTTCGGCCACTGCAACCCGCGCATCAATGCCGCGCTGAAGGATCAACTGGACCGGCTGGAGCACGTCATCCTGGCCGGCTTCACCCATGAGCCGGTGATCCAGCTTTCCGAACGCCTGTCGGCACTGACCGGCTTGGGACACTGCTTCTACGGATCGGACGGGGCCTCCGCGACCGAGATCGCGCTCAAGATGAGCTTCCACTACTGGCGCAACGGCGGCCAGCCGGGAAAAACCCGCTTCATCAGCCTGCAGAACGGCTACCACGGGGAAACCATAGGCGCGCTTTCGGTCACCGACGTGGCGCTGTTCAGGGACACATACGCCCCCTTGCTGCGGCAAAGCACCCAGGTGCCGACCCCCGACTGGCGCCACGCAGAGGCCGGGGAATCGCCACGGGATTTTGCCATCCGCTGCGCCGGGCATTTGCGCGCCCACCTGGAACGGCACCACGCCACAACCGCCGCCTTCATCGTCGAACCGCTGGTGCAGGGCGCGGCGGGCATGGGCATGTACGACGCCGAATACCTTCGCCAGGCGCGGGCGATCTGCGACGAGTTCGGGGTGCACCTCATCGCCGATGAAATCGCCGTGGGTTTCGGCCGTACTGGAACGATGTTCGCCTTTGAGCAAGCCAATGTGCGTTCATCGGCAGATGCGCATGCCGAAACCGCGTCCCCTTCCCGCACCCGGCGCTCCGCGCCCGCCGAGTCCGGGGACAGCGCTTCTTGCCGCACCGGGGCGATGTTCGCCTCTGGGCAAGCCGGCATCAGGCCCGATTTCATGTGCCTGTCGAAAGGCATCAGCGGCGGCTACCTGCCGCTCTCGGCCGTGCTGACGACGGATGAAATTTTCCAGGCCTTTTACCACGACGAGACGGCAAAAGGCTTCCTGCATTCCCACTCCTACACCGGCAACGCGCTGGCCTGCCGCGCCGCGCTGGCGACGCTGGACATCTTCGAACAGGACAATGTGATCGAGGGCAACCGCGCCAAAGCCGCTTACCTGACCCAGGCGGCACAGCCGCTGCGCGACCACCCCAGGGTGAAGAATTTCCGCCACACCGGCATGATCTGGGCGTTCGAAGTCGAGAGCCGCACGCCGCACTTTTCGCGCGCTTTCTACCAGCAGGCGCTGCAACACGAATTGCTGCTGCGCCCGATGGGCAATACCGTGTATTTCATGCCGCCGTACGTCATCAGCCGCGAGGAAACCGATTTCCTCGTGTCCGGCACCCTCAAAACTCTGGAACAGCTATGTTAGTCCTCGGCATCGAATCCTCCTGCGATGAAACCGGCGTCGCGCTCTACCATACCGAACGCGGCCTGCTCGCTCACGCCCTGCATTCCCAGGTGGCGATGCACGCCGAGTACGGCGGCGTGGTGCCGGAACTGGCCTCGCGCGACCACATCCGCCGCGTGCTGCCGCTCACGCGCCAGGTGCTGGCCGATGCGGGACAAACCTTGCAGGACATCGAGGGCATCGCCTACACCGAGGGGCCGGGGCTGGCCGGTGCGCTCCTGGTGGGCGCGAGCATTGCCGCCGCGTTGGCCTTCGCGCTCAAGGTGCCGACCGTCGGCGTGCACCACCTCGAAGGGCACCTGCTGGCCCCGCTGCTGGAAGAAAACCCGCCTGAATTCCCTTTCGTCGCCCTGCTGGTCTCGGGCGGCCATTCGCAACTGATGGAAGTGAGCGGCATCGGCCAGTACGCCACCCTGGGCGACACCCTCGACGACGCCGCCGGGGAAGCTTTCGACAAGACCGCAAAACTGCTGGGGCTGGGCTATCCCGGCGGCCCGGCATTATCCAGGCTGGCGCTGCAGGGGATGCCGGGGCGCTTCAAGCTGCCGCGCCCGATGCTCAATAGCGGCGACCTGAATTTCAGCTTCAGCGGCCTCAAGACCGCGGTATTGACCCTGGTCAGGCAGCAGGAACGGGAGGGGCGGGGACTGGACGAGCAAACCCGGGCCGACATTTGCCTCGCTTTCCAGGAGGCCATCGTGGAAGTGCTGACCAAGAAGGCGGTTGCCGCGCTCAGGCAAAGCGGCCTGTCGCGCCTGGTGGTGGCGGGCGGCGTGGGCGCCAACAAGCAGCTCAGGGACAGCCTGAGCCACGCCGCGGCGAAGAAGCGCTTCGAGGTGTTCTACCCCAAGCTGGAATTCTGCACCGACAACGGCGCGATGATCGCCTTTGCCGGCGCCATGCGCCTGCGCCACCAGGGGCTCCGCACCATGAATTTCCCCATCAAGCCGAGGTGGGATCTGGAAACGCTGGAAGCGCCGAGGGTTTGAGGCTTGGTTTTCAGCGGGGGGATGGGCGCAGCGGCCGCTTCAACCCCTCCCGGCCTCCCCTTGTCAGGGGAGGAGACAATCGCCCTCCACCTGGCAAGGGGGGGCCGAGGGGGGGTTAAGGGTTGGCAGCCTAAAAAACCGCAGCCGCTAGCCCTTGAGGCGCGCCACCCAGCGCAGCAAGGTTTCGCTGCCCAGCCAGTGCCCGATATATTCCGGGAAGAACAGCAACGCGCCCAGGGTGATCAGAATCACCACCAGCAGCGCATGGCTGAACAGGCTCTCCGGCCGCAGGATGCCCCAGTATTTCATGGTCAGGAACACGAAATCCTTGCGGTGCTCGGACATGCGGCGGTATTTGATCACCATGTTGACCAGCAGATACACCAGGTAGCCGCCACCCAGCGAGGCGAACACGATGCGGAAGATCCCCAGCATGTCGAGACTACCCTGCCCGACGCGATGAAACATCAGGGACAGGATGCCCATCGCCAACGAGGCCGTCACCGCGATCAGCACGTTGGCGATCAGGCGGCGGCGCTCGCGCGCCAGATCCTGCTGACGCTGGATGAAAAAATTGTCCACCTCGTGCTTGAGGTATTCCACCCTATCCTGCACCAGGGCGGTAATTTCTTCCCGCATCACGCGCACGCGCTGGTCCATGGTTGAACCCAGCTTTTCGGCTGCATAGTCCACCAGCTCCACCACGTCGTCCTTGGTGAACTGGCGCTGGTTGTGGAGTTCGGCGGAAATCTTGTCGAGCTTGTGGTCAACCTCGTGACTTGCATTCAGGATCGCCTCGCGCAACTCGCCGCTGGCCTCCTTGACTCCATCCTTCACCACGACATTGAGTTTTTCCGCGGCGTGGTCGATCGCGGTGCGGGAAACCTCTTCCAGGTTTTCCCGCGCATAGTCCATTTCTTTCTGGAACCATGTCATGGCTTATCCCTTTATTCGGGCGGAGAATCGCCTGGCCGGGGCTTGTTGCCCAGGCGGGTTTCCTTGCCGGACAGCAGATTCTGGATGTTGGATTTATGGCGCCACACCAGCAGCACCGAAAGCAGCAGGACGGCCAGGCTGTAGCTGTTGGCCCCGAGCATGGTGAGTCCGTAGAACGGCGCGAAGCCTGCGGCAATCAGCGCGGACAGGGATGAAGTGCGCCACATGTAAGTCGCCAGCAGCCAGGTGGCAAGCACCGCCAGCCCCATCCACACGTTGAGCGCGAGCAGGATGCCCAGCGCCGTGGCCACGCCTTTGCCGCCGTGGAAGCCGAAAAACACCGGATACACATGCCCCACGAACACTGCCAGAGCCACGGCGGCAATACCGGCCTCAGATACGCCGTAATCAGCGCCGAAATTGAATGCCAAAAAAACCGCCAGCCAGCCCTTGGCCGCATCGCCCAGCAGGGTCAACCCCGCAGCCAGTTTTTTCCCGGTGCGCAATACATTGGTGGCGCCGGGATTTTTCGAACCGAACGAGCGCGGGTCGGCCAGGCCGAAAGCCTTGCTGACGATGACGGCAAAGGAAAGGGAGCCAATCAGGTAGGCCAGCAGAACAAAAACTATCGTGGGCATGGTAAATGACTTAAAATTTCAGGGTTTTAATTTTACGGCAAAATGGAGCGTCCGCATAACAGCTGCGCCCCCACATCATGGACGTCATTTTCCTCAACGAATTCAGGGCCGAGACCATCATCGGCGTTTACCCATGGGAGCGGGAACTGCCGCAGACCATCCAGCTCGACCTGGAAATCGGCCTGCCTCACAGCCGCGCCGGCATCAGCGACGATGTGGCGGACACCATCGACTATGGCAAGGTAGTGGAACGCATTCAGCAAACACTGGCTGAAAAGCATTTCCTGCTGGTGGAAGCCCTGGCTGAATACCTCGCGCAACTGGTGATGCAGGAATTCGGCGCGCCCTGGCTCAGGATCAGCATTACCAAGCTCGGCCTGATTCGCGGCGTCAAGCGCCTGGGCATCACCATTGAGCGGGGCACGAAATCCTAGCCGGATTCTCACCCGACATATCGAATGCCGCGCTGATTGCCGCGCCCGTCATTCTTTCGCTGGCCTATTTCATCCGCGGCATCTCGGGATTTGGCTCGGGTTTGATCGCGGTGCCGTTGCTGGCGCACTATCTGCCGCTGCAGTTTGTGGTGCCGCTCATTCTGCTGCTAGACTTCACCGCCTCCGTGCTGCTGGGCCACAATGCCAAACAGCACGTCAACTGGAAGGAGATCCGCCCCCTGCTGCCCTTCAGTCTGATCGGCGTGGTTCTGGGGGTGGTTTTGCTGATCAATTTACCCAAGGAGCCGCTACTGACCGGCCTGGGCGTGTTCGTGATGGCGTTCGGCGTGCGCAACCTCCTCAACCTGCACGGCGACAAACCCGCTTCCCAGTGGTGGGCGATTCCGGCAGGCCTGACGGGCGGCACGGTGGGCGCGCTGTTTGGCACAGGCGGACCGCCCTACATCATTTACCTTTCCCACCGCCTGCGCGACAAAATCGAACTGCGCGCCACTTTCTCGGGCCTGTTCATGATCGATGGCGGAACGCGACTGGTGACATTCCTCATCACCGGCCTGCTGTTGCAGCCCAATCTGCTGCCGGCTTACATCGGCGCCCTGCCGATCATGGCCATCGCCCTCAAGGTGGGCCACAAGGTGCATCTTGGCATTTCAAATCAGAACATGCTCAGGCTGATCGGTGCCCTGCTGCTGGGAAGCGGCGTTTCCCTGCTGTGGAAAGCCTGGGCGTAAAAAAAGGGGCCTGACGGCCCCTTGGAATTTTTTAGCAGAATCGCTCAGGCGATACCGGGATTACCCTCTACCCCGACCAGCTTGGGCATGTTGAGCTTGCGCGGGGTCACCACCTTCTTGTCGCGCAGCCATTGCGACACCACTTCCCAGATCGGCTCGCCTGTCACGCCCTCGCCCACCGGCGCCCAGCCCGCCACCTTGTAGGTCTTGTTGGGGCTCACGGGCTTGCCCTTGAGGGTCATGTTGCTGATGCGCTTGCCGATTTTCTGGCGCGGATCGCAGGTGTACTGGATGCCGCCCACGCGCACCATGTCGCCGCCCTGCTGGTAGTAGGGGTCCTCGTTGAACAGGTTGTCGCACACGTCTTCCATGATGGTCTTGATGGTCTCGCCGCTCATTTCGGTCAGGGTGGTGGCCGGATAGGTGATGGCGGTCTGGTCCATCAGGCGTTCCATGGTGATGGCTTCGCCCGGCAAGAGCGTGGTGCCCCAGCGGAAGCCCGGCGAGAAGGCCGCGTCGGCGCCCTTGACATCCATCAGCGCGTCCAGGATCAATTGGTCGAAAGTGCCGTTGAAATTGCCGCGGCGGTAGAGCAGGTCTTCCGTGACCGCCAGCTTCTCGTTCAGCTTGGCCTCATAAGGCGCGCGGTGCTTGTTGATCAGCGCCGCCATGGCCGGGTCGGCTTCGAGCAGGTTGGAGAACACCGGCAGCAGCTTGTAGCGGAAATCCGCCACCTTGCCGTTCTTGACGTCGAAATCCAGCACGCCTAGGAACTTGCCGTTGGAACCGGCGTTGGTCACCAGGGTCTGGCCCTTGGCGTTCTTGACGATGGAGGGAGCGGGGATGCCGTCGTGGGTATGGCCGCCCATGATGGCGTCGATGCCGGTGACGCGGCTGGCCATTTT
>CAYLMA010000032.1:0-41972 GCA_964384915.1 uncultured Sulfuricella sp. | reverse complement strand
CAGGACGGCAGTTTCCTGCCAAATGACCGTTTACACAAAAATTCTTACACCCTCGTGGCAAGACGCGAACCGCAGCAATAGCCACGCCTATTGCGAGGATGAGCAACTCCGCCACGGGCCGGAAGACGCGTTTTCATGTTCCGGCATTTACGAAGCAGACCACTAGCATTCAAGATACCCACCTTGAAACCATTCGGGTTAAAGCCCGAATAGCCGGATCAAGGGCGCATAATCATCCTTGCTGGCCGCCACAAAGCCATCCTTGCGCCCCATCTTTTCCAGCATGGCACGTCCATCGGCAGTATTGTGCGCATCCAGCAAGAGCTGCTGAATACGCTGAGCATCCACCTCGCTCATATCTTCGCTCACCACGAAAGCAAAGTGCGCCACTTCATAACTTTCTTCAATGACTCGCGACCCCGGATGGTCCTGCACCCATTGCTTGGCAAACCCCGCAGTCACAACGGCAACATCGACGCGACCGATCTTGAGCGCATTGAGCGTTGCATCTTGGAAGCGCTGGTTAAAAATCTCAGAAAAATAACTTTCAGGAATAATTCTGGAAAAGCGCAGTTTCGCCAACGCAAGCTGGGATGCCAGACTTTCCTTATCCGGCAAGCCCAGGCGCTTCCCCTTCATATCGCCCAGGTTTTTGATGCCGCTGGATTCCATTACTACAAATGCCGCCTTGAGTTTGCCCGGGTAACGGGCGATCGGCGCATAGTTAGCACTTTTCATGGCCTGAGCTATCACCTGGGGCGGACCCAGAAAAATATCGAAAGCATCTTTCTTCAAGCGCCGCTCGGAAGCGGAAAGGTTCTGGCTCACTTCCAGCCTGACTGGCCGTTTTAGCGCGGCCGCCAAATAGTCAGCTAGCGGCTTGTATTTCTCAGTGATATCCTGTTGTTCGTCCTTGGCAGGAACCCCTGTATTGACGCCTAACAACAAACGCTCCGCAGCGCCGACTGGAAATGCCAGCAGTAAAGCCAAGAGTGCAATAAGGTGTTTTGTCATCACATGCTCCCGTACAAATCGAACATTTTGAATGTGTTAAAAAAAGGGCGGCTTACGCCGCCCTCAACGGAGACACACCAGCATTCAAATCATTTTACTGTGGTTAGCCCCAGCGTTTCCCATTCCTGCATGCCGCCGCGATACCACACCAGCTTGTGCGCAGGGTAGCCGATCCTGAGCAGCCCCTTGATATTGGTAGGAGACTGACCACACCAGTGGCCATTACAGAACAGCACCAGCGTCTTGGCGCTGGAGAAATCCCAGAAACCGTCCTGCTGCTTGGCGCCCAGTTGCTTTTCCAGAATATCCTGTACCGTGATCGGGTCTGATTTTCCGATATTCAGCTTGTCCCAGGGAATATTCACCGCACCGGGGATGGTGCCCTTGGCAACCCAGTCCGGAGTGCGCGAATCAACCACCATGATGGATTTGTCGCCCGCGCTCACCTTCTGCAGGTATTGCAGCATTTCCAGTTCACCGATGGTCTTCACTCCAACAGCCGCCACACCCGGCTGAATGCAGAAGGGAGGGCACTTGCGAGATGTTTTGGTAAAGGCCGGATCGATATTGTTGTCAGTATTCTGGTTACGCTGGATGGTGACTTTTTGGCCGCCATGCATCACGTCCACTGACGGAATATCAGCGGCAATGCCAACTTCCAGTGATTTTGCCGTATTGCTGCTGGTGGAAGCACAGCCGGATATGCCGAGCATGGCTACCAGAGCAAATGCAAGACCGGAAAACTTGAGCAGATTGTTCTTCATAAACGTCACTCCTACGAATTTTGTATAGTTATGTTTGCCAAGTTATTGCTTGACCGTGGTCAGGCCCAGCAACTCCCAATCCTGCATCCCACCGCGGTACCAGACCAGTTTGTGTGCGGGGTAACCAATTTTGAGCAGGCCCTTGATGTTGGTAGGAGACTGACCACACCACGACCCATTGCAGAACATTACCAGTGTCTTGGCACCATCAAAATTCCAGAAGCCGTCCTGTTGCTTGGCACCCAGTTGCTTTTCAAGGATTTCTTGTACCGTGATCGGGTCGGATTTTCCGATATTCAGCTTGTCCCAGGGAATATTCACCGCGCCGGGGATGGTGCCCTTGGCAACCCAGTCCGGAGTGCGCGAATCAACCACCATGATGGACTTGTCGCCATCGCTCATTTTTTTCAGGTAAGCCATCAATTCCAGTTCGCCGATGGTTTCAACCCCGGGAGCCAGTTCACCCGGCTGGATGCAGAACGGAGGACATTTGCGCGATGTCTTTCCAAAGGCCGGATTAACGTTGTTGTCCTGATTCTGGTTACGTTGTATGACCACCTTCTGGCCATTGTGCATGACCTCCACCGATGGCATGTCAGCAGTGATATTCACATCCAGTGCCAACGACACGCCAGGCAACATGAAGCTGGCCAGCAAAGCGGTTGAGGCAAGTAGTTTATTAACAGTCATTTCCATCCTCCTATTGTTTTTTATATACGATAAAACTTTTTTATAATTCAACTGCACTCTGGTTCGGCGGCGCCTCCGCCTTTCTTCTCTTCTTTCTTGTCGCCTGATTCTCCGGCTTTACCGTCTTTCTTATCTCCATTAGCCTTTTGTTCACCCTTCTGGTCTTTTGGCGCCTCGTCCGCCGCATACACTACCGGCGTCATGACAATTGCACAAGCCACCCACAACATGGTCAGCATTTTTTTCATGTTTCGTCTCCGTTAAAAAAACATGCCCCCCCAGCATGAGGGGGCAGCAATCCAAATCCCTACTTATCTTTCAGCTTCTTGATCCCCAGAGCGCCCAGCACGTATTTTTCGTAAAGAGGTTCAGTCGTACCCTTCTTCATCTTGCGAATAAAATACTTCTCGAAAGCGATCTTGGCAAGATGAACCCATTTGCCTTCCTTGAACCAATTCACGTTGCGCGGCGGAATCTGCGGCAGGGCTACAAAAGCCGCGCCGGTATCACCAAAATCAGCCAGGCAGATAGCGTTCCAGGTTGCCTTCTGATCCGGCTCCTTGCCATCCAGCACGGCACGGATATTGTGGGCCGCCGCTGTCACCATGGTTTCAATCATATAGCCGGTCTTGGGCGCGCCGGTTGGCACGGGGGTTGCCTCTACCGGAGGAATCGCCACGCAAACGCCCACCGAGTAAATGTTCTGGTATTTCGGATTGCGCTGGTACGGATCGATCAGGATGAAGCCACGCGGATTGGTCAGCCCATCGATTCCAAACACGGCATCCACTCCCTTGAAAGCCGGCAGCATCATGCCGTACTTGAAAGGCAGTTCGTGCTCCTTTTTGACATTGCCCATGTCGTCATGCTCTGCCACAAACATCTTGCCGGCCTCGACCTTGGTCACCTTGGCGTTGGTGATCCACTTGACGTGGCGGTCGCGCATGGCGGATTCCATCAGGCCTTTTGAATCGCCGACACCACCCAGACCGAGATGGCCAATATATGGCTCTGCCGTAATGAAGGTCATCGGCACCTTGTCGCGGATGCGGCGGCGGCGCAAGTCGGTATCCATGATAAAGGCGAACTCGTAGGCCGGGCCATAGCATGAGGCTCCCTGAACGGCGCCCACCACGATCGGGCCTGGATCCTTGACAAATTCGTTCCAGGCTCCTCCCGCTTTTACTGCATGGTCCACGTGGCAAATCGACTGAGTATGACCCTCCGGCCCCAGGCCCTCGACTTCCTCAAATGCCAACTTAGGGCCGGTGGCGATCACCAGGAAGTCATAATCGACCATTTGCCCATCCGTCAATTCCACCTGGTTTTTTTCAGGATGCACTCTTCTTGCCGCAGTGGGGATAAAAGCGATGTTTTTGCGTTCAAAGTAGGATTTGATCGGGAATTGAATGTCCTCACGCGTGCGCCAGTTGACGGCCACCCAGGGATTGGAAGGAACGAAATGAAAACTGTCGGTATTGGAAATCACCGTCAACTTATCTTCCGGCCTCAACTGCTCACGCATTTCATACGCCATCGGCATGCCGCCGATACCTGCCCCCATAATTACGATATGTGCCATTTCACCATCCTCCATTCTGACCGCTGCAAAAAACAAAGCTTACAGAACAAGGGCATTAGCAATTGCCATGCCAGAACGTCAACAAGCTGTAATTATTGATAATAATGTGGCGCGCTTAGCAAAACATGACAGCACTTCCTGTCATTCTGTCATGAACGCCCAAGCCATTGACTTTCATAATTATATTTTGATGATGGTATAGCGTGGCACTGATGCAGCTTATGCAAGGCCATGTTTTATATACAAGACATATCAAACAAGTAGATTGCAATACATTCCACTTGACGTATACTGTCATGACATTCTGTCATGACACGCTTTCATGAACCATATCCCCGTACAGCTCCAATCCCTCATTGATGCCCAGGAAAATCCATTCGTCCTGATTGACAATAACTACCGCATTGTCGCCGCCAATCGCGCTTACTGCATACGCTACGGCGCTGACGAGCAGCAGGTCGTCGGACGCGCCTGCCACGAAATATCACACCACTCTTCCGTTCCCTGTCATCTCAATGGCGAAACCTGCCCCCACCAGCAGGTGTTCGCCACCGGCGAAGGGCAGCAGGTTCTCCACACCCACTATGACAACCACAACCGTCCCGAACACGTGCGCATCCAGGGCCATCCAATACGCGGCCTGAGCGGTGAAATGTACCTGGGAGAAGCCATCTTCCCGTTCGCCCCATCCACGGCACTCGACTGCAGCGAAATGCGCATGATCGGAAAATCTCCTGCCTTTCTCGCCTGCGTGGACAACCTGACCCGCGTGGCCGAATCGGAAGCTTCTATTCTTCTGTATGGCGAAAGCGGGGTGGGCAAGGAGTTGGCCGCACAGTACATCCATCGCCGCTCCAGCCGGGAGAACAAGACATTCATCGCCGTGGACTGCGCTTCAATTACCGAATCCATGTTTGAAAGCGAACTCTTTGGCCATGAACGCGGGGCATTTACCGGATGCGTAGGGCGCAAACTGGGGTTGTTCGAACTGGCTGATGGCGGCACACTTTTTCTCGACGAGATTGGAGAAATTCCACTCTCGATGCAAGCCAAACTACTGCGCGTCCTGGAAAGCGGAGAATACCGCCGCGTTGGCGGGACCGAAACCCTGCGGGCGGATGTCCGCATTGTCAGCGCCACCAACCGGGACCTGCTGGACATGGTGGATCAAAGCCAGTTCCGGCTTGACCTGTATTACCGCATAGCGGGTATAGACGTCACGCTTCCCGCTCTAAGGGAGAGGCGCAGCGACATCCCGCCCCTATCCAAGGCCTTGCTGTCACGCATGAACAGGGGCAGGAGTTTCCATCTTCGAGAAGATGCCGCCACACGTTTAATGGAATACGACTACCCCGGCAACGTACGCGAGCTACGCAACATCCTGCAAAAAGCCCTGATATTGAGCAACAACGGCCTGATTACAGCCGATCACATTCGCTTCGATGCAAACGCCCAGTGGAATACAGGTGCATCACCAAGACCTTCAAGCATCCGTCAGGATGCAGGAAAGCCACTCGCGCAAGTCACGTCGATCTCCGAACTGGAATCGGCCCATATCGCAAGGCTGCTGGAACAATATCAGGGCCATCGACGCCAGGTGGCGGAAATTCTGGGCATTAGCGAGCGAACCCTGTACCGCAAGCTGATCCGCTACGGACTAAGGGACTGATGCCAAGAAAAAAGGGAATGTTAAGCAAGTTGGTCGGGGTGAGAGGATTCGAACCTCCGGCCTCTACGTCCCGAACGTAGCGCTCTACCAGGCTAAGCTACACCCCGAAATAACAACGGCAGGCTAGTGATTCCGCGTAACCGCAAAGTCGGCCAATTGTAACAAAGAATCCTTGAATTTTGAAACGGGCAAGCCGGAAATCGCCGTACAGGCTGCCCGCGCCTCGCGCACGGCCTGCTGGCGCGTATAGTCCAGCGCCCCGGTATCGCGAATCGCCTGCAGCACGCCCTGCAAATCATCCAAGCCCCCCCGCTCAATCGCATGGCGCACCACTCCAGCCTGCGCCGAATCACCATGTTTGATCGCATAAATCAAGGGCAGCGTGGGTTTACCTTCGGCCAGATCATCGCCCACATTCTTACCTGTCTCCTGATGATCACCCGAATAATCCAGAACATCATCGATCAACTGAAATGCCGTCCCCAGACGCATGCCGTATTCCGCCATGGCATCCTCGACCTCTCGGGAGGCGCCGCCCAAAATCGCGCCCAAACGGCTGGCGGCCTCGAACAGCTTGGCGGTTTTATAGTGAATCACCTGCAAATAGCGGTCTTCGTCAATATCCGGATCATGGCAGTTGAGCAACTGCAGAACCTCCCCCTCAGCAATGACATTGGTTGCATCGGCGAGCACCTCCATGACACGCAGGTTGTTCACGCCGACCATCATCTGAAATGCACGTGAATAAAGGAAATCGCCCACCAGCACGCTGGCGGCGTTGCCGAACATGGCATTGGCAGTCTCCTGCCCACGACGCAGGCTGGATTCGTCAACCACATCATCATGCAGCAAAGTCGCGGTATGGATAAACTCAACCACAGCAGCCAGTTCATGATGATGTGTGCCGCGATAGCCGAAGGCTCCCGCTGCCAGCAGCACCAGGGCAGGTCGGAGACGTTTGCCCCCGCTATGGATGATGTATTCACTGACCTGGCGAATCAGTACTACTTCAGAATGTAGACGCTGGCGGATAACCGCGTCAACGGCATGCATGTCCGTATCAATGCAGTCGCGAATGGCTTCGAGTGGCACGAAATAATCCAAAAAAACTGAATGTTAGGAATGTTCACGAGAAAGTGTCAAGAGGAGATAAAATTCCTTCTCTTGCCATGGGCCGCGCGCAACAAACAAATCTTGACCTCTATCATAAGCTTAGGCATAATTCCGGGTTCATTTCAAAAGTGAAGTAATGGAGCTCAACATGTATGCGGTCATAAAAACCGGCGGCAAGCAATATCGCGTCGTCGCTGGCGAAAAACTTAAAATAGAACAGATACCGGCAGACATCGGCAGCGAAATCGTACTGGATCAAGTATTGATGGTCGCGGATGGCGAAGCGGTAACAGTGGGTGCCCCCCTGATAGCAGGCGCAACGGTGAAGGCGACCGTTATCGGACAGGGACGTGCGAAGAAGGTGATGATTTTCAAAATGCGCCGCCGCAAGCACTACCGTAAAACCCAGGGACATCGGCAGAACTTTACCGAGATCCGTATCGATCAAATCGCCCAGTAAGCGCTGCTCATAAGCGCTGAGCAAGGAGAAAATTCATGGCACATAAAAAAGCAGGCGGTAGTTCACGTAACGGCCGCGACTCACATTCCAAACGCCTTGGCGTCAAACGTTACGGCGGCGAACTGGTTTCCGGCGGCAGCATCATCGTGCGCCAGCGCGGCACCCAGATGCACCCCGGCGACAATGTTGGCATCGGCAAAGATCACACCCTGTTCGCCAAGATTGACGGCCACGTGCAGTTTTCCGTTAAAGGCGCGCTGCGTCGCACCATGGTGAGCATCATCCCGGCTGCCTGATTTTTAAGGCAGCAGGCGAAGCGATACGGCCCTATCGGAAAGATAGGGCCGTTTTATTTTATAGCTGGTAGGGCGCCATGGCGCAGCTTATTGCGCCTTAACGCTTGGCTACACACGGCGCATTACGCCTGCGGTTAATGCGCCCTACGGATTCACATGAAATTCATAGACGAAGCAAAGATCGAGGTTCACGCTGGCAATGGCGGCAACGGCGCCGCCAGCTTTAGGCGCGAAAAATACATCCCCAAGGGAGGGCCTGATGGCGGTGACGGCGGTCGTGGCGGCAGCATTTATGCCGTTGCGGATCGCAATATCAACACCTTGATCGATTATCGCTACAGGCGCGTCCACCGCGCCGAGCGCGGCGAGAATGGCCATGGCAGCGATCGCTATGGCAAGGGTGGAGAAGACCTGATTTTGCGCGTGCCGGTAGGCACCGTCATTACCGAACAGGAAACTGGCCGGCTCATCGCAGATCTCTCCAGTGACGGCCAGAAAGCGCTGATCGCCAAGGGCGGCCAAGGCGGCCTGGGCAACCTGCATTTCAAGTCCAGCACCAATCGCGCGCCGCGCCAGTGCACCCCAGGCGAACAGGGCGAGGAATTCGAACTGGCGCTGGAGCTCAAGGTGCTGGCCGACGTAGGCCTGCTGGGCATGCCCAACGCCGGAAAATCCACTTTCATCCGCGCCGTTTCTGCAGCCAGGCCCAAGGTTGCGGATTACCCCTTCACCACCCTGCACCCCAACCTCGGCGTGGTGCGCGTGGACACCGAACGCAGCTTCGTCATCGCCGACATTCCCGGCCTGATTGAAGGCGCCGCAGAAGGGGCGGGCCTGGGACACCAGTTCCTGCGCCACCTGGCGCGCACCCGCCTGCTGTTGCACCTGGTGGACATTGCGCCCTTCGACGAAGCGGTCAGCCCGGTGCGGGAAGCGCACGCCATTATCGAGGAATTGCGCAAATACGACGAAGACCTCTACCAGAAACCCCGCTGGCTGGTGCTGAACAAGATGGACGCGCTTCCGGCCGAAGAGCGCGGCGAGCGCCTGCAACAGTTTCTGCGCGACTTTGGCTGGGAGGGCAGATGCTTTATGATTTCAGCCTTGACGGGCGAAGGCTGCAAAGAGCTCACCTACGCCATCATGGAACACCTGGAGCACAACCGCCCACCGCTGGAAGATACGGAAGAACCTACGGGAACGCCCGTGGACTCGAGCGGCACAGGACAGCAAACTCTTTCTGCAACCGAATAAAACATGAAATCCATACTCGAAAACTCGCGGCGCCTGGTCGTCAAAGTCGGCAGCAGCTTGGTCACAAACAGCGGCGCGGGCCTCGACCATGTCGCCATTGCCAACTGGGCGGCGCAGATCGCCGAACTCAAGAAAATGGGGCGGGAAGTCGTCCTGGTTTCCTCCGGCGCGGTGGCCGAAGGCATGCAGCGCCTGGGCTGGAAAAAACGCCCCAGCGCCGTGCACGAATTGCAGGCTGCCGCCGCGGTCGGCCAAATGGGGCTGGTGCAGGTGTATGAGAGCTGCTTCCGCCAGCATGGGCTGCACACCGCGCAGATCCTGCTCACCCACGACGACCTGTCGGACCGCAAGCGCTACCTCAACGCCCGGACCACTTTGCGCACGCTGCTGCGACTCGACGTCATCCCCATCATCAATGAAAACGACACGGTGGTCACCGATGAAATCCGTTTTGGCGACAACGACACCCTGGGCGCCCTGGTCACCAACCTGATCGAAGCCGACACGCTGGTGATCCTGACTGACCAGTCCGGCCTATACAGCGCCGATCCGCGCAAGGACCCATCCGCCACCCTGATTCAGGAAGCGCGCGCCGGCGACCCCGAACTGGAAAAAATGGCCGGGGGTGCCGGCAGCGACATCGGCCGTGGCGGCATGCTGACCAAGATCCTCGCCGCCAAGCGCGCCACCCGCAGCGGCGCGCACACCGTCATCGCGTCCGGGCGTGAAGCGGATGTACTGGTGCGCCTCGCGCGCGGCGAAGCCATCGGCACCCAACTGATTGCCGAGACCATGCCCCTCGCCGCCAGAAAGCAGTGGCTTGCCGACCACCTGCAGGTGCGCGGCAAGCTCACGCTGGACGAAGGCGCCGCCAAGGCGCTGCGCCAGGAAGGCAAAAGCCTGCTGCCCATCGGGGTATGCGATCTGAGCGGCGATTTTGAGCGTGGCGAAGTCGTGACCTGCGTTGACCTCAATGGCCGTGAGATCGCCCGCGGCCTGGTCAATTATGCTGCCGGGGAAGCCAGGAAAATCATGCGCCACCCGAGCAGCGAGATTGAATCCATCCTGGGCTACGTGGATGAAATGGAAATGATACACCGTGACAATCTGGTTTTGCTCTAAGCAAAACCAGATTGCAGTGAAGGCTAATGTGCGCCTGCGCACGTTATGCCGAAACGACAACATCGTGCTGCTTCAGCGCGAGCGCGGTTAAACAAAAAGGGCAGCCAAGGCTGCCCTTTTTGTTCGTGCGCGATCTGTTTAGTCCTTCTCGCCGCTCAACGCCATCAGCAATTGCAGCAGGTTGACGAACAGGTTGTAGATATCGAGATACAGGGCCAGCGTTGCCATGACATAGTTGGTCTCGCCGCCTTGCACGATGCGGCTCACATCAAACAGGATGAAGCCGGAAAAAATCAGCACCGCGATCGAGGAAATGGCGAGGGACGCAGCCGGAACCTGGAAGAACAGGTTGGCCAGGGAAGCGATGATCAAGAGAATCAGGCCGACAAAGAGGAAATTCCCCAGGAAGCTGAAATCCTTCTTGGACACCGTGGCATAAGAGGCCAACGCCAGGAATATCACGCCGGTTCCGCCGGCAGCGAGGCCCACCAGTTGGGCGCCGTTTTTCAGGTGCAAAGCCACTTGCAGGATCGGGCCCAGCATCAGCCCCATGAAGAAAGTCAGCGCCAGCAACAGCGCGACGCCCACGCCGCTGTCGCGGTTCTTGGAAATCCCCCAGAACAGGCCGAACATGATTGCCAGCATGACCACCATGCCCAGAATCGGGCTTTTAGCCATGAAGGAAAAATTCAAGCTCATGCCGATGACCGCCCCTATCACCGTGGGAACCATGGTCAGGCCGAGCATCATGTAGGTATTGCGCAATACCTTATGGGTGGAAAGCGACAATCCCGCAGTTTGGGTGGTCATTTGTAATTCAGGTTGCATCAAACACTCTCCTTAAGGTGTGAAACAGACAATTCAGCCAATAAGACTACAGAATGCAGGCTAAAGTTTCAATCCTTCAGACTCCCGCTTCCACCCAGTCGCTGGCGAGATCGTAATTCTCAAAGAACTGGATCTCCGCGTCAACGAAGGCTCGCGCCAGCCAGGCGCTCCAGGCCACCAGGCGAGTGCTGGCGACCACCGCGATTTTTTGAAAA
The DNA here is from genome assembly GCA_964384915.1 of uncultured Sulfuricella sp. Taxonomy (GTDB): domain Bacteria; phylum Pseudomonadota; class Gammaproteobacteria; order Burkholderiales; family Sulfuricellaceae; genus Sulfurimicrobium. The sequence goes on along the minus strand of CAYLMA010000032.1, from coordinate 30,965 downwards.
TCATGCGCATGCTGCCAGTTGAAGCGCGCGTCTTCCCAGGCCACGTCCAGCGTGAAATCGGCCATGTCGCGCAGGTCCACCAGCAGATTCACCTTGCCCTTGAATTTCAGTTCGTAGACCACGCTCTCTTCCATCTGCTTGTAATCAGCGAGGGTAAATTCGCCAAAAATGGAGACTTTGACGATCTGGTCATGGTGTTCGATGGCAATCATCTTGAAACCCTTCAGCGCTTGCGATGAGCCTATTCTATAGTAAACACGGCTCTCCGCGCATCACCCGCACACACACACTAAAAATTCAAATCAATAGTTGACTATTTTGATCATATATTGTTTAATAACCTCACATTGCGGTCGGATATAGGTCCGCACTCAAGTTAGCAATGAAATTGCTGGCGGGAGCAACGAATAATTTTTAATCTTTAAGTTAAGGAGTCAGAAAATGGAATTACCAGCACGCGATGGAGATGGTTACTTGAACGACATGGGCGAATGGACCGAGGAAATCGGCCGAGCCATGGCCGAGGCAGATGGCGTCGAACTGGATGAGGTAAAATGGGGCCACATCCTGAAAGCCCGTGAATATTATGAAGAATCCAGCTCCGTACCGCCGATTCGAAAATTCGCAAAGTACATCAACGAAGATCAGAAAGTCATTTTCAACACCTGGATGACCGGCCCGATGAAACCGATCACCAAATATGGCGGTCTGCCCAAGCCTACCGGCTGCGTATGATCCCAAGCCGGTTTTGACCGGCGCATTCGCAAGGGCGTGGTGTCGAAGAGACCCGCGCCCCTTTTCATTTTCAACGCCCATGTATAATAGCAGTGAACCAATTCAGCCCATCTGCCGTGCCTTCAAAACCCTCTGACTTCTCCAATCTAATTGCTTCATGCATGCAACGCGACCAGCACCGGCTGACGCGCCAGTTACAACGCCTGCAGAGCGCAGTCAAAAATGAGGATGCCGCATGGGCCCGACTGCAATCTAAAATCTCGGCGTCTTCGCAACTCCGCCAACAGCGCCTGGAAAACATTCCTGTACCGGACTTTGCTGCCGACCTGCCCGTCAACGATAAACGCCCAGAAATTGCCAAGGCCATTGCCGCTCACCAAGTCATCATCGTCTGCGGCGAAACCGGATCTGGAAAAACCACGCAACTGCCGCAAATCTGCCTTGATCTGAAACGTGGCGTCAGCGGATTGATTGGCCACACGCAGCCTAGGCGGATTGCAGCACGCAGCGTAGCCACACGCATATCTGCGGAACTCAAATCCGATCTCGGCCAGGCCGTTGGTTATCAGGTACGCTTTCATGACCGCGTCAGCGAGAACAATTACATCAAGGTCATGACCGACGGCATTCTGCTGGCTGAAACCCAGGGAGACCGGTTCCTGGATGCCTACGATACGATCATTATCGACGAGGCCCACGAGCGCAGCCTCAACATCGATTTCCTGCTGGGCTACTTCAAGCGCATCCTGCCGCGCCGTCCCGACCTGAAACTCATCATCACCTCGGCCACCATCGACGCCGACCGTTTTTCCGCTCATTTCGACGGCGCACCGGTGATCGAAGTGTCTGGCCGGACTTACCCGGTAGAAATCCGTTATCGGCCGCTCCTGGCTGAAAAAGACAGCGGCGGCGAAGAAGTGTTGGAACTAGCCATTCTTCATGCCGTGGATGAAATCGCTTCACACGATGGGGATATACTGATTTTCCTGCCAGGGGAACGTGAAATTCGCGACGTGGCTGAAGCGCTGCGCAAGCACCACCTCCCCGGCCACGCCACCCGAGGACAAGCGCCAGGCACGGAAATCCTGCCACTGTTCGCCCGGCTGTCCAGCGACGAGCAGGACCGGATTTTTAAATCCGGTGGCGGACGGCGCATCGTGCTGGCAACCAACGTGGCTGAAACCTCCCTCACCGTACCCGGCATCCGCTATGTGATCGACCCGGGTTACGCCCGCATTCGCCGCTACAGCGTGCGAGCCAAGGTGGAACGCCTGCAGGTTGAAAAGATCTCGCGCGCATCAGCCTCCCAACGCGCCGGTCGTTGTGGGCGCGTGGCGGCAGGCATTTGCATCCGCCTCTACAGCGAGGATGATTTCAATGCGCGCCCAGCCTTTACCGACCCGGAAATACGGCGCAGCAACCTGGCCGCTGTAATCCTGCGCATGCAGGCGCTGGGATTGGGCGATGTGGAAAAATTCTCCTTCCTCGAAGCACCCGATCCGCGCGCCATATCGGACGGATTCCAGCTGCTGGAAGAACTCGGCGCCATGGATGAAGCACGCCAGCTGACGCCTCAAGGCAAGCAACTGGCACAGTTGCCCATCGATCCCCGCATTGCGCGGATGATCCTGGCAGCCCAAAAAGAAAACTGCCTTACTGAAGTTCTGATCATTGCAGCCGCGCTCTCCAGCCAGGATCCGCGCGAGCGCCCCATTGCCGCGCAGGAAGCAGCGGACACAGCCCATCGCCGCTTCCAGGACGAACGCTCGGACTTCCTTGGTTTTATCAAGCTGTGGCGCTTTTACGAAGACGCGCTGATCCACAAAAAATCCAGCCGAAAGCTGGCCCAGCAATGCCGCGACAACTTCCTTTCCGCATTGCGCATGCGCGAATGGCGCGACATACACGGTCAGCTTGCGGTGATGGTAAAGGAAATGGGCATACGCCCCAACGAGATCGAAGCAGATTACGGCCAGATCCATCGCGCCTTGCTCGCCGGGCTCCTTGGCAACATCGGCCTTAAGGGCGATAACCGCGAGTACCTGGGTGCGCGTGGCATCAAGTTTTCGATTTTCCCGGGATCGGTGCTGTTCAAACCCAACCCCCCTCAATCCCCCCTTGCCAGGGGGGAAGCGGCGAACTCCTCCCCTGAACTCACCCCCCTGACAAGGGGGGATGGGGGGGTTGGGAGACCGGGAGGGGTTAGCCCAAAATGGCTGATGGCCGCCGAACTGACCGAAACCACCCGCCTCTATGGGCGCACTCTGGCACGCATAGAATCCGAATGGATCGAGCCTCTGGCAAGTCACCTCATCAAGCGCGCTTATTTTGAACCCCACTGGGAAAAGAAGGCTGCGCGCGTTTCTGCCTACGAACGGGTCACGCTATACGGCCTCGTGATCGAACCTAGACGTAAAATCCATTACGGCCCCATCAATCCATCGGAATCACGCGAAATTTTCATCCGCGCGGCCTTGGTGGAGGGAGAGTTCAATAGCAAAGCCCCCTTTTTCCTTCACAACCGTAAGTTGGTAGAAGATATCGAGGAATTGGAGCACAAGGCACGCAGGCAGGATATTCTGGTAGACGAGCAGCGAATCTTCGAGTTCTACGACGCGCTGATCCCAGAGGGCATCCACAACGGCGCGGCATTCGACAAATGGCGCCGCGAAGCGGAGCGCGATCAGCCAAGTCTGCTTTACCTCAGCCGCGAACAATTGATGCGCCACGAAGCGGGGCATGTCACTGAAGACCTGTTCCCGCCCACGCTCTATTGCGATGGTAATACATACAACCTGTCCTATCGCTTCGAACATGGTCATCCCCTCGACGGCGTCACCCTCACGCTGCCCCTGCCCGCCCTAAACCAGATCAACGCTGCGCGCTGTGAATGGCTGGTGCCTGGACTGCTGAGGGAGAAAATCACCTGGCTGATTCGCGGCTTGCCACACAAACTGCGCAGCGCTTGCGTGCCCGTGCCGGAGTTGGTTACAGCGGCCATGGATCAAATCACGCCCTGTGACCAGACTTTGACCGAAGTTCTCGCCGCATTCGTCGCTCGCCACAAGAAGATTGGCGTGCCCCCGGAGGCTTGGCCGCTGGAATCACTCCCGGCACATTTGCAAATGAATTTCAGCATTGTTTCAGAAACCGGCGATGAAATCGCTGGCAGCCGTGATCTCGCTGGACTACGCCAGAGATTTGGTGGTAAAGCAACACAAAGCTTCGGCACAGCGCTGCCATCCGCCTTCGAGCGCGATTCTGTCACATGCTGGGATTTTGGAGAACTGCCGGAAAAACTGGAATTCCAGCGCCAGGGCCAAACACTGCTGGGTTATCCGGCACTACAATATCAAGACGGTCGTATTGCACTACGCCTGTTTGACACGCCAGCCAAGGCTGACCAGGCAATGAAGACTGGACTGACGCGCCTCCTCCTGCTGCAAATGCCGGAACAGGCACGCTTTCTGGAGAAATCCCTGCCCGTCAGCAAAGCGACCTGCCTGCATTATTTGCCCCTGGGCTCTTGCGATGAACTGAAACAATCATTGCAACAAGCTATCGCCGAGCATGTCCTGATCGGGGACAAACCACCGGTACGCAATGAAGACCAGTTCACCCGGCGGCGCGACGAGACGCGTCCCTTGCTGGTGGCCGGCGCAAACCAGGTCTGCAAACTTGCGGCAGAAATTCTTGCCGAATTTCATGTCGTGGCGCATAAGTTGCAAACTGCAAAGCATTGGCCTGACGCCATCTCGGACATGCAAAAACAACTGGCTCAACTGATTTATCCTGGCTTCCTCGCCCGGACGCCGCTCAACTGGCTTCGCCACTACCCGCGCTACCTCAAGGCCATTTCTTTGCGGCTAGAAAAGGTCGCCAGCGCACCGGAACGCGACCGGCTAAGCCAGGCGCAAGTGGCTCCGCTGTGGCGGCACTACTTGGACAAAACGACTCAAAACGAAAAAAAAGGCGTGACTGACAGCCAGCCGCTGCAGGATTTTCGCTGGATGCTGGAAGAACTCCGTGTATCGCTGTTTGCCCAGGAGCTCAAGACCATCGCGCCTGTTTCTGAGAAAAGACTTGAAAAACAATGGGAAAGCATCAAAAAAACGTAATGCCCTAGTTAGCGTAAATGATTAAAGTATTCTTTCGGAACACATGGCAAACCACTCAATTAAATAGACTTATTATTTTACCCACAGAATCTGTGGATAACTCTGTGGATAGCCCAACAATTGCGCATCTAACCCCATTGATGGAATACGTTTTTTCTACAACGCGCAGCAAATGAACAATTTATTACTCTTTTATTTACAATAAGTTACATCCGCCGCCCTGCTCCCTATTGCAACACACGGCATGACAAAATATTCACACTCTTGGATGTGAATAACCAACTCTGTCAAGCTTTTGTTGCTTTGCCGATAAATAAGCATTCTCTATGCTTCAAAATTAAAAAACCGGCTAGTCGCCGGTTTTTTCTCTGGGAATCACTATCAATAGGTATCACTATTTATAACGGAAGCTATAGATAAACTGCATGTTATTTTGCCCGTGGCTCACCGTAACTCCAGAACTATTAGTAGCACTCACTTCTGGTGCATAACTGTAAGCGAAATCAATCGAGGAGGCTTTACTGAAACGGTAGCCGAACCCCGCAGTGTAGTGATTCTTAACAATTGCCGGAAACAAGGGGTGCATTAAGGCATCAGGCACAGGATTGTCGGCAATATTGATGCCGGCGCGCAATGTCAAGGCATCTGTTGTCTGATAGGACAAACCTAACATCCAGACATCCTGATCTCTCCACTCTTGCGGCAGTTTCATGTCAAGGCTGATACCACCCATGTCGGCACTGGAAAACACCATGTGAAAATTCTTCATTACGCTTGCCCAGCTTATGCGCTTGTAGTCTGCGGCAACCATCAGCTTGTCGGTGGCCTGGTACGCCATACCCACGCCATAAGTTTCAGGCCACTGGAAATCCACGATTTTGATCTTGCCTGTCAAAGTCGCCGTTGGATTTACACCAAGTGCGTCAATCATCAGCATCTTAGCGCCATCAGTTTCCATATCACCCAAATCAGTCCTAGAGTGATAGGTCGCACCAAGGGTCAACTGCTTATTGACCTTGTAAGTCATCCCCAATTTCCCCGCCCAGCCTGTGGAATTGGCTTTGCCGGTAAAATCGTTGTTATTTGAAAAATCGAAATACCCAACATTGCTCGCAACACCCATGAAAGGCATCAGGCTGGCAGCGCCGACACCACTAGCAGTAAGATTACCGCTTGTAGCCAAGCCCATCATTTGAGGCGCAGGCACTGCCATTTGCAAATCCAGCCCCGCCCAAACAAAATCAATCGAGCCCCCCACGATAAAGTCCGGAGAAACGTTGTAGGCCAAGGGAAAAAGCACGCGACCCACCCCGAGTTCGCTGCGTGTCACGAGTCCACTACCCATGCTCATAAAGCTATTTGCACCGTATTCCGTCCCCATGCCTCCCTGACCATAAACACCCATACCAAAGGTCATCTTGTCGTGCCGGCGGCTCCATCCCAGAGCAGGGCCGCCAAAAAAATCCGCTGAAGAGCGGGCAGAATTGCCTCCCATGCCGGCATTCACCTCAGGGGCAAGTATACCCAGCGCCAGATCCAGACGATGGTTATCCTCCATCAACCCCAAGGTAGCGGGGTTATTCATCATTGCAGCAGAGCCGTTATCGTAAGCCATGGATGCCCCCCCCATACCCAGCGCAATCGGCCCGTAGGCTTCCATATTCATCCCGTTAGTAGCAAACGCGGCCCCCGGAACCGCCATGTACACCATCGCCACGGCCAGTCTTGATAGTTTCATATCATCCTCGTTATTGTATTGACAAAAAAACCCCGCTTTCACGGGGCTTGGGACGCTTCTCTGGTCTCGCCGCGGAAAGTTTATACAACATTAGAATACGCTTGATTTCTCATAAAGGCTACCAGAAACACCTGCAGGAAATTCTAGAATTTAACTTTGGAACCCGTTGATTTACATGACAATTACATGGGCAGAACAATCCCAAACAAGAGGGGGCGTTCACAAACTGCATTTGCTATAAAGTTTTCAGTGACTTAATCATTTCAACGAAAAAAAGCCCCGCTTTCGCGGGGCCTCTTCTAGGGTCACAGGGCCAACAGGATAAATTTATAATCAAAAGGCGCTGGACTTTTCAAAGGTACCGCCAGAAACACCGGTCAGGGTTTCCAGAATTTCATCTGGCGAATCGCTTATTTTCATGAATGTACCCATACCGAGCGTAGGCCAGCCCAGTGCGATGCGATAACGGCCATACAGTGCATTTACCTTGCCGCCGACCACGTAGATCTCATAAGGCATGGCGGGGATATTGTCCGTACCGATCTTGTTCAGCCAGACGCCTTCGCCTGTCTTGGGATCGTTCATGGCGACACCGAACACTGCAATTTTCTTGTCAGCCAGCACAACTTCGTACACCTTGGAAGTCTTGTTGACGCCTTTGGCAAGATTATCCTGAATTGTTTTCACCGCAGCTTCAAAGCTGGCATGCGATTTCAGTTCGTTCTTGTCGGACTCGAAACGCTCCATGCCGATCATGTAACGGTAGCCGGGCAAATCACCTGCAGATTCATCTCCGCCAAAACCCTTGCCGGCACCCAAAGACTTCTGCAATTTGGCCTGCAGCGCCTTCACTGCCGGCTCGGCAGAACTGAACTGTTTACGGAAAAAGGCGCGATACCAGTAATCCGGGTTCTGATAGCTCACCGAACCATCTGCCTTAACACCCACGCGCACTCCGGCACCCACTATGGATGCGCCGCCGATGCCATGAATGGCGTCCAGTATCCCTTTATCAGTCACCACCACCACGCCATGCGTGCTCACACCTTTGGGAGCGTATTTTCCAACCACGGAAAAACCTTCAGCCGTCAGTTTTTTCTCCACTTGGGCCATGGCTGCGTTTACATCGCCGCCTGTCACTTTATCGCCGGAAATATATGGCGTAATCGCGAACGCAAGAGGCGCCCACACACTCAACAACAATACCCCCAATAACTTCTTCATATCTAAAATCTCCTTATAATTCTGATCAATAGCCGCAAATGAAAAGGGCCGAAACAGTGTAACTGCCCCAGCCCTTTCAGTTCTACACAACAAGGTGTTCAGCTTGCGCTTAGAAGCGGTGGCTGTACATCAGTTGCCAGTTGTTTTGTGCGTGCTCGATGTTAACCGATGGGCTGAGCGCTGAACCCGGGCTAGTCACCGTCACTTTAGGTGCGTAAACATAAGAGAAGTTCACGTCCGATACCTTGTTGAAGGCATAGCCAGCACCCAGGGTGTAATGATCCTTGATCGTGGCCGGGAACAGGGGGTTGACTGTGTTGTCAGGAATCGGATTATCCGAAATATTCACACCAGCACGCAGAGTCAGAGCATCGGTGGCCTTGAAAGCCACACCCAACTGGAACACATCCTGATCATCCCAGTTTTGAGCAAATGGAATATCCATCGTACCGCCGACACCAGCAGAAGTATATTGCAGCAGAACAGTTTTCATGGTCTTGGACCAGTTGATGCGCTTGTAGTCTGCTGCAAACATCAACTTGTCGTTAGCCTTGTAAGCCAGACCAACGCCATAAGTCTCCGGGAATTGGAAATCAACAACTTTAATCTTCCCAGAAGTAGCTCCAAATGGCATTCCAAAGCCTGTCAAGTTGGCAGAACCTTCCAGATCACCCATATTTGTTTCGGAATGATAGGTGGCGCCCAAGGTCAACTGCTTATTGACCTTATAGGTTGCGCCCAGCTTGGCAGCCCAACCCGTTGCATGCGCCTTGCCGGAAAAGTCATTGCTGTTGGAAAAGTCCAAGTACATAGCCGAAGCTGGGCCTGTAGGCATCAGTGCCTGCATATCCATGCTGCCCCAGACAAAATCAAGCGAACCCGCAACAGTCAGTTCAGGAGAGACATCATACGCAATAGGAACAATCAGATTGCCCACTCCCACTTCGGTACGGTTATGCAAATTCATTCCGCCAGCCATCCAAGTGCTGGCAGCATACTCAGTTCCCATACCGCCTTGGGCAAAAACGCCTACGCCATAAGCCAGCGCGCCGTCTTTCCTGACGTATCCAACAGCGGGCATGTAGTAAGCGTCACCACCAGAAGCCGCCTTCATGCCGCCGCACGGAGCAGGCGCATTACAATTTGAGGAAATATCCGGATGCAAACCACCCACTGCAATATCCAGACGGCTGGTGCCGCTTGCCATCATACCCAAGGTTGCCGGGTTGTTCGCCATGCCGGCAGTCCCGTTGTCATAAGCCATGGAAGCGCCACCCATACCGGTGGCAATCGGGCCGTAACCTTCCATGAACATGCCGTTGGTTGCCATGGCAACGCCTGGTGCTGCAATACCGATAGCGGCCAGAACGCCCACAATTTTTTTCAATTTCATGCTGTCATCCCCTCTAACAATGAGAAAAGTTTATTGTTTATGCTGTGCAACGGTTTCTGTTTCAGCTTTTTGTAACTCTTTTTTTGTTGCGCCAATGTTACATAAAAATGCAAGGGGGGCAAGCCTGGGCATGATGCTTTCAAATCAACTGTTGCGTCCTTACAACACCACGGATTAGCGGTTCATTCCTGAATTTGCCGCCTCACCAAAATGAGATCATCCGCATCCAGCATAAAAGGATACGAAAGAATGCCCGACGGTTTCGAATCACCATAAGGGCGGTTGCAGGCAGAAACATCTTCTTCCTTGCCTGGGCAGCCCGAAGTACGGAAGGGCGTGCCCGCCTGGATCAGGCGTTCCACTTCGGCCTGCGGCAGGCCGTAGCCCGTCAGCCTGCCGTGCCCGTCAAAATGCATCCTCCCGACATCACCCTCCCCATAGTCAATGATGTAACGCGCCAACTGCACCCTCCTCCATTGCGCCATATCGCAGGCAGGCCAGTCTTCCATCAGCGAACCCTTCTCGGGGAAAAAGGCAAACATGTGATTATGTCCGCCCAGGTCGCGGATTTTCTGGCACACCTCGAGCAGTTCCCGTTCCGTTTCGCCCATGCCGCAGATGAGGTGGGCGCCAAATTTTTCCGGACCGAACACTTCCGCCGCCCATTCGATCACCTGCCAGTATTTCTCCCAGCGGTGCGGGCTATCCACGGTTTTTCCGCGCGTGCGCTCGAAAATTTCCGGGGTGACGGCATCGAGGGCAACGGTAAAAATGTCCGCGCCCAGCTCCTTCAACCGCACCAGGTCCGCTTTCTCCATCGAGGTCGGATTGGAAAGAATGGAAACCGGGATATGGGGCAGTTCCTGCACCCATTTCTTCAGCAAAATCCGGGTGTCTGCATCGGATTCCGGATGGGTGATCATGGAAATGCACATGCGCTGGAACCGCCCCTTGTCGCCGCCGGCCTTGACCCGCGCAATCACCTCGTCATATGCCAGCGCCGGCCAGTCCACGCGAATGAAGTTGCGCTCGGCATAGTCGCGCGCCTCCTCGCGATGGCGCGCCAAGCCGCAGTAGGAGCAATTGGCGCGGCAACCTTCCGGATAGGTCACGAGCAGGTTCAGGCAGTGGGTGCATTCGGTGCGGTACATCTTCCCCGGCATGAGACCGAGAGTGATGGCGGCAGCAGTGCTTAGCTGGACGTATTCAGGGGAACGCATCTCTGACATCTTTCAATAGACAGGATTAACGGGATTGACAGGATTTTTTCCCGGATGTTTTCATCATGTGAATCATGTAAATCCTGTCCATTTTCTTTTTCAACTACCCATTTCAATAGACAGGATTAACGAGATTGACAGGATTTTTTGCCCAGATGTTTTCATCATGTGAATCATGCAAATCCTGTCCATTTTCTTTTTCAACCACCCATTTCAATAGACAGGATTAACGGGATTGGCAGGATTTTTTGCCCGGATGTTTTCTTCATGTGAATCATGCAAATCCTGTCCATTTTCTTTTTCAACTACCCATTTTAATAGACAGGATTAACGGGATTGACAGGATTTTTTGCCCGGATGTTTTCATCATGTGAATCATGCAAATCCTGTCCATTTACTTTTTCAACTACCCAATTAAATCATGATTCCGGCAGAGTTCTATACTTGCGTTTAACTCCCACACTAGTTCCAAAGTTGATCAGCAAGCCAATATCGAGGCCAGTTGCCATCAGATAGTGAACGAGCTGAACCTCGCTCTCTCGGGTTAGCGAATTCATAGCTTTAAGTTCGCAAATCACCTTCTCTTCAACTAACAAATCTGCGAAATACTCACCAACCACCTCTCCTTCATAATAAACATCAACCGGAACCTGCGAAGACGCCTTGAGACCATTACGGCGCAATTCGATTAAAAGTGCCCGCTCATAAACTTTCTCCAGAAAACCAGGCCCCAGTGTTCGGTGTACTTTGAACGCACAGCCAATAATGGCATGGGTCAATTCATCATCCATAAATCCAGTCAATCCCGTTAATCCTGTCTATTCAAAATACTCCGGAAATGCCACCCATCCCTTGCGCAGCGCCGCATCATCGGAGGCGGCGGAGTCAAGCATGGAACGCCGTTTCACCGCTCTCCGCAGCGAATCTTCAAACAGTTCCCTCATGTCGCCCTCGAATTCCCGCAACGCGTCTTGGGCGCCTTTCAGCCATTCAGCCGCAGCCTCTCCGGCACGTTCGCCACTGCTCACCGCGGCATAAATCCCGGCGCCGGTAATAGGATGCGTAAAGCCGCCGGCATCGCCCACCAGCATGGCATGCCCGACCACCAGTTGGGGCCGCAAGCCGCCCACCGGGATCGCGCCGCCGGTGCGGGCACGAATTGCCTGTCCCACCACGCTTTCAGCGACCAGCCTTCGATGCAACTGGTCCAGCGGAATTTTCAGGTCTGAGGCGCGGGATTTATCCATCCCTACGCCCAGGTTCGCCACTTCGCCCTTGGGGAACAGCCAGGCATAGCCGCCCGGATATGCGGCGCCAAGCCAGACGCGGGTTTTTCCACTCGGCTGGTTGAGCGGCACGGTATATTGCCGCGCATGCACCACCGCCTGGCGCGGCAATCCCAACTGCCTTGCCACGCCGGAATGGGGCCCATCTGCGGCGATCAATACCCGGTAACGGCATTCCAGCGGCCCCTGCGGCGCATCAATCCAGGCGCGGCGCTGGGCCACATCGAGTTGCCGCAGCGCGCTATTCAACCGCAACTCCGCCCCCGCCCCAGCGGCAGCATGCGCCAACGCCTGATCGAAGGCGGCACGGTTGATCATCAAACCAGGCGCATGGGTTTTAAGCACCGCGCCGGATGGCAGCACGCTCTCCATGCCGCTGATGGCCTGTGCCAGCACACCGGGTTCCTGCGCATGACGGCTAAGCGCAAGCGGAATCCACTCCGCGCACTGCACCGGCATGCCGATTTCCTTTCTCTTGTCTACTGCCAGTACAGTAGCTCCACTCTGGGCGGCAGCCAAGGCAGCGGCTGCGCCTGCGGGTCCAAGCCCGATCACCAGCACATCGGTTTCAATCCGCATGGGCCAGCGCCTGCCGGATCACGGCAACAAAATCATCGGGCTCAAGCAGCAGCATGTCCAGCGCCCGTTCAGAAAAAAAGGCGCGCACAATTTGCTCCGCCCGTTGCGCCGGGACATTGCGCAGCGCGGCTTCAAGATCGGCCACCGTGCGCCGCGGGCTGACGAAGAAATCGCCGCTGAACCACGCCTGGGCAATGCGCCGCCGCGTGGCGTCGTAGGCCAGCGAGACGTGCAGCATGCCGCCAGGAAATTTCCGCATCGCATCCACAATCGGCATTTTGCTTGCAGGCCTTGAAACCAGATCAACCCACTCCGGCGAGTCGATCTCGGCCAGCGCATACTCGAAGCGCGCCTGCTCCTGCGGCAGCAGTTCACCCTGAGCAAAATCCACCCCGAATTCCTCGCCCAAGGCATCCGACAGCGCCGCCTTGACCCGCTCCAGCGGCGGCGGAAAGCCCAGTAGATCCGCCAGGTTCGCCACCCTTTCACGGGCCGAAGCAATGGCTTTATCTGAGAGCTTTTCAGCCGGGATGCGCAGCACGCGCAGCATTTTTTCCACGTCGAACTCGACCAGCAGCGTCCCCTGGTACATCAGCGCATCGCCCTCGAACACGCCGCCGGTGCCGGAAACCTTCTTCCCATCCACCTCGATGTCGTTGCGCGGGCGGAAGCGGGCATCCACCCCCAGGGCGCTGATGCCGCGCGCGGCCGCCTCGCAGATGCGGCGCGCAATGGCGGCCATGTCCGCCGTGCCGAGATCGCGCTTGTGCAGATACAGTTCCCAGCCGATCTGGGTCGCGTCGAAATAGATCGCCCCGCCGCCGGTGATGCGCCGCTGCACCGTGACGCCATGCGCGCGGCAATATTCCAGGTCGAGCTCCTGCTCGGCGCTTTGATGAAAGCCCAGCAAGGCGCAAGGCTTGAATTGCAGAAAACGCAGGGTGGATGGACACTCGCCCGCCTGCCGGGCCTCGAGCAATGCCCGGTTGAGGGCAATGTTTTCAGCCGCGGAGCGCAGACCGGTGTCAATCAAGCGCCAGGGCGCAGTCATCATTTCGCTATCCATGCATGAAGGGCGTTGAATTATGGCCTGAAACATCCTCGCGTGCTAATATCGCGAGTTCAAATTCTGCCGTCTGATAGAGCAAACACTTAAAATTTATGGATCAATTCGCCAAAGAAACAATCCCGGTCAGCCTTGAAGAAGAGATGCGCCGTTCCTACCTCGATTACGCCATGAGCGTGATCGTGGGGCGCGCCCTGCCGGACGTGCGCGACGGACTGAAACCCGTGCATCGCCGCGCGCTGTTCTCCATGCACGAGCTGTCCAACGACTGGAACAAGGCGTACAAGAAATCTGCGCGTATCGTCGGCGACGTCATCGGTAAATACCACCCCCATGGCGACACCGCGGTGTACGACACTATCGTGCGCATGGCACAGGATTTTTCGCTGCGCTACCCGCTGGTGGACGGCCAGGGCAACTTCGGCTCAATCGACGGCGACAACGCCGCGGCGATGCGTTACACCGAAATCCGCATGGCGAAAATCGCCCACGAGCTGCTGGCGGATCTCGACAAGGAAACCGTCGATTTCGGCCCCAACTACGACGGCTCGGAATTCGAGCCGCTGGTGCTGCCGGCCAAGATTCCCAACCTGCTGATCAACGGCTCCTCCGGCATCGCGGTAGGCATGGCGACCAACATCCCGCCCCACAACCTGGACGAAGTGGTGGACGCCTGCCTCAAACTGCTGGCCGAACCGGAAACCGGCATCGAGGAACTGATCGAGATCGTCCCCGCGCCCGACTTCCCCACCGCCGGCATCATCTACGGCACCGTGGGCGTCAAGGAAGGCTACCGCACCGGCCGCGGCCGGGTGGTGATGCGCGCGCGCTGCCACTTCGAGGACATCGGCAAGGGCGAGCGCCAGGCCATCATCATCGACGAGCTGCCCTACCAGGTGAACAAGGCCAATCTGTGCATCAAGATCGGCGAACTGGTGCGCGAGAAGAAAATCGAGGGCATTTCCGACCTGCGCGACGAGTCGGACAAGTCCGGCATGCGCGTGGTGATCGAGCTCAAACGCGGCGAAGTGCCGGAAGTGATCCTCAACCAGCTCTACAAAGACACGCAGATGCAGGACACCTTCGGCATGAACATGGTGGCCCTGGTGGACGGCCAGCCGCGCCTGCTCAACCTGAAGCAGATGCTGGACGCCTTCCTGCGCCACCGCCGCGAAGTGGTCACGCGCCGCACAGTGTTCGAACTGCGCAAGGCGCGCGAACGCGGCCACATACTGGAAGGCCTCGCCGTCGCGCTGTCCAACGTGGACGAGATCATCGCCCTGATCAAGGCCGCGGCCACCCCGGCCATCGCCAAGCAGGGCCTGATGGAGCGCACCTGGCGCTCGCCGCTGGTGGAGGAAATGCTGCAACGTGCCTCCGCCGATTCCTCCCGCCCGGATGGCCTGGCGCCGGAATTCGGCTTTTCCGCCCAGGGCTACCGCCTCTCGGAAGCCCAGGCCCAGGCCATCCTGGAACTGCGCCTGCAGCGCCTGACCGGGCTGGAGCAGGACAAGATCGTCGGCGAGTACAAGGACGTGATGCTGAAGATCGCCGACCTGCTGGACATCCTGGCGCGGCCGGAGCGCGTCACCGAAATCATCGTCACCGAGCTGAATGCGGTCAAGGCCCAGTTCGGCGACCGCCGCCGCAGCGAGATCATCGCCCATGCCCAGGATTTGAGCATGGAAGACCTGATCACCCCGGAAGACGTGGTGGTCACGCTCTCGCACACCGGCTACATCAAGTCCCAGCCGCTCGACGACTACAAGGCGCAGAAGCGCGGCGGGCGCGGCAAGCAGGCCACGGCGATGAAGGAAGAGGATTTCATCGACAACCTCTTCATCGCCAACACCCACGACTACATCCTGTGCTTCTCCAACCATGGCCGGGTGTACTGGATCAAGGTCTACGAAGTCCCGCAGGGCAGCCGCATCTCGCGCGGCAAGCCCATCGTCAACCTGCTGCAGATGGAAGAAGGCGAGAAGATCAACGCCATCCTGCCGGTCAAGGAATTCGACGAGAATCACTTCATCTTCATGGCCACTTCCAGCGGCATCGTCAAGAAAACCCCGCTGACCAATTTCTCGCGCCCGATGAAGCGCGGCATCATCGCCATCAATCTGGACGAGAGCGATTTCCTCATCGGTGTCGCCATCACCGACGGCCAGCACGACGTGATGCTGTTCTCCGACGGCGGCAAGGCGGTGCGCTTCGAGGAAAGCGACGTGCGCGACACCGGCCGCAATTCGCGCGGCGTGATCGGCATGCGCCTGCAAAAGGGCCAGAAAGTCATTTCCCTGCTGGTGGCGGAAAGCGAGAACCAGTCGGTCCTGACCGCCACCGAGAACGGCTACGGCAAGCGCACCCCGATCACCGAGTACACGCGCCACGGCCGCGGCACCCAGGGCATCATGGCGATCCAGACCTCGGAACGCAACGGCAAGGTGGTTGCCGCCACGCTGGTGGAGGAAACGGACGAATTGATGCTGATCACCACCGGCGGCGTGCTGATCCGCACCCGCGTGCGCGAAATCCGCGAAATGGGCCGCGCCACCCAGGGCGTGACGCTGATCAACCTGGACAAGGGCGAGAAGCTGACCGGATTGCAGAAAGTGGTCGAATCGGAAGAGCAGGATGAATCCGACGAAGCCGGGGAATCAGGGGAAGAATGATTTATTAACCACGGAGCACACGGAGGGCACGGAGAAAACACAAGATTTGACTCCGTGCCCTCCGTGCCCTCCGTGTGCTCCGTGGTTCAATTGATTTTTGATTATTAAACTCGATATGCAACGACTCTACAATTTCAGCGCCGGTCCCGCCATGCTGCCCCAGGAGGTTCTGGAGCAGGCGCGCGACGAACTCCTGGACTGGCACGGCTGCGGCATGTCGGTGATGGAGATGACCCATCGCGGCAAGGATTTCTCGGGCATCATCCATCAGGCCGAAACCGACCTGCGCGAGCTGCTCGACGTCCCCGCCAATTACAAGGTCCTGTTCCTGCAGGGCGGCGCCACCCTGCAGTTCGCCCAGATCCCACTGAACCTGCTCGCCGGACGCTCGGCAGACTATATCGTCACCGGCGCCTGGTCGAAAAAAGCCTTCAAGGAAGCCCAGAAAGTCGGCGGCGCGCGCCTGGCCGCCAGCACCGAGGCCGGCAATTTCACCCGCCTGCCCGGCGCGGAGGAAATCAGCCTCGACCCCAACGCGGCCTACCTGCACGTCTGCACCAACGAGACCGTGCATGGCGTGGAAATGCACGACATCTCCACCTTGGGCGCAGCGGTGCCTTTGATAGCGGACATGAGCTCGCACATCCTGTCGCGCCCGGTCGATATTTCCAAATATGGCCTGATCTATGGCGGCGCGCAGAAGAACATCGGCCCGGCCGGACTGACACTGGTGATCGTGCGCGAGGATTTGCTGGGCAAGGCGCCCGCCAGCATCCCGACCATGCTCGACTACGCCGTACAGGCCGAAAACGGCTCCATGCTCAACACCCCGCCGACCTACTCGATCTACGTGGCGGGGCTGGTCTTCCAGTGGCTGAAGAAACAGGGCGGTCTCGCCGCCATCGAGCAGGCCAACATCGCCAAGGCCGAACTGATCTACCAGGCCATCGACGCCAGCGGCCTCTACCACAACCCGGTTGAAGCCTCCTGCCGCTCACGCATGAACGTGCCTTTCACCCTGAAAAAAGAAGGCCTGGACGAAGCATTCATCGCCGAGGCAAAAAAACAGGGCATCGTTTCCATCAAGGGCCACAAGATGGTCGGCGGCATGCGCGCCTCGATCTACAACGCCATGCCGCTGGAAGGCGTGCAGGCGCTGGTTTCCTTCATGCAGGATTTCGAGCGCCAACATGGGTGACCAGCATGGATAAGGAACTGCGCCGGCACCGCGACGCCATAGACGCCATCGACGACGAGATGCTCAAGCTCATCAACGACCGCGCCCGGCACGCCCAGGCCATCGGCGCGCTCAAGGGCGGCGGGCTGGTGTACCGTCCCGAGCGCGAGGCGCAGATATTGCGCCGGGTGAAGGAAAACAATCCCGGCCCGCTGGCGGGAGAATCGGTCGCCAAGCTGTTCCGCGAAATCATGTCCGCCTGCCTCGCCCTGGAAAAGCCGCTCAAGGTGGCCTTTCTCGGCCCCGAGGGCACCTTCACCCAGGCCGCTGCGGTCAAACACTTCGGCCATGCCGCGAACACCGCTGCCTGCGCCTCGATAGACGAAGTGTTCCGCAACGTCGAGGCCGGCAGCGCCGATTATGGCGTGGTGCCCGTCGAAAACTCCACCGGTGGCGCGGTCGGCACCACGCTCGACCTGCTGCTGGAAACCCCGCTCAAGGTGTGCGGCGAGGTGGATCTGCGCGTGCACCAGTTCCTGCTGCGCAAGCCCGGCGCCACGGCCAAGGTGGTCAAGGTGTATTCCCATGCCCAGTCTCTCGCCCAGTGCCATGAGTGGCTCAACCAGCACCTGCCCGGAGCGGAACGCATTCCGGTGGTGAGCAACGCCAAGGCGGCAAAACTGGCCACCGAGGACGAGAACGCCGCCGCCATCGCCGGCGAGGCGGCGGCCGAGGTTTATGGCCTGGAAAAAGTGGCGGAGAACATCGAAGACGAGCCCAACAACACCACCCGTTTCCTGGTGATTGCTGCGCACGACTCAGCGCCCTCGGGCAAGGACAAGACCTCACTGGTACTGTCTTCGAAGAACATGCCGGGCGCCGTCTATGAGCTGCTGGCACCGCTCGCCCGCCACGGCGTCAGCATGAGCAAGCTGGAATCCCGGCCTTCGCGCACCGGTCTGTGGGAATACATGTTCTTCGTCGACATCGAAGGCCATCACCAGGATGAGAAGGTGTTGCAAGCGCTGTCCGAGTTGCGCGAAAAGGCCGCCTTCATCAAGGTTCTCGGCTCCTATCCGGCCGCTGTCCTGTAAAGGCCGTCATGGAACTATGTAACCTTTCACCCTCCTACGTGCGCGCCATTGCGCCCTACCAGCCCGGCAAACCCATCGCCGAGCTGGCGCGGGAAATGCACCTGGCCGAGGAAGACATCGTCAAGCTCGCGTCCAACGAAAACCCGCTCGGCGCCAGCCCGCGCGCCCTGGCCGCGATGGAAAACGTGCTGCTGGAAATCGCGCGCTACCCGGATGGCAACGGCTTCCTGCTGAAATCGGCGCTGGCGGAAAAGTATGGCGTGGCGCTGAACCAGATCGTGCTCGGCAACGGCTCCAACGACCTGCTGGAACTGGCCGCGCGCGCCTTCCTCGCGCCCGGCGCCTCCGCCATCTATTCGCAATACGCCTTTGCCGTCTACCCGCTCGCCACCCAGGCTGCCGGCGCGCGCGGCATCGAAACCCCGGCGCGCGGCTACGGCCACGACCTCAAGGCCATGCTGGAAGCGATCAGCGACGATACGCGCGTCATCTTCATCGCCAATCCCAACAACCCCACTGGCACGCTGCTGGGCGGCGCAGAACTGGAGCACTTCCTCGACCAGGTGCCCCGCACCGTGCTGGTGGTGCTGGACGAGGCCTATACCGAATACCTGCCCGAGGCGCAGCGCAGCAACTCGATCGGCTGGCTGAAGAAATATCCCAACCTGCTCATCACCCGCACTTTTTCCAAGGCCTACGGCCTGGCCGGCCTGCGCGTCGGCTTCGCGCTGGCCCATCCGGAAGTAGTGGACCTGCTCAATCGCGTGCGCCAGCCCTTCAACGTCAACAGCCTGGCGCAGGCGGCTGCGGTGGCGGCGATGCAGGACGAGGCGTTTCTGCAGGAATGCGTGAAGATCAACCGCAGCGGCATGGAACAAATCACCAGCGGCCTCAGTCAGATGGGCTTGGACTATATCCCGTCTGCGGGCAATTTCGTGGCGGTAAAGGTCGGCAATGCGGCCTCCATCAACCATAGCCTGCTGAAACAGGGCGTCATCGTGCGCCCCATCGCCAACTATGGCATGGCGGAATTCCTGCGTGTCAGCATCGGCCTTGAGGCGGATAATGCCCGATTCCTGCAGGCGCTCGAACATTCACTCGCGGCATTTGATTGAATAGCGCGTAACCGAACCCAAGTTATAAAAAATACAGCTAACGGAGAAACAAAATGATCATCGTCATGAACAATGGCGCCAGCGAAGAACAAATCGAGGGCGTAGTCAAGAAAATCAAGGAATCCGGCCTCGAAGTCAACATTTCGCGCGGTACCGAGCGCACCGTGATCGGCGCCATCGGCGACGAACGCAAACTGGATCAGGAACTGATCGACGCCCTGCCCGGCGTGGAGCAATCCATGCACATCGTCAAGCCTTACAAGATCGTGGCCCGCGAATGGCACAAGCAGGATTCGATCATCGACATCAAGGGCATCAAGCTGGGCGGCAACCAGGTGCAGATCATCGCCGGCCCTTGCTCGGTGGAAACCCAGCCGCAGATGGATGCCGCAGCCCAATACGTGCATGAAGCCGGTTGCCGCCTGATGCGCGGCGGCGCCTTCAAGCCCCGCACCAGCCCCTACGCTTTCCAGGGCCACGGAGAGGAAGGCCTGACCATGTTCCGCAAGGCAGCGGAACGCTACAACCTGCCCATGGTCACCGAGCTGATGGATGCGCGCCAGCTGGAAACCTTCATGAAACACGACGTGGACGTGATCCAGATCGGCACCCGCAGCATGCAGAACTTCGATCTGTTGAAGGAAGTGGGCAGAATCAACAAGCCGGTGATCCTCAAGCGCGGCATGTCCGCCACCATTTCCGAATGGCTCATGGCAGCGGAATACATCGCCGCCGGCGGCAACCACAACATTATTTTCTGCGAGCGCGGCATCCGCACCTTCGAAACCTACTACCGCAATGTGCTGGACGTCACCGCGATCCCTGTGCTGAAAAAGGAAACCCATCTGCCGGTGATCGTTGACCCCTCCCATGCTGGCGGCAAGGCATGGATGGTGCCGGCGCTGTCCCGCGCCGCCATCGCTGCGGGCGCCGACGGCCTGCTGGTGGAAATGCACCCGACCCCGTGCGAAGCCTGGTGCGACGCCGACCAGGCCCTCACCCCGCAGGAGTTGAAAGACCTGATGGGCACGCTGGGCTTGATCGCCAACGCCATCGGCCGGACCATCTAAAATGAACCACGGAGAACACGGAGGGCACGGAGAGTGTAAAAGATGTTCTCTGTGCGCTCCGTGTTCTCCGTGGCAAATCGCCCTTAATGATTAACAAGCTCGTCATCGTCGGTGTCGGACTGATCGGCGGCTCGCTGGCGCTGGCCTTGCGCCAGGCCGGCGCCGTGAAGGAAATCGTCGGCGTCGGGCGCAGCCAGGAAAACCTCGAAACCGCCCGCACGCTTGGCATCATCGACCGGATTGAAACCAGCCTGGCTGACGCGGCACTCGATGCCGACGTGGTCGTACTGGCCGTGCCGGTTGCCGCCATGCAGCCGACCATGCAGGAACTGGCACCCCATCTGTCGCCCGCTACCATCGTCACCGATGTCGGCAGCACCAAGCGCGACGTCGTCGCCTGCGCCCGGCAGCACCTGCCGGGCCATCTTGGCCGTTTCATACCGGGGCATCCCATCGCCGGGGCCGAGAAGAGCGGGGCCGCCGCGGCATTTTCCGACCTGTTCCAGAATCGCAACGTCGTCGTCACGCCGCTGCCGGAAAACGATGAAGCAGCGGTAGCCAAAATTTCCAGCATGTGGCGGGCCTGCGGCGCCATCGTCAACACCATGCCCGCACAAAAGCATGACGAGATTTTCGCCGCGGTCTCCCATCTTCCCCATCTGCTCTCTTTTGCCCTGGTGGAGGACATCGCCTTCCGCGCCAATGCAAAGGAGTTGTTCAGCTATGCGGCGGGCGGGTTTCGCGACTTCACCCGCATCGCCGGCAGCCACCCGGAAATGTGGCGCGACATCTGCCTGGCCAACCGCGACGTGCTGATCAGGGAAATCGACACCTACCAGTCCCAGCTCGACCGCCTGCGCGGCATGCTGGAACAGAACGACGGCAAGTCGCTGGAAGAAGTATTCGGCCACGCCCGTACCGCGCGCACCGAATGGCTGACGGGCAAACAAGATTCATAGCATGGAACTCAACGATATAAACTCGAAAGATGATCGCACAGGATTTTTTCGTACGCGACAATAAAAACAATGAGCGCGGCTCATAGATTTTCCACAAATCTACGGATTCGTTGTGCAGCGACGACGGTTTCCGCAGGCGAAGGAACGAGTGCGATGCGAACAAAGTTTTTCCCTGGGTTAGTGTTGTGGACGTCGCGTGCCAGTAAGCTGCCAGGCAGGACGATGGTATTGGTGTCTTGCAGCAAGCGAACGGCAAAATCCTTATCATCCATTGGTGTTGCAACCCAGTAATAAAACGACGCGTCCGGTTTTGAAAGCGGAAGTATCGGTTCGACAATATCGCGAAACGCATCGAATTTTTCCGAATACAAACGACGGTTTTCGCGGACATGGACTTCATCCTTCCATGCGGCCTCAGAAGCCGCTTGAATCGCACCGCCCATGGCTGAGCCATGATATGTGCGGTAGCGCGTGAATTCTTTGATGATCGATGCATCACCTGCCGCAAAACCCGAACGCAATCCTGGCACATTGGAGCGTTTGGACAGCGAGCCCAGAACCACAAGTCTCGGAAAACCAGTACGACCCAACTTTTCAGCTGCGTCTAACGCTCCCAGAGGCGGATTTTCTTCATCAAAATATATCTCCGTGTAGCATTCATCGGCGGCAATGATGAAACCATACCGATCTGAAAGAGCGAAAAGTTCTCGCCACGAGTCCAGCGTCATTACAGCGCCGCTAGGATTGCTGGGCGAACAGGTGAAAACAAGTTGCACTCGCCGCCACACGTATTCAGGCACGGAAGTCCAGTCGAGATGGAATCGGGTTTCCGGCACGGTATTGATGAAATATGGGCGCAATCCGGCTAACAATGCGGCCCCTTCATATATCTGGTAGAAGGGATTGGGGCACACCACCAAGCCGTCGCGCTTGCTTCCATCCAGCACCGCCTGCGCGAGAGAAAACAGGGCTTCACGACTACCCAACGTAGCAATGATTTGAGTGTCAGGATTGATTCCAGAAATGTGGTGGCGGCGTTTCAGCCAATCGGCAATTGTCCAACGCAAGGTATCGCAACCTATCGCGGATGGGTAACTGGCTAGCCCATTGATATCCGAACCGAGCGCATCGCGAATGAACTGCGGGGTTGGATGCTTCGGTTCGCCTACAGACAGATTGATTTTCTTCATTCGAGGGTTGAGCGCCACCCCTTCAAAGAGCCTTTGCAGCTTTTCGAAGGGATAGGGCTGGAGGAATTGCAGTTTTGGGTTAAACCCGGCAGGCAATTTCGCGTCTTTGCAAAGCATATTTTGTTTACCCGTACGTGTTTTTGAGGCGGTATTCGATGGGCCGAACTATCGACGATACTCTTTAAGTACTTTCCCAGAGCGGACAGCAAGGCCACTATATCCCCACCAAGAGTTGCTTTCGCGTCGCCTTTTTCGGCAAGTGAGCGACTAACGTCCACAAGATATGCAAAAATAACCGCCCTCTGCTCAACCCAATTCCTACCAGCTTCGTCAAATCCGGCGGGTTTCCGTTCGTTTCGCCCTGTCAATGAAAGTCTCGTCTGATAATCCGCTCGATGTTTCGCTCCGCCAACGCGGCAATTGTTAAAGCTGGATTGGCGCATCCAGTGTGGCCAGGCACGAGAGCGCCGTCGATCACATAGAGATTATTGTAGTTCTTAACCTTTCCTATGTTGTCCGTAGCCAAATCGAGTACAGTCCCACCGAGTGGGTGCGCAGTAACAGATCCGGTTACGGGCGCAGGTGCGGCACAATGTCCCGATTTCACTTGGCGAATACTCTGTTTTGCCCGCCCGCCGGCGGCGGCGATCCTCTCGTATGTGTCTGCTCCAGCGTCGAGTACTCTGGCGATTTGCGGATCGCTTCCCGGCCATGTCAGGACCGCGTCATCCGTAGCCTTGTCATAAGTGAAGAACCCCTTCGCTGGCGGAGTCGACATGCCGATTGACGCAATCGTGCCTGCTTGCCCTTCGAGTGACCAGTCTGCGTAACACTCAACAGAAGTTGGGGAAATCGGGTTATAGTGATCCTCTATCACAACGGGTACGGTTCCACCCCTATTGGGTTGGATGCGTGTATTCAGATCGGTTAGTCGGCTAAAGAAGTCACCGTTATTTCCCCAATTCCTTCCAACTTCGCTATTGAGTGCGGGCATCCAATTGTTGCCTTTTGCGCGCACTAGGAGTTTTGACGTTCCCACCGATCCCGTTGCCAGGAAAAGCTTCTTGACAACATATTTTCGTTGCGCCAACACGGAACCATTCGTGTCAATCTCGTTCGCTACTACGACATAGCGTCCATGGGGACCTTCCTGAATGGAGACCACGTTTTGCTGAGTCACGATATCAAGGTGGCCGGATCGCTCCGCATATTTCAGGTAGTTCTGGTCTAGCGAAAGTTTCGCGCCGCTGTTGTTGCCATACCAGAATTCACCCGCGATGACTGAGGGTTTTCGTGCTCCCAGCAATTCTTCCCATACGGCATCCCAAGAGATGCCCATATCGATGAGTTTTGTTGTCAAGCCAGCCCGTTGTCCGAGTTGCCACCAAGTCTTGGCGGCTGCATATTCCGGGCGTGCCAATATCATTTGCGGAATCGGGTGCTGTGAGATCACTGACCTCACGCGCGGATAGTAGATGGAGTCCATTTCGTGATAATCGACGCTTCGACCGAAGGCCTTGTTGAACAAGAACCGCGGCGGTTGATAAAGAGCGCCAGCGTAGACCAGTGATCCACCACCCACACCAGCGCCAGCTAGCGACGCAATCCCGTTGCCGAGAACGAGTTCGAGAACGCCTATGAATTTTTCGATGGGCTTGGGATCACCCAAGAGAGCAACTTGGCTGAGCCATGCGGAACGGCCATCCGGATTTTGCAATGTCGTGAAGGTGTCTTGCGATTGCGTCACCGGCCAGCGTTTGCCCCGTTCGAGCATGACAGCGTGGATGCCCTGTTCGGCAAGTCGCCACGCAGCAACTGCACCGCCAAAGCCGGAGCCAATGATCATTACGTCCACCGGTTCGCTCTCGGCGGCCAAAGCGCTCAGCACCATCGGGCTATGACAAATAGTGCTGCCAGCGAGGCCCAATCCCATTGCCTTGATGAAAGTTCTTCGACTCATTCCGCTTTTCATATAACGCTCCCCTGTTGATCGGTATTGGAACTCACTGGTGGTCGGCTAAGAATAAGCCGGGCCCTACTGACTGGAACTGACGCTATAGCACGACCGTCCTATGGGACAGGATCAAGTCGTTAATCTGCCCACTCACTTTTGCAGTGTCTTTTTCCTTCTTCTTCAGCAGGCACGCAAGCAGTTTTCCCAGGACTCGACACTCGTCCTCTTTGAATCCCAATCGAGTAATCTCGCTCGTCCCGATTCTCAGAAAACCATCGACATTGATATGATGGCGGGCAAGATGGTCTCTTAACTCGATACCTTCTTCTCTGGAATAATTGGTAATTACCTGATGACAGTAAGTCGGCTCGGGGTAATTCTTCGCATGCATTCCACGCATAGGTATACCTTCCTCGCGCAATGCATATGCGATGGTTCGGGCGTTCCTCACAACCTGTCTGGCGTAATCATGCCATCGGGTTTCCTCAAGCACGATTCCCGTCGATGCAATACGGGCAAGGTGTGGATTGCAGATCAATGTCGGGCCGTTAAGGGGTGTAAAATTGGCCAATAATTCGACCCTCTTGTGAATTTCTTCACTGTTGGTAAGAATGATTCCCCCCTGAGGACCAGGAAAAGTCTTATGGGTTGAGCCGAATAGTAAATCCGCTCCTTCGCGAAGTGGATCTTGATATTGTCCACCGACGATGAGGCCCATTGGATGAGATCCATCATATGCGACGAGTCCTCCATATCGATGGACAACGTCGGACACCTCCCTGACGGGCATAGGGAAAGTTACAATGGACGAACCAAGGACGACCAGGGGCGGCTTGTGTTGCTCCAGAAGTTCAAGTGTCTTCGGAATATCCAACTGCCAGGTCGAATCCGAGAACGGAAGGGGCAATGGTTTTCTGTCGAAGACTTCATAGTTGAGCGGATACCCGCCCCCCGGAAAGAATGGCGGAACACGCCCTACATAATCTTGATTTTTCGTCAGAGAAAAAATTACGGCCAATAAGGCCATATTGCCGGATATAGGGGAAAGATTGGCAAACTTTACGCCAAAGACCCTCTTCGCCATTTCAGTAACGGTGGAAATGATTTCCTGAGCGGGTTCGGTGCCCGCATAGAAAGAAGCCGCATAACGCGACTGGATGTCGGAGCTTAACGGCGCAACTGCTCTGTCGGACATCCGGTTTTCGCTAACGATAAGGTTGATGGCATTTCGGCGCGCCGCGTTATGACGTTCAAGAAGAGTCTCGATAACCCTCGGTGTTTCAGCGGGCGGAGGGGGTTTGAGCAGATGCCCGAGCACCCCTCCCGGCGTTTCCCGATCCTTTATTGCGCTCGCAGTACTTATGTTGCTCATATAAATTCTTTCTCCCGCAATTTGTTCATTATTTACTTGCCACAGTAAACCATGGCACAGTCTGGAAATAGCCAGCCGATACGAATGCTGTGCATCATCGGTGGCCGAGGCTGCGAGTAGCGTTGCTTTTGAAATCAGAACTTGCCATTCCCGTTTTTCCACTCGGCCTGCGGGGGAATGTGTTCAATGGTGTCCCAGTGTTCGGCGATCTTGTCTTTTTCGACGCGGAAGAGGTCGTAGAACGACGTCTGGCGACCCGCAAAACTGCCCTCGCTGACGACCAAAACAAGGTTGCCTTCACCGAGCACTTGGTGAATACGATCATACTTCATGGTAATGCCTTGCTCCGCCATATTCTTGAGCGCGACACCGAGTCCGGAGAGCCCGTTGGCGATGTTGGGATTGTGCTGAATATAGTTGTCGTCATCGAAATAAGCAGCGAGCTTCTCCATTCGCCCGTTAACCAGAATGTCGTCGACGAATGCGCGCACCAGCGATTTGTTTTCCTCGGTTTTATTCAGATCGGTTATTTGAGATGAGCCATCCAGCATGGTGTTCCCACTCGGATTAGGCGCGGCAGGCTTTTCCTGGAGGTTGTCCCAGTGCTCTACAATCAGGCCATTTTCGAAGCGAAAAATATCGAATCCTACTTTTGGTCCGAAAAAATTGTAGTCAGTATGCGCAATGACATAATCACCATCTTGAAATATTCGAACGGTGTTAACCTTCGCTGAATTCTTAGGCAGCGCCTGAAGCACTGCACCAAAACCGGCCAAGCCATCGCCAACAGCCAGATTATGTTGGATGTATTTATTGGAATTGATATAGGCAACCGGTTTTTGGTCGCCGGTTTCGATACTCTTAAGCAAGCTGGTGACTTGCTGTTTATAATTATTGGACATTTTATTTTCCTGGGATTTAGTTGCGGAGTGTGCCACGTTTGGGGCATGCATCAACACGGCCAGTACTACATAGCCGAAAGAAAATCGCTGCGAGAGAGTAAGCGTCATGAATGTTGACTCCTTGTATTGATATAATAATAGACAAAATCTCTAAACATAATTCAGGCGGAGAAACCCGGCTCGCTTCGTGGCGATACTTTGCGTTGCGGCAAGCTGCTGAGCAAGGTATATTCCAGACTAATAATGGTAAAAAAAAGACACGATGAATCTATGCGCAAGAAAAAACAGGCGGGTGGCGAGATCGCTCCAATCGGTTACAACCCGCCAGCAACTTATAAGTTACATTTGGAGATTTTTCCGGTATCCGCCCTTAAGCAACGGGTTGGGGTGGACTATTCGTGGAGCCTTGAACGGATTGAATTCCACCTGCTGATTTACATCACAGAAGGCCGTTGCACGCATGTAGTAGATTTTGAATCGATTGTATGTGGACAGGGCTCGTTGCTAATGCTTCAGCCGGGACAGGTGCAGCGCTTCGATATGACGACCGAATGGCAAGGCTGGTTAGTCATATTTCGGCCCGAGTTTCTACTGCCGATAAAACCCACGGCACTAGTGCCCGAGCTGGAGATGTTTCACCATTTGGAGGAGTTACCCGCGCATCTCGCCCTGAAAACGAGCGAGCAGAATGCTGTGGTGGAGAGCATCACGCGGATGTTTCACGACATCCAACTTAATGTTAACACCAGCATCATGCACATGCTCTTAAGAAACCAGCTTCAAGCGCTTCTTAACCGCCTGCACCTCATTGCAGCCCTCTGCGAACAAGTCGAATGTGCGAATACTGTTCTGCTAAAACGTTTCGAACTTTTTCGACGTACTGTGGAACAGAACTTTCACCGAGAGCATCGGGTCACGGAGTATGCAAAACGCCTGGGTTGCTCAGAAAAGAGCCTCTGCCGTGCAGTGCAGGCGGTTTCAGGGAGCAACACAAAGGTATTTCTATCGAAAAGGATTGCGCTGGAGGCCAAGCGCTTGCTTATTTTTACTTGCTTGCCAATATCAGTAATAGGGCATCAACTTGGTTTTGATGAGGCAACGAATTTCGTCAAGTTCTTCCGACATGAAGCCGGTTGTTCCCCCAGCGACTTCCGGCGGCAAATCTCCCAACTGAGCTCTGCATAATCCAAAAACCGCAAGTGTCCGCGCCCGGTTTAATGTGGCGATTCCAAAAGGCCTATTTCTGGTTCATACGTTTACCCGTATGGCGACTCCGCTACGGAGCGCTCACCCCACCCTGACCATCTGTGGTTTCTGGGTTAAAATGACCAACAAAGTGGGGCGTCTGGCCGGGTACTTTCGGACAAGCGCTTAGGCGGACTAACGAGGGTGTAGAAAAACCCGTTTTTAGGGAAAAACGGCGTTGTATGTTATTGATCTATATGGGTGCTATTTTCGCATTTTGAGTTTTTCTACAGCCTCAACGTTTAGGTTTCTTCAAATGACACATACTGCATTTATTGATTTGCCTCCCTTGCTGAGCGCACAGGGTACGATGCGCCTCCCCGGCTCAAAAAGCATATCCAACCGCACCCTGCTGCTCGCTGCGTTGGCGGAGGGCGTGACCGAAGTCAAGGCCCTGCTGGCATCGGACGACACCGGACACATGCTTGAAGCCTTGAAGAAGCTTGGCGTCAAATGGAAACAGCATGGCGACAGCCGTGACTATCAAATTCATGGCGCCGGAGGCGCATTCTCTGTCAAGCAGGCTGAATTATTCCTGGGCAACGCCGGCACTGCCTTCCGCCCCCTCACCGCCGTCCTGGCGCTTTGCCAGGGCGACTACCAACTCAGCGGCGTGCCGCGCATGCACGAGCGCCCGATCGGCGACCTGGTAGACGGCCTGCGCCAGCTCGGCGCCGATATCCGCTACCTTGGCAATGACGGCTTTCCGCCGCTGGCCATCAAGCCTGCGGCCATCCATGCCGCAGGGAGCGTCAAAATCCGCGGCAACGTCTCCAGCCAGTTTCTCACCGCGCTGCTGATGGCGGCCCCGCTGGCCGGGCAGGACGTGAGCATCGAAGTGGTCGGCGAGCTGATTTCCAAGCCCTACATCGAAATCACGCTCAACCTCATGCGCCGTTTCGGCGTCGAAGTGGAACGGCAAGGGTGGCAGGCGTTCACCATCCGCGCCGGCCAGAAATACACCAGCCCGGGCGAAATCCATGTCGAAGGCGACGCATCCAGCGCCTCCTACTTTCTTGCCGCAGGCGCCCTCGGCAAAGGCCCGGTGCGCGTCGAGGGCGTGGGTAAAACCAGCATCCAGGGTGACGTGCGCTTTGCCGAAGCGCTGGCTCTCATGGGCGCCAAAATCGAAATGGGCGACAACTGGATCGAATCCAGCGGCACAGGCAGACTCCGGGCCATCGACCTCGACTGCAACCACATTCCAGACGCCGCCATGACCCTGGCCGTGGCCGCCCTGTTCGCCGACGGCACCACCACCCTGCGCAACATCGCCAGCTGGCGTGTCAAGGAAACAGACCGCATCGCCGCCATGGCGAACGAACTACGCAAGGTCGGCGCGACCGTGGAGGAAGGCCCGGACTACATCCGCGTCACCCCGCCCGCGACCCTGACGCCCCACGCCGTCATCGACACCTACGACGACCACCGCATGGCCATGTGCTTCGCCCTGCTCTCGCTGGGCGGCGTGCCGCTGCGCATCAACGATCCCAAATGCGTGGCCAAGACCTTCCCGGATTACTTCGAAAAATTGCAATCCATTGCTCACCATGCCTGACACTTCACCTTTCATTCCTCACGCTTCACACCCCATCCCCGTCATCGCCATCGACGGCCCTTCCGCATCCGGCAAGGGCACCGTCGCCGCGCTGGTCGCTGGCGAACTCGGTTTCCATTACCTCGACAGCGGCGCCATCTACCGCGTTACCGCCCTGGCGGCATTGCGCGCGGCCATCCCCCTCGACGACGAAGCCGCATTGGCGCGACTAGCGGGCCAGCTTGACGTGCGCTTCGAAAAGGGCGAAATCTGGCTGGACGGTGAAAAAGTGGGCGACGACGTGCGCTCCGAGGCTTCAGGCAATGCGGCTTCCCGCATCGCCGCGCTGCCCCGGCTGCGCCAGGCATTGCTGGAGTTCCAGCGCGGCTTCCGCACAGCGCCGGGCCTGGTGGCAGATGGCCGCGACATGGGCTCGGTGGTGTTTCCCGACGCCACGCTCAAAATCTTCCTCACTGCCAGCGCCGAGGTCAGGGCGGAACGACGCTATAAACAGTTGATGGAAAAAGGAATGCATGCTAATCTTTCGCAGATTTTGCAGGATATACAGCAGCGAGACGCGCGCGACAGCGCCCGCAGCGTTGCCCCCCTGCAAAAATTTGCGGATGCATCCCTGCTGGACACCAGTTCGCTCAACATCGCCGAGGCGGTGTCCGAAGTTCTGGCGCTCTATCGGGAAGGCGTCCGTCAGGCGTCATGAATTCAGGTTTTACGAAATTCCAGGCGGCGTGTTTAACGGCTTGACAGCCGAACCAGACACGCTGCTTTCTCTTTTGTAACTGGAACCCGGTTCTGACAATCAATAACTTGCCCCGTGGCTCATTAACGGGTTAGTGGATTTTATTTTTTATGACTACTGCTGCTCCTGCCTCCTCCGAAAGTTTTGCCGCCCTGTTTGAAGAAAGCCTGCAACGCCAGGAAATGCGTTCAGGCGAACTGATCACCGCTGAAGTCGTGTCCGTGGACAGCGACGTGGTGATCGTCAATGCCGGCCTCAAGTCCGAAAGCGTGATCGACGCCAACGAATTCAAGAATGACCTGGGTGAAATCGAAGTTCAAGTCGGCGATTTCGTCAGCGTTTGCATCGAAGCCATGGAAGACGGCTACGGCTCGACCAAACTTTCGCGCGAAAAAGCCAAGCGCATGGCCGCCTGGAACGACCTCGACAAGGCAATGGAAGAAGGCACGCTGGTGAGCGGCGTCATCAGCGGTTCCGTCAAGGGCGGCCTGACCGTCACCGTGAACGGCATCCGCGCCTTCCTGCCCGGCTCGCTGGTGGATATCCGCCCGGTCAAGGACAC
>CAYLMA010000031.1:0-44315 GCA_964384915.1 uncultured Sulfuricella sp. | reverse complement strand
TCGATGGGGTGGTCGCTGGTGAGTTCGCTGTAGACCTTGGGATGGGTCTTGCCGAACTTGATGGCGGTGTAGCCGCCGTTGTTCTCGGCCTGCTTCTGCTTGACGATGTCGGCCCCAATGGTGGCGGCGAGATGGTTGGCCTGGCCGGAGAGGTCGGCGCTGGTGTGGTAGTCCACGCCGTCCTTCTTGAAGGCCGGGTTGCGCAGGTAGGCCCACAGCACCGTGGCCATGCCCAGCTCATGGGCGTGCTGGAATGCCTCGGAGATTTCCTGTATCTGGCGCCGCGACTCCGGCGAGCCGTAATACACCGTCGCCCCCACCGCCACCGCGCCCATGTCGAAGGCCTGATCGACGCTGGCGAACAGGGTCTGGTCGTAGATCGTGGGGTAGGTGAGGATTTCGTTGTGGTTGATTTTGACGATGAAGGGAATCTTGTGCGCGTATTTGCGCGCCACCGAGCCGAGCACGCCGTAAGTCGAGGCCACCGCGTTGGCGCCGCCTTCGATGGCCAGCCTGACGATGTTTTCCGGGTCGAAATAGATCGGGTTGGGGGCGAAAGAGGCGCCGCCGGAATGCTCTACGCCCTGGTCCACCGGCAGGATGGAAAGATAGCCGGTATTTGCCAGGCGTCCATGGCCGAAGAGGCATTGCAGGGCGCGCATCACGCCCGGCTTGACGTCCTTGTGGGCGACCACCCGGTCCACGTAGTCGGGACCCGGCAGGTGCAGCGTGGCAGCGGGAATGCCTTTGCATTGGTGATTCAGCAGGCTCTCGGCCTCGGCGCCGAGCAGGGCGGTAATGTCGGTCATGCTGTTTCTCCTTCGCTAGCGTTGGAAGTAGTCAAATATAGGCCCATGTCTGCTATCCTTCAAGCCGTTTTGCATGACGAACGACTGGATGGGCGATGGTTTCCAAAAATCTGGCGGATGATGTCCGCCCGCGCGAGGTATGGGCCTGGGCGATGTACGATTTCGCCAATTCCGGCTATACCACGGTGGTGATCACCGCCATTTTCAATGCCTATTTCGTGGCGGTGGTGGCGGAAGGAAAGGACTGGGGCACGCTGGCCTGGTCGGGAGCGCTGGCGGTGTCCTACTTTCTGGTCATGGTGACGGCTCCGGCCCTGGGTGCCTACGCCGATGCCTATGCCAGCAAGAAGCGCCTGCTTCTGGCCAGCACCATGGGCTGCGTGTTGTTCACCGCCGGTCTGGCGCTGGTGGGAAAGGGCGATCTCATGCTTGCCATTCCACTGATCATTCTCAGCAACTTTTTCTTCGGGGTGGGTGAAAACCTGATTGCCGCCTTCCTCCCTGAGCTGGCCAAGGGAGAGGCCATGGGCAAGGTTTCAGGCTGGGGCTGGAGCATCGGCTTCGTCGGCGGCCTGGTCAGCCTGGGCGCTTCGCTGGCCTACGTGACTTGGGCGGAAGCAGAGGGGCAGGCCGCGGCCCAGTTCGTGCCCGTCACCATGCTGATCACGGCCGGCCTGTTCGCCTGCGCCGCGCTGCCCACTTTCCTGATCCTGCGTGAACGCGCCGTTCCCCAGCCCCATTTGCAGGGCCGCGGCGTGGTGGGCGAGGCATTCGCCCGGCTCGGCGATACGCTGCATCATGCGCGCCGCCACCGCGACCTGGGGCGTTTCCTGGTTTGCCTGGTGTTTTATCAAGCTGGCATCCAGGCGGTGATCGCGCTGGCGGCCATCTACGCCCAGCAGGCCATGCATTTCGGCACGCGCGAAACCATCATGCTGGTGCTGCTGGTGAACGTGACCGCGGCGGCGGGCGCTTTCCTGTTCGGCCATATACAGGACCGGCTGGGGCATATCCGCACCATCGCGCTGACCTTGCTGGGCTGGATACTCATGATCCTGATCGCCTACGGCGCCGACACGCCAGGCCAATTCTGGCTCGCCGCCAATATTGCCGGCTTGTGCCTCGGCGCATCCCAGTCGGCGGGGCGGGCGCTGGTCGGCTACCTGAGCCCGCCGGAGCGCAGCGCGGAATTTTTTGGCTTGTGGGGAATGGCGGTCAAGTTGTCCTCCATCCTTGGGCCGCTCAGCTACGGGCTGGTGAGTTGGATGTCGGGTGGGGACCATCGCCTCGCCATCCTGATGACAGGCGGCTATTTTGTCGCCGGCCTGGTTCTGCTCTGGGGCGTGAGCGCCGAACGCGGGCGGCGCGCGGCATTGCTTGTCGATGACTATTGAAAA
The DNA here is from genome assembly GCA_964384915.1 of uncultured Sulfuricella sp. GTDB lineage: Bacteria > Pseudomonadota > Gammaproteobacteria > Burkholderiales > Sulfuricellaceae > Sulfurimicrobium. The sequence goes on along the minus strand of CAYLMA010000031.1, from coordinate 42,109 downwards.
TACAATGTGTTGATTATGATTCTTTAAGCTTTCTGTAAAGAGTTCGTTCGCTCATGCCCAGTTTTGCGGCCAAGGTTTTGCGGTCGCCGTTGAAATGTTTTTCCGCCCACGAAAGGTAGCGCCTTTCCATCTGTTCGAGAGAGACCAGTTCTTCAAAAGACGGCGCAGGGGAAGCCTCGCTCCTGGATTTTTTCATGCTGCCAAGGTGGAGGTGCTGGGGCAGGATGGTGTTGCCGTCGGCCATGATCAGCGCGCGCTCCAGGATGTTGCGCAATTCCCGCACATTCCCGGGAAAGTCGTAGCGCATCAGGGCCGCCATGGTTTCCTCGGCGAGCGCGATTTTCCTCCCTGGCTCCAGCCTTGACAGCAGGCGCTCCACCAGCATCGGCAGGTCATCCATCCGTTCCCGCAATGACGGCAGCTGGATGGGAAAAACATTCAGGCGGAAGAAAAGATCCTGACGGAAACTGCCTTCTGCCACCATTGCAGCCAAATCGCGGTGGGTGGCGGCCACCAGCCGGAAATCCGCGCTCAGCGGCTCCACTCCGCCGATGCGGCGATAGGTGCCCGCCTCCAGCAGGCGCAGCAGCTTGACCTGTAGCGACAGGGGGATATCCCCCACTTCGTCGAGGAGCAGGGTGCCGCCGTGTGCGGCCTCGACCAGCCCGGTCTTGCGGCCAGTCGCGCCGGTGAAAGCGCCTTTCTCGTAGCCGAACATCTCGCTTTCGAACAGGGTTTCGGTCAGCCCCGAGCATTCCACCGCCACGAATGGCGCTGCCGCGCGCGGGCTCATGTCGTGGATGGCCTGCGCCACCAGTTCCTTGCCGGTACCCGATTCGCCCAGCAGCAGCACCGAGCTTTCCCTTGCTGCGACGCGTTTGGCAAGCTCGAGCATGCGGTTGAAGGGGCGCGAGTAGCCCACCAGATTGCGTTCCTGGGCGTCGCCATGGGCATGGCGCAACACGTGCATGGTTTCTATGAAATAGCGGGTGTTTCCAGTTTCGTCCTTGACTGGCACCAGTTCCACTTCCACATGTTCCCTCCCCGCCGAAGTATGGTGCACGTGGAGTACGCGGCTGGGTTCTCCGCTTTCCATGGAATCCCGCAATGGGCAGTTCTCGCCGGCCTGGTCGCAGGGCTTGTCGTAATGATGGGAGAGTTCATAGCAGAAACGTCCCTCTATCTTCCGCTTGGCGCCGAATTCGCGCCGGTAAGCTGAATTGGCGGCGAGTATGCGGTAGTGCGCATCAAGCAGGATTTTGGGGTCCGGGAAGCTGTCAAGAAATTCGACGAGTTCGCGAGGGACTTTTGCTATGCCGGTTTCTGTGTCAGTTATGACATTCATGATTGGCATAGCATGACATAATTGGCGTATATGGTCCAGTTTGCGGGGCAGCGGTTTTTCTCCAGGTTATTTCTATCTTATTGAAATAAAGCATAGAACATGAATTTAACAGAAGCTGGCATGAGGTTTGCTGTGTATTAATCGCTGATTAACCGATACCAAAGTGGTGTTGGTTATACTCCTCCCTGACGGATGCCCTGCCTGTCAGCCTCTCCTGTGGCCTAGCGCCACAGGATTTTTTTGGCGGCCGCCTGCCCCAGTGCCGTTTAGCGTGCAACACTACGCTGGATCAATCAATGCGAAGAGGTTTTAGCCGGTAGTCCGTACAACTGCGGCCCGCAAAATACCGATCATGCCTATCCTCGATGAAATGCCCGGAACCATGAATCTGTTGCTGGTGCTGGCCAGTTGCGGCTCGGCCATTGGCGCATTTCATGCCCTGATTCGCTGGAGCCTGCGTGCGCCGAGAGTGGTGGAGCGATGCACGCCGCAGGCGATGGGCCTGGCATATTCGGAAGCGCATATTCCAAGCGCCAATGGAAAACGGCTTTTCGCCTGGCACATCCCCGCTCAGGGGGGAGGCGCGGCACCAGCGCTGGCGGTGTTGCACGGATGGGGCGGCAATGCAGAGACGATGCTTCCGCTTGCCATGCCGCTGCATCGTGCAGGATATGCGTTGCTGTTCATCGATGCGCGCAGCCATGGCCGCAGCGACCAGGATAGCTTTTCTTCCATGCCCCGTTTCGCAGAGGATCTCGACCATGCCTTGTACTGGCTCAAATGGCAGCCGGGAGTCGATCCGAAGCGGGTAGGTGTCGTCGGACATTCCGTGGGGGCTGCGGCAGCGATGCTTGCCGCCTCGCGCCGCGATGATCTGGCGGCGGTGGTCAGCATTGCCGCCTTTTCGCACCCCGAGACGGTCATGCGCCGCCTGCTTGCCTCATGGCATGTGCCCTATATCCCTTTCGGCTGGTATATCCTGCAATACGTTCAGCACGTGATCGGCCACGGTTTCGATGAGATTGCGCCACTCAACACCATTTGGCGCATACGCTGCCCGGTTTTGCTGGTTCATGGCTCGGAGGATGAAACGGTTCCCGTGGCGGAGGCGGAGGCCTTGCATGCCAGGGCTTGCGGCGCGGCGTGCCGATTGCTGCTGGTGAAAGGGAGTCATGACCTTTATGAAGACCTGGACCGCCAGCTTGGCGAACTGATCGATTTTCTCGCTGATGTCATGGGTCCGAATATGAATCGCACTATCAAGGATGGGGTTTGATGATCGAACTGCACCAGTTCCGGCCATTTTGGGGCCTGCCCAATGCCAGCCCTTTCTGCATGAAGGTGGAAACCTACCTGCGCTTCCGCCGTATTCCCTACAAGGTGGTGCCGAGCGGGCCACGCAAGTCGCCGACCGGCAAGATTCCCTTCATCGTGGAGGAAGGGCGCAGCATCACCGATTCCGAGGCCATCATTGCCCACTTCGAGAAACGGCAGCCGGTGCATCTGGACGAGGACTTAAGCGAGACCGAGCGGGCAGTCGCCTTTTTTGTGCGCGAATTGGTGGAAGAGCGGCTCTATTGGCAGGTCACCTACATGCGTTGGGGCGATCCGGCCGGCTGGGCGGTATTCAAGCCGGATCTGGTTAAATTTCTGCCCCTGGGCATGCGCGGCCCGGCGCTGTTCCTGCTGCGCCGGATGCTGTTGCGGCAGATGCGCCGGCAGGGGCTTGAGCCAGCCGACCCGCAGGGCGCCTACGCCAAGGGCAGGGCGGTGCTGGACGCCCTGGCCGGCCTGCTGGGCGACAAGCCCTATTTCCTTGGTGGCGCGCCGCGCAGCCTGGACATGAGCCTGTATGCCTTCCTTGCCAATATCCTGGATCAGCCGCACGGCAATCCGCTGCAGGATCACGGCAGGGCGCTCGCCAACCTGGCCGGCTACTGCGCGCGCATGAGGGCGCTGTGCTGGCAGGGCTGGCCGGATGTATCCTGAAATCGGCCCGGGGGCGGGCCTCCTGCATCCCAGGGTATTTGCGGGCCGGGTTGATAGTCTCTAGTGCACCGATGACCAGGACGGGCGAAAGAAACGAAAACGGCGACCGGAGCCGCCGTTTTTTTGCACTTCTGAAAAGACGTTCAGGTTTTGCGACGGCGACTCAAGCCCAGACCAGCCAGGCCGATACCGAGCAGGGCCAGTGACGCGGGTTCCGGTACTTGGCCTCCCTGCTCGCCCAAAATGCGAACGCCTAAATCAAGATAATCAGACGCTTTGTATGCGCCACCATTACTGTTGAACGCCTCGTTAAGCAACGGCGATGGCGAGGGGTCTGGCATGTAGCCGCTAAGGGTTTGCCCGGCTCGTACTTCGTAGGCTACCCAGTAGGTTCCGGCGTCGAGCAACCAGTTCAATCCGCTCGCCCCGAACCAATCGAATGCGGAATCCGCTGAGAATGCGGCCGAGAATAATTCCGTTCCGGGTACGTCTCCACCATCCGTATAGATCGCCGCCGTCGCCGTGCCATTGCCGCCGATCCAGCCGTACACGTCGGTAATTGTAGTGGCGGTGCCCAGCGAAAATTCACCCGCCAGCCACTGGTAACTGCCAAGCGACCACCCGCCGCTATAATTAGGACCGGCACCTGTATCGATGATCGTGGCGGCGTTCGCAGCGCCCGCCGCGAATAGCTGGCACAGGGCGAAGGCGATTAGTGTTTTTTTCATGTTAATTCTCCTTAGATCTGGTTGGAAAAAAGTAATAGGGAAAGGATGATAAGGAGTTAAGCATTTTTCATTCCATGGTGATTGTTTCGCTAAAAATCAATAGGTTGGAATTCCATTCCATGCCATGCCTTGTCCAGGGTGTAAAAATATTCGACATGCCCTGCCTTTGGCTAAGCGGGGCATCTCGCCGGCGCTGGCAATTTTTCCGCGCTGTGAGGTAAGCGGCACAGGTCGCAAATTCTTTTGAATCCCTTTGCGTCCCCTTGCGCCCTTGGCGGTTCGGCGGTTTTTTCTGGGATAATGGCCAAATCCCCTCACATGCAAATCCCATGATTCCCTGGCTCTATCCAGATGAGGTTTTCCCTCCCGTTACCAAGGCGCTGCAGGAGCCAAACGGCTTGCTCGCAGCCGGAGGTGATTTGTCGCCGCAGAGCCTGGTCGAGGCTTATCGACATGGTATCTTTCCGTGGTTCAATCCCGGCGAGCCAATCCTGTGGTGGAGCCCCGACCCTCGCATGGTGCTGTTTCCCGCCGAACTCAAGGTGTCGCGCTCGCTCTGCAAGACCTTGAAAAAACGCGATTGCGAGGTGCGCGTGGACACGGCGTTCAAGGATGTCATGCGAAACTGCGCCGCACCCCGCGCTGGGCAGCCTGGAACCTGGATCAGCGAGAAGATGGTTGCCGCCTACAGCCGTTTGCATGAAATGGGCCTGGCCCATTCGGTTGAAACCTGGCGCGATGGTGAATTGATCGGCGGGCTGTATGGCATCGCGCTGGGAAAAATGTTCTATGGCGAGTCGATGTTTTCCCGCGCCACGGATGCCTCGAAAATTGCTTTTGTGCAACTGGTGCGGCAATTGGAGCGCTGGAATTTCGGCATGATCGATTGCCAGATGAAGACCGCGCACCTGGCCAGCCTGGGGGCGCGAGAAATCCCACGCGCCGAATTTGTGCAGCGTTTGAGCCTGCTGATAGAATTGCCCCATGAATCCGGGCGCTGGCAGTTTGACGATGATCTCCAATGATAAGGACGTGAAGCGGTGCCATGCTCCTCTCGCAAGAGATTGCGGGTTGTGTCATCCATGAGTTCCTTGAATGATTTCCCCCCGCGCCGGCTCCAGTTCTATCTCACGGCGCCTTATCCCTGCAGCTACCTGCCTGATCGGGAAGCGCGCTCCCAGGTGGTGACCCCCAATGAACTGGTTGATGCTGCCGTATACAGCCAGTTGATCCGGGCCGGATTCCGCCGCAGCGGGCTTTATACCTACCGTCCGCAGTGCGACCAGTGCCATGCCTGCGTACCGGTGCGGCTGGTGGTTGACGAATTCAAGCCCAGCCGTTCGCAGCGCCGTGCCTGGGCACGCAGCCGGCATCTCCAGGCGGATTTGCGCGAACAGGTTTTTGAGCGCGATCACTACAATCTTTACCGCCACTATCAGGCGAGCCGCCATGCAGGCGGCGGGATGGATCAGGATGGCGAGGAGCAGTACCGCTCGTTCCTGCTGCAGAGCGGCGTGACCACCCTGCTGGTGGAGTTTCGCGATGAATCGGCGCTACGCATGGTGAGCGTGGTGGACGTGGTGGAGGATGGCTTGTCTTCCGTTTATACCTTTTTCGATCCGGAGTTGCCGCAGGCGGGTTTCGGCACTTACAACATTTTGTGGCAGGTGGATTTGTGCCGCCGGCTGGGCTTGCCTTATCTTTATCTGGGCTACTGGATTGCCGAAAGCGGAAAAATGGCATACAAAGCCAATTTCCGTCCGTTACAGGGGCTGGTGAATGGCGCCTGGCAATTTCTTGCGAATGATCGAGAATGACCTCAACTGACAACATGCTTTACGTTCTGCCGGAACAACTCCGTGTCGGGCTGTATGTCTATCTTGAGCTGAGCTGGATGGATCACCCGTTCCCATTCAGCAGTTTCAAGATAAAAAATGCCGAGCAGCTTGAAACCATACGTCAGCTTGGTTTGCCGCGCATACGAGTCGATCCGGGCAAGAGCGCCTGCAGCCCCCTGCCTCTTGTTTCCAGCGAGGCATCGGCCCCGCCTCCTGTCGTGGCTGCGAACGTCGTGAATCCCGAAGTAACGGAGGAAAAGAAGGAACGCATTGAACAACTGAATCGCATCAAGCGCGATATTGCTGAAGTGGAAAGAGAATTTCAGCAGGCTGCGGAGACGGTCAGGAATATTACCCACAATATTTACTCCCGCCCCCAGGAAGTCAGGCATGAAGCCGAAAACCTGGTGGGGAAGATGGTGGAATCCATTCTTTCCAAGGGGGATGTGATGATCCATGCGATGAGCGAAAAACTCGGCGAGGATGCCTATTTTCATTCCCTCAACGTGACCGTGCTTTCCCTGATCCTGGCAAAGGCGCTCAACCTGGGGGAGGAGGAGAGCAAATGTCTTGGAATGGGCACCTTGTTCCACGACATCGGCAAGATCGAGATTCCGCAGAAGATACGCATGAAAACCGAGCCGCTGACCAAGTCGGAACAGTCCTTTTTAGAGATGCATTGCGAATATGGCCTGGACATTGCCACCAAAACCGGTTTGTCGAAACGCGCCGCTGACATCGTGATGCAGCATCACGAATTCATCGACGGCAGTGGCTATCCGGGCAAGCTCAAGGCCGAGAAGATCTCCCCTCTGAGTAAAATCGTCAGCATCGTCAACGTATACGATAATCTCTGCAACCCGCACAATCTTGCCGACGCGCTGACACCGCATGAGGCCTTGTCGCATATGTTCGCGGTTAAACGAAACAAGTTCGACCTGGTTGCGCTGAAGGCTTTTATCCATTGCCTGGGCGTCTATCCTCCCGGCAGTGTCGTGCAGCTATCCAACGAGATGCTGGGCATGGTGGTTTCGGTGAATTCGGACAAGCCGCTTAAACCTAATGTCCTGGTTTACGATCCGGGTATCCCGAATGATGAGGCGGTGATCATCAGCCTTGCGCGGGAAGAGGAGCTTAGTATCAGCAAGAGTCTGAGACCGGGCCAGCTGCCGCGCGAAATATATCAATACCTGAATCCGCGCAAACGGGTGACCTACTATTTTGATCCCAAGAAACAGAATAAACCTGTCTGACCGGATGCCTCGTTACCGATGCCGGATTGGGCTTTCCTCTTAAACAATTTTAGGGTTGATTGATATGCAGCAATACCTTGATCTCATGCGCCATGTCCAGGCGCATGGCCACCACAAATCCGACCGCACCGGCACCGGCACGGTGAGCGTGTTCGGCTACCAGATGCGTTTCGATCTGGCGCAGGGCTTTCCGCTGGTGACGACCAAGAAATGCCACCTCAAGTCCATTATCCACGAGCTGCTGTGGTTTCTGCAGGGCAGCACCAACATCAAATATCTCAAGGACAACGGGGTTTCGATCTGGGACGAATGGGCGGACGGGAACGGCAACCTGGGGCCGGTCTACGGTTACCAGTGGCGTTCCTGGCCCACGCCGGACGGGCGCCACATCGACCAGATTTCCCAGGTGGTGGAGCAGATCAGGAACAACCCGGATTCGCGCCGCCTCATCGTCAGCGCCTGGAACGTGGCCGACGTGGACAAGATGAAGCTGCCGCCGTGCCATGCCTTTTTCCAGTTTTACGTCGCGGACGGCAAGCTGTCCTGCCAGCTCTACCAGCGCAGCGCCGACATTTTCCTCGGCGTGCCGTTCAACATCGCCTCCTACGCGCTCCTGACCATGATGGTGGCCCAGGTGACGGGCCTCAAGCCGGGCGACTTCGTCCATACCCTGGGCGACGCGCACCTCTACCTCAACCACCTGGAACAGGCCCGCGAACAGCTTTCGCGCCAGCCGCGCGCGCTGCCGGTGATGAAAATCAATCCCGAGGTGAAGAGCATTCTTGATTTCAAATATGAAGATTTCATTCTTGAAGGCTATGACCCCCATCCGGCGATCAGGGCGCCGGTGGCCGTGTAGTGCTAGCCAGTTGGCATAAATCAGGCTAGAGTCTGGTTATCAAAATAATATTTTAGGGGGGCATGATGAACTGGATTACGCATAGCATCCGCAACAAGCTGCTGCTCATTTCCGGCGGTGGGACGGCATTGCTGCTGGTGGCAGCCCTGCTCGGCCTGGGTTTGTCCTGGAACAGCCTGAGTCAGTTCGAACAAGAGGTGGACGCGCGGCGGGATGACCAAGTCCAAATACTTGAGATCAAAGTGGAATTCAAGACCCAGGTGCAGGAATGGAAAAACGTTCTTTTGCGCGGCAGCGACCCGGTGGCGCTGGAAAAATACTGGCAGAGTTTCGAAAAGCAAGAAACCAAGGTGCGCGACGAGGTCAAGGCCTTGTTGCAACACATGGCCGATCCTGCAGTGAAAGAAGCGCTGGCGCAATTCCAGGCGGAACACCTCAAAATGGGCGACGCCTACCGCAAGGGCTTGCAAGCCTTCAAGGACGCCAGTTTCGACAGCAAGGCCGGAGACAAGGCGGTCAAGGGCATGGATCGCGCGCCCACCGAATTGCTGGACAAAGCGAACGGACACCTCTCCGCCGTCGCCGATCAATCCGCCGCAGAGGCCAGTGCTATGGCGCGCTCGGGCGGTCTGTGGAGTCTGGGGATGATGGGCGTGGCCATCGTGATCGCGATGCTTGCCTTTTTGTGGATGGTACAAAAAACCATTCTGACGCCGGCAAAAAACCTGGTGCACGATTTCGAATCTATTGCCAAGGGGGATTTTTCCCATTCCATCCGCCAGTCCACGCAGGATGAAATCGGCACGATTGCAGCGTCGGCAGAACTGTTGCGCACGGACGTCGCCAAGATTCTGGCCGACGTGGAGCAGTCGACGGTGGGCTTGCACGCGGCAGCCACCCGGCTTGCCGCCTCTTCCGTCCAGGTTGCCGAGGGTTCCCGGCAGCAGAGCGATGCTGCAGCCACGACCGCGGCGGCGGTGGAGGAGATGGCGGTCAGCATAGCATCTGTGGCGGAGAGCGCGGATAGCGTGAACCAGCTTTCCCGGCTGAGCCTGGAGCGCTCCGTCACGGGGAATGAGAAACTGTCGGAGTTGATTGGCGAGATCAGCGAGGTGGAATCCTCGGTGGATGAAATCGGCCGTTCCGTGACCGAATTTGTGCACAGCACTGAAGCGATTACCAGCATGACCCGGCAGGTCAAAGACATTGCCGACCAGACCAACTTGCTGGCGCTCAACGCCGCCATCGAGGCGGCGCGCGCGGGCGAGCAGGGTCGTGGTTTCGCCGTGGTGGCCGACGAGGTGCGCAAGCTGGCTGAAAAATCTGCACAATCCGCCAGCCAGATCGATCAAGTGACCCTGACCTTGAGCCAACAGGCTGCGTTGGTGGAACAGGCGATTAAACGCGGCCATGAATCACTGGCCGCCAGCCAGGAATTCCTCGAGCATGTGGCGATTGCGCTGGGCGAGGCCAGCCAGTCCGTTACCGAAGCCGGCAGTGGGGTGGATTCGATTACGCTGTCGGTAAACGAACAGAAGAGCGCCAGCAACGAGATCGCGCGCAACGTGGAACGCATAGCGCAAATGGCGGAACAGAATGGCGCTGCGGTGCAGCAGAATACTGCCGAGATCAACAGCATGGAACAAATGGCAAGCCATTTGCACATATCCGTAAACAGATTCAAGTTATGACCCAAACCCGTTTTTCCCTTATTGCCGCCATGGCCAGCAACCGCGTCATCGGTATCGATAACACCCTGCCGTGGCGCCTGCCGGCCGATCTGGCGCATTTCAAGGCCTTGACCCTGGGGCACCATATCATCATGGGGCGCAAGACTTACGAGTCGCTGGGGCGGCCATTGCCGGGCCGGACTTCGGTCATCGTTACGCGCGACCGGGAATTTTCCGTGCCCGGATGCGTGGTGGTGCACTCGCTGGCGGATGCCATGGCGGTCTGCGAGGGCGATGCGGAAGCGTTTTTCATTGGTGGCGCCGACCTTTACCGGCAGGCGCTTGAATTGGCTGACCGCATGTACCTGACCGAGGTCAAGGCCGAGGTGGCCGGGGATGCCTGGTTTCCGGAATTCGACCGCGCCAGCTGGGTGGAATCAGGGCGCAAGCATTGCCTGGCGGATGAGAAGAATGGTTTCGACCATGATTTTGTGATTTATGACCGCGTAGATAAATAAGGAGTTGAGATGCAAATGATGAAGTGGATGCTGCTCGCGATCCTGGCCCTGCCTTCCCTGGCCCTGGCCGATGGCAAAACCGGCCTGACCTGGTACGGCCATGCCGCTTTCAAGCTCACCACGCCCTCCGGCAAGGTGCTCTTGATCGACCCGTGGCTGACCAATCCCGCCAACAAGAGCGGCAAGGAAGACCTGGCCGGGCTCGACAAGGCGGACCTGATCCTGGTGACCCACGGCCACTTCGACCATGTCGGCAACAGCGCGGAAATCGCCGCGAAGACCGGCGCCAGGCTGGTGACGACCTTTGACCTGGGCAAGGCGCTGGCGACCTACGGCGGCTATCCGGAAAAGCAGATGGGCTTCGATACCCAGGGCAATTTCGGCGGAGAATTGAGCCTGCTCGATGGCGAGGTGAAGATCGCCTTCATCCCGGCCATCCATAGCTCCACCGTGGTCGCCCCGGAAGGCAGCGCGGACAAGCATATCCACGACGGCGGCAACCCGGGGGGCTTCCTGATCACGGTGAAGAACGGTCCGGCGATATACCATACCGGCGACACCGACGTGTTCGGTGACATGGCCTTGATCAGCCGCTTCCACAAGGTGGACGTGATGCTGGCCTGCATCGGCGGGCACTTCACCATGGGGCCGGAGCGCGCCGCCGAAGCGGTGAGGCTGGTCAAGCCCGGCATGGTCGTGCCCATGCATTTCGGGACATTCCCGGTGCTGGCCGGCAAGCCGGACGACTTTGCCGCCGCGCTGAAGAAACAGGGCGTGAAAACCCGGCTGAAGGAAATGAAACCCGGCGAAACGCTGGCGCTGTGATTCAGGCCGGTCGGCTTCGATGTAGGTCGGGCTTCAGCCCGATAAGCTTATCTTGTCGGGCTGAAGCCCGACCTACAGGATGAAACGGCCAAAGTTGAAACGGGGAGTGATGTTCACTCCCCGTTTCATTTCAAGCAAACTCTAATCTCAGCCTTTCAGGCCGTCGCGCACCCGCTCCAGGCGTCCGCGCACTTCCTTGGCCAGTTCCTCGATGCCGGGCTTGTCCACCAGTTTCAGCACGGCGGAAGGATCCATGAAGGCCACGGTGATCTTGCCGTCTTCTTCCTCGCGCACCACCACGTTGCATGGCAGCAGCAGGCCGATGTCCGGGTCGGCTTCGATGGCGCGGTGCGCCAGCGGCGGGTTGCACGCACCGAGGATGCGGTAGGCGCGGCCATCGATGTTGAGTTTGGCCTTCATGGTGGCCTTGACGTCGATGTCGGTGAGAACGCCGAAACCTTCTTTCTTCAGTTCCTCGGTGACTCTGCTGACGGCATCGTCAAAAGTACCTGTTACTTGTGTGCTGAATCCGTACATGTTTTTTTCCTTGAATTTTGAATCGAAAAATACGCAGAGGCTGATCCGCCTCGGCATAGGTTATTAATATATGGTTATATTGTAAAGCATCAAGCGCATTAAGGTTCCTGCCACATCCTGCCGCCCCTTGGCCAGGATTTTCTGAGCTGCTCTCGCTGCTCGGCAGTGAGAACGGCCTCCATGCGGTTATGGGTCTCCACAGAGGATTCGATCATCTGCCGCTTGAGGTCGTAAATGCCCTGGTAGACCTTGCCGATTTCCTTGGCGTCCCACTTGTCCGCTTCGTAGTGGTTGCGCAGGCTGCTCGATTGTTCTTGCATCCTGCCCATCAACTCCCAATGCTTTCTGCGCATATCATCACTGATCTGGTTGGCCTTGGCGCGTTGTTCCTTGCTCAGGTTGAGTGACCAAATTCCCATCATCAAGCCGTGGCCGTAGCCGCCCATCATGCCGGGACCATAAGCACCCATCATTCCATGGCCGTAGCCGCGCATCATGCCGGGGCCGTAGCCACCCATCATGCCGGGACCACAACCGCCGGATCCCGGCATCACCATTCCAGGGGCATGCTCTGGATCGGAGTCGGCGCTTGCCGTTGCAAGGAATATTCCGAACATCGAAATGGCAAAGGCTGAAACAAGCAATCGTGTCAAAACTGTCGATTTATTCATTTTGAACTCCTTATTCTTCCATGGTGGTTGAAAAATCAATTGAAACTCCTCTCCCTGTTACGACTCTCCTTCGGTCAATTCATTCCTTGCGCCTGCTTCTCGACTTGCGTTTGCCATTGCAGGTAGGTGGCGTCCGACCACAGCGACGTGATCCAGGTCGCCACGGCGCCGATTTCCTGATCGCTCAGCTTGCCCTGCCATGCCGGCATATTGCCTCGCCCATGAGGGCTGCCCTGTCTGATGAATTCTTTGATCTGTGCGCTCGACAGACGCCACGAGCGGCCTTTGTCGTCCAGTGGCGGCGGCAGCAGTTTGCCGTCCGGTCCCGGCTGCTGCCAGCCCGGCTGGCCTTCTCCCTTGTAGCCATGGCAAGTGGCGCAATAGGTGTTGTAGGTCCGGTCGCCCATGGCCAGTGTTTTTTCATCATATTGCCGCGCATTTCTTTCCTGCTTGTCCTGGGGTTTGTCGGAACAAGCCGACAGAAGCAGGGCGCAAAGCAGAATGATTGGTTTGATGCTCATGTTATTTCCTTCCAAAAAGAGTCCATTCCTTGATCAGGGCATACAGGGCGGGTATGACGATCAGCGTCAGTATGGTCGAGGAGATCATGCCGCCCACCATGGGCGCGGCAATGCGGCTCATCACCTCGGAGCCGGTGCCGCTGCTCCACATGATGGGCAAGAGGCCGGCCATGATGGCCACTACGGTCATCATCTTGGGGCGCACCCGTTCCACCGCGCCTTCCATCACCGCGGCGTAGAGGTCGGCCGATACCAGTTGTCCACCTTCGGCCTCCCTTTGGGCCTGGAATTTCTTGAGCGCATGGTCGAGGTAGATCAGCATCACCACCCCGGTTTCGGCCGCCACGCCGGCCAAGGCGATGAAGCCGACTGCCACCGCGACCGAAAGGTTATAGTTCAGCGCCCACATCAGCCAGACGCCGCCGACCAGCGCGAAGGGCACGGAGAGCATGACGATCAGGGTTTCGGTAAGACGCCTGAAGTTGAGATAGAGCAGGGTGAAGATGATCGCCAGCGTGACCGGGATGACGACTTTCATCTTTTCCTTGGCGCGCTGCATGTATTCGAACTGGCCGCTCCAGGCCGCGTAGTAGCCGGGCGGGAACTTCACCTTGTCGCGCACGGCCTGCTGCGCCTCGGCCACGTAGCTGCCGATATCGCGGTTGCGGATGTCGACATAGATATAAGCGGATAGCAGGGCATTCTCGGTACGGATGGACGGGGCGCCCTTCACGATTTTTACCGTGGCGAGCTGGCCCAGGGGGATCATCGCGGGCTGGCCGCCCATCTCCGTACTCACCGGTACCAGGATCTGCGTGGCGATCTGCTGCGGGGTGCTGCGCAGCTCGCGCGGGTAACGCACGCTCACGCCGAAACGCTCCCTGCCCTCGACCGTGGCGGTGACGGTTTCGCCACCCAGTGCAGTGGAAATGATTTCCTGCAGGTCGCCCACCGCCAGTCCATAACGGGCCAGCTGGCTGCGGTCCGGCTCGATGTCCAGATACAGGCCACCCGTCAGGCGTTCGGCGTAGGCGCTGGTGGTGCCGGGCACGACCTTGACCACGCTCTCGATTTCCTTGGCCAGTTTTTCCATTTCGCCCAGGTCCTTGCCGAATACCTTGATGCCGATGGGCGTGCGGATGCCGGTCGAAAGCATGTCGATACGGGCCTTGATGGGCATGGTCCAGGAATTGGAAATGCCGGGTATCTGCAGCGCCTCATCTAGTTCCGCGATCAGCTTGTCGATGTTCATGCCGGGCCGCCATTCGTTTTCCGGTTTGAGGTTGATGACGGTTTCGAACATCTCCAGCGGGGCCGGGTCGGTGGCCGTGTTGGCGCGCCCGGCCTTACCGTAGACCGAGGCGACTTCGGGGAAGCCCTTGATGATCTTGTTCTGGGTTTGCAGTGTTTCGGCGGCCTTGGTCACCGACATGCCGGGCAGGCCGGTCGGCATGTAGAACAGGGTACCCTCGTTGAGCGTGGGCATGAATTCGCTGCCGAGTTTTGCGGCCGGGTACAGGCTGATGCCCAATATGGCAACTGCCAGCATGATGGTCAGCTTTTTCCACTGCATTACCCAGGCAATGACCGGGCGATAAAGCCAGATCAGGAAACGGTTCACCGGATTTTTCGCCTCGGGCAGAATTTTTCCGCGGATGAACAGCATCATCAGCACCGGTACCAGGGTCACCGACAGCAATGCTGCACCGGCCATGGCAAAGGTCTTGGTCCAGGCGAGCGGCGAGAACAGTCGGCCTTCCTGCGCCTCCAATGTGAACACAGGCAGGAAGGAGACGGTGATGATCAAGAGTGAGAAGAACAGCGCCGGGCCGACTTCCTTGCAGGAGGCGATGATGGCCTCGGTTCTCGATTCTCCGGTTTGCAGGCGCTCCAGATGCTTGTGCGCGTTCTCTATCATCACGATGGCCGCGTCCACCATGGCGCCGATGGCGATGGCGATGCCGCCGAGAGACATGATGTTGGAGTTCATGCCCAAGAGGCGCATGGCGATGAAAGCGATCAGCACGCCCACCGGCAGCATGATGATGGCGACCAGCGCGCTCCGTACGTGCAGCAGGAAGACGATGCATACCAGCGCGACAATGAGGCTTTCCTCCAGCAGCGTGGTCTTGAGGTTGGCGATGGCGCGTTCGATCAGGCCGGAGCGGTCGTAAACCGTTTCGATCGTGACGCCTTCGGGCAAACCGCTGGACACTTCTGCGATCTTGCTCTTGATGTTGCGGATCACATCCAGCGCATTCTGGCCGTAGCGCGCCATCACGATGCCGGATACCACCTCGCCCTCGCCGTTGAGTTCGGTCAGGCCGCGCCGCTCGTCAGGGCCGAGCTCCACCCGCGCCACGTCGCGCAGCAGCACCGGGATGCCGCGCTCGCTCTTGATCGCCAGCATCTCGATGTCATGCTTGCCGCGCAGATAGCCCTTGCCGCGCACCATGAATTCCGCCTCGGCCATTTCGATGACCCTGCCGCCCACGTCGCGGTTGGATTCGCGGATGACCTTGGAAACCTGGGTGATATGCACGCCATAGGCCTGCAATTTGCGCGGATCGACCGTTACCTGGTACTGCTGGACGAAGCCTCCGATGCTGGCCACTTCCGCCACGCCATGTGCCTTGCTGAGCTGATAGCGCAGGTACCAGTCCTGCAGGGTGCGCAATTCAGCCAATGACTTGTTCTTGGCCAGCACGGCATACTGGTATACCCAGCCCACGCCGGTTGCATCCGGGCCGAGCTGGGGATTGATGCCCTGCGGCAGGCGACCGGAAAGCGAGGTGAGATATTCCAGCACCCGCGAGCGTGCCCAGTAGATGTCGGTGCCGTCCTCGAAGATAACATAGACAAAGGAAGCGCCAAAGAACGAAAAACCGCGCACCACCCTGGATTTGGGGACCGACAGCATGGCCGTGGTGAGGGGATAGGTGACCTGGTCCTCCACCACCTGGGGCGCCTGGCCGGGATATTCGGTATACAGGATGACCTGCACGTCGGACAGGTCGGGCAGGGCATCCAGCGGCGTTTTAAGGACGGCATAGATTCCGCCGCCGATGATGGCGGCGGTGGCCAGCAGCACCAGAAAGAGGTTGCGCGCCGACCATTCGATGATCCGGTTGAGCATGTTAATTACCTCCGCCTATCTTTTCCCCTTGAAGGGGAGGGGATTGGTGATTTCATTTTTGTTCATCAGCGGCAACAGAGGACTTGGACTTGCTCACCAGGCTGCTGAAGGCGGCCTTGAGGTTGCTCTCCGAGTCGATCAGGAAATTGGCCGAAACCACGACTTTTTCGCCCTCCCCCAATCCTTCCAGCACTTCTACATAATCGCTGCCCTGGCTGCCGAGCCGGACGTCGCGCGGTTCGAAGCGGCCCTCGGCCAGTTCCACCAGCACACTCTGGCTTTTGCCGCCGTAGATGACGGCGGAAGCAGGAATGCTCAGCACCTTGCCCTTGCTCGGCACGCTCAGCTCAACATCGGCATACATGGCGGGCTTGAGCAGCATGCCGGGATTGGCCATCTCCAGGCGGACCGGTACAGTGCGCGTCTGGGCGTTCAGAGTGGGGTAGACATAAGTCAGCCTGGCCTCGAAATCCTTGCCGGGATAGGCGTTGAAGCGTACTTTTGCCGCCTGCCCAGGCCGGACCATGGACAGATCCTGCTCGAATACGTCGGCCAGCACCCAGACTGAAGACAGGTCGGCAATCTGGTAAAGGACCTCGCCCGGCATGAAGCGCATGCCTTGCACCGCCTTCTTCTCCATGACGATGCCGTTGGCGGGGGAGCGGTAGGTGAGGGTGTGACGGGCTTCCGGGTGCTGGCTCAGCGCCTTCAGTTGCTCATCCGAGATGTCCCAGTTCTTCATGCGTGCCAGGCTGGCGTCTGCCAGTTGCTTCATGCCGGCCCGCGCTTCCGGGCTGGCGTTGGCCAGGGCCTGCTGCCCTTGGGCTGCAATGGCATATTCCTTCTGGGCGGAAACCAGCTCCGGACTATACACCTCGAGCAGGGGCTGGCCGCGCCCCACCGCGGCGCCCGTGGTATTGACGTGCAGGCGCTCGATCCAGCCTTCGAATTTGGGCGAAATGGTGTAGGTCAGGCGTTCGTTGGCTTCGACCCGTCCTACGGCATGGACAATACGAGACAACTCGCGCTGTGCGGCTGCTTCGGTACGCACCCCCAGCTTCTGGATTTTCTCTGTGCTGATTTTCACCTGCCTTGCAGCGTCCGGGTTGCCGCTTTCCTCGTCTTCATAGACCGGGATGTAGTCCATGCCCATTTCGTCTTTCTTGGGAACGGTCGAGGTGTCGGGCTGCCCCATCGGATTGCGGTAGTAGAGGACCTTGCGTTCTTTCTTTACGGCATCCGGAGTGGCGGAGTTTGTGCTGATTTGCTTCGTGCCCAGCCAGTAGCCCGCGCCCAGCGCTGCAGTGGTCATGACGATGACCATCACGATCGTCGCTGCCTTGTTCATAAGTCTTCTCCCAACAGGCGTTCGATTTCGGCCAGGCGTTTCTGTGCTTCGCCCTGGGCCTTGAGCACATCCAGTTTCGCCTTGCGGATCTGGCGCTGGGCATCCAGCAGGGTGGAGAAATCCACCTTGCCGTTTTCATAGCCGGCCAGCGCGGCCTTGAAGCTCAGTTCGGCCTGGGGCAGCTGGCTGTTTTGCGCCAGATTCTCGATGCGGCGGGCCGCCTCCAGCTCGGAAAAGCTTTCTGCCAGGTCGGCGAGAAGCTGGTTCTGCGTTGCCTCCCTGCGCGATTCGGCCGCCGCCAGCATGGATTGCGCTTCGCGTTCCTGGGCGCGGCGGCTCTCCTGCTGCAGCGGGAGGTTGAATTCGACCATCAAGCCCCATTCCCTGACCTGGTTGGCGGTTTGCAGCGGTGACACGCCGAGATTGAAGTCGGGGTAGCGGTTGCGGTAAACCAGCTCGCGGTTTTTCGCGGCTGCGTTGACGCGCGCATTTTCGGTAGAAAGCTGCGGATTCCTGGCGCGCAGATTGTCCTGCAATGCCTGATGATCCAGCTTGTCCGCTACGGGCAGCTTGCGCGGCGCGAGCGGCACGGCCAGAGGCGCTGTTGCAGGGCGGTTGAGCAGGGCGTTCAGCTTGACCTTGCTGTGGTGGACTGCATTTTCCAGCTCCACCAGGTCGCTCCGTATCGAGGTCTGCTCGAGCTGCGCCCGGATGGCATCCTGCTGCGGGGCGAGGCCGCTGGCGTAGCGTGCCTGGGAGATCTTTTCCAGTTGAGCCGCCAGGTCGAGCAGTTCCCGGGTGAGGGCTTCGGCACGGGAATAAACGTAATATTGGGCATGGCTGGTCTTGATGCGCGCCGCCAGATCCTCCCAGCTTGTGTCGGCCCTGCTCCGGGCCTGCTGCGCTTCGGCTTGTGCAAGTTCGCGCCTGAGCTCGCGTTTCCCCCAGAATGGCAGCGCCTGTATCAGCGTGTACTTGGTGCTGCCGGCCGTTCCCGGCAGCAAATTGACGCTGGAAGCCGCGCCTTGCCGCGTGATGTCCATTAATTCGGTGCGCAGCATGGGGTCCGGCAAGGCGCCGGCACTGCTGGCCCGCTCCGAAAAGGCCTGTGCCTCATGGCGCATGGCGGCAAGCTCGGGATTGGCGTCGCGCGCCAGCTTCAGCAGGCTTTCCACGTTCGAGCCAGGCAGGGTTTCGGCGGCAGCCGGCAGGGCGAGCAGCAGGGTAAGAAAAACCGCTTTTCCCGGCGTGATGAAACGGCGATGTGATTTCATGGCCGTGATTCTCCATGGATGGGGCGGCGGGAGGCGCCAGGCTTCCCGTCCGCCGGGTTTACTTGGCGCTCTCGATGTGCGAGATCACATAGCCGTCCTTGGGGTCTTTGGTCAGGCCGAAGGAAACCGCCTGTCCGGATTTGACCCCGGACAGGATTTTCTTGTCGGCAACCTTGATGTCCATGGTCATGGCCGGCCACTTGAGGGCGGGAATGGCCTCGTGGGAAATGTTCACCGAGCCGGCGTCATTATTGATTTTATTGACCGTGCCCCTGCCGTTGGCGACATCGGCGGCATGGAGGGAGGATGCCGCCGCCAGCATGGCGAGTGCGGCGATGAAGGTGTTCAGCGCTTTTTTCATGACATGTTCCTTGATGATGTTGTCATTCATGCGGTCGGCTTAAAGCGTCATTGCATGACATTCATTTCGTAGCGGAAAAGTTCAGGAAAAAAGCGCGAGAGGGGGGCGTTGCAGTTGCTCCGGGAAGAGCAGGGAGAAAGTAAGGTTCAAGGGGCGTTGAAACGATCTGCTGCTGTCCACGGCCAGTACGAGAGGCGCCACGATCAACGCGGGCTGGGCGATCAGATGGCACGAGAAACAGTTGTCGCAGACTGCACCGCTCTTGGCTATGGTTGTATCGTGGCCATTATGGCAGCCTTCATGTTCACCCGCAGCCATCTGCATGGGGGCATCCTCGTGCTGGTGCAGGCAAAAGGACATGGCCTCGCTGGCATAGCCTTGCATCGGCAGCCATACGAGCATGAAAGCAAGCAGCAGTCGGGTGAAAAAAACTCTCATGAAGTCGATAAATCATGACGGAATGGTTCTCAATATACTTGTGGCGTGCCTGCAAAGCAACAAGTAGATCACGCAGGCGGATACACTTGCTTGACATGCCCGATGCGTCCGGCACAATGGCCCGGAAACAGCAGCAGGCGGCAACAAGGAATTGCAATCATGTTTGAAAAACTGAAATCCATCTTCAATGCGCAGCCCGCCGAGCCGGCCAAGGCCGAAGTCAAGCCCGTAATGCCGGACCCTTTACCGGAACTGCCTCCCGAGGGCAGGTCTGGCTCTTCATTCTCCGATGCCAAGCGGGTGGATACGGGCGAAGCTGTCGCTCAGGATGTGGTAACCAGCCTGCTCGACATTGAAACCAACGGACAGCGCAATGATGCAGTGGCTCTACGGCTGAGGTTCTTGCACCGCGAGCCGGTGCTGGATCGTGCCGAACACCTGATCGGCTATGAACTGGCGCTGCGCAACAGGCATTCACTTGCGGATAAGAAGCCGGATGACACGGTGCTTTTGATGCATGACCAGATGCTGATCAAAAGCATCCTGGACCTGGGCGCCGAGCGCCTGCTGCAGGGCAAGATGGCGTTCCTTAATGTTTCCCCCGTCATTCTCGACCATCCTCTGCTTGAGCGCTTACCTGGAAAAAATATGGTGCTTGTCCTCCAGCCGCAGGAGGAATCTGCCGAGCAGATTCTGCAGCGTTGCCGCCAGTTGAAGGAGCGCGGCTTCAGGTTTGCCGTGGACAATCCACGCAATTGCCCCGAGTATTTGCCCTGGTGCCAGATTGCTGATTATGTGCGCTTTGATATTTCCCAAACCGATGCGCTGGAGCTGGGCAGGGAGGTCGTCGAGATCCTGAAGGTGGCCGTGCGCCCCCTGATTGCCGTGGGAGTGAACTCGGAAGAGCATCTTGATGCTTGCCGCAAGCTGTCTTTCAATTACTTCGAAGGCTATTACTTCACCAAGCCCAAGCTCACAACGTCTCATCGCCTGGATAACCATCGTCTCAAGGTGATCGAATTGCTCAATCTGGTGCGCAGCCACGCCGAGATCAAGGAGCTCGAGGCGAGCGTCAAGCGAGACGCGGCCATTACCTTCAAAATCCTGCGCTACATCAATTCGCCCGTGAACGGCCTGCGGCAGGAAATTCGTTCCATTGCGCATGCCATGACGCTTTTGGGCTATGACCAGCTCTACCGCTGGCTGACCTTGCTGCTGTTTACCAGCGAAAAACCCGATCCCCGCAGCCAGGTGCTGCTGAAAAATGCGCTGGTGCGAGCACGTATGGTGGAATTGCTGGGTAGGGAAAAGACCTCTGGCGCAGAGCAGGACGGCCTGTTCCTGGTAGGCATTCTTTCGCTGCTGGATGCGCTGCTTAATATCCCCATGGAAGAAGCGCTGGAGAATTTTCAGCTTCCGCAGCAGGTATCCCTGGCCTTGTTGAAAGGGGAAGGCGTGTATGCGCCTTTTCTTGATCTGGCCATTGCCTGCGAAGAATTCGAGCAGGAGCCGATCGAGGTGCTGGCTTCGCTGTGTGGCCTGGATGCCGCCAGGGTCAATGCTGCTCATGTGGATGCGCTGGTGTGGGCGGATGAAGTGGAGAAATGAACGTATCTTGTCTTGCCACGATCTTGCATCCAAATGCCCATCCGGGATGAAAGAGATTTGACGCGCGCTTTTTGTTTCAATAAGATAGTAATCGATTACTATCTTCGGAATTTTGATGCAAATCCCCTCGAAGCACCTTCCCGCCGATGAACGCCGAATCGTCACAGTCGAAACGGTTGTGGCGCTCGCCGCGGAGCAGAACCCCAGCGATATCACCACCGCAGCCATTGCCAGGAAAATGAACCTGACCCAGGGGGCGCTGTTTCGCCATTTCCCCAGCAAGGATGCGATCTGGCAGGCGGTAATGGAGTGGGTGGCCGAGCGCCTGATGGCGCGCGTGGATCACGCCGCTGAATCGGCCGCCAGCCCGCTAAAAGCGCTGGAATCCGTATTCATGACGCATATCGAGTTCGTGGCCGCCCATCCGGGAGTGCCACGCATGTTGTTCGGCGAGTTGCAGCGCCCTCTGGACTCCGTGCCCAAGCGCATGGCGCGCGCCATGATCAGGCGTTATAGCGAGCGTCTGGCGGGATTGCTCGAAGCCGGCAAGGCAAGCGGCGAACTTGATGCAGAGGTGAATGTGGGCGCTGCGGCCACCCTGTTCGTTGGCACCATCCAGGGTTTGGTCATGCAATCGTTGCTGGCGGGTGATCACCGGCGCATGCTGGTGGATGCGCCGGATGTTTTCGCCATCTATCGCCGCGGCATCGAGCGTGCGCGATGAAATTACTTTTCGCCAACCCGCGCCAGCTTTCCCTGGCGGCCTTCATTGTTCTATTGCTGGCCTTGTTCGGCTATGTCGCCCTGCGCTCGGGGCCGTTGGCGCCTATTCCCGTTACGGTGCTGAGCGTAAAGCAGGAATCCATTACGCCGGCCCTGTTCGGTGTCGGAATGGTCGAGGCGCGCTACGCTTATCTGATTGGCCCGACGGCCGCCGGGCGGCTCAAGCAGGTCAGCGTGCAGGTCGGCGACCGGGTTCAGGCTGGACAGATTGTGGCTGAAATGGACCCGGTGGATATGGATGATCGCGTCAACTCGCAGCAAGCAGCGCTCGGTCGGGTCCAGGCATCGGTGCTTGCGGCTGAAGCGCAGATGCGCGACACGGCGGCGCGCAAGGCCTATGCCGAGGCGCAAGTGCGCCGCTACGAGAAGTTGCTGCAGACGCGCTTTGTCAGCGAGGAGGGGGTCGAGGCCAAGCGCCAGGAAGGCCATGTCGCCGCCGCCGCCTTCGCTTCCGCCAGCGCCAACCATGAAGCGGCCAGGCAGGACATTGCGCGCATCCGCGCGGACCGGGATGGCCTGGCCCGGCAACGCGCCAATCTGCGCCTGGTCGCGCCGGTGGGCGGACTGGTGGTGGCGAGGAACGCCGAAGCCGGTACGGCCGTGGTGGCGGGTCAGGCGGTGGTTGAAGTGATTGATCCTGCCAGCCTGTGGGTGAATGTGCGTTTCGACCAGTTGCGCGCATCCGGCCTGCGCACTGATCTGCCCGCCTCGATTGAGCTGCGTTCGCAGCCCCGGCACAAGCTGGCGGGCCGGGTAGAGCGCGTGGAACCGCGCGCGGATGCCGTCACCGAGGAGGCTCTGGCCAAGGTGGTGTTCGAGCGCGTCCCTGAAACCCTGCCCCCTATTGGCGAACTGGCGGAAGTCACGGTGGCCCAGCCCGCCTTGCCTCTGGCGCTGGTGGTGCCGAATGCCGCGCTCAAGCGCCGGGATGGAAATACCGGCGTGTGGCTGGTCGAAAACGATGGGCTCAATTTCACGCCGGTAAAGACGGGCGCCTCGGATCTCGATGGCCGAGTGCAGATTTTGCAGGGGCTCAAGGCGGGTGACCGCGTAGTGGTCTATAGCCAGCGCGAAATCAATGCGAACAGCCGCATCAAGGTTGTCGATCACCTGGTGGCCCCATGATCAGCCTGGCAGGGCGCGATATTCTTCACGCCTGGGGCAAGTTTGTGTTTACCGGCGTCGGGCTGGGCCTGCTGATTGGCGTGACGCTCACCATGGCCGGGGTGTATCGCGGCATGGTGGACGACGCCAAGGTGTTGCTCAATAACAGCGGCGCGGATCTGTGGGTGGTGCAGAAGGACACCCTCGGTCCCTATGCCGAGCCGTCGAGCCTTTACGACGATGTCTATCGCGGCGTTCTCGGCATGCCCGGCGTGTCGCGCGCGGCCAACGTGACCTACCTCACCATGCAGGTGCGCCATGGCGAGCGCGATGTCCGCGCCATGGCGGTCGGCATCGTTCCGTCCGGGCCCGGCGAGCCGGCCTATCTTGTCGCGGGGCGGCAGATCACCCGCGGCCACTATGAGGCCGTGGCCGATATGGCGACAGGCTTCAAGCTCGGCGAACGCATCCAGATTCGCCGCAACCATTACACGGTGGTGGGCCTGACGCGGCGCATGGTGTCCTCGAGCGGCGACCCGATGGTGTTCATTCAGCTCAAGGACGCCCAGGAAGCCCAGTTTCTGAAAGACAACGATGCCATCGTGCAGCAGCGCCGCCGCACCGCAGCCAACCCGGCATTTAACCGCCCCGGCGTACCCGGCCTGCTGGATGCGGTGATCGCATCGCAGAGCGGCAATGCCTTCGTGAATGCTGTGCTGGTGCAGACCAAGCCGGGCTATGCGGCAGAGGAAGTGGCTGAACCCATCCGCCGCTGGAAGCACCTGCAGGTCTATACGCGCGCCCAGATGGAGGAAATCCTGGTGGCCAAGCTCATTGCCACCTCGGCCAAGCAGATCGGCATGTTCCTGGTCATTCTCGCCGTTGTCAGCGCGGCCATCGTGGCTTTCATTATTTACACCCTGACCTTGGGTAAGATCCGCGAAATCGCGGTGCTGAAACTGATCGGTACGCGTAACCGCACCATTGCCGGCATGATCCTGCAACAGGCGCTGGGGCTGGGCGTGATCGGTTTCGTGGTGGGCAAGACGGCGGCCACTTTCTGGGCGCCGCTGTTTCCCAAATATGTGTTGCTCGAACCGGGCGATGCGGCGCGCGGTTTCGTCGCGGTGATGATCATCTGCGCGCTGGCCAGCGTGCTGGCGATTCGCGCGGCGCTCAAGGTCGATCCTGCGGAGGCGATCGGTGGCTGACCAGCAAGGCTACGGCATCCATATCGAGGGCTTGCGCAAGCGCTACGGCACGGGCGATACCGCTGTCGATGCGCTCAGGGGCGTGGATATGCAGGTCGCGCCCGGCGAAGTGGTCGGGCTGGTGGGGCCCTCCGGTTCGGGCAAGACCACCCTGCTCAAATGCCTTGGGGCGGTGATAGAGCCTAGTGCCGGGCGCATGACGCTGGGCAGCGAAGTGATTTACCAGGAAGGCTGGAAGATCGGTGATTTGCGCGCTTTGCGCCGCGACAAGATCGGCTTCGTGTTCCAGGCGCCGTACCTGATCCCCTTTCTCGACGTGACCGACAACATCGCCTTGCTGCCCATGCTGGCCGGGCGCCCCAATGCAGAATCGCGCCAGCGCGCGCTTGAACTGCTCGAAGCGCTGGACGTGGGGCATCGTGCCCGTGCCATGCCTTCGCAACTTTCCGGGGGCGAGCAGCAGCGCGTCGCCATCGCCCGCGCCCTGGTCAACCGGCCCCCGGTCATCCTTGCCGACGAACCCACCGCGCCGCTCGACAGCGAACGGGCGCTGGCCGTGATCCGCATCCTCAACAGGATGGCACAGCAGTACCATACCGCCATCATCGTCGTTACGCACGACGAGAAGATCATTCCGACCTTCAGGCGCATTTACCATATCCGCGACGGCCAGACGCATGAAGAGGCTGGAGAAGGGCGGGCATTCGAATGACTTTCATCTTTAATTAACGGGAGAATCCAAACCATGAAAATAGCCTCTGTTACCGTATCAACCCTCATTGCCGCTCTCGTCCTCTGCACGGCAAGCTACCGTGTCCTTGCAGAAAACGGCAAGCCTGCAGCCGAACCCCTGGTGCTGCAGAAAGTCATGAAAGACCTGGGCAAACACATGCAGGCCATCACCGACGGCATTTCCCGCGAAGACTGGGCCGTGGTCGAGAAAATGGCCCCCTTGATCGGCGAACATCCCCAACCGCCGATTTCGGAGAAAACGCGCATCATCGGCTTCATGGGAAGCAATATGGGCAAATTCAAGGCCTATGACGGTGAAACCCACGATGCCGCGCACGTGCTGGCGCATGCTGCTCATAACAAGGACGGAAAGGCCGTGATCAACGCTTTCCAGGCGCTGCAGATCACTTGTTACAATTGCCACCAGGAATTCCGCAAGCCTTTCGTGAAACATTTCTACGGCATCCAGTAGGGAAACACGCTATTCTTGCCGGCATCGGAAAAGTTCTTAAGCAGTCGAGGCGTGTGAATGACGAACGGAAAACCAATTGGGGGTGGCAAAGTGAAGAGAAGCCTGGGTAAAAAAATAGCATTTGGATTTTCCGTGCTGTCTTTTGTCGGTTCCATTGCAACGATCGTGGTGCTGGCCTTCGTCTACCCGCAACGCGGCGCCGCCGACCCGGTGACGGCCAGCCTGCTCGCCACCGTCTTTTTTCTCGCCAGTTGCGGCGTGGTGCTGTTTTACATCGGCCAGCCGCCACGATATGAATTGCAGCCCTGGGATCAAGGGCAGTAAAGGTCAGCGCGTTAATGCTGGACGAAAATCTTGTTCGCCCCTATAATTGCCGCCTTCCATCAGGAGAGGTGGATGAGTGGTTTAAGTCGCACGCCTGGAAAGCGTGTTTAGGATAATATCCTAACGCGGGTTCGAATCCCGCCCTCTCCGCCAAAAAAACGTTCGCAGTGGTTCGAAATAGCCCGCAAAGCCAAGTAAATACAAGGTTTGCGGGCTTTTTGTTGTCCGCAATAGTCCGAATTGGGCCTATTGAAGCCGGGTAAACAAGGGGGCATAATCGGGGTCATAATTTTTTCTCCTTGAAAAGATGCCCCCGAAAATGCCACTCACCGCTTTATCGGCAAGCAACGCCAACCCAGCAGAGAAACCCTACAAGCTCGCAGACGGCGGCGGCATGTACCTTGAAGTCATGCCCAACGGTTCCAAGTATTGGCGCCTGAAATATCGTTTCGCCGGCAAGGAGAGGCGCCTTGCCCTTGGCGTCTATCCCAAAATGTCCCTGGCTGATGCCAGAAAGGAAAGGGACAGAGCCAAGGACTTCTTGAAGGCCGGCACTGATCCATCTGAGGAAATGAGCAAGAAGGCCTTGAAGGCCGCCAGTATGACCAGCGCCGAAAATTCCCTTGAAGCGGTGGCACGCGAGTGGTTTGGGATGCGCACACATATCTGGGTTCCGCACCATGCGGCAGACGTGAAGCGTCGGCTGGAGGTCAATATCTTCCCGGATCTGGGAAAACGCCATATCGCGGAAATTGAAGCTCCTGACCTTCTCGCCACGGTACGCAAGATTGAAGAGCGCGGATCATATGACCTGGCTCACCGTGTTCTCGCGGTATGCGGGCAGGTATTCCGCTATGGTATCGCTACCGGGCGGTGCAAGCGCGATATTTCCGCCGACCTTCGCGGCGCATTGACCCCACACAAGAAGCGACACCAGGCCGCAGTGAAGCCGGAAGAGTTGCCCGAACTGCTCCGGGCAATCGACAACTACAGCGGTGATCGTCAAACACAATTGGCCCTGCAATTGCTGGCGCATACCTTCGTGCGCACGAATGAGTTGATCGGCGCGGAGTGGACTGAATTCGATCTTGAGGCCGCGCTGTGGATCATCCCAGCCGAGCGCATGAAGATGAAGACAGAGCATGTCGTTCCGCTGTCTGCTCAATCGCTCGCCATCTTGGAAGAGTTGAAATTAATTGGTGGTGGCAGTCGCTTCGTATTCCCTGGCAGGAACCGAGACAAGCCGATCAGCAACAACACGATGCTGTTTGCCCTGTATCGCCTGGGCTACAAGGGCAAGATGACCGGCCATGGCTTCCGGGCTGTGGCGAGTACGGCGCTGAATGAAATGGGCTTTCGTCCTGACGTGATCGAGCGTCAGCTTGCGCATTGTGAGCGCAACGAAATAAGAGGCGCGTACAACCGCGCCGAGTACATCAAGGAGCGCCAGGCGATGATGCAAAGCTGGTCGGAATACCTGGAGGCGGTGGCAGCAGGGGCCAAGGTGCTGCCGTTCAAGGGTGTGGCGGCATAGAGGGCGTGAACTGGCCCTATTCTCACCATGGACATAGGGAAGCATGGGCGGCACGATTGCAACGCGGCCAGGGCGATTCTGGCAAGGTCAAGAAGTTATTTAGACGTGGTCCATGCGGCTCACGGGTTTAGGAGGTGGTGAAAATGAACGTGGATAAGCTACTGCAAGCAGTCAGCGTAATCGAGGAAGTCGCCGATGCCTTCAACGACATGCCGGAGGATCAAAAAGCAAGTGTTACGGCCTCTCTTCACTGCCGAATAACCAGCCTTTACCTACTCGAATTGGCGAAGCATTTACGGGATGGCATGGAACCTTATGATGCCTGTATTGGAGACAATACGGGGCAAAACGGCACTGTCAGATATTGGTGTTCAAGAGTCACAGATAACGCTTCTTGATCTGCTTGGGCGCCAAGCGACTAAGGAGTAACGACCGTTCCCATGCGGATCATGGGGAAAGCGGCGGCAAGGGTGCTGGACACACCCGAACCGCCTGACCAAGACGTAACTTTATGAGGAGCACGACATGGCTACTGCCAATATTACCACACCCACCCATCCGCCCAGGAACACGGGCGGCCTGGATACCGTACTTGCCGAACTCGATGCGGCAATCGGTATCCTGTCGCGCCAGCCGGAAACCGACACGGCGGCAACATCAGCCATGATTCACGCGAGTACGGCGCGGGCTGTTTTGCGGGATGCTATCCAGGGTCGCTCTGTTGATGACCCTGTTGTTATCCAGAACATGAGCGGCATCAAGGTTTCCACTTCTGACGTGCGAGCCATCATCAACCAGGTTGCAAATGCCTACCCGGAATTGCGCGGCGCGATGGAAGCCGCAAGCCATCTGATTGTCCATCTTGAGACATTGAGGCATGAGACGCTTCTTCCGCTGGCGCTGGGTAATCTCGCCGCCGTTGAAACATTGCTCAAACTAAAAGCCAAGGTGGAGGTGTCCCATGCTTAATACTATCAACCCAAACGAGGATGCAACCGCCCCGAACATCATCGGCACACCCGGAAAAATTGAAGGTTCAGAAGGGAATATCAAGAGCCCCGAGATCATGCGGATCATCATCAGCGACATGGACGGTCTGGCCTGCGAGGCTTTCGATGAAATCGCGGCCATTGCCGACCTCGCCATGCTGGCGTTGGAAACCCCGGAGGGGCATCGTCGCCATGAAATGATTGCCAATGCCCTGAGCGCAATAAGCAACAAGGCCTCAATTACCAACGACTCTATATTTAGTTTGGCCGAAGGCGCCGGTCGCAGCAGCTCCGCCCGCGAAAAAAGACAGGTGCGTTTTTGCGCTTACCGCACCGCGCGTGAACAGGAGGTGGCGCCATGAAAACTATGCTCACCGCTTCCACCGTCGCCGCCCTTGTGGCGACGCTCGCCGGTTGCGCTGGATCACCCATGAGGCTGGGCCAGGAAACGCCGGCAGAACTGGCCAAGGAGAGCAATTACAACCTGTGCCGGGCCGTGTTTTCACGCCATGCAACCCAGGCGATCGAGAACGAGGTCAGGAACAGGCGGATTGATTGCGCACCCTACTATGAAGCAGCGGCGCGGCGCGAGGCCCAGGCGGATGCCGCGCTTGATGCTTTTGCCAATTCGATGCAACGCAATCGGCCCATCACAACAAATTGCGTTCCCATCGGCAATGGCATGAACTGCCGGTCTTACTGATGGCTTTGCCGATCAGAGGCTGGGCGTGATCTTCGCGCCTGGCCTTTTTGCCCTCAACAAAATACAAATTATTGTATAATTCGCCATGACTTCAAAACCTGTTGAATTTCTCGGAGACTCTCTGGATCGGCTGCGCGATTTTCCGCTGGCTGTCAGGCGTGACGCCGGTTTCCAACTGGACAAGGTAGAGCATGGCCTGGAGCCTGATGACTGGAAGCCAATGACGGCTATCGGCAGCGGGGTAAAGGAAATCCGCATTCGTGACGTAGGAGGCGCATTCCGCGTGATCTATCTGGCCAAGCTGGAGGATGCGGTTTATGTCCTTCACTGCTTCCAGAAGAAGACACAGGAAACCAGCCAGCAGGACATAGACATTGCCAAAATACGATTCAAGGACTTGATGAGGAAACAGCCATGAGCAAGGAACAGCGATTCACCAGCGTTTGGGACGCAATCGAGGACACACCGCAGCAGGCAGCAAGTATGCGCGCCCGGTCAGAACTGGCAATGGCTTTGCAAGAATGGGTCAAGTCGGAAGGATTGACCCAGGTCGCCGCCGCGCGGCTGTTCGGCGTGACGCAGCCGCGCGTGTCTGATCTTGTCCGGGGGCGCTTGCACCTGTTCAGCATGGATACCCTGATTGACATGGCATCCGCTGCCGGGCTTGCGCCGCATGTTTCCATCAAGAAGCCGAAGGCCGTCAGGGTGAAGCGTGAGGCCAGGGAGTCGGCGACGGCATGAGGCAAGGCGCGCAACGGCTTGCCGAGGTGTAATGAGTTTGCCGCGTCTATCCCGAGGCCGATCACCGAGGGAGAATACCCGGAACCCTTGCCGGGCTGGCGCGGCTCCTAATTCAAGGGTGATCGTGAAGGGGCGGTTATGGATATGAACGACAGGCTTTCTCTCGACGAAGCGACGAAGCTAATAGCGCCGAGAATCAAAAAAACTTTAGACGATGATCGTACTGCCGAGGATCGTACCAGGAAACGCATAACCAGGGGAATCGCTTCCGGCAAGCTACGCAGGGAATTAGACAATACCTTTGTCTTGGGTCATTTGGTCGATTGGGCGCGCAAAACCTGGCCTGGCAAATTCAATGACATGCCCGCTTACGTCGGCATGTCTATCCAGGGCACATTCAAGTGTGAAGGTTCCGCTTCTGCGACGGTGCGCGTGCCGACACTTGAAATTTGCCATGAACGCCTTGATGCGGCGCAACGTCGCATCGACGAGCTTGAAAGGGAAGTTGCAGAATTGCGGCCTGACGCGGAGAGGATGCGGAATATTTGCCAACAAAACAAAGATTCCGCAAGAAGAAAACGTCGCGTTTGATCTGTGGTTTTGCAGACGATGTAATTTAGCGTTGTTTTATTGAAATGTCCGCTAATAATGGGGTGTCATGAGCCGAAGCAATCCCGCCGAGGCCGTTCCTGACAGGAGCAATCATGGCAGCCCAACTAGCAGAACTCAACATCCAACGCCACGCCATCCTTCGTCGTCGTGAAGTTGAACGGCGCACTGGATTATCCAGAACCACTCTGTATGACTACATCGCGGCAGGAAACTTTCCTCGCCCCGTGCTCCTTGGCGGTAAAAGGAGTGTGGGCTGGTATGAACACGAAGTAGAGGCATTTCTCTCCAGCCTGCCTCGCGCCAGCGCTGGCAGCCACCTTGTGAAGGAGGCTGCGTGATGAACCTCCAAAATGCGAAAGGCCCGGTACTGGCGGCAACCAGTCCGAGCCCAAATCAAAACAATCTACCCGGCAACAATATCACCGCCAGCCCCGAAGCGCAACAGCTTCGCACCGGCACCAAGCGCGCGGCAATCCTCAAGACATTTATCGAGATCGGCGAGCGTGGCATGAATTGTTTCGAGGCTGCGAACAGGCACCATGATTACGTGCTTCGCTCAACTATCAGCGACCTGGGAAAATATGGCATTCGATTCGACCGCAAGCCAGAGAAAGTACCAAACGCATTCGGCAAGCTGACGGATTGCGTGCGCTACTGGCTCTCGCCTAATTCGGTTGACGCTGCCCGCTCTTTGCTCGGTCAGGAGGGGGTTTGATGAATGGCGCGCAAAAAACACGGGCAGCAAGACCGGGATGGCGGCGCATTCCTTGCGGTTCCAATGGCGGTGCTAAATTCGGCAGCGTACATCAGCCTTTGTCCGTCTGCAAAGGCGCTGCTATGGGACATGGCAGCCCAGCTTCGAATGGAAAACAACGGCGACTTGACCATTGCTATGAAGGTCATGGAAAAACGCGGCTGGAAATCGGAAACCACCATTCACAAGGCCAAAAAGGAATTGCTGGAATCCGGCTTGCTGTTTCTTACCAGGCAGGGAATGAGGCCGAACAAGGCGAGCTTGTTTGCCGTCACCTGGCGAAAGTTGGATTTCTGCGGGGGAAAGTTGGATATTTCGCCGGCATCTTTTCCGCGCGGGGAATACCTCAAAAGCAAATTGCAATCAGACCCCCAGAAACTGGAGTAGAGAGCCATGCAATAGCTCCAGTTTCTGGAGTAGAGAGCATACCCACTACTCCAGTTTCTGGAGCTATCAGGGGTCTTTTTGCCATTCTCTCTACTCCATATTCTGGAGACCTTCTTAGATTCACCATTACAAGCCTTGATTTCAAGGAGGCAACACAATGAAAGAACAATTTTACGACCTGAGTTTTGAGGTGCTTGATGACGGCACCGTGCGCCTGGAGCAGCGCGACTACTGCGGAGATTCTGTGATTCTAGATGCGCACCCGCAGCAAATCATCCACATCGCACGCACTGTAACGGCGACAAGCCCAAAACGCACCACCATCGCTTCTGAACGAATCGCCATCCTGGAGCGCCGCCTGCGCTGGTTGCGGGACCGCTTTGAGGAAACCCGTGCGGCAGTGCCTCACGATATGTTCGACCGTTGCCCGGAAGCCTTCGAGTTTGACGCCTGGGTTCAGGCAAGCATTGACGTGGCTAATGAATATTGCGCCGACCTTGTAAGCGTGGCCGATCCAGCACTCGATGTTAAAGACTGCCCTGCAATACCTGAAACTGTTGCCGAAAGAGCAACCAACCAAAAGGAGATTAACTTATGACACTTGCGCAAAATTACGCCACGGACGCGTTGGCACACAACGGGTTTGTTATCCAACATTCTCAACTGGCAGCGCGGTTACGCCCTGATTTGTTTTCAAGTCACGTACCGTTTGGACTAGGCGGTGTCGTGGCAGGCGTGGCCAGAGCGCGCGGAGCCAAGTCATATCACGTACAGGCAGAAGGGTTCAAAGAACCCGTTGTTGTGTGGGCGGTTTCTGCTGCCAGCCTGGCCCAGCGCATCGAATGGATTACCGGCCTCAAGGTGAGCGAAGTCATCCCAGTTGTCGAGGCTGAACGCCCCTCTGAACCGGCTTACAAACCGCCTTCTCCTCACGAGCTTCAATTACTGGAGAAGAAAAAGAAAAACGAAGCGCTTGCCGCAATGGAGTTGCCGAATTATGACGGTCCGCATCGCCGCGAGATCCTTGAGGCTCGTAGCGCACTTGGTATGGAGGGGGTATGAATTTTTTACAGGGACTGGGCGGAATTGGAGCGGGTCTGATTGCCGGCAACAAAATTTTGCGCGAGCAAAAAAACGATGAGGTCACCAACCAATATCGCGCAGCAATGACCGGACTCACCAATCTTAAATTAGCAGAGGCGCAGAAGTCCGTTGATGACACGAAAGCTTATGGCGCGATTTCTACCGATGAAAAATATGCGGGTGGAACGCAGACGATAGCGCGTGCTGATGCGCCAGTAGACGAGTGGGGCAGCCCGCAAGTTGACACCATTGCCAAGCCAGGCGACCAGCGCGGCGCATTTGAATCCATGGCGGCCGAAGCATTAAAGCGCGGCGATCACGAGGGGTACGCAAAATTCGTCAAGTATGGCGACCACCTCAAGAAAACACAGGATGAGGGCGTGCTGGATATTGCCAAGCAGGTTTACGCCGGCGCAGTTGATCCGGTAGCAGCGGAAAAGCTGTTCAACTCTGCGGGACAAATGCGCGTCGCACCTGGAACGGTGAAGTGGGATGCTGACGCTGGCGTGATCTCTGGTGTGGATGCGAGAAGCGGCCAGCCCATCACGATGGACAAGCAGATGGCCAAGCAATACATGCTCATGTCGGGTGCGATCAAGCCGGACGAGTATGCCAGCGCCGGGGATGGGCAGACATTCAACAAGCGGACTGGCGAGGTGAAAGGCACCGCACGGGGCAAACCTGTTGTGGCGAACGGAACGGTTCTGATTCCTGGCGTTGATGATGAGGGCAACACAACGATGAAGCCTGTTTACACGGCGCCCAGACAGCCTAGCGTTGTTGTTCATCAAAATGATGGCGGTGGCCGTGGCGGCCCACGCCTGACCACCCCGCAGCAACGGGTCAATGAAGAGATCAACGCAGCCCGCCAGGCGCTGGCTGGCATGAGCCGTGATGACGTGTTGCGCAAAACCCAGCAGGCGACAGCCACGGGGCGAACCAATCCCGAGTATGACCAGCAGCTTGCCAGCCAATGGAAGCTGGCCAACCGGCGCAAGTACGGGGATGACAGCCAGTTCGAGCAATTCAACGCGCCGACCGAGCAACCAGGGCGGGAAAAACCGACGCTTTATTATCAGGACTTGCGCCAAACGAATCAGCAGTCAGACATTACCCGGCGCATGGTGGCCGATCCATCCATGAAGGGAATGCGCGCGGGAAAGCTGGACCCCGCAAAGGGTCTTGAGGTTTTGGACAATAACGGTCGCATCATCGGACACTACAACTGAGGGTTGCCCCATGGGATTCACGCCACTTCAAAGCACAGCAGTACAAGCCCCCAGGCCGGGCTTCACGCCGATTGCGCAACTCGATGCCGAACCAGATCAGATGGATGGATTTTTCCGCCCAGCCCTTGAGACGGTCAAGGACATCGGGCGCGTCTATCCGGTACTGGAAACCGCCGCAAACCTCGCCACGCAGATGGTGGCCCTTCCGGTTGCTGGGATTGCCGGCCTGGGCACTCTCGCCACCAATGCGCTTGGCGTCACCGAAGCCGAACCGGCTGACGTGGTTCACAACGTGGCCGGCGCACTCACCTACCAGCCGGTCACGAAATCCGGCCAGCATCTGACCGGCGCGGTGATGTATCCCTTCGAGAAATTGCAGGAAGCAGGGCAGTACGCGGGCGGCAAGACGCTGGACGCAACCGACAGTCCGGCATTGGCAACCGCTGCCGACACGGCGGTACAGTCGCTGCCCATGTTGCTGGGGGCGAAGGGGAAGGGACGCGGTGAAGTGCGCGCAGAAACGCAGGAAGTGCGTAGCGGGTTCACCCCATTGGAGGAAATGCGCCCGTCAGCCCATCAGGAGGCCCGGCAAGGCGTTGTCGATGGCTTGCACGAGACAGCATATGCCGGAGAGGTTGCAATCGATTCTGGGGCTTCCTTGGGGGGCGCGAACATCCCGCTACAGGCAGCACCAATTGTTCCCGTGGCAAGTGGACCGCTATCGCGTGCCTCTGAAAAGCACGTCAGAGCCGAACCTGTTGTGGTGGAAGCTGAGGCACCACACCCTGTGGCAGCCGATATTCCAAAAGTCATGGAGGCAGAAGTACGCCAAGGTTTCACACCGTTGGAAGAAATGCGAGCGACAGTAACCCAGGAGCCCCGCCACGGCGTTTCTATGGATTCGGACGTGTCAGTGCCTGCAATGGCAGCGGAAAACGTCCCTACGGCCCGCATTTCCCCGGAAATCGCTACCGTTTGGGAACAGTCGCGCGATGGAATCACCACGCAAGGCGGCAATCCGAATGCCGTTTTGCAGGTTGGGGACATCCTTCACCGTGCTGGCGCAATCAAGGACGCGGCGGAATTTACCAGAGTGGCAGAGGACATCAAGGCGACTCAGGCGCTTGGCTTGCCGGAAGAGGCGAGTCAGGCCGCTATCAATGGCATAGTTCAGAAGCATTTGGATGCGGCGAAAAATGGCGAGATTGACCAAGGGGCGGTGGGGCATGACCTGTCCGGAGTGGCCGAACAGTTTCCCGCTCTTCCTGGTGGGCGCGGGGTCGAAGCCGAACCGCTCACGGCTGCAAGGTTGGATAAAGAAAATGCTTCAAGTAATGCTACAAGCATTCAAGAAGCAGTGCTTGGTGATGGCATTAGGGGCGGAGAAATCGTCGACCATAGGGCACCTGAAATATCGCAAGGATTCACGCCTATTGACGCGCAACGGACAAATCCCGAGCTTGCCGCAGATGTTACTCGGAATGTCGAGGTGTCCGGGCCGAACAATACGCACGCGCACGCGCGTACATCTCAGGCCGATGTAACAGCGGAACGGGCGGCATCCATGGAAATGCCTGATTCCTCCGTCGATTCCCGTGCTTCCTGGGCGCCAGGCGCGAACTATACCGGCTTCATCGATCATGCCGAGACTGGAGGCAAGCTGGCCGACAAGCCGATCCGGCGCGAGGATGTTCTGATCCCGTTGATGAAGGCGCTGGATACACGCGTCTATGAAGGCCGCGTCAAGGGAAAGAATCGCCTGGGAACCTTCATGCCGAAGCTGGAAGCGGTTCGCGTCAAGCGCAAGGGTGACCTGGAAGTGGCTGCGCATGAAATTGCCCATATGCTTGATGACCGCATCCCGGAGATCCGTAAATCCTGGACGCAAGGGCCGATGTCGAGAACATATGCCAACGAATTGCGCGGCGTGAGTTACGATCACATGAAGGTGTACGAAGGCTTTGCCGAATTCGTGCGCTTACACATGACCCAGCCAGAGAAAGCCAAGGCTGCCGCGCCGCAATTCTCCAAGTGGTTTGATGATTTCACCGCCCAGCACGAATACGGCCCGGCCATCCAGAAGGCGCAGGCCGACATGGGCGCATGGTTCGGCCAGGATGCGCTCCACCGTGCGCAATCCAAAATCGGCGCAAGGAAGGAAATCAACAAAGCGCTTGATGGTATCGGCGACAGGTTCCGCCAGAGCGTGCTGGATGATTTGCATGGCGTCATGCGCATGGAACGTGAGATCACCGGCAAGACCTCGCCAGTCGGCGCATACGAAACCGCGAGGCTCACGCGTGGCGCTTACGCCATAACCGATGGTGCTATTCGCCTGGGACATCCGATGCGGAAAGTGGATGGAGGTTTTATCTATGAAGGCAAAGGGTTAGAAAAGATACTTGAACCTGTAACTGAGCGTCTTGATGAATTCCTGATGTACGCAGTGGGCAAGTCTGCGCAAGAGTTGATGGGGCAGGGCAGGGAGCACTTGTTCACGCCGGCTGAGGTGAAATCCATGGTTGCATTGGAGCGCCCAGAGTTCCACAAGGCATTTGCCGATTATCAGAATTGGAACAAAGGGGTAATGGACTTTGCTCAGGAAATGGGTGTGGTCAATGTGCAATCCCGTGCAATGTGGCAGCGCACCCAATACCTGCCGTTCTATCGTGTCGGCCAGGCCGGGGCGAACAAGAGCGCCGGGGGCGTGACTGGTAACTGGCATGGCGTACATAAGCTGACAGGGGGTAGCGGAAATTTGCGCGACATCCTGGGCAACATGACACAAAACGCCAGCATGTTGATTTTGGCAGCGCTGCGCAATGAAGCCCGCGCCAAGATTGCCGAACTGGCAGAGCGCCCGGGCGGTGGGCGGTTCATGGTCAAGATTGCCGGGGATGCAAAGCCGGTGCGCATCGATCGTGAGCAGGTGAGCAAGGCGGTACTCGAAGCCATGGGGCTGGACAAGGCAACGATCAAGGGCAACCCCGATGCCGCGAAGCTGGCAGAGCACGCAAAGCTGATCGAGAACCAGATTATGGCAAACCCCGGTATGTTCGAGTTTTTCCAGCACAACCAGGCCCCCAAGGGTGACGTGATGGCGGTATTGAAGAACGGAATGCCGACCTATTACGAGGTTGCTGACCCGCTTTTGATGCGCGCCATTACTGCGCTGGAGCGACCAGCACAGCACTGGCTGGTTAACCTGCTGGGCATCCCCAAGCGTATCGGCCAGGCCACCATCACGATGACGCCGGACTTCATGGTGGCGAACATTGCACGGGATACCATCATGGGCGCCGTCATGTCTCGTGGCGGGTTCATCCCTGTGGTGGATTCCCTCAAGGGCATGAAGTCCAGAATCACCAAAGACCCGGCCTATCAGGAGTTCATCGCCAACGGTGGCGGCATGTCGTCTTACTTGCTGGACGAAACCAACATGCGCGCCCATCTGGAGCGTTTCTATACCAGCAAGGGTATCAACCCCAAGACCGTGCTGGATGCGCCGGACAAGGTGATGTATGCCATCGAAACCATTGCCGATGCCTTCGAAATGTCCACACGCCTTGGGGAATACAAGCTCCTTCGTGAACGCGGTGCGCATCCGAGACATGCGGCCTATGCCGCCAGGGACATCAGCACTGACTTTGCCATGAAGGGGGATAGTCAGGTGCTGGGCTTCATGTACGACACGGTGATGTTCTTGCGGCCTGCCGTTGTGAGCATGGACCGTCTTTATCGTGGACTAGCCCACGACCCCAACAAGGGCGCCATCGCTGCCAAGTCGGCGGCTATCGCGGGTATGTCGGCGGCGCTGTATATGCTGAACCGGGAGAATCCGAAGTATCAGGACCTGGAGGAATGGGATAAGGACAATAACTGGCATTTCTTCGTTCCCCGGCCTGACGGCTCAGACATTCATTTCCGCTATCCAAAAATTTGGGAAATTGGAGCTCTGGCTTCCATTGCCGAGCGCACGATGCAACATAGCCTGGAAGGTGACTCGCTGGGCTACGGCAAGGATGCGGCGCGCATCCTGGGCAATGTGTTCCACCTCAACCTCATGCCGCAGGTGATTGCCCCGCTGGCCGAGCAGGCCGCCAACAAGAACAGCTTCACCAATCGTCCTATCGAAACGCAGGGCATGGAGGATATGCAGCCGTTCATGCGCGCCAAGCCCACCACCAGCGAAACCTTGAAGGCGGCTGGCATGGCCACCAGAGACTTGCCGGAATCCTTGCAGGTGAACCCGGTACGAGCGGAAGCGCTGTTGCGCGGCTACTTCAATACCTGGGGCATGTACGGCCTCATGCTTTCGGATCAGGCTTTCTTCGGTGACAAGCTGCCTGAAAAACGTCTGGATGAAATGCCGGTGCTGCGCAGGTTTTACGCTAGCGACCCAGCCAAGCACACCAAGTTCGAAAGCCAGTTTTACGACATGCTCGGTGAGGCCAAGCGCTTGCACAACACCATGACGGCACTCGACAAGATGAACCGACCCGACATCGCCACCGAGATCGAGCAGCGCCCCATGTCCGGCATGTACAAGCAACTGGAACGCACCAGCAAGGAACTCAGGGGCATCAATGGCGACATGCTGGAAACGCGCCGCTCTGACTTGACGCCGGAAGAGAAACGCCAGCGCCTGGACGCCCTGACGGTGGAGAAGAACGCATTGCTCAAGGCCACTGTGTTGGACGTGAACGAACAACAGAAGGAGATTGCACGATGAACGACCAGGAACGCATCGAGGTTTTGGAATCCATGCTGACGGAGGAAAGGGAGAATGTTTCCATCTTCATCACCGTGATCGAGAGCTACGCGCGCGGGCTGGAAATGATGGCCAGGGTGATGTACGGCGAATCCCTGGCGGGATCAAGGGACGAGGAAAACGCCAGGGCCATTAAGCAACACGCCAGCAACATGGCCATAGAGCTTGACGTGAGGGTGGCAGAGTTGCGCGGGATGATTGGGCGAGCGATGCCATCAGGCCGGGAGGAAGCGCCGAGCCCGCCTGTCGATGAGGACGATCTGTCGGCATTGCCTTTCATCCGTGAGGATGGTTTGGCTGACCCATCTGTTCCTGCTGAAAATATCGATCAGTCACAAGCCGTGACGATTCATTGACTGAATTTACACCGAGGAGTGCAGAAAAATGACGAAACGAAAGGCGCCGGCGGCAGCCTGGAAGCCAGGGCAAAGCGGCAACCCGGCAGGGAGGCCACGCGGAACGCGCAACCATGCCACCATGATGGCGCTGGCCGTTCTCGAAGGTGATGTTGAGAAAATTGCAAGACAAGTGACGGAAGCCGCACTAGGCGGGGATATGACCGCATGTCGCTTGGTGCTGGAAAGGCTGGTGCCCCCCATGAAGGAAAGGCCGGTGGCACTGGGACTGCCGGACACCTCGACCGCTGGAGGGATAGCAGCGGCACAGAATGCCATCTTGCAGGCCGTGGTCGCAGGCGAACTGCTGCCGGGTGAGGGAACAATATTAACCGGCATTGTGGAGGGCCACCGCCGAGCGCTGGAAACTCTGGAGCTTGAGCAACGCATCACCAAACTGGAGGAATCGAAAAATGGCGAGATTTGAAACGAGGTTAGCGAAGCTAGAGGTGCTGGCAGGCTGCTCAATTGCTCCGAATCAGCGCGATCCTGAACTGGTGGCATTCTACCGATGGTTGGGCGGGGCAGATGTTCCCCTTGAACATATCCCTTGTGGGATCTCGGCAAAACAGTTCATCCATAAACTGCTGGTAAGTACCAAGGGCTCCTCTTTGCCCGTCGTACCGTAAATATTGAAACTTGAGGAGAAAGCAATTGGGAACGATTAAACGGAGAATCACGGTACTGGAAAAAAATACTGCGCCAGCAATGAGGGCAGTTTTAAGGATTATCTGTGCTGGAGCAGCACCAACACCCGATGAGCAAGCTCAGATAGATGAAGCCGAGGCACGGGGCGATTTTGTGATAGTTCGTTTATTCTCTGATCATGCTCCGGCAATGGCGGCCTGAGCGTGGGCAATGAATGGTGAGAGTTAGAATGGCCGGGTATATCCCGGCTTTTTCTATAGAGCGCGTTATCATCCATGAAGTCTTCGAGCGCGGAGAGGATCGTGCAATTGTTCCCCCAAACTATGGGATCGCGTTGGTTGCCCTTGATCAGGACGCCCTGGATGCCTTGCGAGATCGGGTGATCTCAGCCATGGGCAGTGCCTCCAAGAGCATGGAAATGAGCGTCGTTCAAAGCGGAGCGGGAAGCGCAGCTGCCGCCGCCAAAGACCTTGTTGATGCAGATGATGCTTTGTTCATTGAGGGCTCGAAGGCCCTTGCGGATAAGCTCGTTGCTGCCCAAACCAGAAAAGGGTTGCCCGGCGGGATTCGTGTCGTTTTTTCAGGCTCTGTAGGATATCCGACGAAGCGCATGATTGGTCTGATCAAAGCCGAAACTCATACGGGCTTCACTCGGCAACAAAAACCGAACGGCGCCCTAATGCTGAGGTTCCTAAAAGACCTGATCCTGACGCCGCAGACTAAGCTTTATAAGATCGGGGCTTTTGTTGAGATGGATCCAAGCGCCGAATCCTTTGAGGCCGGCTGGAAGTCCTTTGTCTATGATGATTTGATGACCGCGGTCAATAGATACAATGCCGCACAATATTTTTATGAAAACTTCTTGGGATGCGCTTTCCCAAGCAGCAGCGCTCGGCTAACAAAGAATTTCCATGATCTGACGAAAGATTTCATTCGCCATCTGGATGTGTCCGAAGAGCGGAAATACGACCTCCACAACGCCCTGATCACTTATCTGAAAGTTGACCAAACCCCCACGGTCGAGGTCGCAGTATTTGCTCAGACTTATCTCCCTGAGCCCGAATTGCGCGATGCCTACGCCCAATATATGCAGCAGAAGGAGTTTCCTCAGAATGCTGTGGCGAAGGATCTCACTGACGTAGCGGGCGAGTTGAAACAACGGAAAGTCATGTTTACCAACAATATTCGCTTAGTCGCTCCTGCGGACAAGTTTGAAGAGTATGTACGTATGCGGCTCATCGATGGTGAGCCGGATGAGTATGGGCAAGTTCCTCAATGGACTGAAATCATTATTCGAGACCACATACGGGATCAGCAATGACCGAGGTTGAGCTTTTAGCCAAGTGGGAATCTCAAAAACCTCTTTATCAGGCATGGGCAGACCATGTTGCCAAGTCTATTTGCGAGGGTTTGATGCCAATTATTGAGCCACAAAAGCTAGATGCGTTTCTGAAGGTGCCGGTTTCCCCTCGGCTCAAAGAGGATCAGTCATTGGTGGACAAAGCGTTCCACCGAGGAAAAGCTTATGAAGATCCCTATGGCGAGATTGCTGACAAGGCCGGTGTGCGCTTTGTCGTGCTGCTGACCAAAGACATCAAAAAAATCGAAGAGGTCATCCAAGCCGCAAATTGGGACTACTCGAAGGACAAGGATTATGAAGAGGAGCGCGCAAGGAGACCCTTGGAGTTCGTTTATCAGTCTGTTCATTATGTCGTTCGGGCAAAACACGAGATGGACGTGGGAGGGATCAAGGTCCCTGCTGGGACACCCTGCGAGATCCAGGTGAGAACGCTGCTTCAACACGCGCTCAGCGAGCTGACTCACGACACGATCTACAAGGCAGAAACAGAAGCTTCCCCAAGGGTTCAGCGAACGGTAGCAAAGAGCATAGCGCTGATTGAAGCAGCCGACGAATTCTTTGAGCAGGTGGCTGATCTTCTTGATGAGGCGGGGCAAGCACAGCGTGAATCCTTCAAGCTTCTTACGGCCTTATATCGGGAAAAAGTTGGCCTGACGCCAGAGGCCGCAAAGTCAAACCTATTCATCCTCGATGCGTTCAAAGACAAGCTTGGAGAGGGCTTTGGCAATCAGATTAAGGCTTTTGTAGAAACAGGCAAGCCCTATGTTCCCGGTAAAATCGCCCAAAGGGCTCAATCTCAGCATTTGTTCCGGCAACCAACTATCTTGCTTACCTATCTCTTGGCTAGCTTAGCCCCGGCAGATACGAAACAGCGCTGGCCGCTGACGCCCAATGACCTGCGGTGTGTATTCTTGGATCTCGGCCTAAACTTCGACGGCTATTAAATCCTCAACCCCACTCATCGGCGCGAGTCTTGCCTCCATAACCTGATGTGCCAATATTTTCTCCAATCAGTTCCATATTTCGCGCGATTTTGCACGCTGGTAACGACACGGTTTGATGGTGGGTAACAGCCTGTAAATGGTCGGTTTGGTCAGTAACTGAACGGCAATCTGAACGCGAAACAGGTACTGATGAATCGAGGACCTTCTCCGCGCTTGCTACCCAGCAGCACGGCTGCTGATGACGCTAACCCTGGATTCCGAATGCTAGTTGCTCAAGCTCTGGGCGATTCTCTGAAAATTTGGATTCTAAGGTCCACGCAACAACGCTGACCACGATTTTGTCAATTCTTACGTAGGTGACTATTGATCCGGAACGAATTATCCATGAACTTTAAGGCATGAATCATGTCAGAT
>CAYLMA010000030.1:0-46687 GCA_964384915.1 uncultured Sulfuricella sp. | reverse complement strand
GCAGCGGCTATCCGCAGGGATTGGCCGGTGAAAACATCCATATCTTTGGCCGCATCGTGGCGCTGGCCGACGTCTTTGATGCACTCTATTCGCCACGTGTTTACAAAGAAGCATGGTCGCGCGAAAAAGTGGTCGAATGGCTGGGAGAACAACGCGGGATACACTTTGACCCACAACTGGTGGATATATTCCTCGCCAATATCGATGGGTTTGTGGCGATCTACAATCAATATCCGGCAGATAAAGAGACGGTAATGTCTTAAGCAAGAAGCCCGTTCGGCTGCACACCCGAACGAAAAAGCTGAGCCGCGCTTGCTTTGCTCCGCCGAGCTTCTTCTGCGCATGAATTCGCGCCAGCTAGCGCGCGCCCAAAGAGAAATTCACCCGGCTGCGCTTTCCCTTGTCCGCTTCCTTTTCCTGCCCTGATTTGTCTGCCAGGGTAGTCACGATGAAGATGCGCTCCGGCTCCACCTTGCCCTCGTTGACCAGGTATTCCTTGGCTTCCAGGGCGCGGTGGTTGACCAGTTCGCGCAGATCGTCATCGCTCACCTGAACATGCGCCAGCATCAGTTTTTCCATGTCGGCCACCGGTAGGTCCTTGGCAAGGCCGACAACATTGCGCGGCTTGTTGGGGATTTTTTCCTGCCTGTAGGCTTTGGCCAGGTACTTTGCATATTCCGCCGGCTCGATCCTGACCTGGTCGATCGCGGCGATATCCCCCCCCTTAGATTGCAGCTCGTTGAATTTCTGGGTCTTGATCTTGCGTTCGAGCACGGCGCGCTTCAGCCCTTCCCGGTCCTGCTCGGCATCCACCTGCCCGGCGATGTCGAGCTTGAGTCCGGGGCGGTCATGCAGCGCCTTGGCTATATTTACAAGCTTGCCCACGCCGGCGGCGGGAATTTCGGCGCTGCCGTAGTCGAACTCCAGGTAGGCCAGTTCCTCGCCGCCGCCGAACAGGCTGCCGATCAGGGCGAAGGGGGCCGTCACCGCCTTCACGATGAGGTTCACGATCACCTTGATGATGATGCCGCCAACACTGAACTGGGGATCGTCCAGCGAACCTGCAATCGGCAGGCTGATGTCGATGTTGCCGTTGCGGTCTTTGAGCAGCGCCACCGCCAGCATCACCGGCAACTTGGTGGCGCTGGGGCTTTCCACCTTGTCGCCGAAGGTCAGCTGATTGAGGAAGAGATGGTTTTCGGCCGTGAGCTTGCGGTTCTCGATCTTGTATTTCACATCGAAGGACAGCTTGCCCTTCTGGATGCCATAGCCCGCATACTTGGAGGAATACGGCGTCAGGGAAGAAAGCTCGAAATCGTTCAGATTGGCCAGCAGATCGAGCGCCAGATTGCCCGACAGGGGGTTGATCGTGCCGCTGATATCCAGCCGCCCCTGGTTGTCCACCCTGCCCTTGAGCGCCACCTCGGCGAGGGTGGCGGCATCCGACGAGAGCCCCTTGACATCGCCCCCCAGCCCGGTCAGATGCGCCGAGTAGTTGGGCTGGATGAAGTGGTCGGAAAAATCCACCTGGCCGTTCTTCAGGATGAGCCTGGCGATGGTGATGCGGGGCTTGTCAGCCGCCGCCACGGCCGGCTTGGGCGGCGTGCCCGCGGCGCTCTCAGCCGGGGCTTTTGCAGCCGTTTGGGGCTTTTGCTCTTTCACGATCTGCTGCAGGTTCAGGCTGCCGTCGGGATGAATGGTCAACAGCGAATAGAAATCCGCCAGCGCGACCTCGGCGATTTTCACCTTCAGCGGCTGGGTGGCGAAATCGATGCGTTTGAACTGCAAACGGTTCCATTTCAGGAAATCCTCTTCATCCAGCTTGTCGATGGTGGCCAGGCGATCCAGGCTGGCGTCGCCTGCAAACGAAACCCTGGGCGCCTCCTTGCCTTCATCCGCCACTTTGAGCTCACCCTTGGCCGAGGCCGCTCCATCGGTGATGGTGATGTTGAGCTGCTCGGTAA
Source organism: uncultured Sulfuricella sp. (assembly GCA_964384915.1). GTDB lineage: Bacteria > Pseudomonadota > Gammaproteobacteria > Burkholderiales > Sulfuricellaceae > Sulfurimicrobium. Next base: position 44,723 of record CAYLMA010000030.1, on the reverse strand, counting down.
AATACGGCTGGAATGGCTTCAGCTTGATGCCCTTGATATCCAGCGCCAGGCGGGTAGCCAGCGGGTTGATGCCCAACTCGCCCGAGGCCGATAAAGCGCCGCTCTTGTTGAGGTTCAGCGCCAGCGTCAGCTTGCCATGGCGGTCTTTCTGGCTGGAGAGATTCTCGGCATCGATAGTGATGTTCTCCGCATTCAGATTGACGGGGTTATCCTTGGCGGTATCGGAGAACTGGACGCCATATCCGGCCAGGGATATTTTCTGAATCTCAAACTGGAACGGGGCCTGTGCCTGGGGTGCCGCAGCGGTGGCGACCGCCGCGTCCGGCCCGGCGCTGAAGGTTTCGGCCACGTCAAGCGCGCCGTTCTTGCCGCGCCTGAGTTGAATCTTCCCTCCAGGACTGGACAGCTCGCCCAGCGTCACGCTGCGTTTTCCCAAGTCCAGCGCAATGCCCTTGAGCGCCAGGGCGGCGATGTCGGCAAAAACCTCTTTCTCGCCTGTACGCTGCAAGCGCAAGCCGGTCACATCCAACGCGGGCTGCAACAAGACCGGCGCCGCGCCCGCATAATCCAGCACTCCGCCGGTCAGCCGAATTTCCCCCGCATTCGCAGCCACCCCCCGCCCCGCATTGAAGGCCAGGTGCAGTTCAGGCTGCTTCAGGCTGATGCTTTTAAGCTGGACTTTTTTATGCAGCAGGTCTGCCGCCTGAAGGTCCACCGCCAGCGCCGAAAAGCGCGCCAACGGGTGCTCCTGGCCTCGCGTAATCACGGCATCGCGCAGCGCGGCCGTGCCGGACAGGGTGATGGCGGGCGGCTGCTCCGGCGGCTGCGCGAAGGTAATGCTGAGCTTTGCATCCAGGAAGGCGGAGGCGACGCCGATTTTCTGCTGCAGCGGGATATATTCGAAATAACGCGCCACGTCGAGATTGGCAAGCTCCAGCGCAACTGCGCTTTCATGATTCTTGCTGAAGGGCTTCATTTTCCCCGCCACATGCAGCGTCGAACCATTTATCTTGGCTGAAAAATCCGGCTGGATATAAATCTCGGCCTGATAGGGCAGATTGGACAGGAACGGGATGCTGAGCTGGATATCCGAAACCGTGTGCTGCAGCTTGCTTGGCCGGTCATCAAACTCGACCTTGCCGCCCTGGAGCTGGATGTTGTTGAGGGAATATTTGGCCGGCGGGTCTTCCGAAGGTTTGAGCAACTCGGCCAGGATGTCGTCCACGTTGTAGGAGGCATCCTCACGCCGCACGATCCTGAGATAGGGCGATTTCACCTGGATGGCGTGCAGCACCGGCGCGCCCCTGAACAGGGAGGCCGAATCCAGGTTGGCATAGAGTTCCTCGATGGCGAAAAAAGGCGTGCTGGCGCCCTGCTCCTGCATGGAGAATCCCTTGACACGCAGCGACAGCTTGAGCGGGTTGATGCTTACCTGCTGGATCGCCACCGTGCGGTGAAACTTCTCGCCCAGGGCTTTTGCCGCGAAATGCTTGACCAACGGCGGCAGAATCAGAAATCCGAAGGCCCACAGCGCCAGCACAGCAATGCCGAGGCGCAGCAGGATTTTCTGCGCACGGGAACGATTCATGAGTGACAACATATTCATACGCATAATTCTTCCACTTTTCTGTCATTGCGAGCGCAGCGAAGCAATCTTGATTCAGCACGTCAACAACCTACAGATTGCTTCGCTGCGCTCGCTGACTTTTAACCTGGAACGACCGGAATCTTGCCTATCCTGCTCCGCCATTCAGCCGGGCCGGTGTCGTGCACCGAGGTGCCGGCGGCATCCACCGCCACTGTCACCGGCATGTCCTGCACCACGAATTCGTAGATTGCTTCCATGCCCAGATCCTCGAAAGCAATGACTTTGGCCGACTTGATCGCTTTCGCCACCAGGTAGGCCGCGCCGCCGACGGCCATGAGATAGACCGCCTTGTGCTTGCGGATGCTCTCGATTGCTGCCGGGCCGCGTTCGGCCTTGCCTATCATGCCGATCAGGCCGGTCTTGTCGAGCATCATGTCGGTGTATTTGTCCATGCGCGTCGCGGTGGTGGGGCCGGCGGGGCCGACCACTTCGTCGCGCACCGGACCGACCGGGCCGACATAGTAGATGAAGCGGTTGGTGAAATCCACGCCGGGCGGCAGCCCCTCCCCCCTGGCAAACAGCTCGGCGATGCGCTTGTGGGCAGCATCGCGCCCAGTCAGCAGTTTGCCGGTCAGCAGCAAGGCCTCGCCCGGCTTCCAGGATGCGATTTCCTCGCGCGTGATGGCGTCGAGATTGACGCGGCGCGCATCTGGAGAGGGCTGCCAGTCCACCTTAGGCCACGCGTCGAGAGATGGCGGAACCAGCACCGCCGGACCGCTGCCATCGAGGGTGAAGTGGATGTGGCGGGTGGCGGCGCAGTTGGGAATCATCCCCACCGGCAGGCCGGCGGCATGGGTCGGATAATCCCGGATCTTCACGTCCACCACGGTGGTGAGCCCACCCAGCCCCTGTGCGCCGATGCCCAGCGCGTTGACCTTGTCGTACAGTTCCAGGCGCAGTTCCTCGATCCGGTTGCCGGGGCCGCGCGCCAGCAGTTCGTGCATGTCCACCGGTTCCATCAGGGCTTCCTTGGCCAGCAGCATGGCTTTTTCCGCCGTGCCGCCGAGGCCGATGCCCAATATCCCCGGCGGACACCAGCCCGCGCCCATGGTGGGAACGGTTTTCAGCACCCAGTCCACCAGGCTGTCCGAGGGGTTGAGGTTGGTGAATTTGGATTTGTTCTCCGACCCGCCGCCCTTGGCCGCGAGCGTGATTTCCACCTTGTCGCCCGGAACAATCTCGTAATGGATCACCGCGGGAGTGTTGTCGCGCGTGTTCCTGCGCGCCCCTGCCGGGTCGGCCACCACCGAGGCGCGCAGGATGTTGTCGGGGTTGCCGTAGGCGCGGCGCACCCCTTCATTCACCATGTCGCTGACGCCCATTGCCACTTCCCAGCGCACCTCCATGCCCACCTTGACGAAGGCCACCACGATGCCCGTGTCCTGGCAGATGGGGCGGCGCCCTTCCGCGCTCATGCGCGAATTGGTGAGAATCTGGGCGATGGCGTCGCGCGCGGCGGGAGACTCCTCGCGCAGGTAAGCCTCGCCCAGTGCCTGGATGTAATCGAGGGGATGGTAATAGGAAATGAATTGCAGCGCGTCTGCGATACTGGCGATGAAATCTTCCTGCTTGATGATGGCCATTTCTTTCACACTTATTGCTGTTCCAGCTTGCGTCTAATCACGCTATTGAAAGGTTCAATCCACTCCGGGGCAAACTGCTTGTCGCACGCATTCACTTCGGCGACAGCCCGCAAGATCGAGACTTTGTGGCCGCGCGCGCCATGCTTGAGGGTAACGGCCTCGAAGGCATCCACGATGGCAAGAATCTTGGCGCCGGCGCAAATTTTATCGCTCTTGAGCGCATTCGGATAGCCCGCTCCATCAGGCATTTCATGATGCTGCAGCACCATTTCCGCCGCCGCCTGCCAGCCAGCCATGCGGGCCAGAAGACTGGCGCCGAATCCGCAATGCGTTTGCAGCGCCCGCCGCTCTGCCTCGTTGAGCTTGCCCGGCTTGAGCCAGACGGATTCAGGCAGGAACATCATGCCGACATCGTGCATGTAAACTGCGGCTTCCAGTTGCGTTGCGTCCACCAAGCCCCCCGCGGCCCGGTTGCTTTCAAGCGCCAGTTCCAGAATGCGCCCGGTGCGGCCCTTGAGCAGTGGCGAGCGCGCCTCGAACTGCAGGGCAAGGGAGTGAAACAACTGCAGATCCGGGACAACCTGGTCCTGCGCCACGGGCTGCGCCGGCAGTCGGTCAACTGCGGCCCTAAGCGCGCCTTGCGGGCGAAAGCCCGTCACAGCCTGGATCACCTGCGCCGCAAGGCGATCCAGCCCGCTCTGTTGCGCCTTGCACAATGCCTCCAGGCCTTCCACCAGTTCGACCAGTTTCAGGTGGGAAAGCGGCTTCTTCGCCACCAGCGCCTCGGTTGCCAGTTCCAGGCGGTCCACCGCCAGCAGGATGACCTCCCCCAACAGCCTTGAGTAACTCAGTTCCCCGGAGCGCAGGCGCGTCAGCAGAGATTCAATCGGATGGGCGATCAAGGCTGCCAGCTCCACCTTGCACATGGCGGCTTCGCCCTTGATGTTGTGCAGGGCGCGAAAGATATCGGCAATCACCGCCCGGTCTGTTGGCGCCAGAGCCAGGCGCGCCATATCGCGCTCTATATTCGGCGCCCGGTCGGTCAGCGCTTCGGCAAATTCGAGCAGTGCTTCACTATCCTGCACCCGTGGGTTGATGAGAGCCTGAATGTTTACCATGCTGTTATCTTTTTGTAGACTGGAATTGACTTACTTTGCACTGCGGCGCCGGTAAGGTCAACACGCTTGAGGCTGGACATGCTTACCCCCTTTTGCTAGTTTCACAAGCCTCGCCCAATCACGGAACGCCCTCATGAACGCCAAATATCAGGATTTCGGCCATGGCATTACCGCCATCGATTCGCTCTTCGTGCGTCCGCGTCTGGCCGCCATACATCTGATCGAGGAAAAAGGACAGGCCGCCATCATCGATACCGGCACCAATTTTTCTCTGCCCTACGTCCTTGAGACGCTCAGCAGCAAGGGGCTCTCGCCTCCAGACGTGGCTTATATCATTGTCACCCATGTTCATCTGGATCACGCCGGGGGCGCGGGATTGATGCTGCAGAAATTTCCCAACGCCCGGCTCGTGGTGCACCCGCGCGGAGCACGCCATATGGTCGACCCCACGAAACTGGTGGCGGGCGCATCTGCGGTCTATGGGGAAGCTGCCGTCAGGCAGTCCTATGGAGAAATCATTCCAGCAGCAGCGGAAAACGTAATTGAAGCGCCAGACAACTTCGAACTTGATTTCAGCGGGCGCAAGCTGCTTTTCCTCGATACGCCGGGCCATGCGCGCCATCACTTCTGCATCTGGGACGAACGCAGCCGGTCCATCTTCAGCGGCGACACCTTCGGGATTTCCTACAGGGATCTTGATGTCGCAGGGCGCGAATTCATCTTCCCCACCTGTACGCCGGTGCAATTCGAACCCGATGCGGCACACGCCTCGATTGATCGCATCATGGCCCTGGAGCCAACCCAGATCTATCTCACCCACTACAGCCGCATCACCCAGCTGGAGCGGCTCGCTTCCGATCTGCACTGCATGCTGGATAAATACGTGGCACTGGGAAACCAGCTGCGCGATTTGAAAGAAAATCGCCACCAACACCTCAAGGCCGGGGTGGAAGAAATCATGCTGGAGGCCTTGCAGATCCATGGCTGCAGTTTGCCTCTGGAAGAAATCAGCCGGCTGCTGGGAATGGATTTCGAACTCAATGCCCAGGGCATCGGGGTGTGGCTGGATAAATCTGTAAAAACGAATTAACCACGGAGTTCACGGAGAACACGGAGTAACAAATGAAGGATTGATTGCTACACTGTGTGGTATTAATCACTCGCAAAGAGCGTATAAAGCGAGGTTCGCCTTTCTCTGTGTTCTCCGTGCCCTCCGTGGTACAAAAGCAATATTTTTTGCCTTAACCCAGCGCCCGCAACAGCCCCTTCGCCTTGGCCCGCGTTTCAGCCAGTTCGCGTTCCGGCTCGGAGTCGGCGACGATGCCCGCCCCCGCCTTGAAACTGAGCTGTTTCCCGGTCAGCATGAAAGTGCGGATGAGAATATTCAGGTCCATGCTGCCATCATGATTCAAATACCCCATGCTACCGGTGTACGCCTGGCGGGGGCTGGCTTCCAGTTCGGCGATAATCTGCATGGTGCGGACTTTTGGGCAACCGGTGATGGTGCCGCCCGGGAACAGGGCGCGCAGCACCTGCGCTGGCGTGGTGCCGGGGCGCAGACGCCCGCGCACGCTGGATTCGATGTGATGGACATGGGCATAGCTCTGCACCGCCATCAATTCGTCCACCTGCACGCTGCCCGGCTGACAGATGCGGCCCAGATCGTTGCGCTCCAGATCCACCAGCATGATGTGCTCGGCGCGCTCCTTGGTGCTGGAGATCAATGCTTGGCGCAACTGGGCATCCTCTTCCGCAGAAGCAGCACGGGGATGCGTGCCCGCAATGGGCCGGGTTTCGATTTCCCCCCTCTGGATACGCGCCAAGCGCTCTGGCGATGAACTGATGATCTGGCAGGCGCCAAAATCGGCAAGCCCGGCAAAGGGTGCTGGATTTCGTTCACGAAGGATGGCATAGAGGTCGGCGGCACCACCCTGTTCAAGCCGGGCTTCCCAGCGCCGTGCCAGGTTCACCTGAAAGACATCCCCGTCCCGGATATACTGCTTGATGCGCGATACCCCGTGCAGGAAGTGATCGGGGGCTTCTTCGATCAGGCCGGAGACCGATACCGGTGCAGGTTCAAAAGGAGCTGCGCGGGAAAGATCTTCCCGCAATTGGGTGAAGAGACTCTCGTCTCCCGCCTCGGATACCCACCAGCACAGATTTTTTTCACGGTCCAGCAGCACTGCTGCGGGAATACGCGTCAACCAGGCCAAGGGAAACCCATCGCTGGAAGGCCTGGCGTTGACTGACGGCTCTATTTCATGCAGCAGTTCATAGCCGCAGAACAGGAACCAGCCGCCGCGAAAAGGTAGATCTGCCGCCGAGGCATCCGGCATGGCCCTCCGGGAGGCTTCGCCCCACAGTTCGTCAAGAGCCGGAAGAAAAGAGCCGGCGGCATTTTCGGCGTAGAGTGGATAATGTTGCTGCGGAAAAGCGAACAGAATATCCCAGCGGCCTGTAGCACCGAGACTCTGCAACAAATAGGGATAACGCTGCCGATTCAGCTCATGCAACGCCAGCAGATCAGGCGGCGCACCGGTTAATGCAATAGCCGGCACGCCTAGCGCCTGGAAGGAAGTTTAAACGCGGCGGAACACAAGTGAACCGTTGGTGCCGCCGAAGCCAAAGTTGTTCTTCAGCGCCACGTTGATCTTCATTTCCCGTGCCGTGTTGGCACAGTAATCCAGATCGCACTCGGGATCCTGCTCGAAGATGTTGATGGTGGGCGGCGATATCTGGTTGTGCACGGCCAGCGCGGTCAGCACCGACTCCAGGCCGCCCGCGCCACCCAGCAGGTGGCCTGTCATGGACTTGGTGGAGTTGACCACCAGTTTGTGCGCTGCATCGCCGAAGGCCAGCTTGATGGCTTCGGTTTCGTTCTTGTCGCCCAGCGGCGTGGAAGTGCCATGGGCATTGACGTAATTCACCTCGTCCGGATTGACGCCTGCATCGCGCAAGGCGTTGACCATGGAGCGTCTAGGGCCGTCGGTGTCGGGCGCGGTCATGTGGTAGGCATCGCCACTCATGCCAAAGCCCGCCAGTTCCGCATAAATCCTGGCGCCACGGGCCTTGGCATGCTCATATTCTTCCAGCACCAGCACGCCGGCGCCCTCGCCCAGCACGAAGCCATCCCGATCCTTGTCCCAGGGGCGGCTTGCCGTCGCGGGATCATCGTTGCGCGAAGACAACGCCTTGGCAGAAGCAAAACCGCCGACTGCCAAGGCCGATACGGTCGATTCCGCACCGCCGCAAACCATCACGTCCGCATCGCCGTAAGCAATGGTGCGCGCGCTCAGGCCAATGGCGTGAAGACCCGTGGTGCAGGCCGTCACCACGGCGAGATTGGGGCCTTTCAGGCCGAACATGATCGAAAGGTTGCCTGAAATCATGTTGATGATCGTGCCCGGTATAAAGAACGGCGAAATCTTGCGCGGCCCGCTTTCCAGATAGGTGTTGTGAGTATCCTCAATCATCGGCAAGCCGCCGATGCCCGAGCCGATATTGACACCGATTCTGTCAGCATTTTCCGGCGTCACTTCCAGACCACAGTCCTTGAACGCCTCGATGCCCGCCACCATGCCGTAATGGATGAAAATATCCATGCGGCGCGCTTCCTTGGCGGAAAGGTACTGGGTGACGTCAAAATTCTTCACTTCACCAGCGATCTGGGAAGCAAAGGCGGAAGCATCGAAGCGGGTGATCCTGGTGATGCCGGATTTGCCGGCGACGATGTTGGTCCACGTCTCGCCGACACCAATACCGACCGGGGATACCGCTCCCAGGCCGGTGATGACTACTCTGCGTTTAGCCAAGGTGACTCCGTTGCCGGGTGAAAACAGGGAATTACTTCGGATGGGCGTTGATGTAATCAACAGCCTGTTTCACGGTGGTGATTTTTTCTGCTTCTTCGTCGGGAATTTCGCAGTCGAACTCTTCTTCCAGCGCCATCACCAGTTCCACGGTGTCGAGGGAGTCCGCGCCCAGATCGTCAACGAAGGAGGAATCGATCTTGACTTCGGCTTCGTTTACGCCCAGTTGCTCGGCCACAATTTTCTTAACGCGTTGTTCGATGTCGCTCATCTTTATTTCCTTTGTGTTGATGTTGGTTCTAGCAAAAAATTCGCAGTATTTTAGCAGACTTTACCCGCCGCACCAATGGCGCGGAAAGCCGCATCAATCCATGTACATGCCGCCATTGACATGCAGTGTCGTGCCGGTGACATAGCCCGCCTGGGGTGAAGCCAGGAAGCTCACGGCGGCGGCAATGTCGGCAACCTGGCCGAGGCGTCCCAACGGTATGTGCGCCAAGAGGCCATTGCGCTGGTCTTCCGACAAGGCGCGCGTCATGTCGGTATCGATAAAGCCGGGCGCCACGCAATTAACCGTGATATTGCGGCTGCCAACCTCGCGCGCCAACGATTTGGAGAAGCCGATGATACCCGCCTTGGCAGCCGCATAATTGGTCTGGCCCGCATTGCCCATGGTGCCGACCACCGAGGCGATGCTGATGATCCGGCCGTAGCGCGCTTTCATCATGGCGCGCAAAACCGCCTGGCTCATGCGAAAGACCGATTTCAGGTTGGTTTCCATGATCGCGTCCCACTCCTCTTCCTTCATGCGCATCAGAAGATTGTCGCGGGTAATGCCGGCATTGTTGACCAGAATTGCAATCTCGCCAAACTGTTTCTGAATGGCTTCCAGTACGGAAGCGACCTGCGCCTTGTCGTTCACGTCCAGCGCAAAGCCTGCGCCCTTGATGCCTGCCTCGTTCAGATAGGCAGTAATCTTTTCCGCGCCGCCCGCGCTGGTGGCGGTTCCAATCACGGTTGCCCCGTTCCGCCCCAGATCCAGCGCCACGGCCTGACCAATACCCCGGCTTGCGCCGGTAACCAGTGCGACTTGTCCTTCCAGCATGATGATGATTCCTCTCAGATTGACTTGGCTTGTTCCAGCGCTGCCGCATCGGTCAGCGCCAGCCCCTGCAGTTCAGACACGATGCGTTTGTTCAGCCCGGCCAGCACCTTGCCCGGGCCGCACTCGGCGACATGCGTCACGCCCGCGGCGGCAAGCGCCTGAACTGTCTCGACCCAGCGCACCGGCATGTAAAGCTGGCGCACCAGCGCATCCTTGACTTCAACTGCGCCGCTGTAGCTCTTCACATCAGCGTTGTGCAGCACCGGCACTTGTGGCGCTTGCATGGCGACTGACTGCAGATAAGCCGCCAGCTTCTCCGCCGCCGGTTTCATCAGGCTGCAATGCGAAGGAACCGAAACAGGCAAAGGCAACGCGCGTTTCGCGCCACGTGCCTTGGCCAGTTCCATGCCGCGCTCAACGGCGGCCTTGCTGCCTGCGATCACCACCTGGCCGGGTGAATTGAAATTGACCGCTTCCACCACCTCGCCCTGGGCCGCATCGGCACACACTGCACGCACGGCATCATCGTCAAGCCCGAGGATAGCCGCCATTCCGCCCACGCCTTCGGCCACCGCCTCCTGCATCACTTGCGCGCGGTAGCGCACCAGCGGCAGCGCATCCGCGAATGGCAATGCGCCAGCGGCCACCAGCGCGGTATATTCCCCCAGGCTGTGGCCCGCCATGAATTCAGGCCGGGCACCGCCCATTTCCTGCCAGGCACGATACACCGCCACACCGGCAGTCAGCATCACGGGCTGGGTATTGACGGTCTGATTGATGGCTTCCACCGGGCCCGCAGTCACCATCTGCCACAAATCCAGCTTCAGGATATCGCCCGCTTCCTCAAAGGTCTTGCGCACCACCGGCAGGGCTTCGAAGCCCTGCATCATCCCGACTGACTGGGACCCCTGACCGGGAAAAACAAATGCCAATTTCATATATGTCCTTTAGCTATCAGCAGTCAGCTATCAGCGAGAGACGCCGTCCGATGGCACTGCTGACGGCTGATAGCTGAAGGCCATCTTACCAGCGCACCAGCGCCGATCCCCAGGTGAATCCGCCGCCGACGCCTTCCATCAGGATGGTCTCGCCCGGCTTGATCCTGCCTTCGCGCACCGCAACATCCAGCGCCAGGGGAATGGACGCGGCCGAAGTATTGCCATGGCGGTCCACGGTCAGCACCACGCGCTCCATGGGCAAACCCAGCTTCTTTGCGGTTGCCTGGATAATGCGGATATTGGCCTGATGCGGCACCAGCCAGTCAATGTCGGATTTCTGCATGCCATTGGCGTTGAGCGTTTCTTCCACAATGGAATCCAGCACCCCTACGGCAAATTTGAAAACCGCGCTTCCGTCCATCACCACGCGCGGATCGCCTTCCCGCTTCACGCCGCAGCCACCGCCTTCCACGGCCAGCAGATCCTTGTAGGCTCCGTCAGCATGCAGATGCGTGGAAATAATGCCTTCCGTTTCGCTCGCCTGCAGGATCACCGCTCCGGCGCCATCGCCAAACAGCACGCAGGTATTACGATCCGTCCAGTCCACGATGCGTGACATGGTTTCCGCGCCCACGACCAGCGCGCACTTGCTCTGCCCACTGCGGATGAACTGATCAGCGGTGGAAAGAGCGTAGACAAAACCGCTGCACACGGCCTGGATATCAAACGCCGGCCCACCGCTCCTGATACCCAGCTTGTTTTGCAGCAGGCAGGCGGTGCTGGGGAAAACCTGGTCCGGGGTGGTCGTCCCGACAATGATCAGATCGATCTGCTGCGGGTCGATGCCGGCAGCCTCAATGGCGCGCCGGCTGGCATGCAGCGCAAGATCGCTGGTGGCTTCATCGGCTGCTGCGATATGGCGCTGATTGATGCCGGTGCGGCTGAAGATCCAGTCATGCGAAGTATCCACCATGCGCTCCAGATCATGGTTGGTCAGCACCTTGCTCGGCAGATAGCTGCCAGTGCCGGTGATCCTGGAAAACATTCAGACTGCTCCTTGTTCTTGATGTAGCAACGACGTTTGTTCGGTAATCCGCCGCAGCACACCATTGCGGACTTCTTCCACTGCGGTTTCAATGGCGAACTGGTAGGCGAAACTGTCAGCCGAGCCGTGGCTTTTCACCACGATACCGCGCAGGCCCAGCAAGCTTGCGCCATTGTAGCGGCGGTGGTCCATGCGTTTCTTGAATGCGCTGAGCACCGGCAAGGCCAGCAGGCCGAGCAGTTTGGTAAACAGATTGCGCCTGAACTCCTGGCGCAGGAACTTGCCCATCATCTGGGCCAGCCCCTCGGACGTTTTAAGCGCCACGTTGCCGACGAAGCCATCGCACACCACCACGTCGGTCGTGCCTTTGTAAATATCGTCGCCTTCAATATTGCCGTAGAAGTTGAGGTGGCTGTTGCGCAGCAGTTCGCCCGCCTGCTTCACCACATCGCTGCCCTTGATATCTTCTTCGCCGATGTTCAGCAGGCCAACGCTGGGATTCTCCTTGTGCTCCACCGCCGCCGCCAGCATCGCGCCCATGATGCCGAATTGCAGCAGATGTTCAGCGCTGCAATCCACATTCGCACCCAGATCAAGCACATACACATGCCCCTTGAGGCTGGGCAGCATGCTGGCGATTGCAGGCCGATCGATGCCGGGCAGCGTTTTCAGAACAAAACGTGAAATGGCCATCAGGGCGCCGGTATTGCCTGCTGAAACACAGGCATTGGCCTCGCCGCTTTTGACCAGGTTGATCGCGACCCGCATGGAGGAGTCTTTCTTGCTGCGCAGGGCCTGTGCAGGCGGATCGTCCATGGTCACCACTTCGCTGGCATGGTGAATGCGCAGGCGTGGGCCGACCTCTGCGCGACATGCGCGCAGTTCGGCCTCGATGGCTTCGGTCAAGCCAACCAGAACGATATTGACGTCCGCGTCACGGCGCAGGATTTCCAGCGCAGCGGGCACGGTCACATGCGCGCCATGGTCGCCGCCCATGGCGTCAATCGCAACGGTAATGTCCATAAGAACAGCTAATCAGCTGTATGCGGCCGGAGGAACCCGGCCGCGGATGGGATAAGCTTCTTATTCGCCTTTGGCGGGGGCAACTTTGCGCCCACGATAAAAGCCGCTTGGGCTTACATGGTGACGCAGATGCACTTCACCCGTGGTAGGCTCAACCGCCAAAGGAGGGTTGGTGAGAAAATCGTGCGCACGGTGCATACCACGCTTGGATGGGGATTTTTTGTTTTGCTGAACAGCCATTTCAAACTCCTTGAATAATCATTTAACCTTCAGCGCCGCCAAAGCGCCAAACGGATTGTTTCCTTTTTCATTTGCCAACTTCCCCACACCCTTGCCCTGACATAACTCAGAAGAGTGCAGGGGCGAAATCGGCAAATTCAACAAAATCTCATCTTCAACCAGCGCCAGAACATCCATTTCGGTACTGGCAGGTATCGAATCCACTTCTTCATCACCATCGCCAAGATCATCAAACTGCGTAGCGCCCTGCACCAGTCGCAATCGAGATTCAATATGAAGCGGGTATTCCAACGCCTCAAGACAACGCTGACACTGTAAAACAAGCTCGCCATCAATACTGCAAACCAGAAGAGGCTCGCCTTTCGCTCCGATTTTTCCTGACAGGGTATAATTCAAAACGCCCTGATTGGACAGCAGCGAACTCTGCAACCTGGCAAAGCCGGCCAGCCGCGCTTCTCCGCGCATCACCCGCCCATTCCGGGCAAAGTCAAGGTTATCGATCACAGCCTGTTCATACATAAGCCGCGCATGATATAATTTTTCGGCTTTTGTGTCAAAAAGCCTTTTAAGGGTTTTACCTGAATGAGCCAAGACGACGCCGGCTGTTCACGATTGGCACTGGCCTGCCGGTGCCAGGATCAGAAAAACAAATTGAGATTCGGGTTGTCACGTGATCAAAAAAATTCTAATCGCCAACCGTGGTGAAATCGCCGTCCGCATCGTGCGCGCCTGCTCTGAAATGGGCATCAAGTCAGTGGCCATCTACACCGATGCCGACCGCCATGCGCTACATGTAAAAAAAGCCGACGAAGCCTACAACATTGGTTCCGACCCCGTCATCGGCTACCTCAACGCGCACAATATCGTCAATCTGGCTGTCGCCGCCGGTTGTGACGCACTTCACCCGGGCTATGGCTTCCTCTCGGAAAATCCTGTCCTGGCAGACATCTGCGCCAAGCGCGGCATCGCCTTCATCGGCCCGTCTTCCAAAGTCATTCACCAGATGGGTGACAAGATCCAGGCCCGCAAAGCCATGATTGAAGCCGGCGTGCCCGTCGTGCCCGGCAGCGAAGGCAATCTGGGCAACGTGGAAGAGGCCCGCCAACTGGCGAACAAGATCGGCTATCCGGTCATGCTCAAAGCCACCAATGGCGGCGGGGGGCGAGGTATACGGCGCTGCAACAGCGAAGAAGAACTGCTCAAGAATTATGACCGCGTAGTGTCCGAAGCCAGCAAGGCCTTTGGCAAACCGGAGGTATTTCTTGAAAAATGCGTGGTCAACCCGCGCCATATCGAAGTTCAGGTACTGGGCGACAGCTTTGGCAACGTGATTCACCTGTTCGAACGCGACTGTTCGATCCAGCGCCGCAATCAGAAACTGATCGAGATTGCCCCCTCCCCCCAGATCAACGAAGCACAGCGCCGCCATATCGGCGATCTGGCAGTCAATGCAGCCAAGGCCGTAGGCTACGTCAACGCCGGCACGGTGGAATTTCTGCTCGATCAGGACAACAAGTTCTTCTTCATGGAAATGAACACCCGCCTGCAGGTGGAGCACACCGTCACGGAAACCATTACCGGCATCGACATCGTGCAGGAACAGATACGCATCGCCAGCGGCCTGCCCCTGCAATACAAGCAGAGTGACGTAAATTACCGCGGCTTCGCCATGGAATTCCGCATCAATGCGGAAGATCCAAAAAATGGATTCCTGCCAAGTTTCGGCCGCATCACGCGCTATTACGCGCCGGGCGGCCCTGGCGTGCGCACCGACGCGGCCATGTACTCCGGCTACGTGATCCCGCCCTATTACGACTCCATGTGCGCAAAACTGACGGTGTGGAATCTGACCTGGGAAGGCGTGGTGGCCCGCGGCCAGCGCTCATTGAACGACATGGTGGTGTACGGCGTTAAGACAACCATCCCCTACTACCAGGAAATCCTGAAACACCCCGATTTCCGTAGCGGCAAATTTGATACCAGCTTTGTCGAAGCGCACCCTGAACTGATCAATTATTCCGTGCGCCCACCCAGGGATGCAGTGGCGGCCGCCATTTCGGCTGCAATCGCGGCCCATATGGGCCTGTAGCAAACAGTGAAATCCAAAATTTAGGAATAGAGCATGGCTAAAGTTTTTATCAGCGAACTCGTTTTACGCGACGGCCACCAGTCCCTGATCGCAACCCGTATGCGCACCAAGGACATGCTACCCATCTGCAAAAAGCTCGACAACATCGGCTTCTGGTCGCTGGAAGCCTGGGGTGGCGCCACATTCGACGCCTGCGTGCGCTTCCTGCGCGAAGACCCTTGGGATCGCCTCAAGAGCTTGCGCAAGGCATTGCCCAATACCCGCATCCAGATGCTGCTGCGCGGCCAGAATCTGCTCGGTTACCGTCACTATTCCGACGACGTGGTGCGTGCATTCGTGCAGAAATCCGCCGATAACGGCGTGGATGTATTCCGCATTTTCGATGCCATGAACGACCTGCGCAACCTGAGAGTTTCCATCGATGCCGTCAAGAAATCCGGCAAGACAGCCGAGGGCGCCATCTGCTACACCACCAGCCCGGTACATGGCATTCCCCATTTCGTGCAGATGGCCAAAGAACTGGAAGCCATGGGCTGCGACACCCTGGCCATCAAGGACATGGCCGGACTGCTGACGCCATACCACACCGGCGAATTGGTGAAAGCCCTGAAAGCCGCCATTTCCATCCCGATACACCTGCATAGCCACGCCACCTCCGGTTTGTCTGCCATGTGTTTCCTCAAGGCAGTGGAAAGCGGCGCCACCATCCTCGACACCTGCAATTCTTCCTTTGGCGAAGGTGCCAGCCATGCCTCCACTGAAAGCATCGTGGCCGCCCTGGCCGGCACGGAATTCGACACCGGTCTCGACTTGGCAGCATTGCAGGAAATCACTGCCTATTTCCGCGAGGTGCGCAAACAATACTGGCAGTACGAAAGCGATTTCACCGGTGTGGACACGCGCGTGCTGGTCAACCAGGTACCCGGCGGAATGATTTCCAACCTCTCCAACCAACTGAAGGAGCAGGACGCGCTCAACCGCATGGACGAAGTACTGGCGGAAATCCCGCGTGTACGTGAAGAACTGGGCTTTCCGCCGCTGGTTACTCCCACCTCGCAGATCGTCGGCACGCAGTCGGTGCTGAATGTACTCACGGGCGAACGTTACAAATCGGTCACCACCGAAGTTAAAAACTATCTGCAGGGACGCTACGGCAAGGCACCTGGAGCAGTCAATTCAGAAGTGCGCAGCATTGCCATCGGCAATCAGGAAGTCATCACCTGCCGCCCGGCCGATCTGCTGAATGACGAAATGGACAAACTTCGCGGCGAAATCGAAAGCTTGGCCAAGAGCGAGGAAGATGTGCTGACTTATGCCATGTTCCCCGATCTGGGCCGCAACTTCCTGCAGGAGCGCGCGGCTGGCGCCCTCAAACCGGAGCAACTGTTGCCACCCGACACGAATATGTCTTGCGGCCCTTTCTATGCCGCCAACGAATTCAATGTCACCCTGCATGGCGAAACCTATCACATCCACGTCACCGGTTCCGGCCAGCACGGGGCGGACACGCGCCCCTTCTACGTCTCAGTGGATGGCGTGCCGGAAGAGGTGCTGGTGGAAGCCCTGAGCGAAGTCGAAGTCTACGGCGGACCGGCCGGCATTGCGACCGGAGGCGGAAAGACCCGTGAAACGGGCGGCGAGAAAAAATCCCCGGCAGGCAAACGCCCACGCCCCACTCGCCCAGGACATGTCACCACTGCGATGCCCGGCACCATTGTGGACGTGCTCGCGCAGAAAGGCGCTGCGGTCAAGGCTGGCGACCCGGTCCTGGTAATCGAAGCCATGAAGATGGAGAACGAGGTGCAAGCTCCGATCAGCGGAACGGTTGTTGCCGTATTCGTGGACAAGGGAGACAGCGTCACCCCGGATGAAGCCCTGATCGAAATTCAGCCCGAATAATGGAACTCGTACTCGCCTCCACCTCGCCCTACCGGCGCGACCTGCTGAATCGCCTGCAAGTTCCATTCAGCACCTTAGCGCCGGAACTGGACGAAACGCCCCTGTCAGGCGAAACCGCCGTTGAAACCGCCACGCGCCTGGCCGAAGCAAAGGCACGCGCTGCGGGAACCCATTTCCCGGACGCCCTGATCATCGGCTCGGACCAGGTCGCCACGCTGGATGGAGAGCAACTCGGCAAGCCGCATACCCACGAAAATGCCACCCTTCAGCTACGCCGCATGCGTGGCAGGAAGGTGGTGTTCAATACCGCACTATGCCTCTACAACAGCAAAACCGGCCGCGTTCAGAACCGCCTGGTCCCCTTCACCGTCAGCTTCCGTGATCTGAGCGATGCCCAGATCGAACATTATCTCGCCAAGGAACAGCCTTACAACTGTGCCGGCAGCGCCAAATCCGAAGGCCTGGGCATCGCCCTGATTGCCCGGATGGAAGGCGACGACCCCAATGCCCTCATCGGACTGCCACTGATCGCCCTGATCGACATGTTCAACAACGAAAACTTCCAGATCATCTGACCCACCATGAATATGGGCACCTTATTTCTGATCCCGACCACGCTCGGCGAGGGCAGCGATCTCTCTGCCATTCTGCCCCAACAAGCCATACGCCTGGCGGCGTCACTGCGCACCTTTGTCACTGAACACCCCAAAACCGCGCGGCAATTTCTGAAACAGACCGGCACGGCGGTAGCACTGCAGGAAATTCGCATGTCCACTCTGGATGAGCACACTCGTCAAGATGAACTGGAAAACCTGTTGCAACCCCTCCTGGACGGAGAAGATGTCGGACTCTTGTCTGAAGCGGGCTGCCCCGCGGTGGCCGACCCGGGTGCCGCCCTGGTGCGCCTCGCACATGCACGCAATATCAGGGTAGTCCCCCTGGTGGGACCGTCCTCCATCCTGCTCAGCCTGATGGGGTCGGGGCTCAATGGACAGAGCTTTGCTTTCCTTGGATACCTGCCGGCAGAAAAAACCGAACGGGTTAAGAAGATCCAGGATATCGAACAGCTTTCGCTACGCCTGAATCAGACCCAGATTTTCATCGAGACGCCCTACCGCAACCAGCAACTCTTGCTTGATCTACTTGCCACCTGCGCTAACGAAACAGAGCTGTGCATTGCCACGGACCTGACACTGCCAAGCGAACGAATCAGCACAAGAAGCATTGCAGAATGGAAGCGGAAGGTGCCGGATTGTGACAAGCATCCCACGGTATTCGTGCTTTACCGCAGGCCGGCGGACAAAATAGCTAGGAAGCCGGCTGCTCGACAAAGGAAATAATACAGTCGAGCCGGATTTCGATGACCTCGCCAGTGCCGTTCACCCTGAACTTCAACCACTCCGCGCCCCTGCGTGTCTCCACGTCGAGCGGCATCACGATCCGATGGATTCTTTCAGAACCCTGGCGATACTCTAGCTGGAGAGGGATTTTACGTAAAACGCTGAATTCGAGGCGCTCATGCTGAACGCAGGAGATGGGCTGGTAATCAGCCACGAGAAGCAATCAGAGGAAAATGACCGCCGGAAATACCGCTGCCGCCAATACCAATACCAGCCATTCCACGTTATGGCGTGCCAGCCAGCCGGTGAAATGCGCAACCAGGATCGCGATGGCTACGATATAGAATGCAATGAACGCCATGAAGCTTTTCCTTATACGGGGTTTGGGTAAGGATATCCAGTTTTGACGGGCAAGACAATCAGGAGCTTCCCGCCAGACCGGGGCCGTCAATGAAGCGAATGGCTCTGATCAATAGGAAGACCATTGACGATCTCGTCCATGTTGGCATCACGGATGTTGACCACGTTCACAACAAATGTGACGGTCTGGCCCGCAAGCGCATGATTGGCATCGACCGTAAGTTTGCCATCGGCAATCCGGCTGACGCGGAAGGTCATGCTCTCGCCCTGCTCATTCTGTAGCTCTACCTCCGCACCGACGCGCCGGAACTCGGGGGGGACATTTTCGATATCATCAGTAAAAGTCAGATTGGGGTCGTGCGGGCCAAAGCCCTCGACAGGATCAAGTGAAACCTCAACCCGGTCTCCAAGCTTATGCCCATCCAGCGCCATTTCGATTTTCTGGAACAAAGGGCTGTTGCCGCCATGCACATAACCAATTGGCACATCGGACTGTTCAAAAACAGAACCCGACTGATCGACGATCGAATAGGTAACGTAGACAACCTTGTTTCTGGCAACTCTTTCTTCAGTCATGGCGCGCAATCTTTAATAATTTCGAAACAACGGAATTGTAGCCCGAGCAGCCTCAGCCACCAAGTTTACGCATTTCAATATCCACAATAAGTTCCTTCATCTGGGAAGAGAGCGGCCAGGTCAGCGTCAGCGTCACTGCCTGCATGATCTTCTCGAAACCCGCTTCCGACTGAGAAACTGAAAAGTGGGGCTGGCTCTGAATCAGGGCCGGGGTGTTGAGGTGCAGAGACAATACGCCACCCAGCACTTCATCCTGCAAATCCAGTTTTTTTGCTTTCTCGAACTGCAAGGCCTGGCCGAGTCCACCCGGGATCTGGTCATTGAAGACGAAACGGCCTGCCGGACCATCGCAACTTGGCATGGCCAGATTAATCTCTGTCCGGAACTGACCCTGCATTTCTCCATTGAACAGATAGCTTACACGCAGGCGCTTGCCGGAGACAGAAATCCGCTTGTCGATCAAAAGCTTGCACCGTTCACAAGTGAACGTCAGATGTGTGGCATGATCATCGGCTTGGCGCAGAATGTAGCACCGCAAGGGTGTCACGGCTTTGCCATTGACCAGGCTATCAAGGAACAGCATGCGCTGAACATCATCCAGCTCCAGATCGGCCGGGGTGATATGGTGCTTGAAGCTGACACGTTCGTGCGGATTGGCGATGCCTCCTCCTTCATGCCGTCCTTCATGGTCCAGATGCATATCGCGGTAGTAATGTTCTGATTGGCGCGCCAAAGTGTCACCAAAATTATGCCTCAAGAAGTACGCATCCAGTTCGCACAATGCAGCGCTGCCATCCTGACGCACAACCGCCTGAATCTCGTCGTTGTGGATAAAAACCTCATTCCTGCCGTCGAAATCAAGATCCTCGACTACCACCGGAGGGCGTCCGGCAACCTTGTCCAGCATGCTCTCCAGTGCCACGATGGCGTTGTAGATCGCCCGGCGCAGGTGAGGCAAGTACAGGCCGCCGAACAGCCCATGCCAGTAAGCATCATTGGCCTGGGACTGGTAGAGCAGTTCGAGCATCTCCTTGCTTTGCTTGCGCGCCGGCAAGGCGTGGTAACGCTGTGACAATTGCAGCATGCGCTTGTGCATCCAGTTGGATTCCGGGTAGCGCGTGATGAAATTCTTCCAGATGCCGCCGCGCAGGAATGCCTTGTCGCGATCGAAGCAGCCTTTTGATTTCGCCTCCTGAACCAGATTTGCATAGCTGTTGGCAGCCCGCGCGGGCAAGGTCCATTCATTCATCTCGATGTAGGAGGTCGTGGGCAAATAAACGATACCGCGGGTATGCGCCGCGGCATGATAATCGCTGAATTTCATGGGACGGATCAACGGAGAGGCCAGCACTCCGCGGATGAAATCTTCCAGCCAGCCTTTTTCATAAACCCACTCGTAGGTCTCCGGCCAGATGCCGAATTTCTCGATATCATCGAAATAGACGGCAGCTTCTTCCTCTTCTCCCGCCAGACTCTCCAGATACTGAACCGCCTCGTGTGCGGGAGAGAAAGGGAAGCGGTAACGCAGCGCCTCAGAAATGGGGAACAGATCCAGGCGGCGTCCATCTTCCTCGGTCGTATAAAAACCATTCAGTTCGGAGGCATCTTTGCCGGTACACAGAAAATGATAGTCATCTACCGTGACGTAGCGTATTCCCGCATCCGCCAGGGCCGGCACCACTGTCGCCTCCCATACCCGCTCAGTCAGCCATGCGCCTTGTGGTCGCTGCCCGAATTTCTTTTCCAGCTTGTCTGAAAGCGCAACGACCTGGCCGATGCGGTCGCGGTTGGGAATCACCGCCAATACCGGCTCGGTTTCGCCTGCGCCGACCAGTTCTACTTGCCCGCGCTGCACCATTTTCTTCAACATCGCCATGTCTTCCGGATAGTGCTGCAGCAGGTAATCCAGCAGCCAGCCGGAAAAATGCAGCGCAAAATGGAAGTCGGGATAGCGATAGAGGGTGCGGATGAATGGACCGTAGCAGCGTGCATGGGCATCCTGCAGTACTTCCGGAAAATTGCCCACAGGCTGATGAGCGTGAACGCCAAGCAAGAGCGCAACCGATTTTGTCATAATTCTCAGATTCTCTGTTTTTAAGTTTATTACCCGTCAGGCGCCCGCTCAGGAACCCCGCCTCATGGTTCCGCCCGCTTCCGCAGCTCCGCCCCCCTGGCTGATAGGCACATCCAGTTCCAGCGGGGGAAGCAGCATCAACATACGATACAGATCAGCCAGATTCTCCCGGTAAAGCTGATCAAAGCTTCTGACACTATCACCCGGGTTATAGTCGCCGAACCACCAGAACCAGTCGGACCCTTCACACACCGCAAGCTGGCGAGACGCCTTGTCCTGTTGCTCCGCACTCAGGCGCCCGCTGGCCATGACCAGATCATAACTTTGCTTGGCTTGGCACAGCAAATCCCAGGCGTGATTTTTTTCCGGGCAGCCAATCCAGGTCGTGAAATCCCCATACACCCAGCTTCCCGCCACCAAGTGTGGCAAATCCCTGCTTTCCGCGCAGTGGTAGGCCGAATGCTGCTCGCCATCGCGCCCCTCACGGCAGCCATCCAGGTAATCGCGGAAAGTAGTCATCTCGATATGAGGATGATTCTGCAGCATTTCATACAACTCAGACAAAAAATAGTAGCCGTTGTAGGGGTAATATTCCCATGCATTCTCGCCATCCAGAATTACACTGACAACCGGGTTCTCGTGTACGCCGCCGTTATGCAGGATTTCCTCCAGAATCTGGACAAAATCAAGCACCGCATCGCGGCCAAACCATTTTGCATACTCGAAACCAATCTTGTCGGACAACTGATCATCGCGGAAAAAGCAGGCAATTTCTTGCTCGCCATCCGCAATACGGTAGGGCCGGTACAGATAATTGACGGGACTCTTCAGCATCTCTTCCTGCCTGGCCTGCCGCAGGCTGTTGCTCAGCACGGCCTGCCCGGTGGCTATCCAGCGACAGCCACTTTTTGCCATCAGTAGCGCGGCCGCCTGAGAAACCCCGCCTTCAGCAGGCCACATGCCAACCGGATGCCGGCCAAAGTAATACGCGTGCTTGGCAAAAGCCTGGGACACATGAAACGACACCCGCTGCGCCCCCCCGGGATAGCAATGCGACATGGGCAGCTCACTCCCAGGCAAGCTCTCTCTCGCGCTGTTGAAATCCAGCATGAGCGGAGCAATGGGGTGGTAATACGGCGTTGTAGAAAGCTCAACCTGCCCGTCTTCGGACAGTTTTCTGTATCGAGGGATGATTCCTTGGATCAATTCGCCAATCAGGGCCATCAACTGCTGGCGTTCCTTGAAAGTAAACATACTGCCTTTGGACATCATGGCCACGATCAACTCATTCTCGCGTCGCACGCTTTCACCGGTCCAGGCAAGGTGATACCACACCAACAGATCAGCCAGGTACTGACTGGACAGATAATGAAAGTGCCCTTCCCCCTCCGCTTCATGCATTTTGAACAGGTCGTAGAGACGCTTGTAGGCCGGATAAGGCTCGATCATCTTGCTGTGATTGCTGCGAAAACAACTTTTCAGTATCAGCTTGCGCTGCGCCAGAGTCACATGTTCCAAATCCTTGGCCGCGAGGAGGCGCAACAAGGGGTCGCGCAGTTTTCCGCTACGAAACTGGTCGCTGTAATCTTCCAACTGGTCGAGCAGAATAGGGACAAAGTTCACCACTGCCCGCGCACCCGGCGTCTGCTCCAGATGGTAGGCCATATCGGTATAGTCCTTGATGGCATGGAGATAAGTCCACGGCAAGGCAAACTCGCCCGTCTCATGATGGCGATAATCAGGCTGGTGCATGTGCCAGCACAAAACAAGCTTCAGTTTCTTATGGGTGCTCATAAATGAAATAACCTGCATCCCCCGCCTTCAGGCCGAGGATGCTGAACAATCAGGAAGTAAAATACGAAGGGGAAAAAACTCAGCGGACGTGGTGAATCTCGTGCCCCAGCATTTCCGGCGTCACCAGGGTTACACCCTTTTCCGTGACATAAAAACGTTTGGCATCTTCAACCGGGTCAACGCCAATCGTCATGCCTTCAGGAATGACGCATCCCTTGTCTAATACAACCTTCTTGAGGGTAACGTATCGGCCAATGTCCACATTGGGCAGAATGACAGAATCCTCGATCTCGGTATAGCTGTGGATGTTGACATTGGAAAACAGCAACGAGCGGCGTACAGAAGCACCGCTGATGATGCATCCGCCAGACACCAGGGAATCCACGGCATAACCACGCCGGCTTTCATCATCGAACACGAACTTCGCCGGCGGCAACTGCTCCTGATAAGTCCAAATCGGCCATTGCTGGTCATACAGGTTGAGGTAAGGCGTGATCTTGGTCATTTCCATATTGGCTTCCCAATAGGCATCGATCGTTCCCACGTCGCGCCAGTAAGGTTCGCCATTCTGCAGGCCGACACAGCTATCCTCAAAAGGATGAGCGAACACCCGGTAACGGTTAACCAGGTAAGGGATAATGTCCTTGCCAAAGTCATGGCTGGAATGGGGATCATCGGCATCCCGGATCAGCTGCTCGAACAGGAAAGACGTGTTGAACACGTAAATCCCCATGCTCACCATGACCCTGCCCGGCTTGCCGGGAATTTCGTCCGGATGCTCGGGCTTTTCGGTGAACTTCACCACGCGCTGATGGTCGTCCACGGTTATGACGCCAAAGGCCGAGGCCTCCTCCCGCGGCACTTCCAGGCAGACCACGGTCATGTCAGCCGCATGAGCGGAGTGGAACGCCAGCATTTCGCCATAATCCTGCTTGTAGATATGGTCGCCCGCGAGGATCAGCACATATTCGGATTTATAACCCCGGATAATGTCGAGATTTTGAAATACCGCATCCGCAGTACCCTTATACCAGGTTTCCTGAATGCGCTGCTGAGCGGGCAGCAGCTCGACAAATTCATTGAACTCGCCGCGCAGAAAACTCCAGCCACGGTGCAGGTGCTGCAGCAGGCTATGCGCCTTGTATTGGGTGATGACGCCGATGCGGCGAATGCCCGAATTGACACAATTGGAAAGAGGGAAATCGATAATACGGAATTTTCCACCAAAGGGCACGGCCGGCTTTGCACGCCAGTCAGTGAGCGCCTTGAGACGGCTACCCCGGCCGCCGGCGAGAATCAGCGCTACTGTATTCTTGGTCAACAGACTGATAAAACGAGGAGTAGTGGATGATTGCAAAGAAGTTCTCCCTTACTGCGGTATTATGGTGTGTAAATTATACCCCTTTGAACAGCATTGGCGTTTGCCTAATGCCGTCTTCTGGCATATTCTTCTTACATTATCATGCTGTAGCGACACTCTCATGAAACCCAACCTCAGCGCCAAAGTCAACACAAATCTGAAGGCCTTGCTCAAAGCCCGGCACCATGATCCCTTCGCTTTTCTTGGACTGCACGAAGAAGGAAATGCATGGTCGGTGCGATCCTTTCTCCCATTCGAACAGCAGGTTGAGATTTGCCTTGACGGCAAATGGCTAATACTTGAAAAAATCCACCCGGATGGCGTGTTTTTCTGGCACGGCGACGAAAAACCCGAGAGCCCTTACCGTCTGAGAGTGCCACGTGGCGTTGGATACCATGAATTTTTCGACCCCTACGCATTTCCGCCACAGATCAGCGAAATGGACCTTTACCTCTTCGGCGAAGGCCGCCTGTACCAGGCATACCGCATCCTGGGCGCGCAGCACACTACCATCACGGGCATTGCAGGCATTCGCTTTGCCGTGTGGGCGCCAAATGCCGAGCGTGTCAGTGTCATTGGCGATTTCAATCACTGGGATGGACGCGTCCACCCCATGCGTAGCCTGGGTTCGAGCGGGGTCTGGGAACTGTTTGTTCCTGAGCTTGCCATGGGCAGCTTGTACAAATTTGAAATCCGCAACCGTCACAGTGGAGAGATACTGACCAAGACCGACCCCTACGGTCAGGAATATGAGTTGCGTCCCAGCACTGCCGCAAAAGTATCCACCCCCACAATGCACAACTGGGGCGATCAGGCATGGATGAAACAGCGCCATGAACTCGACTGGCTGCACGCGCCGTTCAACGTCTACGAAATCCACGCCGGATCATGGAAACGCCATCTGGATGGGCGCTTCTACAACTGGCGCGAACTGGCGGAACATCTTGTGCCCTACGTCAACGACATGGGGTATACCCATGTCGAACTCATGCCGATATCCGAGCACCCCCTGGACGAGTCCTGGGGCTACCAGGCAACAGGTTATTTCGGCCCCACGTCGCGCTTCGGCACGCCGGATGATTTCCGGTTTTTCGTGGACGCCTGTCACCAGGCTAACATTGGCGTCATCCTCGACTGGGTGCCGGCACATTTCCCGCAGGACAGCTGGGCTCTGGCGCGCTTTGACGGCACAGCATTATATGAACATGAAGATCCGCGTCTTGGTTACCACCAGGACTGGGGTACTCACATTTTTAATTACGGACGCCATGAGGTACAGAGTTTTCTGCTTTCCAGTGCCCACTACTGGCTTGCCGAATTCCATCTCGATGGACTGCGCGTCGATGCCGTCGCGTCCATGCTCTACCTGGACTATTCACGCAAGGCCGACGAGTGGATACCCAACAAATACGGCGGACGCGAGAACCTGGATGCCATCGAATTCCTGCGCAGCCTCAACATCATGGTGCACGACGATTTCCCCGGCGCGCTGACCTTCGCCGAGGAATCCACCTCCTGGCCCATGGTTTCAAGGCCGGTCTACCTCGGTGGCCTGGGCTTCTCCATGAAATGGAACATGGGCTGGATGAACGACACGCTGCGTTACATGTTGCACGAACCTATCCACCGCCGCTTCCATCACAACGAATTGACCTTCGGCCAGCTTTACGCCTATACCGAGAATTTCGTGCTGCCTTTCTCGCACGATGAGGTCGTGCACGGCAAAGGTTCGCTGCTCGACAAAATGCCCGGCGACACCTGGCAGAAATTTGCCAACCTGCGCCTGCTCCTCACCTACCAGATAGCCTATCCCGGCAAAAAGCTCAATTTTATGGGCAACGAAATCGGCCAGGGACTCGAATGGCAGGTGGGAGGAGAGATTAACTGGTCGCTGCTGCAGTACCACTGGCACAAGGGCGTGCAGGACCTCAGCCGCGACCTTAACAACCTCTATCGCAATACGCCAGCCCTGTACCAACAGGATTTTGAAGTCTCCGGATTTTCCTGGGTAGACTGTCACGATGCAGACCACTCAATCCTGTCCTTCCTGCGCTGGGGGAAAGATGGCAGCGTAGTTGTGGTGATCCTCAATTTCACACCCGTCCCGCGCCAGGGTTATCGCATTGGCGTACCACGGGCTGGCCGTTACCAGGAAGCATTCAACAGCGATTCCACTTACTATGGCGGCAGCAATGTCGGCAATGGAGAAGGCCTGGAAGCACAGAGCCAACCCTGGATGGGTTTCGAGCAATCTCTGGAGATTACCATCCCTCCCTTGTCGGGAATCATTTTGGCCCCTGTAAAATAGTTTTCCAGAGTTAGAAATCATGTCTGCCCTCACCCGCCTTCCAAGCTGGCAAGCTTTAAAATTGCACCAGAAAAAAATCGCACCGCTGCACATGCGCGACCTGTTCCAGCAGGACCCGCAGCGCTTTGCGCGATTTTCGCTCAACCAGGGCGATTTCCTGCTCGATTATTCGAAGAACCTGATTACGGAAGAAACCTTCGCCCTGCTCATGCAATTGGCGCGGGAAACCGGCCTGAACCAGTGGATTGAACGCATGTTCGCGGGCGAGGCCATCAATTTCACCGAAGGCCGCGCCGTGCTGCATACCGCCTTGCGCAACCGCTCCGGCAAGCCGGTGATGGTGGACGGCAAGGATGTCATGCCCGACGTCAGGCGAGTGCTGGCGCACATGGGCGAGTTCTCACAACGGGTGCGCAGCGGCCAGTGGCGGGGCTACTCGGGCAAGAGCATCACGGACATCGTGAACATCGGCATCGGCGGCTCCGACCTTGGTCCGGTGATGGTCACCGAGGCCCTCAAGCATTACGAGAAACCGGGACTCAAGGCCCACTTCGTGTCCAACGTCGATGGCACCCACCTGGCCGAGACGCTCAAGCGCATCGACCCCGAAACCACCCTGTTCGTCATCGCCTCCAAGACCTTCACCACCCAGGAAACCCTGACCAATGCGCGCTCGGCCCGTGAATGGCTGTTGCGCGCCGCCAAGGATGAAGCAGCGATCGCGCGGCATTTCGTCGCGGTTTCGACCAACGCCGGGGAAGTCGCCAAATTCGGCATCGACACGGCCAACATGTTCGAGTTCTGGGATTGGGTGGGCGGCCGCTATTCGCTGTGGTCCGCCATCGGGCTGCCCATTGCGCTCTATCTCGGCATGGATCATTTCGAGGCGCTGCTCGCAGGCGCATTCGAGATGGACGAGCATTTCCGCCATGCCCCGTTCGAGCAGAACATGCCGGTCATTCTCGGCCTGCTGGGCATCTGGTACAACAACTTTTTCTCTGCCCAGAGCCACGCGGTATTGCCCTATGACCAGTACCTGCACCGCCTGCCGGCCTATCTGCAGCAACTGGACATGGAAAGCAACGGCAAGCGCATTTCACGCAACGCCAAGGCCGTGGATTACCAGACCGGGCCGGTGATCTGGGGCGAGCCCGGCACCAATGGCCAGCACGCCTTCTACCAGCTCATTCACCAGGGCAGCAAATTGATCCCGGCGGATTTCCTGGTGCCGATCGACAGCCACAACCCCATCGGCGACCATCACCGCATCCTGCTGGCCAATTTCTTTGCCCAGACGCAGGCACTGATGCAGGGCAAGACCGAAGATGAGGCGCGCGCTGAGCTCGAACGGGCCGGCATGAGCGGCAGGAGGCTGAAGCAGTTGCTGCCGCACAAGGTTTTCCCCGGCAACAAACCCACCAATTCCATCCTGTTGCGCAAAGTGACGCCGCATACCCTGGGTTCGCTGATCGCACTCTACGAACACAAGGTTTTCGTGCAGGGCATCATCTGGAATCTCAACTCTTTCGACCAATGGGGCGTGGAACTGGGCAAGCAACTGGCCAGCAACATCCTGCCCGAACTGGCTCACGACAAAACGGCAACCCGCTTTGATGCTTCCACCAATGGCCTGATCAACCACTTCAAGAAATTCAGCCATTCATAGCATGAAGCTCATGCCTAATCCTGGCGCCAAAGCCGAAGATGCACTGATTGAAAACATTCTCGGCAGCGGCGTCATCATTCCGCCCCAGCCAAAGATCCTGCTCGACATTGAACAGATGCTGGCAAATAACGCCGGCATGGCCGCCATCGCAAAGCGGGTCAGCCAGGACGCGGCCCTGACCGCATCGGTCTTCAAGGTCATCAGCTCACCCGTCTATGGCTCGAAAAAACCGGCCAACAATCTGGAAAAAGCCATCTCCGTGATCGGCCTCAACCAGATGCTCAACATCATCAAGAGTTCCGCCCTGCGGCGCAGCCTGGGAGGGCAGGAAGAATATTACGAATGGTTCTGGGAAGGCTCGGCTGAAATTGCCCAGCTCTGTTCCATCATCGCCTGGAAGCAACGCTCTGTGTGCAACATCTTTCCTGACCAGGCCTACATGGCGGGATTATTCCACGATTGCGGCGTGCCCATCCTGCTGCAACGGTTCGATGAATATTGCAAAGTCTGGCGCCAGTCAGTCAATCACAACTGGCCCGACCTTGCCGCCGAGGATCGGCAGTTCAACACCAATCACTGCGTGGTTGGCTATCTCATTGCCAAGCACTGGCACCTGCCCGACTATATCTGCCAGGCAGTGCGTTTCCATCACGAAATCCTGAACACCGGGCATAAAGCCACCACCATGGTCGCGATGTTGCAACTCGCCACGCACATTCACAACATCTATTCCCATCGCGAAGATCACGAATGGGAAAGCGTCAAGCCTCAGGTGCTGGAAGAGGTCGGGATCAACGAGGAAGGGCTGAAGGAATTCGAGGAAGAAATTTACGACACCCTGAAGAGCGGCCAATAGGGCGAGCAGCTCAGAACAACTCCGCATCCACGTTCATTGCCGCTGCTGGAGCGATCTTGTTCTGACTCAGCAACTCCTCATAGGAGCACACCTGGTTGCGCCCGTGCTGCTTGGCGTAGTAGAGCGCTTCATCTGCATGGCCGACCACGGTTGCCGGCACATCCTGACTGCTGATTCTGACATAGCCGATGCTGATGGTGACCTGCCCCACCTGCGGGAAATCATGGCTGGCAACCTTCTGGCGCAGGCGCTCAAGCACTGCATGGGCGCCTTGCTCGTCAGTCGGCTCAAGCGCCGCGACAAACTCCTCGCCGCCGAAACGGAACAGCTTGTCGCCTTCCCTGAATACGCTGCGCATGATGCCCGCCAAAAGGATCAACACCTCATCACCGTAAATATGGCCAAACCTGTCGTTTACTCGCTTGAAATGGTCAACATCAAGTACCGCCAGCCAGCGGCTTTGTGCTCTGGCATCCTCACGACGGCACTCGCTCACGACGCCATCCATTGCATCGCTCATGCGCGCCTGTGACAACAGATGGCCAATATTCCTGTCAAAGGTGCGGCGGTTTAGCAAGCCAGTCAGCGTATCGCGTTCGCTCTCATCCAGGATACGCACATAATTGCAAAAAACCTGCAGGAAGCCGGTGACCAGTTTTTCATCGCCTTGCGCATATTCAGGACCGACAATCATGAGCAAACCCTCTATCCCGTTCCGGCCATAAAGAGGATGAACGAAGCGCATCAAACCTGAAGCTCCGGCTGGGCTTGAAACGAAATCTCGCGTTTCCAGGCAGCGCGCGAAATCGGCATCCGATGCCACCAGGACAGTAGAATTATTTTGCACCGGCGCAAAAACCAGCTGCCCCTGTTCGCGCCTCACCGACACGCTCAGGCGTGCTTCCAGCCCGGATTGGGCGGAGCCAAGCCAATACACCGCCCCCTCCTGCGCCTTGAGCAAATCGCATAGGGTCGTCACCAGGCTCTGGACCAGCGCATCGCGTTCAGAATTGGCCGTCACCTGGATCAGTGAATCAAGAATACTGCCGTACAAGTGACTCCCCCATGTGGAGCAAAGAAACAAGAACCGGGAATTTTATCCCGCTCATGAAAGCCTACAATTTCACCCGCACCCGATAATCCAGAATCGCCTTGCCTCGCGCGGGCACCTGCATTCGCCACGCCGCAGTATTGCTCGAAGGCTTGCGATGCGGATGGCTCTCGGCCAGCACCTCCCAGTCCCCCGGCACCGGCTCTATCACATTCACGATCACCGCTTCATCCTTGGCGTTCTTAAGCTCAATCTGGTATGCGCTCTCGAAAATAGTGCCATAACGCCCACTGCCGACAAGCTTCTGAAAACTAACCTGTTTCTTGTCCGCTGTGACATCAAAGGCCTCGCCCAGTTTGAGCCGAACCATCTCGCCACGCGGGGTATGGTCAATGCGGTCTTCGCCCACAAACTGCGCATTGCCTGCGGCATCCTTCTTGTATACCCGGATCACGCCCTTGGGCAAGGGAACGCCCAGTCCACCGCCTTTGTTTTCGAATTCCACGAAAACGCCGACTTTCATTTTCTGCCCAAGATCGCCATAGCTGCTGTGGTAGTAATAATCCCTGCCTAGCAACTGAAGTTCCTTGTTGACGGGAACACGGCTCGCGGAAAGCAGGGCCACCTGCTTGGTTTGCTGTTCGTCAATGGTGGTTGGACGCTCCAGCGAATAGAGGTGATACTCGAACAAGCCCTCCTCCACCATGGCAGGTGCGGCCATCGGCGCTGCCTTCATGACCCGGCCCTCCTGCGCGAAATCCAGCTCGCGCCGCACCCGGTTCACATCCCCCGCCACCAGTTGCAGTTTTGCATTGGGATAGCTGCTGCCACTGACGTTTGTCAGCGTCACCCAGCCGCTCAAATCAAGCCGGTCATCCGCGGGACTCAACTCGGCCACGTAGTCCGCACGCCAGGAAAGTCCGCCGGTGAGATAACTCAGTTCCATCTGGCGCTCACCTTCCGCTGGCGCCAGAAAGCTGATCACCAGCGTAGGGCGGTCGCGCAGATTGCCAGGCACAGCCCTGAATGCCAGACGGCCCGGCAGGCCTGTTTCAATACGGTCTGCGAATTTCAGCACCACGCCGCCGTTGGTGCCGAGAACCGTGGCCGTCTCGCTGCTTTCCGCGCCGGTGGCCGGATTGGTCCGGATCACCGTCACGCTCTGGCCAACATACTTATCCAGCAACTTCTGCGGTGTAAGCAGATCAAAATCGAAATTCTGCTCCAGCAGGGTAATCCCGTCACCGCCATTCAGGCTGCGCAGCAAGGCCGTTTCAGGCATGATGCGCGCGCTCACGTCGCGCCAGGCAAGGCGGTTCATTCCCTTCTCGGGCGCCACTCTGCGCTGGTCCTTGATCAAGGCGAGATTTTCGTTATAGATGGTGACTGCAAGCTGCCGCTGATCCTGGAGCACGCTCAGTTTCTCAGGGGTAGAAGCAGATTGCGCCTGTGCCGCCACGAACAGAGCAAGCAGACCCCAGACTTGCGCATTGAGTGCCATGCGGGTTCTCCTTAATTGAGAGAAGACAGGCGCGCCAAGCGGATTTCCTGGCTTAACTGATAAACCGAAAGCGCGTAGAACAGATTACGGTTGTAACGTGTGATCACATAAAAATTATTCAGTCCCAGCCAGTATTCCTGTCCATCGTCGACATCCACCGCAAGGAGGGCGACCGGCGTCTCTGGCGCCAAAACTTCGACAGCCATGACGCCACGCATGCGCAACTGATCCATGCTGTGCTTCGGCTTCAGACCGCCGCCCAAAAGATCGCTGAACGACGCATCCTGCTGCAATGAAGCACGCATTGCCACCGGCAGGTTTGCCTCCCAACCGTAAGTCTTCAAATAATTGGCAACACTGCCAATCGCATCGGTAGAATTACGCCACAGATCGCGCTGGCCGTCGCCATCGAAGTCCACCGCATAAGCCCGGTAGCTGCTGGGCATGAACTGGGGAATTCCCATTGCACCGGCAAAAGACCCCCGGATAGAAAGCGGATCTTTGCCCTCCTCCCGCATCAACAACAGATATTGTTCCAGTTCACCACGAAAAAATTCGGCGCGGCGCGGGTAATCAAAAGCCAGCGTAGCCAGGGTATCAAGCACGGGATGGGAAAGGGGGTAAGTGCCATAACGGGTTTCCACGCCGATAATGGCCACGATCACTTCCTCGGGTACGCCGTAAACCTGGCGGGCACGCGTCAGCGCCGCCTCATTTTCGCTCCAGAAAATGACGCCATGCGCAATGCGCAAGGGATTCACGAAATTGGCGCGGTAGCGGGTCCATGAGGGGGGCTTCAGCACCTTGCTGGTCATGGTTCTTGCCGCGCCAGGACGCAACGTCACCTGGGCGAACAGATCGTTCAATGCATCAGCGTCAAAACCGTGCTTACGGACCATTTCAGCCACGAACTGCCGAACTTCCGGGCGTTCTGAGAAGGAAGTGGCATCGGCCACCGGCTGTGTCCAGAGCAGCAACTGGACAAACAGGAAGAGGGAAAACAGGAAAAGAAGATTCTTGAGCGGCATATGTTAGTAGATTTACTGCAAACAAGCGCTCTTGGCAAGTCAAAAAAGTTTCACTCAGTCTCGCCACGCGGGAGGTAGCACACCCCCTCGAATTTGGGTCTATAATAAATTCAGCATTTGTCACAAATACTCATAGTGAGGAGACATCGACAATGGCAGAGCACACACACCCCAGCGAGGCTGATCACGCTCGCATCATCGAACGCCCTGACGGTTTTTACTGGCAGGACAAGATGACCGAAGAGGTTTACGGCCCCTTCCCGACACTGCTGGACGCCATGCAGGACATGGAATACAACGATGAAAGCGATTACGAACCGGGCGAAACGCTGGAAGAAGCAGAATCCGAACTGGGTATCGCTGACTGGATCGACCCTGAAACCGGATTGCCGGGAGAAGAATCGCATCACCTGGGCGATTGAAAAGCTCAAACTGGAGTGGTGCCCGGAACCGGAATCGAACCGGTATGAGGGGATAAGCCTCGACGGATTTTAAGTCCGTTGCGTCTACCAATTTCGCCACCCGGGCTGGGAATTTGGAGGCGGGGGTCGGAATCGAACCGGCGTAGACGGCTTTGCAGGCCGCTGCATAACCACTTTGCTACCCCGCCAGTGTGGCCTGGCTATTGAAGCTTTTTTAGTTCCGGTGATCACTGGAACTAAAAAGGGAAAGCTGACGCTTTCCCTTGAATCTGGAGCGGGAAACGAGATTCGAACTCGCGACCTATACCTTGGCAAGGTATCGCTCTACCAACTGAGCTATTCCCGCGTTTGAGAAGCCGCCATTTTAATGATTTGGCCATTGATGTCAAGCGTAACGCGCTATCAATTTTGCCCCGCGATCTGTGGCCAGGCCTTCTTAAGATAATAAGCCATTGACCACAAAGTCAAAATTGCAGCGATATAAATCAGGATTGTCCCTACTGCTTGTGAATCGAACATCTCCGCAACCGGATCGTGATACAGCAATAGCAGGATAGCAGCCATCTGCGCCGTGGTTTTGAGTTTCCCGATAAAGGAGACTGCGACATTCTTGCTCTTGCCGATGCCCGCCATCCATTCGCGCAGGGCGGAAATCGCAATTTCACGCCCGATGATGATCAGGGCGATGCCGACATCCACCCGCTGCAGCTTGACCAGCACGACCAGCGCTGCGGCCACCATGAGCTTGTCGGCAACCGGGTCGAGAAAAGCGCCGAAAGCGGATGTCTGATTCAAGGCGCGTGCCAGATAGCCATCCAGCCAGTCGGTCAAGGCCGCCACGATAAAAATCGAGGCTGCATAAAAATTGACGGAATGCGGTTCGATCCATGATGCCGGCAGGTAAAAAACAGCCACGAATACCGGGATCAGGACAATCCTGAGCCAGGTAAGCAAGTTGGGTATATTCAAGGGCATATTTAATGCAGTTCCTGATAAATTTTTTCCGCCAGAGCACGGCTGATGCCCTCTACCTGGGCCAATTCATCCACATTCGCCTCAGCCACCCCCTTCAGGCCACCAAAACGCGCCAGAAGGCGCTGCCTGCGCTTGGCGCCAATGCCGCTGATATCTTCCAGCGACGAATGGGTGCGGGCCTTGCCACGCCTGGCACGATGCCCGCTGATGGCAAAACGGTGCGCTTCATCGCGCACTTGCTGGATCAGGTGCAAGGCCGGACTATCCTTGGGCAATTGTAACGGTTTGTCGCGCTCGGGGAAAATTAGCTGCTCCAGCCCCGGCTTGCGCGCTTCTCCCTTGGCCACGCCGACCACGGCCACCTCGTTCAGCCCCAGTTCGGTGAGGATTTCCATCGCGCTGCTGAGCTGCCCCTTGCCGCCGTCGATCAGGATCAGGTCCGGCATCTTGCCCTCGCCTGCTGCGATCTTGCGGTAGCGCCGTTCCAGGACCGAGCGCATCGCAGCATAGTCATCGCCCGGCGTAATGCCGCTGATGTTGTAGCGCCGGTACTCGCCATTGCGCATGTCGCCCTGGTCGAACACCACGCACGAGGCTACCGTCGCCTCGCCCATGGTATGGCTGATGTCGAAGCACTCGATGCGCTGCAGGCCATCGGGCAAATCCAACGCCTGCTGCAGGGCCAGCAGGCGCACTTCCTGGTTGGCCTGCTGGCTCTGGCGCTGCTCCACGGCGAGGCGGGCATTGGTGAGCGCCATTTCCACCCACACCCGGCGTTCGCCCGTCGGCCGGCTGTTGATCTGCACCTTGTGCCCGGCCTGCTCGCTCAGCAGCGTTTCCAGCGCTACGCCATCGATCGCCTCGCTGACAAGAATCTGGCGCGGCACGAACTGGTTCAGGTAATGCTGGCCGAGAAAAGCCTCCAGCGCCGTCGCGGTATCGCATT
Organism: uncultured Sulfuricella sp.; assembly: GCA_964384915.1. Classification (GTDB taxonomy): domain Bacteria; phylum Pseudomonadota; class Gammaproteobacteria; order Burkholderiales; family Sulfuricellaceae; genus Sulfurimicrobium. Next base: position 9,969 of record CAYLMA010000030.1, on the reverse strand, counting down.
GGCCGGCGTGGTTGGGGAAAAAGCTCTTGTCGCCCAGATGCCGCCCACCGCGCACCATCACCAGGTTGACGCACACCATGCCCTGTTTCTCGCAGCAGGCGACAATATCGGCATCGGCGCCGCTGCCGCTGCTGACGTACTGCTTTTCCTGCACCCGGCGCAAGGCGCCGATCTGGTCGCGGTACAGCGCGGCTTCCTCATAGCGCAAGGCTTCCGCCGCCGCCTGCATCTTGCCCATCAGCGTTTCCATGACCTGCTGGTCCTTGCCCTGCATGAACAGGGCCGCGTTGTGCACGTCGGCGCGGTAGCATTCGTCGTCGATCAGGCCGACGCAGGGCGCGGTGCAGCGCTGGATCTGGTGCAGCAGGCAGGGGCGCGAGCGGTTATTGAAGACGCTATCCTCGCAGGTACGCAGGCGGAATATCTTCTGCAACAGCTGCATGCTTTCCTTGACCGCGCCGGCGTTGGGAAAGGGCCCGAAATACTGGTTGCCCTTGTGCTGCACGCCGCGATAGTAGGCAAGGCGCGGGAAGCGGTGGCCGGAAAGCATGATGTAGGGGTAGGATTTGTCGTCGCGGAACAGGATATTGAAGCGCGGCGCAAGCGACTTGATCAGGTTGTTTTCCAGCAGCAGCGCCTCGGCCTCGCTGCGCGTCACCGTGGTTTCGATGGCGGCGATCTGCGACACCATCAGGCGCGTGCGCGGCACGTGGTCGGTCTTCTGGAAATAGGATGCAACGCGCTTTTTCAGGTCGCGCGCCTTGCCGACGTAGATCACCTCCCCCGCCGCGTTGAGCATGCGGTACACCCCCGGCAGATGGCTCAGACTGGCGAGAAAGGCCTTGCTGTCGAACATGAGCGCGCCCTTAGTCCTCGTCGAGCAGCTTTCCGGCAATCGCCCAGTTTTCGTCAGGCAGCTCGTCAAACGCGATGTAAGTATAGGACTTGGGCTTGTGCGCAATGCGCTCCAGCGTATCGGTGATTTCCTCGGCGATCTTCTGCTTCTGCTCGCGGCTCAGGCTGCCGGCGATGCGGATGTTGACGTAGGGCATGGGAAGGCTCCATCAAGATAAAGACGAATATCGGCGAACACCGCCTCGAACATCTCGGCGGTAAGCCGTCGGGTCTGGGTATTGTAGCGGCTGCAATGGTAGCTGGAATAAAGGCTCAGCCCGCTGGGCAGAGCGTAGCGGGCCGCATGGCCGAAGGGATAATCCTTGATCTTCAGCCCCAGCCCCCACAGCACCGCCTGGTGCGCCACATTGCCGAGCGCCAGCACCGCCGTGCCGCGCGGCAAGGCAGCCAGTTCCTCGCCCAGGAAAGCGTTGCATTGCCGGATCTCGGCCGTGTCCGGCTTGTTCTGCGGCGGCAGGCATTTCACCGCGTTGGTGATGCGGCAACCGAGAAGCTTCAGGCCATCGTCGGCGCTGACGGATTCCGGCCCCGAGGCAAAACCGAAACGGTGCAGGGTCCGGTACAGCAGAATCCCCGCATGGTCGCCGGTAAAGGGGCGCCCGGTGCGGTTGGCGCCATGCATGCCGGGCGCCAGGCCCACGATCAGCAGGCGTGGATTGTCGTCGCCGAAGGGCAGGACCGGGCGGGCGTAATAAGCGGGATTTTCCGCTTTGACTTCATCGAGAAAACCCGCCAGGCGGGGGCACTGGCGGCAGGAAGAGAGGGTCATGGGGTTTGATCGTCCTTTGCAAATTCGCTTGAGCCTGCGAGCCCATCCCGTCCTCTTAACCCCCCGCCATCCCCCCTTGTGCGAGCATCCGCTGCGCGGATTGCCTGCTTACCCCGCTTCAGGGGGGAAGACGTGGATGCCCCACCGACCGGCTCCTCCCCTGACAAGGGGAGGCTGGGAGGGGTTTGCGGACTAAGGGAAGTTAGGTTTTGAATCCGGGCCGCCAGATCCTCGTACAGGCCATCGATATTCCACATCACCTCATCGTTGGCATAGCGGATAACCGTCAGCCCAAGCCCATTCAGGAACCAGGTCCGTTCAAGGTCCTCTCCGGTCTTTTCAGCATGGTCATGCCCATCGATCTCGATCGCAAGCGCTATTTCGGCGCAGTAGAAATCAACGATAAAGTTGCCGATGGGTTTCTGGCGCAGAAACTTGTATTGGGCAAGCTGGCGCATGCGCAGGACTTGATGCCACATCCGGGTTTCGGCGGGGGTTGGGTTTTTGCGGTTTTCGCGGGCCAGCGCGGTGAGGTTTTTGTTGTAGGGAAGGAAAAGCTTAACCCCCCTCGATCCCCCCTTGTCAGGGGGGAAGGCCTGCTCTCCTCCCCTGACAAGGGGAGGTTGGGAGGGGTTAAAGATTTTACGCATGCCCGCAACTATTCGTAGGGTCATCCAGCGGCAGGTTGCCCTCGTGGATGCCGATGCTGCCCACGGCATGCACCGCCTTGATGAAATCGGCATCCTCGTGCAGTTTCGCCATGGACAGCGGGTGGGGTTTGCCGTGCATGCGCAGCAGGCGCGCCATGCTCACGGCCGGCATGGTGTAGCGCAGACCGGCCAGCAGTTCGTCCGCGTCGTCCGGCTTGTTGCACAACAGCACCATGTCGCAGCCCGCCTTCAGGGCCGCTTCCGCGCGCTGCGCCGGGCCGCCGGCCACGTGCGCGCCAGCCATGGAGAGATCGTCGCTGAAAATCACGCCCTCGAAACCCATGCGCTTGCGCAGGATGTCTTTCAGCCAGATGCTGGAAAAACCTGCCGGGTTCGGGTCCACGCGGGGGTAGATCACATGGGCGGGCATGATGGCGGCCATGCCGAAATCGATCATTTGCTGGAACGGCAGCAGGTCTTCCATCTCGATGTCGGCGAAGGGGCGCTCGTCCACCGGCACCTCGTGGTGCGAATCCGCTTTAACAAAGCCGTGGCCGGGGAAATGCTTGCCCACCGCCGCCATGCCGCCGTGCTTCAGGCCCAGCATCAGGTGGTGCGCCAGGTCGGCGATGGCATGCGGCTTGCAGTGAAAGGCGCGGCTGCCGATCACGCCGCTGGCGCCGTAATCGATGTCCAGAACCGGGGTGAAACTGATGTCCACCCCATGGGCGCGCAGCTCGGCGGCCAGCACGTAGCCGGTCTGCTGCGCGAGCGACTTGGCGCGGCCGTGGTGCGCATCCCAGATCATGCCCAGCTCGCGCATCGGCGGCAGGCGGGTGAAGCCTTCCTTGAAGCGCTGCACCCTGCCCCCCTCGTGGTCCACCGCGATGAGCAGGTGCGGCGTGCGCAGGGCATGGATTTCGGCGGTGAGCGCGCGCAACTGTTGAGGCGATTCGTAATTCCGGCTGAACAGGATCACCCCGCCCACCAGCGGGTGCTTCAGCCGCCGCCTGTCCTCGTCGTCGAGTTGCGCACCCACCACGTCCAGCATTACCGGGCCAAGAGACATATCAACGCTCCAAAATCACGAAAGCCGCAGCCATTTCCTTTTCATCGCTGATGGAAAGGTGATGGCTGCGTATGGCATGGAAATCCATAAAGGCGGCCAGTTCGAGCCCAAAATCCAGCATGGGTTTGCCTAGCGCATCGTGGGTCACGCGGATATTGTGCCACGAGGCAGGAGCGCGAATCCCCGTCCCCAGCGCCTTGGCAAAGGCCTCCTTGGCGGCGAAGCGCTTGGCCAGAAAGCGCGCGGGCTGGCTGGCCTCGGCAAAACCGGCCCACTCCTGCGGCGCCAGAATGCGCCGCGCGAAAGCCTCGCCATGCCGCTCCCACACTGCTGCAATGCGGCTGGTGGCGACGATGTCGGTGCCGATGCCGTAGATCACCGCGCCGCAGCCACCATCAGGGATTTCATCTCGCGCACCGCATTTTCCCAGCCCACGAACAGGGCATGGGCGACGATGGCATGGCCGATATTGAGTTCGCCCATGCCGGGCAGGGCGGCAATGGGCTGCACGTTGTGGTAATGCAGGCCGTGCCCGGCATTGACGCGCAAGCCGATGGACTGGCCATAGGCCACGGCGTCGGCGATGCGGGCAAACTCTTTCTGCTGTTCGGCATGGCCTGTCGCATCGGCATAATGGCCGGTGTGGATTTCCACCACCGGCGCGCCGGCGGCCTTCGAGGCATCCAGTTGCTTCCTGTCGGCATCGATGAAGAGCGACACGCGGATGCCCGCCGCGCCCAGGGCGGCGCAGGCCGCGCTCACCTTGTCGAATTGGCCAGCCACGTCCAGGCCGCCCTCGGTGGTCAGCTCCTCGCGCTTTTCCGGCACCAGGCACACGTCCTGGGGCAAAATGCGCAGCGCGATCTGCACCATCTCGTCCGTCACCGCCATTTCCAGGTTCATGCGCGTCTGCAGCACCTGGCGCAGGATTACCACGTCCGCATCCTGGATGTGGCGGCGGTCCTCGCGCAGGTGCAGGGTGATCACGTCCGCCCCGGCGGATTCCGCCATCAGCGCCGCCTGCACCGGGCTGGGATAAGGTGTGCCGCGCGCCTGGCGCAGGGTGGCAACGTGGTCGATATTGACGCCAAGTTGAATCATAATTGCTGTAAATCCTTCAATAATTGCCGCGTATGCAGCGACTGGTCGCCCAGATAGTGATTGATCAGGGTGCGCATCAGCGCCTTGCCCTGCTGCAGCGTGAGCGGATCGCTGTAATCGTCGGCCGCCAGATCGAGCAGGGTTTTGCCGCGCAATTCTACACCGTTTTGACCCGTGGATTGCCGCACCGGGCCGCGCTCGATCACGTAGCGGTACCCTTCCCCCGCCGCCACGGGCATGCCCGTCTCGGCCTCGCGGTCGAGCGTCAGCGCGTACCCCAGCTCCTGCAAGAGGCGCTTCTCGAAGCTGCGCAGAATCGCCTCGAAATCCGTGCGCCGCGCCAGATCCTGCAAGGTCTGCTGGTAATAGAGGAAAAGCTGCTCGTGCGGATCGTCGCGATGCAACAGCTTGAGCAGCAGCTCATTGAGGTAAAAACCGCACATCAGCGCCATGCCCTGCAGCAGCGGCTGCCCGCCCTGCCACTCGGCGCTGTGCAAGGTGCGCAGCTCGTTCTTGCCGAACCAGTTCAGCTGCAGCGGCTGGAAAGAAAGCAGCAAGCCGCGCACCGCCGACTTCGGCCGCCGCGCCCCGCGCGCCATCAGCGGCAGACGGCCGTGGTTCTGGCTGAACACCTCGACGATCAGGCTGGTCTCGCGGTAGGGGTAGGTATGCAGGACATAGGCAGGCTGGTCTTCCAGCCGGGTTTTATTCGCGGTCACGATCACTCAATTGGGGTCAAAGACGGTCGAGTGGGCTTTCCACCCCCCCCTGCCGCCACGGTTGAGGTCGTGAGTATAAATCATCGTCGTGCTGACAGCCGAATAGCCGACAACTCCTGCACGGCGCGACAACAAGGATGCGCAGTTGCGGTGTTGGCCAAGCCAAGGCAAACCGATGCCCAGCAACTCGCGATAAAGGAACAGCCAAGCACTCAAGGCCTGATTCTGGGGTGCCACGCTGACGTTGCGCTCCACCGCCAGCGAGTTCAAAAGTCTTCGACCTCCTTACTTGCCCATTTCACCCGGATGGCGCTTGCCGTGAAACAAAATAAAGCGTTTAATCCAGCCTGAATATGCCATTTCAGTACGCAGGCTATAATGCTTGAGGCGTAACCGGTCCCGCACTTGGTCCATGAGCTTGGGTGGTTCATGCGCAGTAATGGTTGCAGAAAGATTATCAGACATCACAAGCGACCAATTCAGAAGAATAATATGAATATACAAAGGGCTAGCACAACATCTAAGATTGTCAGACTATCCGATAAACTTTTATTTACCGATTTGTCGGCTATACAACGTTGAACTAAACCGCTAACGCGGTGGCTCCCACCGCGCTCTCCTCCCAAGCCTCAATTTCCCCACATCCTGCTGTAATTAATATAGAAATCTCCGATCCTTGATCGCGGGGGATGTCCCCGATCTGATCAAGGAGACCGAGATGAAATCGTTACGTGAGCAAATGAACGATGCAATGATTTTGCGCGGGTTTGCAGCGCGCACGCAGGAATCTTACCTGGCTGCGGTGACGGCGCTCGCGAAGCATTACCGCCGCTCGCCGGATTCGCTGACGGCGGAGGAGGTGGAGGCCTACCACCTGCATCTGATTGTCGAGCGCAAGCTCGCTTACTCCAGCGTGAACCAGTCGGCCAGCGCCTGCCGCTTCCTGTTCGACAAGGTGTTGCGGCGGCCACAAGCCCGGTTCGACATCCCGATGGCGAAGGTACCCAAGTCCCTGCCGTGCGTGCTATCGCGTGACGAAGTGAGCCGCCTGCTCGCGGCGGCCCCCAATCCTCGCGCCCGCGCCCTGCTGACGGCAACCTATGCCGCAGGGCTGCGTGTGACCGAGGTGTGTTCGCTGCAACTGGCGGATATCGAGAGCGCTCCGGATCGGATGTGCATCAAGGTGCGCGGCGGCAAGGGCGGCCGCGACCGCTATACCCTGCTTTCCCCCGTCCTGCTGCAAACCCTGCGCGATTATTGGCGCGCGTATCGCCCGCGCACCTGGCTGTTCCAGAACCGATCCGGCACGGGGCCGATATGCGCCACCATGGCGCAACGCATGTATTACGCCGCGCGCGTCCGCGCCAAGCTCGGACGCCAGGGCGGCATCCATACCCTGCGCCACTGCTTCGCCACGCACCTGCTGGAATCCGGCGTGGATCTCCACACCATCCAGCGCTTGATGGGGCACGGCCATGTCTCGACCACCACGCGCTATTTCCATCTCGCGCAAAGCAAGCTGACCGGCGCCACGTCGCCGCTGGAGTTGCTCGACACCGCCCCGCGCTGAGCCGTCGTGGCCCACGGTGCAGGTCTGGCCGATGTTCTGCGCGAGCACGGCGGACCCTATCTCGCAACACACGCTTTGTCCGTGACCCAGGACAAGGCGTGGCGGGCGATTGTCGCCTGCCGCACCCCGGCGCTGGGCGGTCATGTCGAGCGCTGTGACCACTGCGGCGTATTGCGCTATCAGTACCACTCCTGCCGCAACCGCCACTGCCCGCAATGCCAGACGCGCGCCAAGGAGGCGTGGCTCGCGGCGCGGCGGCGGGAGTTGTTGCCGGTGCCGTATTTCCATCTGGTGTTCACCTTGCCCCATGAACTCAACGGGCTGGCCGGATGCGATGCGCGCACGCTTTACACGCTGCTGTTCGGCGCGGCGGCGGATACGCTGAATTCGTTCGCCGCCAATCCGCGCTGGCTGGGCGGTGTGCCCAGTTTTACGCTGGTGTTGCATACCTGGAAGCAGGACTTGGGGCGGCATATCCATGTCCATGCCCTGGTGGCGGGTGGGGCGCTGACGGCGGAAGGTGATTGGGCGAGCCCGAGGCGCGGCTTTCTGTTTCCGGTGCAGGCGTTGTCGAATGTGTACCGGGGCAAGTTCATACAGGCGCTCGATGCGGCGCGCAGGGCCGGCGGTCTGCGTCATGAAGCGGCGCAACAGGAGGCGGCTTGGCGCACGCTGTTTGCCGCCTTGCGCCGCCACGACTGGGTGGTCTACGCCAAGCAGCCGCTGGGCGGCCCGGCGCAGGTGCTGGAGTATCTCGGGCGCTACACGCACCGGGTGGCGATCTCCAACGAGCGTATCCTGGGCATGGAGGGAAACACGGTCCGTTTCCGGGTGCGCGGTCCGCAGGGCAAGGGCAAGAAGGTGGTGCGCCTGAAGGCTGACGAGTTCATCGGGCGCTTCATGCAGCATGTATTGCCCGGCGGTTTCAAGCGCATCCGCCACTACGGCCTGCTCGGCCCCGCGCACAAGGCCGCCAATCTGGCCGCAGCCCGCGAAGCGCTGGAAGCGCCTGCCCCCGATCCGGTCGTGGTGGAGCCGGTGGAGGCGTTCATGCGGCGGGTGGCGGGGATCGAGTGGCTGTGTTGCCCGCATTGCCGCGAGGGGCGTTTCGGGGTGGTGGGGGTGATTCCGCCTGCTGAGCGCGGTCCGCCGCTACGGGGGCCGTCGTGAAGCATGACGCGCTCCTCGCTTGCTTCAGTTCGTGGCTGGACGTTTGCGCCTGCCAGGGTGTGGCTCGTCCCGATGTGTCGATTCGCTGTTCGGCAAACTGGAGCGGGCTGTGTTTTACGGTGGTAAGGGTGCATTCGGCGTGCCTTGTCCGTCCTTTTCTACACAGCACATCCGCATCCACTCATGACATCCGGTTGACTTCCAGCCGCGTAACCTTACAATCCCCATAAACCACCGCCAGCCCCGCGGTTCAGTCCAACAAGGTTTATCCGCCGCCAATCAGGCAGGGCGCTCTTACAAGACTGGGTGGGGCGGCGGATAAACGCTATTCGTTAGGCTCTCTAGTGAGCCACAGTTTTTTACCAAAGGAGAATAAAGATGTTTGAAGGTCATCGAACCATTAACGAACTCGATCTGGAACCCATCATGGTGAAGGTGATGGACAAGGATGAAGGATATGGCTGGTCGTTGGAGTTCACGAAGCAAGCTGCTACCGAGTACAAACGGTATCTGACCCTGTGTCTAGAAAATCCGGATTTCCCGATGGTTCCTTCTTCGTTCGTAGATAAATTCTGGCATTTTCACATTCTAGACACGCAAAAATATGCGCAGGATTGCAATCTAATTTTTGGGCATTTTCTGCATCATTTCCCATATTTCGGTATGCGAGGGGAAGAAGATGAACAAAATCTCAAGCAAGCTTGGGCTGATAGTCGCGCCCTTTATGTAAAGCGATTCGGCAAGATTGATGATGCGTTGTGGCCAGCAAGTGCGCGCTGTCCAAATTGTGGAAGAAGAAGCGAAAATCAATGCTTTAACGAGGCACGCCCCCAACTCAAATTGGCAGCCTAACACTGCGCTCCAAGGGACGCTGCGCGATGAAGCCGCGCAGCGTCCCTGAGCTTGAACGTTAGGTGCTTATGAGCATGTTCACATCACTGAAGGCGCAGGCCAAGCAACTTAAGCAGCACACCCTCACGGTGTATTTCGCTGCTCGAGCGCATAACAGGAGCGCATAACAGGGTCACGGAGCGCATAACAGGGTCAGGTCTTGCAAAATCACACTCCTCCCGTCATACTTGCTTTATGGCTAGACCCTTACGCATTGAACTGTCTGGCGGCCTGTACCACGTGACTTCCCGTGGCGACCGGCGCGAGGACATTTATTTTTCCGATGGCGACCGCGAGGCTTGGCTGACGCTGTTTGGCGAGGTTTGCAAACGCTTCAACTGGATTTGCCATGCCTATTGCCTGATGACCAACCATTACCATGTGGTCGTCGAGACGCCGGAAGGCAATCTCGCGCAGGGTATGCGCCAACTCAACGGGGTCTACACGCAGTGGGTGAACCGCACCCACCGGCGGACCGGCCATGTTTTCCAGGGGAGGTACAAGGCCATACTCGTGGAGAAAGACGCCTATCTTCTGGAACTGGCGCGCTATGTGGTGCTCAATCCGGTGCGCGCCGGGATGGTCAGTGATGCGGAGAGATGGCCGTGGAGCAGCTATCCGGCGATGGTCGGGGCGAAAGCCGCACCACCCTGGTTGCAGACTGATTGGATACTGGGGCAGTTTTCCAGGCAACGGAATCGGGCTCGTCTCGGCTATCGGGATTTCGTGCGGAACGGCGTGGGCTTGCCAAGCATCTGGGATAAGCTGGAAGGGCAGATTTTCCTTGGTGGCGAGGCATTCATCCAACACGCCCGGTCAAGCATTTCCCCCGACCAGTCGCTCGAGGAAATTCCCCGCGCGCAGCGGCGCCCACTGGCGAAGCCATTGGCCCACTACCAGGCGGAATTCGCCGCCGACCCGCATACCGGCATGGCCTTGGCTTATCTGTCGGGAGGCTATCCGATGAAGACTATCGCGGAAGCCTTTGGCGTCCATTACACTACCGTCAGCCGCGCGGTGCGGGCTCATGACTCAAAACACGGCAAGGCTTGATGCGATCTTGGGAGAGTAGCGGCAAGCCTTACAACTTACCGCCCTCGCAGAACCGGACTTGG
>CAYLMA010000029.1:0-47379 GCA_964384915.1 uncultured Sulfuricella sp. | reverse complement strand
ATCCTTAAAGTCATCGGTGCACTTGGGCTGAAGTTGCATGCCGAAGCTGGTCACGACTGACCAAGGTGCCGAATCGGGTATGCCACCTTGCCGGAATTGCTGCTGGGGCTGACGGAATACTTTGTGTTTTACAACACCGAGAGAACGCATCAATCGCTGGACTACAGCACGCCGGACGAGGTCTACCGGACAGCGAGCGGCGGTGGCGCAACAATAGTGGATAAATTCACCGAGAGAAAAGAAAATCACCAGGAAACAGAATCAGAAGCAAAACCGGGGCAGCGCCGTGCCGCTGCGTGTGAAAGGTTACCCTCTTAAACTCGACTGATTATTGTCTTGACGCAGGGGTCCACCATACTGACCCGGCTGCGCTCAGTGTGATGCCAACCTCCCGGCGGCTTACATTTCCGTTGACCCGGCCAAGCCCGAGCCGGGCGATTGATGGCCCGCCGCCGGAATTCTTCTTCTCACGATCCGCATCGGCGCGCCGCAGCACTTGCAGAGAAGCGGCGAACGAGGCTTCTTCCATGCAAGGATCGAGTTGGGAATCACCTTCAGCGCCACCTGCAACAGCGCAATCAGGCATTTGCAAAATCACATGCATTCATTGAAGCCAAAAATAGCCGCGCAAACAGAAGAAAACTATTTTATAGTTGTCATGTTTTTTTGGGTAACAGGATGCCCTGGACACGCGCCACGGCGAGTAACAACCGGTTGGGTTATTTTTGATGCGGTGGGAATTTTTAGTGCGGGTGCTGGACGAGAAATACCGCAAATATGAATCTTGGTACTTTTAATGCCGCTTGATTAATTGAAAAGCCCATCCCGCCCGCAGCATCTTTCTTACCCATCAAGCCCGCTCGAACTTTATCTCTTAACGGTTTGCGGTCAACCAGGGGTAGATGACATAGATGAAAAAGACGCTCTACGAGATACTCGGCGTCACCCCCGGCGCCACGGATGCCGAAATCCAGGCGGTGTACCAGCGCTTGCTGCAACGGCTGGAATCGGGCGATTCCGGGCTGGACTATGCAGAAACCAACTTTCAGCTCAGCCTGATCAAACAAGCGTACTGGACGCTCTCGGACAATATGCGTCGTTCAGCCTACGATGCCGCCCTGGCGGCGCCCCTGGATACGCCCACGATTGACCCCCCTGACCTGAAAATTCGCATCAGCAACAAATCGCGCCTCGTTCCCACCAGGCTGCTGGTGACGGTTATTGGCGGACTATTCGCTCTCGGCATTTTCATTCAGATTGCTTTCTCCGCCATGAATCACAATCGTGCGCTCGGGGATGGGAATGGCGCCTCGCTCGCCGAAAAAAAGGTCGCGCTTAAGGAATATGAAATGACCAATGGCACGTCCTCGCCAAGCGAAATCGCCGCCATCCGGATTCGGGAGGAAGAGGCACGCCTGAAGGCCGAGGAGCGCCGACAGGAGTTTGCGAACAGGGAAGCGGAACGCAGACAGGCGCGGGAACTCGAAGAAAGCAGGCGGTACGCCGCTCGGGTGTCGCATGAGTTACAGGCTGCCGAGGAGCAGGCGAGCCGGGAGGCCGAATATGCAAGAAAGCGCGCCGAGGAGGAGGAACGCATCAAACGCGAGAAAGAGCAATATCGCCAGGAAGAACAGCGTCGCAAGTGGCAGAGACAACTCCAGAATTAACACTTCATCCTATGCAAAAACCAATCGATTTTTATGGCATTCTCGGGGTTCCCCGCGATGCTTCCGCGTCTGAAATCGAGGCCGCCTACGACCGCCAGATGAAACAACTCGAATCCGCCGGGCACGGCCTGGATGCCAAGCAACTCGGCCACCGGATCAATCTTCTAAACCAGGCCTACTGGGCGCTTTCCGACAAGGGACGGCGCGCCAGCTACGATCTCTCGCTGGAAAGGCCGGGCGCTCCCCTCCAGTTCTCGGTAGAAGTCGAAGAGCCGCGCTGGACATCTCCCAAGGCAATCCTGAACATTGTCGGACGGCTGATCGTGATGGGGTTGCTGATTCAGATCGGCTTCATGCTGGTCGGCCTTTACATGGCCAACCAGGCCAACAATACCCCCTCCTCATCCGAGAAAGGAAGCATCCTCGAAGGCTACGATGCCATCAATGGAAAGCTGTCTCCAGCAGACCGCAAGACCGGCGAGGAACTGGCCGAGGAACGCAGGCGGAAAGCCGAAGCTGAGCAATTCCAGCGCGAGCAGGAGGAGGCCGTGCGCCGCCAGAAATGGGAGCTGGAGGAAAACCGGCGTTATGCAGAAGAAGTTTCCAGTAATCTTCGCGACGCGGAGGAACAGGCGCGCCAGAAAGCCGAGGAAGAGCGGCGTCGCCAGGCAGAGCTTGAGAGGGAAAGGCAAGCGCAGGAACGCGAGCGAATCGAGCGACTGCAGGAAAAATGGCGTAGCGGAAATAACACGAAACTCGGCAACGAAAACGAAGAATGAAGGCCCGGAAGAATTATTACGAGGAACTGGAGCTCGCCGTGAGCGCATCCGCTGAGGATATCCAGGCAGCCTACGAGCGTTTGCTGTCGCACTTGACCTCAGGCAGTCACGGACTGACACAGGAAGAGGCCGGATGGCGGATCAACCGCCTCAATCAGGCGTACTGGACGCTCTCCGATCAGGCACGCCGCGCAGGATATGATGTGGCGCTTGCCTCACCCGACGACGATATTCAGTTCGCGGTCGAGATCCGCGAAGCGCGCTGGACGCCCCAGAAAATCCTGCTCATCGTGATCGGCAGCCTGGTCGCCCTCGGCATGGCCATTCAGATTATATTTACCCTCTATTCCCACTACCGCGCCAGGCAATTCATTGAAAGCCAGAGCAGTTACGCAGCGGCGCGCAATCAGGATGAAAGTACCGAGGCCCGGAATGAAGAGCACCGACGCCAAGCCGAGGAGAACCGGATTGCGGCGGAAGAACGCCGCCTGGAGCGCGAGCGCCAGGAAATCGAGCGCAGGCAACAACGCGAGCTTGAGGATAATCGCCGTTATGCCGCGCAGGTGTCCAGCGATCTGCACCGCGCAGAGGAACAGGCGAAACGCGAGGCGGAACGCGAACAACGTCGCACTGAGCAGGAAGAACGCATGAGGGATGAGGCCGAAAGAAGGCGTATCGAGCAGCAAAAACGCGTGTGGCAGCAACAGCTCAGGAATTATTGACCCGGCGTTCAATCCTGGCGGGGGGAGTCTGCCGCTGGAAATGACTTTGTGGAGTAGGAGTAAGGAATGGCGCCCTACCCATCCTGCGACCACCCCTGGCGTCGAACGGGACCGGCCGATGTGTGGCTTTTCCATGGCCTGTGGTAAATTGAACAGCATGGGAAGCGGACCACGATTCGTGGCGAAAGGCGATCATGAAAAAACCAGCGACGGGCTACCGCTTGCTGTCCGTATGGCTGATTCTGGGGCTGGCCGCCTGCAGCAGCGGCCCGGTCTACGAACGCGAAACATTCGATGCCAACAGCCCCTTCCAGAGGCACTTGCCCATTTCACTGGATCCGGCATGCGAAGGCGCGCGCTTGGCGCTGCTGAGCCAGGGCTATGCCATTGACGATACACGCGCCCATCATCTCAAAGGCACAAAATCCTTCCAGCCGGATGAGGACGAGCATGTCACCATCGAGTTCGATGTGGTATGCGCGATGACGAGGGGAGAGACGACCCTCTATGCAAACGCCGTCGAAACCCGCTATGACATAAAGAAATCCAAGCAGGCCGCCGGCATCAGCATCCCATCCGTAGGCTCCCTCAACCTTCCCTGGGGCTCCACCACGGAATCACTGGTCAAAGTGTCCGGGGAAACGATTACGGACAAGGCCTTCTATGAGCGCTTTTTCAATCTTGTGGAACAGCAACTCGGCCTTACTCCACCACGCAAGCAAGATTGAACCTAGAAACCTCAGTTGACCGCTTCATTGAGTGCATAACGTAATGAATTTAATAAATTCTTCTTGAATCATGGGTTCACCCGTTTGGTGACGCCGCTACGTGGTGGATTGCACTGTTTTTGGGGCGCATGGCTGCGTTGCAACTCCTTGGAATGGAACGACCATTCCGCGTCGTTGCGCCTTGCCCTGCACCCCAAAAACCGCACACTCCACCACGTCCAACTGAGGTTTCTAGGTTGAAATTCAGATGGGGTATTGGAGCGGATAGTTTTAGTGTGGCCGCCATCCACCGCTAAAAATGAATTCGCCCTTTTCCCGTTAACCAAGGCCGCCATGCAAATCTGGGTCGATGCCGATGCCTGCCCCAAGGTCATCAAGGAAATCCTGTTCCGTGCCGCAGAGCGGGCACAGGTGCCGCTCACGCTGGTCGCCAACCAGCTGATCCACACGCCGCCTTCGCGCCATATCCGGGCAATCCAGGTGCCTGCCGGTTTCGACGTGGCGGACGACTGGATCGTGCAACAAATCGAGGCCGGCGACCTGGTCGTTACCGCGGACATCCCGCTCGCGGCCAGCGTGATTGAAAAAGGGGGGCATGCGCTGAACCCGAGGGGGGAACTCTATACCCCGGACAATATCCGGGAATATCTGACCATGCGCAATTTCATGGACCAGTTGCGCAGCAGCGGGGTGGAAACCGGCGGCCCGGCAAGCTTCAGCCAGGGCGACCGGATGGCGTTTGCCAGCCAGCTGGACCGCTTCCTGGCGAAGCACGCCTAACTGCGGTACTCCGCGTTGATCTTCACGTAGTCGTAGGAAAAGTCGCAGGTCCACACCGTGGCGGAGGCGTCACCGCGCCCGAGCTGGACGCGCACGGTGATCTCAGGTTCTTTCATCACGCGCTGGCCGTCCTGTTCCTGGTAGCCGGCCGCGCGCCCGCCGTTCTCCGCCACCAGCACGTCCCCGAGATAGAGCCGGGTTTTGTCCACGTCCAGGTCGCCAATGCCCGCATAACCAATCGCGGCAAGAATCCGCCCCAGGTTGGGGTCGGAGGCGAAGAAGGCGGTTTTCACCAGCGGGGAATGGGCGATGGCGTAAGCCACCTGGCGGCATTCGGCAACGCTTGCGCCACCTTCCACCGCGATGGTCATGAACTTGGTCGCGCCTTCGCCGTCGCGCACGATAGCCTGGGCCAGCACCTGCGACACTTCGGTGACGGCGTCGCGCAGGGCGGCATATTCGGCGCTCGCGGCGTCAACGATTTCCGGCACGCCTGCCTCGCCGGTGGCGATGAGGATGAAGGAGTCGTTGGTGGAAGTGTCGCCGTCCACCGTGATGCAGTTGAAGGACTGGTCGGCGGCGTGCTTCACCAGCCTGTCCAGCAGGCTTTGGCTGATGGCCGCGTCGGTAGCGACGTAGCCCAGCATGGTGGCCATGTTGGGGTGGATCATGCCTGAGCCCTTGGCGATGCCGGTGATGGTCACCTTCTTGCCGCCGAGGACAATCTGCTTCGACAGGGCCTTGGGCTGGATGTCGGTGGTCATGATGGCGTGCGCGGCATCGAACCAGTTGGCCGGCTTGAGGTTGCCCACGGCGGCGGGCAGCCCGGCGATGATTCTGTCCATCGGCAGCGGCTCCAGGATCACGCCGGTAGAAAACGGCAGCACCTGGTCTTCGCCGCAAGCCAGCAGCCGCGCCACTTCGGCGCAGGTCTGGCGGGCGCGCCGCATGCCTTCCTCGCCGGTGCCGGCATTGGCGTTGCCGGTATTCACCACCAGCGCGCGGATGGCTTTGCCGCCAGCCAGATGCTGCCGGCACAAGGTTACAGGCGCGGCGCAGAAACGGTTCAGGGTAAACACCCCGGCCACGCGGGCCTTGTCACCCAGGCGAATGACCAGGAGATCGCGGCGATTGGCTTTCTTGATGCCGGCTTCGGCGATGCCAAGGGAAACGCCCTGCACGGGCAACAGTTTGTCCGCCAGAAGCGGGGCTAGATTTACGGGCATGGTCAGTCTTCCTGATAAGTATCGTTATCGCTATCCTCATCGCGAACCGGCGCGGCATCCACCAGCATGAGCAGGCGCAATTCCTTGAACAGCTCGCGGCTGCTCTTCGGCGGCCTGCCGGCGGCTTCTTCCTTGTGCGCGTTGCGGACCAGGGTGCGCAGGCGCTGAACGTCGGCGCGGGGGTGCGCCAGCACCAGATCGCTGATGGCCTTGTCGTCGGCCAGGAGCCTGTCGCGCCATCGTTCCAGTTGATGGAATTTGGCCGCCTGCTCGCGGCTGGAGCCGTCCCATTCGGCGAATTTGGCCACAATCGGCGCGGGATCGATATTGCGCATGAGCTTGCCGATGTATTGTTTCTGGCGGCGGATGGCGCCGTTGGCGGTCAGGCGCCTGGCCTCCTTCACCGCATCGCGCAGATTGTCGGGGAGGTCGAGCTGGCCGAGTTGGGAAGCATTCAGGGTCACCAGACGTTCGCCTATCTCCTGCAGGGCCTCCACATCGCGCTTGCGTTGGGATCTGCTGATTTCTTCCTGTTCCGACGGGTCGCTATCCTGCATGGTTTCGCTTCGCTGATTAAAGTTGCTATCATAACCGCATTTCAGCCTTTTAACCCCTCCCAGCCTCCCCTTGTCAGGGGAGGAGCAAGCAGCCTTCCCCCAGACAAGGGGGGATTGATTAGAGGGGGTTAGCAAACCATACCACCGAGGTCACCGTGCAGGATTCCCGCTTTAGCTATTCATTCGACACCCTCCAGCAGATTTCCCAGGACATCCTCAACCAGGCAAAAAAGGACGGCGCCAGCGCCTGTGAAGCGGAGGTCTCGCAGGGTTTCGGCCAGAGCGTGACGGTGCGCCAGAACGAAGTGGAGACCATCGAATACAACCGCGACAAAGGCCTCGGCGTCACGGTCTATTTCGGCCAGCGGCGCGGCCATGCCAGCACCTCCGACCTGTCTCCGGAAGCCATCCGCGACACCGTCAAGGCCGCCTGCAGCATCGCCAAGCACACCGCCAGCGACGACTTCGCCGGGCTGGCCGACGAAGCCCTGCTGGCAAAGGACATCCCCGAACTCGACCTCTACCACCCCTGGGAACTGCCGGTGGAACAGGCCATCGTGCTGGCGCAGGAATGCGAAGCGGCGGCGATGGGCGTGGACAAACGCATCAACAATTCGGAAGGCGCCTCGGTTTCCACCCACGAATCGCTGTTCGTGTACGCCAACAGCCTGGGGTTCATCGGCGGCTATCCGACCACGCGCCAGGGCATCAGCTGCGCGGTGGTGGCGGAATCGGACCACGGCATGCAGCGCGACTACTGGTACACCACCGCGCGCGCCGCCGCCGACCTCGACGGCACCGCCGCCGTGGGGCGCATGGCGGGCGAGCGCACCGTGCGCCGCCTCGACGCGCGCAAGCTCAAGACCATGCAGGTGCCGGTGCTGTTCGAGGCGCCGCTCGCCGCCAGCCTGCTCGGCAGCTTTGTCGGCGCGGTCAGCGGCGGCAGCCTGTACCGCAAGTCTTCATTCCTGCTCGACTGCCTGGGCAAGGAAATCTTCGCCCCCTTCATCCAGCTGCAGGAGCTGCCCCACCTCACAAAAGGGCTGGCCAGCAGCCCCTTCGACAACGAAGGCGTCGCCACCAAGAGCCGCGACGTGGTCAAGGACGGCGTGGTGCAGGGCTACTTCCTCTCCACCTACTCGGCGCGCAAGCTCGGCATGAGCAGCACCGGCAACGCCGGCGGCAGCCACAACCTGATCCTGGCGGACACCGGGCAGGACTTCGCCGCCCTGCTCAAAACCATGGATCGCGGCCTCCTGGTCACCGAACTGCTGGGCCAGGGCGTGAACCCCGTCACCGGCGACTACTCGCGCGGCGCGGCCGGTTTCTGGGTGGAAAACGGAATAATCCAGTACCCGGTGGAAGAGATCACCATCGCCGGCAACCTCAAGGACATGTTCCGCAACATCGTGGCCGTGGGCAACGACGTGCTGGTGCGCGGCGCAAGGCAATGCGGCTCGATTCTGGTGGGGCAGATGACGGTGGCGGGGGAATAAACCCTTACGGCAAACGCCCTGCCGCCACCATGCGGTTGAACAGGATGTTGGGAGAGAGCCAGGTGACGAGATCGTCGAATTCGCATAAGGGTTGCGTGGGCCCTGGTGCCGAATCACTGCACGGCGATTGTGCCCCGGTTATGGTGCGACTCGTGAAATTCCTGTTGGGGGAGCCACTCATACTATTGGCGTTTTGCGCCTCATCCAGTGCGGCGGCAATTGGTTGAGTATTCCCGTTTCCGGCCAGATTTATCGCGCCCAGGCCATTTTTGCCATGAGACAAAATCACTGCTGGCACTGCGGCAGCCAAAGTAGAAACGCATGCATTTCCCGTACACACCCGCATCGTTTGCGTGGTCAGACTTGTAGCCAACTGAAAACCGTCCACGCTGGATGAAAAATTCGGAAGCACCCGATAGCGCATCCGATTGCCCCAGCTATCGATGTCAGCCGTTCCCAGCGTTGCCCAGGGCACATTCCCTTCCTGATCTGCACAGCTACCCGTCGTCGGATTTCGATCTTCCAACCCGTCATTAGGGGTAAATCCGGAGATGGCTGCATTAATATCCGGGCAAGGCAGGTAAGGCCGGCCATTGGGTTGCGACATATGACTAAGCGCATAGCCCACAAGCGCCTCTTTGACTTCTTCCAGGGTTTTTTGCGTTTCCCTGATTCTCTGCTGCTCGATCTGCATCGTCAGCGGCACCAGCAAACCGCCCAGGAGCAAGGCCACCACCACCAAGACGATTGCCAACTCGACCAGGCTAAATCCTTGGCTGGAATTGTTGAATAGGATAGTTCGCACTGGCATGCGCATGTATTTTCTTTCAGGGCGCAACGATCAGCACCTTATCGTTGTATGTAGTGCTGACGGGCAAATCAATGTAAGTATCATCCCCTACAACGAAATTGCCATTTGCATTTTCATCTTCAAGATAGTTGCTGCGCGTAATTTTATCAGCTGCAGATACCCGGTTTTGAGCTGGCAGTTTCTTTCGTGCAAGAAATACGACTGCGCGGATATTAGGATTGCTTCCCACGGTCATTAGCGCCCCCCCTGGAGAGCCATCCCCGGTCCCGGCAGGCGAATACTTGTCCGATACTGCATAGAAAACGAGTTCCCGCCAATCCAGCAACCAGTTTTTGTGTCCAACTGGACAGGGCGTGGAGGCGCAGTATAAGGGACATGAATTTCCGCTCCATGCAGCCGGCACAGAGGTGCTAAGGTAATCTGCCACCCTACCCGTACGCACACCCACATCGTCATTGTAATCACCCGAGTTCGTCGTATCTGTTGGATCCACCTTATCTGCCCATGGATAGAGATGGGCGGGGTTGGCCGGATCATTCGCATATTGATACAGACAAGATTTGACCTGTCCCACAACCCGGCGCTCCATAACACTGAAAAATTCATCTGCGGCAACGCTGACCAACTGGTCGTTGAACTGATCATCATTGCGTGGGGTCAGGCTGGAATTGGCGGCCAGCACGAAGCTGGCATCCGCATCCCGGTTACTAATCCCGGTCACAACGTCTACATCAAGGTAATTATCGGCACAATAATCCCGCCGTATCGTAGTCCCTGTTGCTCCACATGGTTTCAACGTACCATCTCGCAACTGGCTGTTTAATGCACTACCTGGTGAAAATATGATGGCTGAAAAATTTAGTGCTCCATTCACCGAAAGAGTGGCGATACCAGTATCGCTATTTATTACAAGCGCATCATCGGTAAAATTAGCGGATACCGCATACCATAGCGGCTCGCCGTAGCCATCACGCAGATCACCAAGCTTCAGCGTTCTCCATGGCAGACGCCCAATTCGTGAGGCATCCGTATTACAGGATATTCTGGCATTACCCTCGTTGAGCGTCCCGGCCAACAAGGGATCTGCCGGACAAGGTAAATAACCACGCCGCGTGTTGCCAGCAGCCCAGCCAATCAGCGCCTCTTTTGCCTGCGCCAAAGCCGCCATCGTAATTCTATCCCGCTCAAGTTGGCTCGTCGCACGGTTCAAGCCCGAAACGAACACTGCCAGCGCGCCCACGCCGACCAGCAGCAAGAGCAGCATCAATGCCGCGCCACGCTGCTTGTGCGCAGGATGAAAACATTTGTTCTGGAGAGCAGGCATGGCGCCGTCCTAGCGCGGAGAGGGGATCTCACCCTCGACATCAATGGGCGCATCGTCCTTTCGGCCAGACATTATTGGCAATTTTTCCGCAACGGGCGTGGCGTTGACGGATGGCATTTCTTTTCCGGACGCAGGGGCGGGTGGCGCACGTCGGTAAACTTCCGCCACCTCCCCGCTGCTCATATCGATGCTTTGCCCCACCTTGAGAGGGACGGTCCGCTTCGCGCCCGGCGTGGCGATTCTGACCTCGCCGCCCTTGCCCACCGTGGCGGACTGGGAGGCCTCGTTCTGGAGGCGGTTGTTGATCCACACCGTGGATTTGCCATCGCTGCGGGTGATGAATCCATTGAGCAGGATATTGTTGGATGGCGGCGCGCTATCCTCTTCATCGAGCCGGATGCTGCGCTCATGCTGCCGGGCAACATCCATTCTGGCACGCTGTTCTGGCGTGTAGAAGAGCCGGCCCAGCGCCTCATCCGCATACCCCAGCGAGGGCGCCAGAACCCATGCCCCGGCAAGCATCATGACGGAAAAACGCTTCATGGCCGCTCCTCTGCCTTGCCTTCGCTCATGCTCAGCCAGGCAAGGCTGCACTCGGCGCCGAGATGCGGCCGCATGCCGACGCTCTCGTTCATGGGCGCCCCCTGGCGCTGCATGTCGCACTCTCTGACAATAAAGAAGCCGGCATCCTGCTCGGCAAGCGCCTTCAGGAAACGCGGCAAGTCTTCTTCATGCAACAGGCCCATGCTGATTTTCATCGCCGACTGGCGCAGACGGTATGGCCCGGCATCCATGACTGCAGGTGACTGATACGCCTGCTGCGCCTCGATCTGGTAGTTAACGCCAAACATTTTCAGTTGCAGGCTCGCGGCACGCAAGGCATCCACCCAGTTGATGCGCTGCTCATCCCCAATCAGGCCGCGCTGCTGCAAGGCTAGATAGGCAGTACGATAGCGCAGGATGGTGTCTTTCTCATCGCCCGATTTATGCAGGCGACCACGCGCTTCCTGCAGGGCGTCCTGTTGCTGTTTCAGCGCAGCCCTGGACTGATTGAAACTCTGGTAAGTAAAGAACACCAGCGCCGACCCCAGCAGCAGCGTTGCCGACAGGACCAGCAATGGAGCGCGCAGAAAACGCCAGTCGGCAATGGACAGCTTCATTGTCGAACCTTAAGCACCAGTTTGAGCTTAAACTCGGCGCGCACGCTATCCGCGCTGACGGTATCCAGGGTATTGCCGCTCAGGGCCGAGGAGGAATGCACGTTGAGCGGCATCTGCGTCACGCCGGCGCCGGCGACATCCGGATCGCGCTTCAGCTTGTCTGCAAAACGGTTAATGCCGGCCATCGCGGCACGGTAGTCCCCATGGAAAGGCCGGACCTCGGCTTCAATCACCCCCCATTCCTGCCAGCGCCCGCCTGCAGTTGACGGCGATGCAATATGCGTTTTGTCCGCGCTCTCCCCAGGCACGCCGTATTTCCACGCCAGGCGCGTCAATGCGATGTCCGGGCTGGTCTCCAGAGCCCGGCTCACGACCCGCATCATGGATTCCGGCGTACGGCTCTCCTGTTCCAGACGGTCTGCGATCCGCACCGCTTTTTCGAGGTGCTCTGCCGATGCCGGGGTCTGGGGGAAGGTTTTGGTCACTTCCACATAACGGCCCAGCTGGTCCTTTGTCTGGGCTGCAAGCTGGAGCGCCTCGCCGTCGACTTGATACTGCTGAAGGAGGTTTGTGCCAGCCCAGATCAGGGAAACCACTGCCGCCACAACGCTCGCCCCATACAGCGTGCGCCGCCGCTGGTGGAGCCAATGGCTGCGCGTTGCACTGGCGGGCGCCAGATTATGGTCCAGGTGGCGCAAGCCGAGCACCGTCATGTGGGTAGTGTAAGGGCAATGCCCCTGGGGCACGCTCCTGAGGCGGGCGGCCAATTCCCGCTGCGTCAATCGCTGGCAGGCATACGATGGATCAGCCTGCAGGCTTTGCTGCATTTCTTCCATGAGGCCTTCGGGATCAAGCAGCAACACGGCCAGGGTGGATTCCCGTCCAGCCAGACGCAGGCTATTGAGATAAAGGCGGGTTTTGCCTATCTCGGCCACCAAGGAAGCGGCAGCGACATTTTCCTCGCCTACCACGGCCAGACGGCTAGCCTTCAACTGCCCGCCCTGAAAGAAGCTCTGGCGCAAACCATCGTGGTGCCAGCTCACCAGCAGAACATCCGTCTGCGTCGGCTTGAGCAGGGAAAGCAGCTCCTGGCTCACCATGGGCAGCAGGAAGATCCCCGCCAGCGGCGCCTGGTGCAGAAGCAGCACATCCAGCCAGGGGCGCAGCATATCGGCGCTGGTCAGCGCCGCGAACAGATAGCGGTCGTCGCGCCGCTTGTCCGGCTCGCGACCCTGTATCCAGGCGGTGCGATAAGGCGTGTTGCGGTAAAGCTGTTTCAGTTTGCGCTGCAGCAACTCATGCCGCGCCGAACCGGAGACATGAGGAAGCGATTCAACATGGTAATCCTCCTCAACCGAGTCGACCATCAGATAGACCGGGACGCTCGGATGCGCATGCAGCAGATCGCCGAATTCACGCTGGCCGGCTTCCGTGGCGGGGAACTTCCGGCACAGGCCCAGCTTGCCATGCTCGAACAACGAGCCGATGGCACCATGAGTGGTCACGCAGGCAATGATTTTGGCGGTCATGGTCAACGCAATAAGTTTAAAACTTCATCTTGCCCAATATATCGTAAATCGGCGTCAGCACCGAGAACATGATCGCCGCCAGCACCAGGCCGAGGGTTACGGTCAGCGCCGGCTCCAGCATCTTGAGCAGTTTCTCGACTGATTCCTTGACTTCGCGGTTGTAGAAATAAGTCACGTTAAGCAGAGCCGTATCCAGCGCCCCGGTAGCCTCGCCCACGCGCAGCATGCGCACCACCAGGGGCGGGAACATGCCCAGGTTTTCGAAGCTGTCCGCCACGCTATCGCCGGAACTGATCTGCCGCCCGGCGCGCGCCAGCCCGTCGGCGAGGACACGATTATCAACGATCTCCTCGCTGGTTTTGATCGCGTCCAATATCGAGATGCCGGACTGGTACATCAGGGCGAAAAAATTGGCGAAGCGGGCCAGGATAATTTTCTGCAATATCGGCCCCACAAACGGAATGCGCAATTTGGAATAATCCCACCAGTAGCGCGCGCGCGGGCTCTTTTGTACCATCACCGTGGCCACGGCAAGCGCTGCCATGGGCAGGCCGAACACCAGATACCAGTGGTTGACGAATACGTCGGACAGGAAAATCAGCGCCCTGGTCTGGAACGGCAGGGCCTGCCCCATGTTTTTGAGAAAAGAAACCAGTTGCGGCACCAGGTACATCATCAGGAACACGATCACCCCGCCCACCACCAAAAATACCAGCGCCGGATACATCAGCAGCCGCTTGGTCTGGGCCAGCAACTCATCCTGCCACTTCAGGGTGGCGGCAAGATTCTCGAATACCTCGGCCATGGTGCCGCTCTGCTCGCCGGCCTTGATCAGGCTTACAAACAGATTGTCGAATGCCACGGGATAGCCGGCCATGGCTTGTGCCAGGGTTTTGCCCCCTTCCATATCCTCCAGAATGCCGGACAGGATCTCTCGGAAGCGCGGCTGCTCTATGCTGTCGCGCAAGTCGGCCAGTCCTTCGAGAATCGGGATGCCGGCGCGCGAAAGCTGCTCCATGTGGAAGCAGAAGGTAATGAGATCCTGGCGCGTAATGTTGCCGCTGCCGACCTGTAGCGGCTGATTGACCTGGCGCGCGGTGATGAGATCCAGGCCCATGCGCTGCAAACGCAGCTCCAGGTCCACCTCGTTCACGGCGGCGAGCTTGCCCCTGGCGGGGCGGCCATTCTTGTCGACTGCGCGGTATTGGAAGGTCAGCATTCGGCCGTCAGCTTTCAGCACTCAGCTTGAAACACAAATCCCACACCGACCGCTGACCGCTGACCGCTGAAAGCTGATAGCCATTCAATGCAGCCTCCCCGTCAGGTCCACCACGCGGGACACTTCCGCCAGGCTGGTCCGGCCTTCCAGGATACGCTGCACGCCGTCATCCGCCAGGGTGCGGAAGCCTTTCTCCAGCGCCACCTTGCTCAATTCCCGCGCCGTGGCGCGGCGCGCGATCAACTCGTCGAGGTCTGCGTCCATGTGCAGCAGTTCGATCAGCGCCATGCGCCCCTTGTAGCCGCGGTGGTTGCACTGGGGGCAGCCTTTTGCCGCGTGGATCAGGGTTTCCGCGCCAGGCGCCAGGCCCAGCAGCCGTTTTTCTTCAGGGCCCGGCGCGTAAGCCTCCTTGCAGTGGGGGCAGAGCAGGCGCACCAGGCGCTGCGCGATCACGCCGATGATATTGCCCGCCATGATGTCGGGCAGGATGCCGATATCCAGCAGGCGCGGGAAGGCGCCCAGGGCGGAATTGGTGTGCAGGGTGGTGAACACCTGGTGCCCGGTCATCGCCGCGCGGAACGCCATGTCCGCCGTTTCGCGGTCGCGCACCTCGCCCACCAGGATGATGTCCGGGTCCTGCCGCATCATGGAGCGGATGCCGTTGGCGAAATCCATCTTCACCATTTCGTTGACCGAGGTCTGGCGCATCATGGTGACCGGGTACTCCACCGGGTCTTCCAGGGTCATGATGTTCACCGTCTCGTCGTTGCGGTGGCTCAGCATCGAATACAGGGTGGTGGTCTTGCCGCTGCCGGTCGGGCCGGTCACGATCAGGATGCCCTCCGGGCGCGCCATCATCAGTTTCAGCCTGTTCTGCGTTTCCGGGCTCAAGCCCATGCGGTCCAGGGAGATGATCGATTTTTCCCGGTCCAGCACGCGCAGCACGATATTCTCGCCGTAGATGGTGGGCTGGGCCGCGACGCGGAAATCGATCGGGCGGCCATTCAGGTTCAGCGACAGTCGGCCGTCCTGCGGCGCGCGTGTTTCGGCGATGTTCATGCCGCTGATCACCTTGAGGCGCACGGCGATGCCCGGCCAGTAGGTCTTGTGCAGGCTGCGAATCTGCTCCAGCACGCCGTCGATGCGGTAGCGGATGCGCAGGAAGGCATATTCCGGCTCGAAGTGGATATCCGATGCCCCGCGCTTGACCGCGTCCACCAGCAGCGCGCCGACCAGCCGCACCATCGGCTGGGTGTATTCCTCGTTGCCCGCCTGCAGGCTCTGGTAATCGATCTCGCCGGTTTCGATCTCGCGCAGGATGCCGTCCACCGAGAGTTCGAAGCCGTAGAACTGGTCGATGGATTCTTCCAGCTGCGCCTCGCCCGCGAGCACGGTGCGGATCTCGATCTGGCCGCCCAGATGCGCGCGCAGCAAGTCCAGCGCCACCACGTTGAAGACATCGCTCATCGCCACCAGCAGTTCCTGGCGCTCGGCGGTGAAGGCGATCGGCAGCAGGCGATAACGGCGCGCGAATTCCTCCGGCACCAGTTTCAGCGCTTCAGAGTCGGCCACCACGTTGGACAGGTCGATGCCTTCCTGGCCGATGGTGTGGGCCAGGATATCGCGGATCATCGCTTCGGTGACAAAGCCCAGGCGCACCAGCTGCCGGCCCAGCGGCATGTCGTGCTCGCTTTGCTCCATCAAGGCGATGCGCAACTGGTCATGGCTGATCAGGCCCTGTTGCACCAGCAACTCGCCGAGACGGAGTTTTTTACGCTGCTCCGTCATTTATTCACTCATCCGCTTCAATTTAACAATCCGCGTCTCGACCGCGGCGCGATCAAAAGCCGCCGTACCGCCCTGCCCCAACAATTGCAGGGCACGCTGGTAATAAGTAAGGGCCGGCTTGGGCTGGTTGATATGCTCCAGGCTCACCGCGAGGTTGAACGCATAATCCGGATTGGCGGATGCCAGGCGGTAGGCCTGGAAATAAGCCTGTTGCGCATCGGGCCAGCGCTCTTCGGCCGCATACAGATTACCCAGCGCAAAATGCAGCAAGGCGCTTGGCTGGTCCGCCAGCAGGCGCTTCAATTTGGCCTCGCTGCCGGCAGGGTCCGCACTGCCAAGCAGGTTCAATAGGCCAGCCTGGGCAAAAATGTTTTTCGGCTCAACATCCAGGGCGCGCAGATAAAGCCTGCCGGCCTCGCCAGGATTATTCAAGCGCGCCTCGACGGCGGCCATGCCGAGCAGGCCATCCATGTTGCGCGGCTCCTGTTGCAACAGGAGCTTGTATGCCGCCTGCGCCGTATCCAGCCGCCCTTCCTGCAAAGCCTGGTAGCCTTGCGCCAGATCGGGATTGATTTCGACCTGGGTGCCGCGCAAAACCTGGACCGAGCTTTCCTGAGCCGGCTCCGCAGCCCGGGGCTGCATTTTTTTCGCAGCCATCGCCGCCGCATTGGAAACCATGGCGCCGACCGAATGCGCTTGCTCCAGCACCTCGCCCATTACCTCGACAGGCGACGCGGCAACACTCGTTGGCTGCATCTGGCTTTCCACCTGCGGCTCAGGGGCCTCCAATGACACCGGAGGGGGAATTGGCGCATTGCCCGTCCGGGCGGGAATCAGCAGGCTCGGCTTATTGATCGCGATATAAACATATGCTCCGCCACCGAGCAGCAACAGCAGCGCGGCTGCGGACAAAGCCACAAGCAGCCGCTTGCTGCCTTCCTTCTGGGGCTCTTTGGCGGCAAACAGGTTGGCGGCTTCCCTGGGGGTCTCTCTGCCGGGCGCAGATGGATGAGGATCTAATTCAGTCTTTTTAACAGCCGCAACCTCATGCGCGCGGGGTTCGAGGGACAACTCATCCGCCAGCTCCCGCAGCGTTGGCTCGCTCCCGCCAAGCGCGCCTTGCTGGCTTTCTTCCGCTTTCTTCAGGGCTTTCATCAGCAAGCTCATGGCTTGGCGGCTGCTTGCGGTTCCGGGAGGAAGCGGCGATAGGCGCTCAACTCGTCACTATCGAGAGAGGGATTGGTGATGACAGTGGGGCGCAGAAAGATCACCAGCTCGGTCTGCGCGGCCTTGCGCTCCTGCTGTCCAAAAATCGCGCCCCAGCCATCCGGGCGCGACAGGACGGGCAGGCCGTCCCTGCCGCGCGCGATGTCATCCTGCATCAGGCCGCCCATGATAATCGTCTGCCCGCTGTTCACCTGCAGCACAGACTCCATCTCGCGCACCTGAATTTCCGGTACCTGATTCTGAATCCTGTTCGCCTCTGACAAGTCCTTGTTAATCTGGGCAAGGGCCGGATTGGGGTCGGTTTTATAGCCCGTAATCCGGGAAATCGTCGGGCGCACCGTCATGGAAACCACGCCGCCCTCGCTGATCTGCGGCGTCACGCTCATGACTACGCCAACCGGAACGGTATGCGCGGTGGTGGTATAGACCGCCTGGGTAATGATGCCCGTGGTGGTAGAGGTGCCCATCTGCACTTCGATGGAGAAATACACCTCGTTGTTGACCACCTTGAGCAGGGCCGTCTGATTATTGATGGCCATGATTTTCGGGCTGGACAGGATGCGTGTCTTGCCGAAGGACTCGAGCAGGTTGAGCGTGGCGCTCAGGTTGTTGTTGGCATTGCTGTAACCAATGGTAAAAAAGGACGCCAGATTGCCGGCCAGGTTGTCTCTGGCATTCGGCACGGACCGGATGTTGAAGCCGGTCGCCCTGCCGACGCTGGTCCAATCCACGCCGGCATGGAACTGGTCTTTCAGGCCCACCTCGACAATCGTTGCCTCGATCAGCACCTGGCGTTGCGCGGAACTGCTGACACTGGCCAGGTATTCCTTGACCAGTTTATGCTGGCGCTCCGTCCCCAGCACCGAAACCGAACCCGCAACCGGGTTCACGATCACTTGCTCCTTGACATCCCCCAGGGCTGAAAGCGGTTTTTCGTTGCCGAACACGTTGGAGAACAATGCCGGCGCGCCCGAACCGGCGCGCGCAACCGCTTCCGCCTGACGCAGGCGGTCTTCGCGCTCGGCGCGCACGAGTTCGGCCCTGGCCGATTTTTCCTCTGCGGTGCTGGCAACCGAACGGGTAGCGCTGAGGATATGCCGGAGATTGTCCCCCAGTATCCCCCAGAAATTGTTGTCCGAAGCACTCTTGACCGCAGTGGACGAATTGTTTCCAGCCACGCCGGCGCCGGATGCTCCGGTCGAGGCGCCACCCATGCTCGACGACCCCACGCCGGCAATCTGTGAGGACACCCCGATGCTCGAACTGGTGTTGCGCGACAGGTTGACGTAATCCACCCGGTAGGTCTTCAGGTAGGGCGTGTCCGGCGTGATCGAGAGGCTATGCCCCTCCACTTTGTAGCGCAGATTGACCTGCTGCGAGAGCCGGTCAAGGATAGCGTCCAGCGGCTCGTTCACCGCATTCATGGTCACCAGGCCCTGAATCGCCGGATGGATATCCACGTTGAGCTTTGAATCCCGCGCCAGGGCAAACAGCAACTCCTTCACCGGCACTTCGTTCACCACCACGCTATAGGTCTGCGGCTTGACGGAGGGTTTCGGAGGAGGCACAAAGCCGCCGGCCCTGACCGGAGCGGGGATTCCCGTTTCTTTAGCAGTCGCTTGCGGCTCGGCCTGGATATGATTCTGGGAAATCTGGATCGGCGGTTGATTGGATGCGCAGCCCGCAATGAATGCAGCAACGACCAACGCGACACCCAAACCGCGCCAATGCTGCGTTTGCTGCCGTCCAAACCGGTTCATCATGTACCTCGCTGCACAAGCTGTGTCGCTATTAGCCTTAGTCATCGCTGATGCTCGGCAATCTCGGTCCGTATGCCCTGCAGCGTGCGCAGAACCGGGCGATTCGCCTTGAGCGACTCGGGCAGATGCGCCAGTGCCGCAGCGGCCTCCGCGCGGCCGGAAAAACTGCCGTAAAGCACTGTCCATGCGGGCCGCCCGTTTATTTTTGTACGGTACACAAAAATCTGGTCCATTTCAACGTCGCGCCCCATCTTTGCCAGCTGCCAGCGCAGCTGTTGCAGATCATGCGCCCCCATCAACTGGATGCTGCTGATCGAGCGCCCCTGCCTTGACAACCAGATCTCTGTTGCCGCCAGTCGTTGCGCGACGATATCGGCCGAATCCATGGCCGCGTCTGGCTGAGTTTGTTCACCTCGCATGGCTTCAGCGGCGATGGGCCGTGCGGTCGGCGCTGCAACGCCGCCCCCCCTGGATACCAGCTCAATCTGCCCGCCTGGCTGCGGCTGTAAAAACAAGTGCAGCGCCGCCCCCATTCCCGCCCCGATCAGCAGCAAGAGCAGCGCAACGGCAAATCTCGGCCACGGCAAGCTTCCCGAGGACAACTCGAATTCGCTGTCCTGGATCGCGGCCCGCACATGTTTCAGGCTCACGCTATGCGTGTTGTCCGCAAATGCCGCCAGCAAGGTTTTATCCGCGATGATATTCACACGCCGGGTCAGCCCCCTCGAAGCCCGCGCGATCAGCTTGACGACAGCCGGGTCGAACAGGTCCGGTCCATGGTAATTGGCTGCGCGCAGGCGGAACATCAGGTAATCCCTGATTTCACCGGCCGTCAGCGGCTTGAGGGTGAAACTGTGGGTAATGCGCTCCTTGAGCTGGCGGATCTCAGTCCGGGCCAGGGTCCTGTCCAGTTCAGGCTGGCCAAACAGCACGATCTGCAGTAGCTTGTAGTGCTGCGTCTCGAGGTTGGAGAGCAGGCGTATTTCCTCCAGCGTGGCCAGCGGCATGCTTTGGGCCTCTTCAACGAATACCACCACCTGCTTGCCCTGGGCGTGGCGCTCAAGCAGATATTCCTGCAATGCCTGCATGACCTCGAGATGCTCCACATCGCGCGGCAAAGAAAGCTGCAGTTCGAAAGCGATGGCATGCAGGATTTCGTCCGGGGATACGCTCGGGTTGGCGAGATAAACCGTTTCGACTTCGGCGGGCAGACGCTCCTGCAACATGCGGCACAACATGGTTTTCCCGCTCCCCACCTCGCCGCTGACCTTGACGATCCCCTCCCCCTGGCGAATGGCGTAGATCAGGGCATCCAGAATAGCGCCGCGGTTCCCCCCGCCGTAGAAAAATTCGGTGTGCGCGGTAATCCTGAAGGGGGGCTGGGAAAGGCCGAAATGGGCGAGGTACATTGTTAGCGCAGGCTCTTAATGATACTGCTCCAGATTGTTGTAGGTCTGCATCCGGCTATATAACGTTGTACGGTTTACACCCAGCAGCTTGGCCGCCTGGCTCAGATTGCCGTGCGTCAGTTTGAGCGCGGCTTCCACGTAGGCCTGTTCCCACTGCTTGAGCGTCTGGTCGAGGTTGAAATTGGCATGCAACTGAAGATGTTTTTTCGCCAATTCCTGCATCGCGCCAGGGTCGCTGGGCAACATCTCGGGCAGGGTATCCGCCTCGGTATCCAGCTCAGCCTGCAAAGCTTCGCGCGACACGCTCTGGCCGGCATACTTGGTGACCAGCCGGATCACGATATTGCGCAATTCGCGCACATTGCCGGGGAAAGGGTAAGCCTGCCATACCCGCTGCGCGGCCGGGTCGAGCTGAAATGGCAGCGACCCGCCCTGGCGCACATAAAAATTGCGAAAATGTTCCATTAACAGCGTCTTGTCCTCCCCCAGTTCGCGCAATGGCGGCACACTCACGGTGAACACGCTGAGCCGGTGATAGAGGTCGGCGCGAAAACGCCCGGCCTTGATTTCCTGGCGCAGGTCGCGATTGGTCGCGGCGACGATGCGCGCATTGCTGTGCCGCGGCTGGGTTTCCCCGACACGCTGAAACTCGCCGTTTTCCAGCACGCGCAGCAGCTTGGCCTGCAATTCGACCGGCAGTTCCCCGATTTCGTCGAGGAACAGGGTGCCATCGTTCGCATCCTCGAAGTATCCGGCACGGGAAGCTGTCGCGCCGGTGAAAGCCCCCTTGCTGTAACCAAACAGCGTCGGCTCCACCAGGGAAGGAGAAATCGCGGCGCAATTAAGCGCCAGGTAAGGTTTTTTGGCGCGCACGCTTAGGCGGTGCAGACATCCTGCCACCAGTTCCTTTCCGCTACCCGATTCGCCCTCGATCAACACCGGAAACGGGGCATCGGCGAACTGCCTGATCTGCTGGCGCAACTTCTCGGCGTTGAGGCTGGCGCCGAGGATATCGCAACTGCGGCCGGGCTCGATTTCCTTTGACTGCTCCGCTTCATGGATGCGAAGCGCATCAAACAGCAGCGACTTGAGCCGCTCCGGCTCGCATGGCTTGGGAATAAACTCCACCGCGCCGAGCGCACGAGCGTGACGTGCATTGGTGTCGTCATTCTGGCCGGAGAGCACGACAATCTTGATTTCCGGCGCACGCGCCAGCAATTCCCCGATCAGTTTGAAACCTTCATCCGGCCGATGCGGCAATGGCGGCAATCCCAGATCCACCAGCGCCAGCTGCGGTGGCCGATCCATCTGGCGCAACAGGCTGGCTGCCTGAAGACGTGAATCCGCGACGTAAACCTCGAAATCCCTGCTCAACACAAAATGCAGGGTATCGGTAATCAGCGCATCGTCATCAACGATCAACAAGCTGGGCTTGGCTTCTGGCATGGCCTTAAGAACCTCTGTTATTATTTTGATTTTACACGCAAATACATAAACATCCAGATTTTAAACCGGATTCTCGATCTCGATAAACTGATGTTTGATACCGAACTGCTGCGCCAGATGCAAGCCCAGCGCCTGTACGCCATAGCGCTCGGTTGCATGATGGCCCGCGGAAATGAATGCCACTCCGGATTCGCGCGCCAGATGCACCGTATGCTCGGACACTTCGCCGGTGAGAAAGGCATCCACGCCAAGTTCAATGGCTGCAGCAAGGTAGTCTTGCGCCGCGCCACTGCACCAGGCAATACGGCGAATAATAGCGGCATCATCCCCCACCACCAGAGGCTGACGCCGCAGCTTTTCCTCCACCACGCCGCCCAGCCTTTGCAGGGACATGGGCTGCAGCAGACGGCCAATCGCCGCAACATTCTGCTCGCCGAACCGGGCTTCCGTCTGGAAACCCAGCAATTGCGCCAGTTGCGCGTTATTGCCCAGCAGCGGATGCGCATCCAGCGGCAAGTGGTATGCCAGCAGGCTCATGCCATGCTCCATCAGATGTGAAATGCGGGCGCGCTTGATGCCTGTAATCTGGGGCGCCTCATTTTTCCAGAAATAGCCGTGATGCACCAGCACCGCATCCGCGCCCGCTGCGCTTGCCGCACGCAGCACATCCAGGCTGGCGCTGACACCGCTTACGATCGTCCGGACTTCAGGCCGTCCTTCCACTTGCACCCCATTTGGGCAATAATCGCGGAAGTTTGAAATTTCCAGCAACTGCCCAATATATCTATCCAACTCATTTAACAACATTAAAGCTTTCTCCCTGACTCCATGCGCAAACTTTGGCTTATCTTCGCGCAAAGCGCAACCATCGCGCTTGGCATACTGCTCGCGATTTCCCTGATCCGCCCGGAGCTTTTGCCCTGGCGCGGCGGCGGCAACGTCCTGGTCCAGGAGATTGCCCCGCAGAACGGGCCACAGAAGCTGACGCCACTCAACCAGGCAGCCAGGAAAGCCATGCCATCGGTGGTCAATATTTTCACCAGCAAGGAAATTCCCGTTCCCCGCCACCCCCTGATGGATGACCCGATTTTCCGCCATTTCTTTGGCAACCGCCTGGATAACGAACCACAGCAGCAATCCAGCCTGGGCTCCGGAGTTATTGTCAGCCGGGAAGGCTATATCCTGACCAACCATCACGTGGTGGAAGCCGCCGATGAGATTGAAGTCGCCCTCGCCGATGGCCGCACCAGCTCGGCCAGGGTGATCGGCACCGACCCCGAAACTGATCTGGCCGTGGTCAAGATCAATCTCCCCAACCTGTCCGCAGTCACTTTCGGACGGGTGGAAGAGGCGCAGGTCGGCGATGTCGTGCTCGCCATCGGCAACCCTTTCGGCGTCGGGCAGACCGTGACCATGGGCATCATCAGCGCGCTGGGGCGCAGCCATCTCGGCATCAACACCTATGAAAACTTCATCCAGACCGATGCGGCGATCAACCCGGGCAATTCGGGCGGGGCGCTGGTGGACGGCGATGGCAACCTGATCGGGGTCAACAGCGCAATTTTTTCCAAAAGCGGCGGCTCGCTCGGCATCGGCTTTGCCATACCAGCCAGCCTGGCGAAACAGGTCATGGAGCAGATCATTCAAGAGGGTGCTGTCACGCGCGGCTGGATCGGGGTGGAAGTCCAGGATATCACGCCTGAACTGGCCGAATCCTTCAAGCTGCCATCGCCCAATGGCGCCCTGATCGCCGGCATCCTGCGCGGCGGGCCCGCAGACAAGGCAGGGGTGAAGCCGGGAGACATCCTGCTGGAGGTGAATGGCAAACCGATCAAGGATTC
The DNA here is from genome assembly GCA_964384915.1 of uncultured Sulfuricella sp. Taxonomy (GTDB): domain Bacteria; phylum Pseudomonadota; class Gammaproteobacteria; order Burkholderiales; family Sulfuricellaceae; genus Sulfurimicrobium. The sequence goes on along the minus strand of CAYLMA010000029.1, from coordinate 23,910 downwards.
CTCCGCCATGCTCAACCAGATTTCTGCGCTGCCGCCTGGAAAACCCGCGGCGCTGAAATTGATGCGCAATAAAACCGAGGTCGCTCTCCAGGTAAACGTGGGAAAACGGCCGAAGATGAAACAGCGCCAGGCAGATGAATAAGTAACAGCAACCTTCGCGCCGCAAGGATCGCAAGCTTCATTTGAGCCGCCGTGCGATTTGATGCCGGCTACTCGGGCTTGTCCTGTCTGGATTCGATGGCATCGAGTTCGCGCTCCATTTCCGCATCATCCATCGGACGGTAAGGCTCAGCCTCCTCCTCTGGCGCCGGCTTTGACAGCATGGAGGCCACCAGGATGCCTACTTCATAGAGCAACCACAGCGGCACGGCCAGCATGATCTGAGAAATGACATCGGGCGGGGTGAAAATGGCGCCGATCACGAAGGCGCCGACAATCACGTAGGAACGGATTTCCTTCAGTTTTTCAACGCTCACCATGCCCATCTTGACCAGCAGGACCACGGCCACCGGCACTTCGAAAGTGATGCCAAAGGCCAGGAACAAGGTGATGACGAAATCCAGGTATTTGTTGATATCGGTCATCACCGCCACCCCTTCCGGCGCCACCGAGGTCACGAAGCCGAACACCACCGGAAACACCAGGAAATAGGCAAAGGACATGCCGCACAGGAATAGCAGCGTGCTTGCCGCCACCAACGGAGCGCCCAGTTTCTTTTCGTGGCTGTACAACCCGGGCGCGACAAACGCCCAGACCTGGTACAGCACATAGGGCAGGGCGACCAGGAATGCCGTCATCATGGCCACTTTCATGGGCACGAAGAAGGGCGTTGTTACGTCAGTCGCGATCATCTGCCCGCCCTTGGGGAGGCTGGCCAGCAAAGGAGCGGCCAACAGGGCGTAGATCTCCTTGGCGAACGGGAAGAGGCACACAAACACCACCAGCACCGCGACAATCGATCGCACCAGGCGGGTGCGCAGCTCGACAAGATGGGAAATAAAGGTTTCGCTGGGTTCGGGGGCGTTCATGGCCATTCCTGAAAGCGAAAGGGGTCAGACATTCTTGTTTTCTTTAATATCAGCTTGTTTATAGCTTGTGCCGGATTGTTCCGGCAATCCCAGGTCCAGCTCCAGTTGCGGCAACGGCACTTGTTCCATATCCGGATTGGGCTCTGGCGTCGCCTGAGGCTCCGTTACTAAAGGCGCCTTGGGAATCTCGATGATTTCGTGGATCTGTTCAGCGGTAGCCTTGAATTCCTGGCTGCCCTGCTGCATTTCCTTTGCCACGGATTGTTCGATGGAATTGACTGAAGCATGCATTTCTTCCTGCATCTTTTTCAGTTCAGAAAGCTGCATTTCCCGATTGATATCGGCCTTGACGTCGGAAACGTAGCGTTGCATGCGGCCAAACAGATGCCCAGCCGTGCGCGCCACTTTTGGCAGGCGTTCGGGGCCGATCACGACCAAGGCGACAATGCCGATCAGGACCAGTTCGGAAAAACCAAAATCAAACATGATGGACGTTGAATGAAGTGTAATGAGCGGGGAGCAACAACCCTTATTTCCCCATTACTGGCTTTTGGCCTTTTCCTTGATTTCGCCCTCGATGGTCTGCCCGGAAGTTCCTGCCTCGACCTTGGCTGGACCTTTCTCTTCTTCCTTGACCGCATCCTTGAAGTTTTTCATCGCACCGCCCAGATCACCGCCCATGTTGCGCAGCTTCTTGGTGCCGAAGATCAGCAACACGATGACCAGAACAATCAGCCAGTGCCAGATACTGAAAGAACCCATTTCTTACCTCCAAATATTTAGGTGCGCGGCAGCAGTGCATCACCGCCAAAAACATGAACATGCAGATGAAACACTTCCTGCCCTCCGCCATGTCCGGTATTGATCATGGTACGGAAACCATTATCCAGCCCCTGCTCTTTAGCCAGCCGCGGCGCCAGTAACAGTATTCGCCCCAGCAGCGCCTGATGCACGATCGTGCAATGGCCCAGTGAATCCACATGGGCCTTGGGTACTATCATGAAATGCACCGGCGCAATAGGGTGGATATCATGAAAGGCAATCAGTTCATCGTCTTCGTAAATCTTTTTACTCGGAATCTGGTTCTTGACGATTTTACAGAAGATGCAATCCAGCATATTTCCCCCTTGAACCACGATTACTTCTGCTGCCGCCCAGCTTTTTAGTTCCGGCATAACCTGAGGGTTAGCCTACTCTGAATAGCTAGGCGCCATCCTGCCGCCCAGCTTTTTAGTTCCGGCATAACCTGAGGGTTAGCCTACTCTGAAAAGCTAGGCGCCATCCTGCCGCCCAGCTTTTTCCACCAGGCCAGACAAGCCCTCGCGGCGCGCCAGTTCCGCCAGCACGTCATCGGGATGCAAACCCTGCTGCGCCAGCAGGACCATGCTATGAAACCACAGATCGGCCATTTCATACACCAGTTGCGACTTGTCGCCGCCCTTGGCGGCGATCACGGTTTCGGTCGCTTCCTCGCCGATTTTCTTCAAAATGGAATCCAGTCCCTTGGCGTAAAGCCTGGCCACATAGGAACTGTCGGGATCGGCATGCTTGCGGCTTTCCAGCGTCTCCGCGAGGCGGCTCAGAATCTCGCTCACTGCTCCCCCCCATTCTGAACGACCGCCTTGGCCGTGCGGTAAATTTCCGCCGGGTCCTTCAGGACCGGCTCCACCGACACCCATTCCCGCCCCTCCAGTTTCTGGAAAAAGCAGTTATGGCGCCCGGTGTGGCAGGCGATGCCGCCCACCTGCTCCACCCTGAGCAGGATCACGTCCTCATCGCAGTCGAGCCGGATCTCGTGCACTTTCTGCACATGGCCGGATTCCTCGCCCTTGTGCCACAGCTTCTTGCGCGAACGCGACCAGTACACCGCCTCGCCGCTTTCCACCGTGCGTTTCAGGGCGTCGCGATTCATCCAGGCCACCATCAGCACGGTGCCGCTGTCCTTGTCCTGCGCGATCACCGGCACCAGGCCGTCGTGGGTCCAGTTGACTTTGTTGAGCCAGGAATCCGTCATGTCCTACAGCCTCACTTCGATCAGGTTTTTTGCCATGTGTTCCTTGGCCTGGCGCACCGTAAATTCGCCATAATGGAAGATGCTGGCCGCCAGCACGGCATCGGCATGGCCTTTCTTGACGCCATCCACCAGGTGGTCGAGGTTGCCCACGCCGCCGCTGGCGATGACCGGAACCCCCACGGCGTCGGAAACGGCGCGCGTAAGCTCCAGGTTGAAGCCGATCTTGGTGCCGTCCCGGTCCATGCTGGTGAGCAGGACTTCCCCCGCGCCCAGGGATTCCATTCTTTTGGCCCAGTCCACGGCATCCAGGCCGGTATCCTTGCGTCCGCCATGGGTAAACACGTGCCAGCGCAAGGGCTCGCCCTCCACCGACACCTGTTTTGCATCGATCGCCACCACGATGCACTGCGAGCCGAAACGCGCCGCCGCATCCGCCACCAGTTGCGGGTTGGTCACCGCGGCGGTGTTGATGCTGACCTTGTCCGCCCCGGCGTTGAGCAGGCGCCGCACGTCCTCCACGCTGCGCACGCCGCCGCCCACGGTGAGGGGGATGAAGACCTGATTCGCCACTTCCTCGATGATGTGCAGGATGATGTCGCGCTCGTCCGAGCTGGCGGTAATGTCGAGGAAGGTCAATTCGTCCGCGCCCTGCTCATCGTAGCGGCGCGCGATTTCGATGGGGTCGCCGGCATCGCGCAGGCCGACGAAGTTCACCCCCTTCACCACGCGGCCGGCGGTGACATCGAGGCAGGGAATAATGCGTTTGGCCAGTCCCATCTAGGCGCCCAGCTCGTCGGCCAGTTTCTGCGCGGCGGCGAAGTCCAGCGTGCCCTCGTAAATGGCGCGTCCGGTAATGGCGCCCATGATGCCTTCGCTCTCAACGGCGCAAAGGCGTTTCACGTCCTCCAGGTCGGTCAGGCCGCCGCTGGCGATCACCGGGATGGTCAGGGCGCGCGCCAGGTTCACTGTCGCTTCGATATTCACCCCTGAGAGCATGCCGTCGCGGCCGATGTCGGTGTAGACAATGGCTTCCACGCCATAACCCTCGAATTTCCTGGCCAGGTCGATCACGTCATGGCCGGTGAGCTTGGACCAGCCATCCACCGCCACCTTGCCGTCCTTGGCATCCAGGCCGACGATGATCTGGCCCGGAAAGGCATCGCAGGCCTCATGCAGGAAACCGGGATTCTTCACCGCCGCAGTGCCGATGATGACGTAGCTGATGCCGTTATCGAGGTAGCGCTCTATCGTCGCCAGGTCGCGAATCCCGCCGCCCAGTTGCACCGGGATTTCCGTTCCGACTTCATTGGTGATGGCGCGGATGGCTTCACCGTTTACCGGCTTGCCGGCAAAAGCGCCATTCAGATCCACCAGGTGCAGGCGGCGTCCACCCTGCTGGACCCAATGCCGCGCCATTTCGGCGGGGTTCTCGGAGAAAATCGTGGCTGAATCCATCTCGCCTTGTTTCAGGCGGACACAATGGCCATCTTTCAAATCAATCGCTGGAATCACTAACATGGTCTAGGCACTGTAACAGAAGGGTTAAAAAAATCGGGAGGAAATAATTTACAGGCAGGCATCAGCGCCACAGGCGCCAACTTGCGACCGCCCGTCCCACATCACAAAATTGGCCAGCAGGGTCAAGCCTGTCGCCTGGCTTTTTTCAGGATGGAATTGCACGGCAAAAATATTATCCCGCGCCACCGCCGCGGTAAACGCAAACGGATACAGCGTGAAGCCGGCCACCAGATCCGGGTCGCCAGCCTCGACATAATAACTGTGCACGAAATAGAAACGCGCCGCTTCCGGAATGCCCGACCACATCGGGTGATTTGCCGACTGATGCACCTCGTTCCAGCCTATGTGCGGCACCTTGAGTTTCTGTCCCTTGTCATCCACCATGGCTTCGGCCGGAAAACGCAGCACGCGGCCGGGCAGAATCCCCAGCCCCGCGGCGTTGCCCTCTTCGGAAGATTCGAACAGGGCCTGCATGCCCAAGCAGATCCCGAGGAAAGGCTTGCTCTGCGCGGCTTCCGCAACTGCCTGGCGCAGGCCCCGGCTTTCCAGTTCATGCATGCAATCCGGCATCGCCCCGACGCCGGGAAACACCACGCGGCCAGCCCTGGCGATCACGTCCGGATCGCTGCTCACGACGATATCCAGCTGCGGCGCGACATGCTCCAGCGCCTTCGACACCGAGCGCAGATTGCCCATGCCGTAATCAATGACTGCGATATCGGCCATGCTTACAAACTTCCCTTGGTGGAAGGCATCACGCCCGCCATGCGCTCGTCCGGCTCGACCGCCATGCGCAGCGCCCGGCCGAAGGCCTTGAACACCGTTTCCGCCTGGTGATGCGCGTTCACGCCACGCAGATTGTCGATGTGCAGCGTCACTCCGGCGTGGTTGACAAAGCCCTGGAAAAACTCCCGTATCAGGTCGGCATCGAATTCGCCGATGCGCGCGCGCGTGAACGCCACCTCGAAAACCAGCCCCGGCCGGCCGGAAAGATCCAGCACCACGCGCGACAGCGCCTCGTCCAGCGGCACATAGGCGTGCCCGTAACGGCGCACGCCCTTCTTGTCACCCACCGCCTGGGCAAAGGCCTGGCCCAGGGTGATGCCGATGTCTTCCACCGTGTGGTGCGCGTCGATGTGCAGGTCGCCCTTGGCCGACACGTCCAGGTCCATCAGCCCGTGGCGGGCGATCTGGTCCAGCATGTGGTCGAGGAAGGGCACGCCGCTGGCGAGTTTGGCCTGGCCGCTGCCGTCCAGGTTGAGGCTGACGCTGACCTGGGTTTCCAGGGTGTTACGGGTGACTTGGGCTGTACGCATAGGATAAGTCGCTGAAAATGGTGTCCATTCTAACCCAGGAGCCAGGGGGCTTAAAAGAGAATCGCTCAGGCTGACAGAATTTCTTTCAGCGCCGCCACCAGCGCGGCGCATTCCGTGTCCGTTCCGACCGTGATGCGCATGAACGGGGCAATGCGCGCCGGGTTCTTGAAATGGCGCACGATGATGCTGCGCTCGCGCAGTTTAGCCGTGAGTTCCGCCCCGCCATGGAAGGCGTGGCGCGCGAAGATGAAATTGGCGGCGGACGGCAGCACCTCGAAGCCCAGGTTTTCCAGCCCGGCCACCAGGCGGCTGCGCGTCGCCACCACCTTGCGGCAGGTCTCGTCGAAATAGGCGCGGTCTTCCATCGCGGCGGCCGCGCCGGCAATGGCAGGGCGGTCCAGCGGATAGGAATTGAAGCTGTCCTTCACCCGCGTCAGCGCATCGATCAGGTCGGGGTGGCCGATGGCGTAGCCCACGCGCAGCCCGGCCAGTGAACGGGACTTGGACAGGGTGTGGACCACCAGCAACTGGGGGAAGCGCTCCACCAGGGCAACCGCCGATTCGCCGCCGAAATCGATGTAGGCCTCGTCGATGACCACCACCGAGTCGGAATTCGCTTGCAGCAGGCGTTCAATCTCCGCCAGCGCCAGCAGACATCCCGTGGGCGCGTTCGGGTTGGGGAAAATGATGCCGCCGTTGGGCACCATGTAGTCCTCGACGCGAATCTCGAAGTTATCCGTCAGCGGCACGGCCTTGTAATCCACGCCATACAGGCCGCAATACACCGGGTAGAAGCTGTAGGTGATGTCGGGGAACAGCAGCGGCGCATCGTGCTTGAGCAACGCCAGGAAGGTGTGCCCCAGCACTTCGTCCGAGCCGTTGCCGACGAACACCTGCGCCGCTTTCACCCCATGATATTCAGCAATCGCCGCCTTGAGCCGGTCGGCATTGGGGTCGGGGTAGAGGCGCAGGCTGTCGCCCACTTCCGCGCGTATCGCCTCCAGCGCCTTGGGGCTGGGGCCGTAGGGATTCTCGTTGGTGTTGAGCTTGACCAGATTCGCCAGCTTGGGCTGCTCGCCCGGCACGTAGGGGGTCAGGCCGTGCACCACGGCGCTCCAGAAACGGCTCATGGATTTATTTTTTTCCCATGCGGTATTCCGCGGAGCGGGCATGGGCCTGCAGGCCCTCGCCATAGGCCAGTTCGGTGGCGATCTTGCCCATGGTCTGCGCCCCGGCGGGGGAAACCATGATCAGGCTGGAGCGCTTCTGGAAGTCGTACACCCCCAGCGGCGAGGAGAAGCGCGCGGTGCGCGAGGTCGGCAGCACGTGGTTGGGGCCGGCGCAGTAGTCGCCCAGCGACTCGCAGGTCTGGCGACCCATGAAGATCGCGCCGGCGTGGCGGATCTTGGCGGTGAGCGCGACCGGGTCCGCGACGGAGAGTTCGAGGTGCTCGGGCGAAATGTAGTTGGCGATTTCCGCAGCCTCGTCCAGATCCTTGACCGCGATCAGCGCGCCGCGATTTTCCAGCGCGGTACGGATGATTTCCTGGCGCGGCATTTCAGGCAGGAGCTTGCCGATGCTGGCGGCAACGGCATCGACGAAGGCGGCATCCGGGGACAGCAGGATGGATTGCGCCAGTTCGTCGTGCTCGGCCTGGGAGAACAGGTCCATGGCGATCCAGTCGGGATCGGTCTGGCCGTCGCAGATGATGAGGATTTCGGAAGGCCCGGCCACCATGTCGATGCCCACCACGCCGAATACCCGGCGCTTGGCCGCCGCCACGTAGGCGTTGCCGGGGCCGACGATCTTGTCCACCTGCGGCACGGTCTGGGTGCCATAGGCCAGCGCGCCGACCGCCTGCGCCCCGCCGATGGTGAACACGCGGTCCACGCCGCAGACGTGGGCCGCAGCCAGCACCAGCTCGTTGACCACGCCGCCCGGCGTGGGCACCACCATGATCAGCTCCCTCACACCGGCCACCTTGGCGGGGATGGCGTTCATCAGCACCGAGGAAGGGTAGGCCGCCTTGCCGCCGGGCACATAGAGCCCGACGCGGTCCAGCGCCGTGACCTGCTGGCCCAGCATGGTGCCGTCCGGCTCGGTGTAGCTCCACGAATGCATCAGTTGCTTCTCGTGGTACACGCGCACCCGCTCCGCCGCCTGCTGCAGGGCTGCGCGCTGCGCCGCCGGCAGGCCGTCGAAGGCCGCTTCCAGGCGCGCGGCGGACATTTCCATCTCGGCCATGGAAGCCGCTTCCAGCCTGTCGAAGCGCTGCGTGTATTCCAGCACCGCCGCGTCACCGCGGGTCTTCACCTCATGCAGAATCCCGGCCACCACCTGGTCGATGGATTCGTCCTGTGCGCCTTCGAAGGCAAGCAATTCGTGCAGCCGCGCTTGGAAATCGGGCTGGGCACTGCTGAAGCGTTTGATATTCAACATGATGGGATACTTCAATGGGTAAAGATTGGGATTATAAATCAGGCCTTGAGGCAAGCGGCAAAAGTATCCAGCAGCGGCTGAATCTGGCCATGCTTGAGCTTGAGCGCCGCCTGGTTGATCACCAGGCGCGAGCTGATGTGCATGATTTCCTCGACCGCGACCAGGTTGTTGGCCTTGAGCGTACCGCCGCTGCTCACCAGATCAACGATGGCATCGGCCAGCCCCACCAAGGGTGCCAGTTCCATCGAGCCATAGAGCTTGATGAGGTCGACATGGACGCCCTTTTGGGCGAAGTGTTCGCGCGCCGTTTGCAGATACTTGGTCGCCACGCGCAGGCGCGCGCCCTGCCGGACCGCGCCTTCATAGTCGAAGCCCTGCGGCACGGCGACCATCATGCGGCACTTGGCGATCTGCAGATCCAGCGGCTGATACATGCCGGCGCCACCATGTTCGTGCAGCACGTCCTTGCCCGCGATGCCGAGATCGGCCGCGCCGTATTGCACATAGGTCGGCACGTCCGAAGCACGCACGATGATGAGCCGCACGTCGTCACGGTTGGTGCCAAGAATCAGCTTGCGCGAGGACTCGGGATCTTCCTGCGGCACGATGCCTGCGGCCGCCAGGAGGGGCGTGGTTTCCTCAAAAATACGTCCCTTGGAAAGGGCAATGGTAATCATGTTCAATGTACTCGCTTTATTCGCGCCCCAAGCTGGGACAGCTTCTCTTCAATACATTCGTAGCCGCGGTCAAGGTGGTAGATGCGTTCCACCGTGGTTTCTCCCTGCGCCACCAAGCCTGCGATCACCAGCGAGGCAGAAGCGCGTAGGTCGGTGGCCATCACGGTCGCGCCACTCAGTTCCGGTATGCCGCGCACCACGGCTGTATTGCCCTCCACTTCGATATCCGCTCCCAGGCGGCGCAGTTCCTGCACGTGCATGAAGCGGTTCTCGAAAATGGTCTCCGTCATGGTCGCGGCGCCCTGGGCCACCGTATTCAGGGTCATGAACTGGGCCTGCATGTCGGTCGGGAATGCCGGGTAAGGCGCGGTACGAATGCTGACCGACTTGATTGGCCCGGACATTTCCAGGCTCACCCAGTCCGCGCCGGATTCGATCACGGCACCGGCTTCGCGCAGCTTGTCCAGCAGGGCGTCAAAAATCTCGGGGCGCATGTTGCGCAGTTTGACCTTGCCGCGCGTTGCTGCGGCGGCGACCAGGAATGTGCCCGCCTCGATGCGGTCCGGCATGACGCTGTAACTGGCGCCATGCAGGCGCTCGACGCCGTGGATGGTGATGATGTCCGTGCCCGCGCCCTGGATGTTTGCCCCCATGCCCTTGAGGCATTCGGCCAGATCGACGACCTCCGGCTCGCGCGCGGCGTTTTCCAGCACCGTAATGCCCTCCGCCAACGTTGCCGCCATCATCAGGTTCTCGGTCCCTGTGACGGTGACCAGGTCCATGAAAATGCGCGCGCCCTTGAGGCGCCCTGCGCTCGCGTTGATGTAACCATGTTCGATGGAAATTTTCGCCCCCATCGCTTCCAGCCCCTTGATGTGCAGGTCCACCGGCCGAGAGCCGATGGCACAGCCCCCTGGGAGCGAAACGCGCGCCCGGCCGAAACGCGCCAGCAGCGGCCCCAGCACCAGGATAGAGGCGCGCATGGTCTTGACCAGCTCATAGGGCGCTTCCGGATTGGTGATGTTGCGCGCATCCAGCGCGACGCCCAGTTTTTCGTCCACCGAGATGCCCATGCCCATCTGGCCCAAGAGGCCGATCATGGTGGTCACATCGTGCAGATGCGGGACATTGCCAACCTGCAGCGTCCCATCGGCCAGAAGACCGGCGCACAGAATCGGCAGGGCGGAATTCTTGGCCCCGGAAACGCGGACTTCTCCGCTCAGGGGAACACCACCCTGAATAACGAGTTTGTCCATTGATCAGGCTTGCTTGGCGCTTGCAAGCAACTGCTGCAACTCGCCTTTTTCGTACATTTCCTTGGCGATATCAGAGCCGCCGATCAATTCGCCATTGATGTATAGCTGCGGGAAGGTCGGCCAGTTTGCATAAAACTTGAGGTTTTCATAAACCTCGGCATCCGCCAGCACATTGACGGAGAAAAATTCTGTACCGCACGCCTTCAGCACCTGGGCTGCAAGGTTGGAAAAACCACACTGCGGGAACTGCGGTGTGCCTTTCATGAACAGCACCACCGGGTGCCCGTTAACGATCTGGCCAATTCTTTCCAAAGCTGCTTTGTTCATGACTTTTATTCCTGAAATTTGATTTTAGATTGATGTTAACCCGCTTGCTTGCGCCATTCCTCGGGTGTAAAAGTTTTCATTGCCAAGGCATGGATTTCACCGCCCATTCTCTCGCCCAGCGCCTTGTACACGAGCTGGTGCTGTTGCACCATGCGCTTGCCGTTGAATTCGGCGCTGACAATGACGGCCTCGAAATGCTGGCCGTCGTCCCCATCCACCCTGACATACTCGCAGGGCAAATCGTTCTGGATATATTGTTTGATCTGATCTGCTGTAACCATTTATTTTCTCAATTTGTAACCGCTCTCAAGCAAGAGCAAAGTCGCTAATGATAATGCCAAAAAGCAGGCGGCGACAATCACGATTGCCAGCTGCGGCGAAACGTCCGACACGCCAAAAAAGCCGTAACGGAACCCGTCAATCAGGTAAAAGAACGGATTGGCGCGGGAAACCGCCTGCCAGAAGGGCGGCAGGGAATGAATCGAATAGAACACGCCGGACAGGAAGGTCAGCGGGACGACAATAAAATTCTGCACCGCCGCCATCTGGTCGTAGTTTTCCGCCCACAGGGCGGAGATAATGCCCGCCGCCCCCAGCATGGCGCAACCCAGTATGGCAAATGCCAATACCCACAGCGGATGCGCGAGAGAAAGCGGCACGAACCACAAGCCGGCCAAACCCACCCCCAGCCCCACCACCGCGCCGCGCACCACCGAGGCTGCCACGTAAGCCGTAAAAAACTCCCAGTAGGCCAGCGGCGGCAGCAGCATGAACACAATGTTGCCGCTCATCTTGGATTGAATCAGGCTGGATGAGCTATTGGAGAAAGCATTCTGCAGCATCGCCATCATCACCAGGCCGGGAATGAGAAATGCAGTGTAGTTGACCCCCGGATAAACCTGGACATGCGACTCCAGCACATGGGAAAAAATCAGCAGGTAGAGCAGGGTCGTGACCAGTGGCGACAGAATGGTCTGCAGGCTGACTTTCCAGAAGCGCAGCAACTCCTTGTAAAACAGGGTAAACAATCCGGTCATGACTTCACCAGCTCCAGGAAAACATCTTCCAGGTCAGGCCTGGCCACTTCAAGATCCTCTACCGCAATGCCCGACTCGCGCAAGGTCGCCAGCACGTTTTCCAACTCGGAGGGGCGACTCAGGGAGAGCTTGAATATTTCCCCATCCCGCCCGCATGACAGTTTATGCAATGCATCCGGCAAGCACGCGGGCGCAAGCTTGAGGCGCAACTGAATGGCCGTGTGCCGGTTCAGCAGATTGGCGGTGGTATCCAGCGCCACGATCTGCCCCTGCTTCAGCATGGCCACGCGATTGCACAAGGCCTCGGCTTCTTCGAGATAATGCGTGGTGAGCACGATGGTATGGCCCTGCTGGTTCAAACGCCGGATGAAGGCCCACAGGCTCTGGCGCAACTCCACGTCCACGCCGGCAGTCGGCTCGTCGAGCACGATGACCGGCGGCTTGTGCACTAGAGCCTGCGCCACCAGTACGCGGCGTTTCATGCCGCCGGAAAGATGGCGCACATAGGCATCTGCCTTGTCTGTCAGCGCCAGATGCTCCAGCAATTCATCAATCCAGGCATGGTTGTTGCGAATGCCAAAGTAGCCGGATTGGAAGCGCAGCATTTCACGCACGGTGAAAAAAGCGTCATACACCAACTCCTGCGGCACGACACCTATGCAGCGCCGCGCCTGGCGATAGTCAGCCCTCACGTCATGGCCCAGAACTGCTAACCGGCCGCTATCGGCCAAGGCCAAACCGGCCAGGATGTTGATCAGGGTGGATTTGCCCGCGCCATTGGGGCCGAGCAGGGCAAAAAACTCGCCCTGATGAACTGTCAAATCAATCCCGCACAGGGCCTCCACGCTGCCGAAGCGCTTGTGGACCTGATGGATTTCAATTGCGGCGGGTGTCACGGGCGAAAAGAGGCAGGGAAGTTGCTCCCGTCAAGCGGCGGGCAGCAATTCCCGGACGTCATAGACTTTCAACAAGCACTGCAGGTTTTCAGGAAGATTGCGCAACTGCAACTGACGGCCGCGCCGGTTTGCCTGGCGCGCCCATTCAAGCAGCAGGCTGACCGCAGCCGAATCCACATCCTCGACCCCGGCAAGATTCAATTCCCATACGCCATCATCAGCGAACAGCGCTTCGCTCTCGCGCAGCCATTCGCTCACGGTGGCGATGGTCAGTGGGCCAGAAAAGTCGAAGCGGCTGCCATTGAGCACTATCATTTTTTCTTGGGCGTCACAGCCTTTTCGCTGCTTGCCGCTTCCTTGCGGTTTTTGTCCGCCAGGGTTTTGATCAAGCCATCGATCCCCCTGCTCTGGATCTCTGAACTGAAAGAGGAACGATAATTGGTCACCAAACTGACACTATCCACGGCCACGTCATATACCTTCCAGCCATCAGCACCTTTTTCCAGGCTGTATTCGATGGGAATGGGCTGTGCGCCCGGCTGATTGACAATGGTTTTCACCGTGACATCGGCATCCCCAGGCGCCATTTTCACCGGCCGGTAGTCAATCACCTGATCCTTGTAGGAAGTCAGGGAACTGGAGTAAGTGCGCACCAGCAGGGTACGGAACTCCTTTACCAGGATTTGCTGCTGTGCCGGCGAGGCCTTGGACCAGTGGCGGCCAACCGCAAGCTGCGCCATGCGTGCGAAATTGAAGTGGGGCAGCACCTTGGCATCGACCAGATCCAGCACCTTCTGCGAATTTCCGGACTGGATATCCTTGTCCTGCTTGATGATGGCCAGCACTTCCTGTGCCGTATTCTTCACCAGCACATCGGGCGCCATCTCCGCCGCTTCTGCCATGGAACCCGCCAGCAGCGTAAATGCCAGCAATAAGGCACGTATCCTGCGCATCATTTGTAATCCCCTGTCACCTTGGCCAACCTGGCCACATGCATGTTGTATTCATTAACCGTGAGCAGGTACTCGGCCTGGGTCGTGGCATAGGTCCTCAGCGCCTCGGCGACGCGGTCCGGTTTTTCCAGGCCGGCATTGAAATCGGCATAAGAAGCCACCATCCAGCGCCGCGCTGCTGCGGCGCCCGCGGCCAGTTCCTGCTGCGCGATATGGTATGCCCGCATCTGGGTATAGGTTTCCGCCACTTCAAAGGGTATCCCGGCCAGCGCAAAGCGGTTCTTCGCCAGCAGCGCATCGAGTTCCGCCTGCGCCTGCGCCACGCGCGCCGGCACAACATCAAAGGCCAGATCCCACTTGACCCCAACCACCGGCGTCAAGCCTGCATGGTTGAAGGGATCGTACACATAAGGGTTATCCAGCCTGTCACGCCGTGAGGCATAGGCAAAACTGCCCACCACCCCGGCATAAATATTGGGGTACATTTCCGCCTTTTTCGCCTCCACCAGGGCGCGGCGGGCGCTCAGGCCCGCTTCCAACTGGGCCATTTCAGGGCGACTGGTGATCGCCTTACCCTGCAAGTCCGCCAGCGACACAGCCGGCAGCGGAACGGGGTTCAGCCCTTCGTCCACCACCGCGAGACTGCCTTCCAGCCCGACGCCAGTCAGGGTTTTCAGACCATTCAGACTAACTGTTTCCACCGCCTGAGCTTGGGAAAAATATTTGTTCAGCAAGGCACGCTTGGCTTGCAGCTCATACAAATCAGACTGGGTGGCCTGGCCGTTATCTGCTTTAAGCCACTTTTCCACCTGCGCCACCGCATTGTTCACCTTGGTGCGCACATCTTCCAGCATGCGCCGCGTGTCGCGCGCCGTCAGATAGCCATAATAGGCGCGACTCACGTCCAGCACGGTATCGCCGCGCTGCAGGCGGACATCCTGACGTTTCACGTCGATGTTTCCCTTGGCCGCATCGACATAACGCTCGATCTTGCCGAAGGTGTAAAGCGGTTTAACAATGGAGAACTGCAACGCAGTCCAGTCGGAAAGCCCTTTCCAGTCATAGGCATCATTGCGCGGCGTGCCGCCGGAAGTTGCTCCGCCTTGGTAGAAGCCACCCTCGACTTTAGGCGCCAAGCCAACAAAAAGATTGGCGTCCAGGCGCAGGCCGTTGTTGCCTTGCGCCTCTTCCAGCATGGCACGCGCCTGCTCCACCAGCTGTTCGCGTTCCTGAATGCGGGGATCGGCATTCAGGCTCATGTCGATCGCCTGTTGCAAGTTCACCATCTGGGCCTGCCCCGTCCCTGCGGAAAGGAGCGCCCACGCGCCCAGGATGACTGCCAGCCATTGCTTTTTCATTTGCCCTCCCCGCCATCCGCCGCCTTGTTGTAGATGAACTGCCCAATCAGGCTTTCAAGCACCACGGCCGACTGGGTGATCTTGATCTTGTCGCCCTCCTTAAGTTGGGCACTGTCGCCCCCGGTTTCAAGGGCGATGTATTGCTCGCCAAGCAAGCCGGAGGTCATGATGCTGGCGGAGGTATCCCTGGAAAACGAATACTGCTTATCCAGTTTGAGCGAAACCGCGGCTTCGTGCCGTTCCCCATCAAAGTGGATTTCCGATACCCGGCCTATGACCACCCCGGCGCTTTTCACAGGCGCCCGCACCTTGAGTCCGCCAATATTGCTGAAATTGGCCGACACGCTATAACTGTCGGCTATGTTTACGCCGCCCAGGTTCCCCACTTTCAGCGCCAACACCAGGATAGCTCCCAAGCCTAGCAGCACGAACAGCCCAACCCACAAATCGATTGTGGTGCGCTCCATTAGCCTTCTCCCCGAAACATAAATGCGGTCAACACAAAATCCAGCGCCAGAATGGCCAGGGATGAGGTCACCACGGTGCGCGTTGTCGCACCGGACACGCCTTCCGCAGTAGGCGGTGCGTCATACCCTTCAAACAGGGCGATGGCGGTCACCGCCACGCCGAACACAAAACTCTTGATAATGCCGTTAACGATGTCCTGCTGGAAATCCACCGCACTCTGCATCTGCGACCAGAATGAGCCCTCGTCCACACCGATCAGCTTCACCCCCACCAGGTAGCCGCCAAACACGCCCATGGCGGAAAACATGGCCGCCAGCAGCGGCAT
Organism: uncultured Sulfuricella sp.; assembly: GCA_964384915.1. Lineage (GTDB taxonomy): Bacteria > Pseudomonadota > Gammaproteobacteria > Burkholderiales > Sulfuricellaceae > Sulfurimicrobium. The sequence continues at coordinate 8,298 of CAYLMA010000029.1, read as the reverse complement.
GGAGATTACCCCCGCCCAGAACCGTGGCGCGACAACGCGCGCAATCGGATTGACGGCCATCATCTCCATCGCCGAAAGCTGTTCGGTCGCCTTCATCAAACCGATTTCGGCAGTAATTGCAGACCCGGCACGGCTGGCGAACAGCAGCGCCGCCACCACCGGCCCCAGCTCGCGCACCAGGGACAGGGCCACCATCACTCCCAGCGCCTCTTCCGAACCATAGCGCTGCAGGGTGTCATACCCCTGCATCCCCAGCACCATGCCGACAAATAGCCCCGACACCAGGATAATGATGAGCGACAGCACACCGGTTGAAAACAGTTCCTTGATGATGAGTTGAGGCCGGCGAAAGCTGGAGCCAGAATAAAACAACACCAAGGTAAAGAAGCGGCTCGCCACGCCCAGGCGCAACAAACTGTTGATCGTCCGGTGGCCAATGCGCCGAACACCCTTCACGAAGCGGCTAGGCATGCCGCCCTCCCAGCCGCAGATCATCGCCATAGGCATTTGCCGGGTAATGAAAAGGCACCGGGCCATCCTCTTCGCCATGCACGAACTGATGCACAAAAGGCTTGTCGCTGGCACGCATTTCATCCGGCGTGCCTTGAGCCACAATTACGCCATCCGACACGAAATAGACATAGTCCACGATTGCCAGCGACTCATGCACATCGTGAGTCACCACGATGGATGTTGCACCCAGCGCATCATTCAGGCGACGAATCAGATTGCCGATCACCCCGAGGGAAATCGGGTCCAGGCCTGCAAAAGGCTCGTCATACATGATCAGCATCGGATCCAGCGCTACCGCCCGCGCCAGCGCCACCCGCCGGGCCATACCCCCGGAAAGCTCGGAGGGCATGAGATCCCGCGCCCCTCGCAGACCGACCGCATGCAGCTTCATCAGGACCAGGTCACGAATCACGCTTTCAGACAGATCGGTATGCTCACGCATCTGGAACGCCACGTTGTCGAATACAGACATGTCGGTAAACAGGGCGCCGAACTGAAACAGCATACCCATGCGCCGGCGCATTTGATACAGACCGTCCGCATCCAGCTCATGCACTTTTTGCCCATCCACGGCCACCGCCCCGACGGAAGGCCGTATCTGCCCGCCGATCAGCCTGAGCATAGTGGTTTTTCCGCAACCGCTGCCGCCCATGATGGCCACCACCTTGCCACGTGGCACGGCCATGCTAATCCCTTTGAGAATGGGGCGTTTTCCGTAGGAGAAACTGACGTTCTGGAATTCGACCAGGTTGTCGGCTGTCATAGATTTTTAAGCCGGGCATATTTTGGAAAGGAAGGAATTTTATCCCATAGTCACGGCTCTATCCAGCGTAGTTACAAATTGATACGCCCAACTCGGCAGGAAGCGTCAGAATCAACAGCATTGCCAACAGCGACTTTGCCTTTTACATGAAATTGCCATTCAGCCCTTTCTGGGGGATAGAGCAGGAATCTTTGCACTGATCGCCTCCGTGGTAATGCCCGCATTCCGGCAGGAGTGATAAAATCACCATTTGATTAATATCAGGATGCACGCTGTGCTTGAACTCACCATCAACGGTCAGCCGCGCCAGTTCCCCGGCCCGCTGACCGTAGCCCAACTGGTGGATCAGCTTGCGCTGGCCGGGAAGCGTGTCGCCATAGAGTGTAATGGTGAAATTGTGCCGCGCAGCCAATTCAACGATACCCCCCTGAACCACGGCGACCAACTGGAAATAGTTGTTGCTGTTGGTGGCGGCTAAACCAACTCAATTTGGAATTTATGGATAATTTTATTATTGCAGGAAAAACCTATTCTTCCCGCCTTTTGGTTGGCACAGGAAAATATCGGGACTTCGCCCAGACCCGCCGTGCCATCGAAACCAGCGGAGCCGAAATCGTCACCGTGGCGATCCGCCGCACCAATATTGGCCAGAACGCAGGCGAGCCGAGTTTGCTTGACGCCGTGCCCCCTTCCCAATTCACCTATCTGCCCAACACCGCCGGCTGCTACAGCGCCGACGACGCCATCCGCACCCTGCGCCTGGCGCGCGAATTGCTCGATGGCCACGAACTGGTAAAACTTGAAGTGCTTGGGGACCCGCAGACCCTGTATCCGAATGTAGTTGAAACACTGAAAGCCGCGGAGATCCTGGTCAAGGACGGGTTCAAGGTTATGGTATACACCTCCGACGACCCCATTATCGCCAAGCAACTGGAAGAAATCGGCTGCGTCGCCGTCATGCCGCTGGCCTCGCTGATCGGCTCCGGCATGGGAATTCTCAACCCGTGGAATCTGCAAATCATTATTGAGAATGCCAAGGTGCCGGTCATCGTGGATGCCGGTGTCGGCACCGCATCTGATGCCGCCATCGCTATGGAGCTGGGCTGCGATGGCGTGCTGATGAATACCGCCATTGCAGCAGCGAAGGACCCCATTCTCATGGCATCCGCCATGAAAAAAGCCGTCGAGGCCGGCCGTGAAGCATTTCTGGCCGGGCGCATGGCGAAAAAGCTCTACTCAGCCAGCCCGAGTTCCCCAACAACAGGCCTGATTGGCAAGTAAGGTTTTCTAAATGACTGAGACCCAGCACCGTCCAGTGCGCAGCTTCGTGCTGCGCCAGGGGCGCATGTCCAAGGGGCAGACCCGCGCCTATGAAAACTTGATTTCGACCTTTGGCGTTGCATACCGTGAAGAGAATCTGGACCTGGCAAAATTATTCGGCAGGACGGCGCCCACAATTCTGGAAATCGGATTTGGCATGGGCGACAGCACGGCAAAAATTGCTCAGAGCCATCCGGAAAATGATTACCTGTGCATTGAGGTTCATACCCCAGGAGTGGGCAGCCTGTTGAAATACATCGAAGAAATGGGGCTCACCAATGTCCGTATCATCCAACACGATGCCGTGGAAGTGATGCAGCACATGCTGGCTCCGGAGACGTTGGATGGGGTGCATATTTTCTTCCCCGACCCATGGCACAAAAAACGTCACCACAAGCGGCGCCTGATTCAGGCTGCGTTTGCCGCACTCATTTGCGGACGTTTAAAACCAGGCGGCTATCTGCATGCGGCAACCGATTGGGAAGAATATGCCACGCATATTCTTGATACTTTCCGCGGCGAACCACGCCTGGTGAATAGCGTAAGCGATTATGCGCCACGCCCCGAATACCGCCCACTGACAAAATTCGAGCAACGCGGACTAAGGCTTGGGCATGGCGTCTGGGATATTGTTTTCAGAAAGGCCTGATCAGCCTTCCTGAGGGATTTTCTCTACCAGCAGGGTATGCAGCCTTCTGCTGTCAGCACGTAGCACCTGGAATTTCAGGCCGTCAAAGATAGTATGCTCGCCGCGTTTGGGCAGATGGCCAAACTTGCTGACCACCAGTCCTCCTACCGTATCGTAGTCCTGGTCGCTGAACTGGGTGCCCAGAACTTCGTTAAAGTCAGAAATTTCCGTTACCGCCTTGACACGGAAACGGCCACTACGGTCCTGGATGATATTGTCCTCGGTTTCGTCGAAATCGAATTCATCCTCGATTTCCCCCACAATCTGCTCCAGCACGTCCTCGATCGTCACCAGTCCGGACACCCCGCCATACTCATCCACCACAATGGCAATGTGGTTGCGGTTCATGCGGAATTCCTTGAGCAGGATATTAAGGCGTTTGGATTCCGGAATAAATACAGCCGGCCGCAGCATGTCGCGCACGTCAAATGCCTCGCCGGCATAATAGCGCAGCAGATCCTTGGCCAAGAGGATGCCGATCACATCGTCCTTGTTCTCGCCTATCACGGGGAACCTTGAGTGGGCTGCTTCAATGACAAAGGGAATAAAAGCTGCAGGCGAATCCGCGATATCAATCACGTCCATCTGCGCACGCGGAATCATGATGTCGCGCACATGCATCTCGGAAACCTGGAGCACGCCTTCTATCATGGACAGGGCATCGGCATCGATCAGGTTCTTTTCGTAGGCCGCGTGAAGAATTTCCACCAGCTCTTCGCGGTTATCCGGTTCGGGAGAAAGCCACGCTCCCAGGCGTTCCACCCAGCCCGGTTTAGCAGATTCATCCATGCTGTTGCTCAACCTCTAAAATGGCATAGGGGTCAGTATAGCCGAGCCGCCTCATAATGTGCGTTTCCACTGCTTCCATAGCCTGCGCATCGGCCTCTTCTTCATGGTCATAGCCCTGCAAATGCAACATGCCGTGAATGATTAAATGCGCATAATGGGCTTCAACGCTTTTCCCCTGTTCAAGCGCCTCACGGCTTACAACTGCGGCACACAGCACAAGATCCCCCTGGCATAAAGGTGGCTGTTCATATACGAAGCTCAAGACGTTGGTCGCATAATCCTTGCCGCGATAGTCACGATTCAAGGCACGTCCTTCCTCCTCATCCACGATCCGGATTGTTACCGCAGCATCGCCCTCCAGTGCCTCGCAGGCCCAACGCCGGAATAGGCCTCGGGCTGGAACTTCCGCCGGCCTGAAAGCATACTGCACGGACAGGGTAAAATCAGGCTTTGTTTTTCTCATAACTCGCGTAGGCGTTGACGATATGCTGTACCAGTGGATGACGAACCACGTCTTCGGACTCGAAGAAGGTAAAGACAATTCCTCGAACCTTGCCCAGAACTGTATGCACCTCAGCAAGTCCACTCTTCTGCCCGCGCGCCAGATCCACCTGGGTAACATCACCGGTAATCACTGCTTTGGTACCGAAACCAATGCGGGTCAGAAACATTTTCATCTGTTCCGGCGTGGTATTCTGAGCCTCATCCAGGATGATGAACGAATGATTGAGAGTACGCCCACGCATGTAAGCTAGAGGGGCGATCTCAATCGCGCCGCGCTCAAACAGTTTTCCCACGCGCTCAAAACCAAGCAAATCATAAAGCGCATCATAAAGCGGTCGCAGATAGGGATCGACTTTCTGCGCCAGATCACCGGGCAGAAATCCCAGCCGCTCTCCCGCTTCAACCGCTGGCCGCACCAGAACGATGCGCTTGACTGTATCGCGTTCCAGTGCATCAACCGCGCTGGCCACCGCAAGATAAGTTTTACCAGTGCCGGCAGGGCCGATGCCAAAAGTAATGTCATGCTCCTGTATCTGCAGCAGATACTGGTTCTGACGCGGAGTACGGCCACGCAGGTCATGCTTCCGAGTCATCAACACCGGCATGACGGCACCTGGCCCTGACTGACTTAATACTCCTGCCGGGTCAGCATTGATTAACTCGATCAACCCCAACTGAAGATCGTCAATAGAAATCGCATGCTTTGACAACTCATAAAAATTCTTCAGCGCCCGCAGTGCCAGTCGCGCTCGTTCAGCCTTACCGACGATAGTAAATTGCTCGGCGCGGCGCGAAATGACCACATCCAGAGCGTTTTCTATCTGTTTTAGATTTTCATCCAGCACGCCACAGAGATTGCTGAGCCGTGCATTATCGGCTGGGATGAATGCAAAATATTCAGTATGAACGTTCAAAAGCCCCCCAGAGGTAATTCACCTCGCAGTGAATGGGGCTGAGCGGAAGTAATCATGATTTCAACAAAATTCCCGATCAACCTTGGATGTCCAACGAAATTGACAACCCGGTTATTATCCGTTCGCCCGTACAACTCACGTTCATCTTTTTTGGCAAATCCTTCGACCAGAATACGTTGCATGGAACCGACCATGGAAAGGCTGATCGCTTGCGCTTGCGCTTCAATCCGCGCCTGCAAGCGCTGCAGGCGCTCCTGTTTGACGGGATAAGGGGTGGCATCATGAAGATCAACGGCTGGTGTGCCTGGACGTTCGCTGTAAATAAAACTGAAACTGGAATCAAAGCCAATTTCTTCAACTAGTCGCATGGTGGCCTCGAAGTCATCGTCCGTCTCACCTGGGAAACCAACGATGAAATCGGAGGAGATCGATATGTCCGGACGTATGGAACGCAGCTTGCGAATCTTGGATTTATATTCCAGTGCCGTGTACCCGCGTTTCATTGCAGCCAAGACACGATCTGAGCCAGACTGAACCGGCAAATGCAAATAACTACCTAGTTTAGGGATGGTCGCAAAAGCATCGATAAGGGCTAGAGAAAGTTCGACCGGGTGCGAGGTCATATAGCGCAGGCGCTCAACACCGGGGATCTCAGCCAAATAATGCAACAAAAGAGCCAAATCGGCCGTTTCTTCATCATGCATTAGCCCTCGATACGCGTTCACATTCTGACCAAGAAGCGTTATTTCCTTGACGCCATGCGCTGCCAATTGAGCCGCTTCGGCCAAAACATCATCGAAAGGCCGAGATACTTCCGAGCCCCGCGTAAAAGGAACGATGCAATATGTACAGTATTTGCTACAGCCTTCCATGATTGAAAGATAGGCCGCCGCACCTTCAACGCGAGGGTCAGGTAAATAATCAAATTTTTCGATCTCGGGAAATGAAATATCCACCTGCGGTTTGCCGGAAGTTCTGCGGGCATGGATCAACTGAGGCAAGCGATGCAAAGTCTGAGGGCCGAATATCAAATCCACGTATGGTGCTCGAGCAAGAATTGCATCCCCCTCTTGGCTGGCAACGCACCCACCCACACCGATCAGCAAATCCGGCTTGCGCGCCTTGAGTTGCCTCCAGCGACCAAGCTGATGAAAAACTTTTTCCTGAGCTTTCTCTCTGACAGAGCAAGTATTCAACAGGATTATGTCTGCTTCATCGGGGTGATCGGTACTAACCATACCCTCCTGAATATTCAGAAGATCGGCCATTTTCGACGAATCATACTCGTTCATCTGGCAACCGAATGTTTTAATGAATACTTTCTTGGGCACGGAGGGATGTTTGTTTGCGGAAAGTTCAACTTGAAAAGCAGAATCCAACTCACTCATGAATGCACCTTATCACAAAGCAAATATTTACGACATATACGGCATGCAAAACAAAAAAGCCCTCACAAGGAGGGCTTTTTCATTATAAGGAGCTTGGCGGTGACCTACTTTCACATGCGTAGTGCACACTATCATCGGCGCTAAGTCGTTTCACGGTCCTGTTCGGAATGGGAAGGGGTGGTACCAACTTGCTATGGCCGCCAAGCATAACTTGTAACTCATAGCTGCAAGCTTTTCAGCTTTCAGCTATCAGTATTAAAACGGAAGAAGTATGGGTATTTGATTGCACTGGCTTCGTATCGAAGCCGCTTAAGGTTATAGGATCAAGCCTCACGGGCAATTAGTATCGGTTAGCTTAACGCATTACTGCGCTTCCACACCCGACCTATCAACGTCCTGGTCTCGAACGACCCTTTAGCAGGCTCAAGGCCTGGGGAAATCTCATCTCGAGGCAAGTTTCACGCTTAGATGCTTTCAGCGTTTATCTCTTCCGCATATAGCTACCCGGCGATACCACTGGCGTGATAACCGGTACACCAGAGATGCGTCCACTCCGGTCCTCTCGTACTAGGAGCAGCCCCCCTCAAATTTCCAACGCCCACGGCAGATAGGGACCAAACTGTCTCACGACGTTTTAAACCCAGCTCACGTACCACTTTAAATGGCGAACAGCCATACCCTTGGGACCGGCTACAGCCCCAGGATGTGATGAGCCGACATCGAGGTGCCAAACTCCGCCGTCGATATGAACTCTTGGGCGGAATCAGCCTGTTATCCCCGGCGTACCTTTTATCCGTTGAGCGATGGCCCTTCCATACAGAACCACCGGATCACTATGACCTGCTTTCGCACCTGCTCGACCTGTCCGTCTCGCAGTCAAGCACGCTTATGCCATTGCACTATCAGTACGATGTCCGACCGTACCTAGCGTACCTTCGTACTCCTCCGTTACTCTTTGGGAGGAGACCGCCCCAGTCAAACTGCCTACCATACACGGTCCCCGATCCAGATAATGGACCTAGGTTAGAACCTCAAACACATCAGGGTGGTATTTCAACGTCGGCTCCATGAGAACTGGCGTTCCCACTTCAAAGCCTCCCACCTATCCTACACAGATGTATTCAAAGTCCAATGTAAAGCTACAGTAAAGGTGCACGGGGTCTTTCCGTCTAGCCGCGGGTAGATTGCATCTTCACAAACATTTCAACTTCGCTGAGTCTCGGGTGGAGACAGTGTGGCCATCGTTACGCCATTCGTGCGGGTCGGAACTTACCCGACAAGGAATTTCGCTACCTTAGGACCGTTATAGTTACGGCCGCCGTTTACTGGGGCTTCGATCAAGAGCTTGCACCCCATCACTTAACCTTCCAGCACCGGGCAGGCGTCACACCCTATACGTCCACTTTCGTGTTTGCAGAG
>CAYLMA010000028.1:0-47724 GCA_964384915.1 uncultured Sulfuricella sp. | reverse complement strand
GAGTCCCGGATTGTGATTCCGGTTGTCGTGGGTTCGAGCCCCATCAGCCACCCCATATCTTATTCAAGTTAAAAGCCACTTAATGTGGCTTTTTTATTGTCCGTATTTTCCAGCCGAAGACATAGCTAGCCTGCATGGCAGGTATTTTAACCTGCCAATTGCTTTTTCATCATGCGGATGACTGGTTTTGTTAAACCAGTTGTTCCCTCTCGAGCAAGAATACATATTCGTCTCCAGCGCTGGTTTCAAGCCAGTTGAATGACAGGTCAGGGAATGCCGTTTCCACGGCGGCGCGGTTGTGGCCAATCTCGACCACCAGGATGCCGCCCGGATTCAAATGCCTGGGCGCTTCGCGCAGGATCACACGGGTGGCGTCGAGGCCGTCTTCGCCGCTTCCCAGCGCCAGTTCGGGCTCGTGCCTGTATTCCGGCGGCAAAGCCTCGACTGATTGCGCGTTGACATACGGCGGGTTGCTGATGATTACGTCGTAACGCTGCTCTCCAAGATTGCTGAACAGATCGGACTGAACCAGCCGGATATGTTCTTCAAGACCGTAATCAGTAACATTGCGCCGGGCGACTTCGAGCGCATCCGGCGAGATGTCCGCTGCATCGATATCGGCATTGGGAAAGGCGTGCGCCATGAGGATCGCCAGACAGCCGGAGCCGGTGCACAAATCCAGCGCGGAAGTGACCGTTTCCGGATCTTCCACCCAGGGGCTCAATTGATCCCGCAACAATTCGGCGATGAAGGAGCGTGGGACGATAACCCGCTCATCCACATAGAAGCGGAAATCGCCCAGCCAGGCTTCATGCGTCAGGTAGGCGGAGGGAATGCGTTCCTTGACGCGGCGTTCCAGGATATGCAGCACCGTTTCCAGTTCGCCTGAAGTCAGGCGCGCATCCAGAAAGGGCTCCAGCGTATCCAGCGGCAGGTGCAAGCTGTGCAGGATGAGATAGGCTGCCTCGTCATAGGCGTTGTGGGTGCCGTGGCCAAAATACAGCTTGGCTTCGTTGAAGCGGCTTACCGCAAAGCGCAGCAGGTCTCTTACGGTGGAAAGCTGGGTTTTTGCCTCGGTGTACATGGCTAGTCCTTAGGAGTGGGTTTCTGGTGTCGTCAATCGCCGCCGCCGCCATCCCCGCCGCAGTCGCCGCCGGAATTGTCGCAATGGCTGTTCGAATCATGGGTTAAAGAGCCGCTATCTCCACCGCTCCCGCTGCTATCTTTCCTTCGTTGTTTTCCCGTGAGGATGTACAGGAAGCCCAACAGGCCGGCTATGGCTGCGACCAAGGCGATGAAGTGGAGCGACATGGTTCAGGCCAATAGCCTAATCAGTGTGCGGCGGTAAATTTCCTTGAGCGGCTCGATATCCGCCGCCGCCACGCATTCGTTGAGCTTGTGTATGGTGGCATTGAGCGGGCCGAATTCCACCAGTTGCGCGCAGATGTCGGCGATGAAGCGTCCGTCCGAGGTGCCACCCGAGGTCGAGAGCTCGGTCTCGACGCCGGTGACTTCCCGGATGGCGGAGCCGATGGCTTCGACCAGATCGCCCCTGGGGGTGAGGAATGGTTTGCCCGAAAGCTCCCATGCCAGTTCGTACTCCAGCCCGTGCTGGTCGAGAATGGCGTGTACTCTGGATTTCAGCCCTTCGACCGTGCTCGCGGTGGAAAAGCGGAAATTGAACATGACATCCACCGTGCCTGGAATCACGTTGGTCACACCCGTCCCGCCGTGCATGTTGGATATCTGCCAGGTGGTCGGCGGGAAATATTCGTTGCCCTGGTCCCACTGGGTGGAGGCGAGTTCCGCAATGGCCGGGGCAGCCAGGTGTATGGGATTTTTGGCCAGATGAGGGTAGGCGATATGGCCCTGGATGCCTTTCACCGTCAGTTTGCCCGAGAGCGAGCCGCGGCGGCCGTTCTTGATCGTGTCTCCCAGCCTGGAAACGCAGGAAGGTTCGCCCACGATGCAGTAATCCATGAGCTCGTTGCGTGCCTTGAGTGCCTCGACCACCTTGACCGTGCCATCCACCGCCACACCTTCCTCGTCCGAGGTGATCAGGAGCGCAATCGAGCCGGGATGGTTTAAATGTTCGTCTACGAAATCCTCAATGGCGGTAATAAAGGCGGCGAGTGATGTCTTCATGTCGGCCGCGCCGCGCCCGAACAGCATGCCGTCGCGAAGGGTGGGGGTGAAAGGCTCGCTATCCCATTTTTCCACCGGCCCGGTGGGTACCACGTCGGTATGGCCGGCAAAACACACGAGCGGGGCGGTGGTGCCGCGTCTGGCCCAGAAGTTATCGACATTGCCGAAACGCATTTTCTCGATATTGAAGCCCAGTTTTTCCAGGCGCTCGATCATGATTTCCTGGCAGCCGGCATCGTCCGGTGTCAGCGAGCGGCGAGCAATGAGTTCCTTGGCGAGTTCGAGGGTGCTGTTGTTCATGACTTGCTTTCGAATAGGGATTGATAAACAGCCGCGTCGAAGCCGAGAGTGAGCTTGCCGTCCTTCTCCAGCACCGGTCGCTTGATCACGCTGGGCTTTTCCAGCATCAGGCGGATCGCGCTGGTTTCGTCGTTGACCGCGGACTTGGCTTCGTCGGCCAGTTGGCGCCAGGTGGTGCCCTGGCGGTTCACCAGCTTTTCCCAGCCGATCTGTTTGAGCCAAACTTTCAGCAGTTCCTCGCTGACGCCTTGTTTCTTGAAATCGTGGAAGGGCAGGTCAACGCCATGTTCGGCCAGCCAGGTGCGGGCCTTTTTGACGGTGTTGCAGTTAGGGATGCCGTAGAGTTTCATGCGCGCATTTTATCAGTTGTAGTGTGTCAGGGGTCGGCGGTGCGAATCTAGTTGAAAGGGGCTATGTAGAGAGAATTGCTTATAGTCATCGTGAGCTAAAATGATTCATACTTGCAGCACAACCAAGAATTAAGTGGAGGGGTATGTTTCAGCGCTTCAGGGGCCTGCGCTTCCGTTTGATATTCCTGATCCTGGTGGCTGTGCTGCCGGCCTTCTTGCTGGTGCTCTATTCTACCTTCGAGCAGAGGCGGGAGGCGGCAGAATATGCAGAAAGGGAAGCGCTGAAGATGGCGCAGACGGTTGCCGAAGGTCACCGGGCAATTTCTACGAATGTGCACCGCATGATGATGGGGCTTGAGACCCTGGCGGAAATTCCGGATGCCCAATCAGGTGGGCCTTGCAGCAAGATGCTGGCGAATATCCTGCGTTACAACCCGGATTATGCCAATGTGGGCGTCGCGCTCGGCAACGGCGACGTGGTATGCAGCGCGTTGCCGCTGCCCGGGGCGGTTAACGTGGCGGATCGGATTTATTTCCAGCGCGCGATTGCAACCCGGGAATTTTCCATCGGCGACTATCAGATCGGTCGTATTGCCGCCAAACGCGGTATTCATTTCAGTTATCCTCTCTTCAATGCCGACAAGCAGCTATGGGGGGTGTTGTTCGTTCTTCTCGACCTTGACCCCATGAATGAGCGCCTGGCTGAAACGCCACACCTGGAAACAGGGGATGTCGCCATCCTGCTGGATGGCGTTGGAAATATTCTGGCACGCCATCCCTATCCTGAAACATACGTCGGCAAATCGATGGCCGATCTGCCGCTGTACAAGCAAATTAAGCAGTCGCAGGGTGAGGGAACTTATGACGGCGTCGGTCTTGATGGCGTCCGGCGGATATTTGCGTTTTCTCCCTTGTTTAGCCGGCCCAGCTGCTGTGCTTATGCGGTGGTGGGCATTCCTGCCGAGAGGGTATATGCCAAGGCCAATCAAGCGTTCGTCCGCAATGTCTCGCTGATGGTGGGAGTGGGCCTGCTGGTGTTTGCTCTGGCCTGGGTGGGTGGGGACATGCTGGTGCTGAAGCGCGTCCGGACGCTCTCCAGTGCCGCCAGGAGAATGGGCCAGCGCGATCTCACTGTCCGTTCCGGGCTGGCTCACGACGAGGAAGAGCTGGGCCAACTGGCGCGTTCCTTCGACGAGATGGCCGATAGCCTGGAGGCCTGGCAAAAGCAGGTATTCCAGTCCAGCGAGGAACTAGAGAAACTCGGCTACCGCAACAAGCTGATCCTGGACTCCGCCGGAGAAGGGATTTGCGGAGTGGACCGGGAATGCGTGATTACCTTCGTCAATCCGGCGGCCGCATCCATGCTCGGGTATCAAGTGGATGAGTTGCTCGGTTTGCCCCTGCATCAAATCTTGCACTCCAAAAAGGCTGACGGCGCGGCATTTCCGCAAGAGGAATGTCCGTTGCGCGAGGCGATTGAAGACGGCAGCAGCGACCAGCGCTGCGATGAAATGCTGTGGCGCAAGGATGGCAGCGGTTTTAACGCGGATTATACGGTCATCCCCATGTTTGAAGGCGGGAAGGTGACCGGTGCCGTGATGACCTTCAGGGATGTCACCGAGCGCAAACGCTATGAAGAGCAACTGGCGCACCAGGCCACCCACGATACCCTGACCGGCCTGGCTAATCGCACCATTCTCAATGACCGCATCGGCCTGCTGATCGAACGCGCGGCGCGGGAAAAAACGGTGGTGGCCCTGTTGCTGCTCGATCTCGACCGTTTCAAGGAAATCAACGACAGCCTGGGCCATGGCGCGGGTGATGAGCTGTTGTGCGCCATCGCGGCGCGCCTGAACGATCTGGTGCGCGAGAGCGACACCGTGGCGCGTCTGGGAGGGGATGAGTTTGTCATCCTGGTGGAAATGGATACTCCCGATGATGCGATTCCGGTTGTCCAGAAGATTCTCGATGCCATGAGCAAGCCATACGGCATCTCCGGCCGGGAGTTGTTCGCCAGCACCAGCATCGGCATCAGTTTGTACCCCAAGGACGGCGACAGTGCGGAAGAATTGCTTAAAAATGCCGACGTGGCCATGTACCGCTCCAAAAAGCGCGGCAGAAACACTTTCCGTTTTTATAACGAGGGCATGAACACCAGTTCGGCCGAGCGCCTGAGCATTGAAACCAGCCTGCGCCGTGCGGTTGATAATGGCGAGTTTCTGCTGCATTACCAGCCTCAGGTAAATTTGATCAGTGGCGAGATTATCGGCGCCGAGGCACTGATCCGCTGGAAGCATCCGGATATGGGGATGGTCGCACCGGCAAAGTTCATCCCGCTGGCGGAAGAGAACGGGCTGATTTTCCCTATCGGAGAATGGGTGATGCGGACGGCCTGCACCCAGCTCAGGGCTTGGCAGGATGCCGGGGTGGTGACTCCGCCCGTGGCGGTGAACCTTTCGGCGCACCAGTTCAGGCAGCGCAATCTGGTCAAGATGACGACCGGAGTGCTGCTGGATTCAGGCATCGACGGGCGCTACCTGGAACTGGAGATGACCGAAAGCGCGGTGATGGAGGATACGGATCGAGTGCTCAAGGTGCTGCGGGAACTGAAAGCTTGCGGGACTTCGGTTTCGATCGATGATTTCGGCACCGGCTATTCGTCGCTCAGCTACCTGAAGCAATTTTCCATCGACAAGCTGAAAGTAGACCAGTCCTTCGTACGGGAGATTACACGGGACCCCAATGATGCCGCCATCGTCGTCGCCATTATCACCATGGCGCACAGCCTCGGGTTGAACGTCATTGCCGAGGGGGTGGAAACGGAAGGCCAGATGGAATATCTGCGTAGCCATGGCTGCAACGAAATGCAGGGCTATTTCTTCAGCCGTCCGGTTCCGGTCGGTGATTTCGAGCAGATGCTGCGGAGTGGGCGAAAGCTGGCGCTGAATGGTCTGGCTGGCGGGGGAGGGCAACGGACGCTGTTGCTGCTGGACGATGAGCCGAGTGTGACGGCTGCCTTGAGCCGCCTGTTTCAGCGTGAAGGTTATCGGATTCTGCTTGCGCATAGCCCGGACGAAGCGTTTGAACTGCTTGCCTGTCACCGCGTTGGCGTGATCCTGTCGGGCGAGGCGATGCCGGAAATGAGCGGGATAGCGTTCCTTGGCAGGGTCAAGGGCCTTTACCCCGGCATTAGGCGCATCATCCTTTCCGGCAATACCGATATGAAATTGGTTGTCGAGGCCTTCAACCGGGGCGCAATTTTCAAGTACATTGCCAGGCCCTGGAATGATAGGGAAATCCTTGGGTCCGTCAGAGAAGCTTTCCTGGAGCAGGAATTGCACCATCCCAAGGATGCCGCGCCTGGTCCGGATTAGAACGGGCTTGGAGGCGGCTCCATGGATGCCGCCCTGGATAGGCGGGTGAATGGAAAGCTGTCGCGCCTAACCGCACAGCCTGCAGACTGCGATGAGAAGGAGCCCCTTGCCGGCCTTGTGCAGGCCCGGCAGTGTTTTTTTGAGGCGGCCGCCATCATCCACGCCGCCCATGGCGAGTGCCAGCAGCGCCAAGCCGAGGGGTGTGATGGAAAATTCGCGGGCGGATTCGCGGAGTGCTCCTGAAAAGGCGGCAATGGCTTCTTCGCCATCTTTCTTCAGCCACACCAGGTTTGCTTCGCCATTCCCGGCGCTGATCAAAGCCAAAGCGCCTTCACCATTAAGCATCCAGCCTTCGATGATTTCCCCGCAAGAAGGGGAAAAACCATGGAGTGGATCGGGGAGCGTGACGCTGCCGAAGTATTCCTCGCGCAGCCTGACGTGGCCGCCGGGCATGGCCGCAAGCTGTTGCGCCAGGTCGCGATAATACTCAAGCATGGAGGCAGTCGATATTGATCTGCAGCCACAGTTCCAGCAGGGCGAGGTGCCACAACTTGCTGCCCTGGATGCGGGTGAAATGGGTTTCCGGCTCGGCCAGCAGCTTTTCCACGTAGGCGCGGTTGTAGATTCCGCGCCGGATGCATGTATCCGACATCAGGATGCCACGCATGAATTCAAGAAAATCCCCGCGCACGTATTTCAGCGCCGGTACCGGGAAATAGCCCTTGGGGCGGTCGATCACAGAATCGGGGATGAGGCCGCGGGAAATGGCCTTGAGCGGGAACTTGCCGCCTTCCTTGAGCCTGAGCGAGGGCGGCATCCTGGCCGCCAGCTCCACCAGCTCATGGTCGAGGAAGGGAACGCGGGCTTCCAGGCCCCAAGCCATGGTCATGTTGTCGACGCGCTTGACCGGGTCATCCACGACCAGGGTGGTGACGTCGAAGCGCAGCACCTGGTCGAGGAAGGTGTCGGCATCGGGCTTGGCAAGCTCTCGCGCCACCAACTCTGAGGTGACGTCGGGTACATGATAGGCCGGGGTGACGGTTTCCAGATATTCGGCGTGACTGCGGTCGAAATAGTGCTCGCGAAAGCGTTCCAGCGCTGAGCCGGATGCTTCGTCCATGCGCGGGTACCAGAAGTAGCCGCCGAAGACTTCGTCCGCTCCCTGGCCGGAAAGCACGACTTTCACTTTTTCCGACACTTTCTCGCCGAGAAGGTAAAAAGCCACGGCGTCCTGCCCAACCATTGGTTCGGCCATGTTGGCCACCGCTTCGGGCAGGCGTTTCAGCACTTCCGCATTGGGGATGAGGTATTTGTGGTGGCGGGTCTTGAGGCGCTCCACCACCTGGTCGGAATATTCGAACTCGTCGGCTTTCTCGGCGCCTTCGCCGACATCCTCGAAGCCCACCGAGAAAGTCAGGAGGTCGTCCACATGGTCGGCCAGCAGTCCAACCAGCAAGCTGGAATCCAGTCCGCCCGAGAGCAGCACCCCGACCGGTACGTCCGAGGCCAGGCGGTGGCGTTCCACGGCGCGGGCGAGTACGGTGCGGGTGGCGTTGAGCCAGTCCTGCTCGGAGAGCTCAAGCGCAGGGCGGGTGGCATTCAGATGCCAGTAGGTACGCTGCGTAACTTGTCCCTCGGCGCTGATGCTCATGGCCGTGGCCGGCGGCAGTTTTTTCACGCCGTTCAGGATGGTGCGCGGCGCCGGCACCACCGCATGCAGGGTGAAATGGTGGTGGAGGGCGATCGGATCGATAGAGGTGTCGACGCCGCCAGACGCGAGCAGGGCCTGCACGTTCGACGCGAAGCGCAGGCTGGCGCCGTCCAGGGCGTAGTAAAGGGGTTTGATGCCGAAGCGGTCACGCGCCAGGAACAGGGTGAGGTGGCGCATGTCCCAGATGGCGAAGGCGAACATGCCGTAGAAGCGCTCGACGCATTTTTCGCCCCAGGCGTGGTAGGCCTTGAGGATGACTTCGCTGTCGCCTTCTGAAAAAAACTCATAACCCAGTTCGATAAGTTCTTTTCTTAAGGCTTTGAAATTATAGATTGTTCCGTTGAAAACCAGGGCGAGCTTGAGAGCCTTGTCCACCATCGGCTGGTTGGCGTGGCCGGACAGGTCGATAATGGCGAGCCGGCGATGGCCGAAGGCCAGCGGGCCGTCAGAGATGATGCCCTCGTGATCGGGGCCGCGCCGGGCGAGTTTGGCCGTCATCCGCCGGATGACGGCAAGATCGGAAAGGGCGCCGTCAAGGCGCAGTTCACCGCAGATTCCGCACATAAAATTACACAGGCTCGAGTATCATTTTCTTAAAAACCACCAATGGTGGGCCTCATGAGCATTATCCCCATGGGGCTTGATCCAGCCAAGAATATTCTTGGCGTCACACGGTGTGTGAAAACCTATAGGGGCAGCTGTTGACGACGCAAAGCTTCTACAATTTGTCATCTATTCGTCACATTTAAGCCTTAGCATCGCCCGATTTTATACTTCCATCAAGGCCAATATGAACCGCATTCTTCATTTCTCCGTAATGGCGGCCCTGGCCGCTTTCTCAGTGCCGGGCCTGGCAGCCGGCAAGGTTGATTTCACGCCTTCCCCTCCGCCCGTCAGCGAGGAGGAGATGACGGCGCCCTTCAGCAGCGCCGTATTGCGGGATGGCAACAAGGAGGTGCCGCTGCAATACCGTGTCCTGTTCCGTTCCGGCGACGAAGTGGGCGGTGTTCCTGCCGGGCTGATCGTGGACAGGGAAGGCCGGGCGGTGCAGATTTCCGCGCCGGACAAGAAGGGCAACGCGGCCCTGGGGCCGTTCAGCTCCTGGGGACCGGATGCCAATTCGCTGATGCGGGTGCCGGGGGCGAAGAGCAAAACGGCGGGCGCCAACCGCCTGTTCCTGGTGACCCACTTCGAATACCACACCGAGGCGCCCTCGGTGAACAAGAATGAGCCGCCGGTCGACCTGTATGGCAACCTGCCCATGGCCATGAACCTGGCTTCGCTCGATCAGGATCGCCGCGATGGCATGCTCAGCGCCATAGGGCTGGCCAACGTGGATATGAGCGGGGCGAACGGCCTGTGGATTCCCTGCGCCGGCTCCCTGACGCCGTGGAATACCCACCTGGGCAGCGAGGAGTACGAACCCGATGCGCGTGTTTATGAAAGCCAGCCGCTGGAAGCAATGAACCTCTACCTCGGCAAGATGGGCCGCAGCGCTTCCCAGGGCGGGGCCAATGCCTACGATTACGGCCATCCGGTGGAAGTGAAGGTGCGCGCAGACGGCAGCGAGAAGGCTGAAAAACATTTCGCCATGGGCCGCCTGGCCTTCGAGCTGGCGGAGGTGATGCCGGACGGGCGCACCGCCTATTACGGCGACGATGGCCGCGACGTGGGCCTGTTCATGTTCGTGGCGGACAAGAAAAATGACCTTTCCGCCGGCACCCTTTACGCCGCGCGCTGGGAACAGACCGATGCCGCCAATGGCGGCGCGGCCCGGCTCACCTGGCTGCGTCTGGGGCACGCCAGCGATGGCGAAATCCGCAAGCGGGTGAGGGATGGGGTGCGCTTCTCCGATATTTTCGAGGTGTCCGGCCAGCCAGGCGAGGGCTTCCGCCCCGTCTACGCCTACACCGGCAGCGGCGGCAAGACCCAGCTGGAATACCTCAAGCCGAAGCCCGGCATGGAGCAGGCGGCCGCCTTCCTGGAAACCCGGCGCTACGCCGCCTGGCTCGGGGCCACCACCGAATTCACCAAGATGGAAGGCCAGACGCACAGCGCGCGCAACAGGAAGCTCTATACCGCCGTGTCATATATCGAGGGGGGCATGCTGGACGGCAAGAACGAAGCCCGTCCGCGCGACGACATCCGCCTTTCCGGCGATGCTCAGGACCTGGTCTGCGGCGCGGTGTACCAATCCGACCTCAAGGGCGGCATCAAGGATGCGGACGGCAAGCCCATCCACAGCGCGTGGGTGGCGGCCTCCACCCGCGCCCTGGTCACCGGCGCCAGGAAACCGGCGGGCCAGAGCGCCTACGGCAAGTACGACAAGTGCGATACCGACCGCGTGGCCAACCCGGACAACCTCAAGTATTCGGACGCGCTCGGCACCTTGTTCATCGGCGAGGACAGCGGCAACCACCTCAACAACTTCCTCTGGGCCTACCGGGTCGCGGATGGCAAGCTGAGCCGCCTCGGCTCCGCCCCCGTCGGCGCGGAATGGACCGGATTGCAGGTGGTGGAGAACGCCAACGGCTTCGCCTATCTGATGAGCAATGTCCAGCATCCAGGCGCTGCCGGTGACCTGGCCAAATATCCCGAGGAAATCCGCCAGGGCATGCGCGCAAAAGTGGACCAGCGCGGCGCGGTGGGCTACTTCGGCCCGTTCCCGGCATGGAAGTAGGTGAATGGAATGTGCTTCCGGGCCAGGCTGAAGTGTTTGGATGCCGCCAGGGCGCCAAGTGCGAATGGGCCGATCAATGTCCAAGTTATTCATTAACGAGCCCTAAGATGCCATGTCATGTTGCTGCGAACGCATGATGCGGACAAATCAGGATGAGGCGCTCTTATTGCCAAGCAATAGTAACGGTGTGAAAATGGGTATCATCTTTATGCTTGGCACGGAAAATGAATATCGTCGAAGTCAAGGTGTCCCTGCCTGAGAAACTGCTTGGCCAAGCGCAGCTGCTGGCGGATAAACTTGGCCTGCCGCTTGACCACCTTGTGGCGCAGTCCTTGCGGGAATGCTTTCCACGCCATGGCTTGAGTCTGGAAGAAAACCTTGCCCAGATGGATGCTAATACCCAGGCATATTACGCCAGCGCCTGGTGGTTCAAGGAATGGACCGAGAACGCCCCGGTGATGACCTGGGTGACGGATCTGGAGGGCCAGTGCATCTACGTGAATAAGGGATGGATCAGCTATACCGGCCAGGATGAGAGCGCCGCCCGCGGCTTGGGCTGGATGGACGCGATCCATGAAGAGGACCGCGAGCAATGGCGGGAATCCTTTACCAAGGCGCTGCGGACACGCGCCAGCTTTATCGTGGAGAGCCGCCTGCGTCGAGCCGACGGCGCCTGCCGCTGGATTGTCACCACTGCCGTGCCCCATCTCGATGTTGACGGCAAGTTGGTGGGCTACATAGGCTCCTGCCTGGATATCACCCCTCGCAAGATGGCCGAGGATGGCGTTATCCAGGCCAGCCAGGCGATGGAAATGGTAGGCGAGGGCATCATGGTGACAGACCCTGCCCTCAACGTCGTCTGGGTCAATTCCGCCTTCACCCGCGTCACTGGCTACAGCCAGGCGGATGTGGCGGGCGCTAATCCGCGCCTGATGCGCTCGGGCGTGCACGATGACGCTTTCTATGCGGCCATGTGGGAACATATCAGGCTGAGCGGGCGCTGGCAGGGAGAGATCTGGAACCGGCGCAAGAATGGCGATATTTATCCCGAGTGGTTAAGCATTCACGCCATGTACGACGAGGAGGGCAGGCTGACCCACTACGTCGGCATGTTCAGCGAGATCACCGACAAGAAGCGGCGCGAGGACGAGTTGCGCTACCGCGCCACCCACGATGCCCTGACCGGCCTCAACAACCGCTATTCATTCGAAGAGCACCTGGAATTTGCCCTCTGCCGCTCACGGCGAAGCGGCAAGGGCTTGGCCCTGTTGTTTCTGGATCTTGACGATTTCAAGCATATCAACGACACCCACGGCCATCTTATCGGCGACGACTTGCTTGTGCATGTGGCCAAACGCCTGGCGGACGTGATGCGGGATATCGATACCATCTCCCGTCTGGGAGGCGATGAATTCACCATCATTCTGGAAGGGCTGGAAAACCCGGTGAGCGATGTCCGCGGGGTTGCCGAAAAAATCCTGGCGCTGCTGAATGAACCCTTCGACCTGGTGCCTGGACATTGCCTGCATGTAGGTGCCAGCATCGGCATTGTAGTCGCCGGCGTGGAAAACACCGTCCGCGACTTGCTACTCCGTAGCGACAACGCGATGTATGCCGCCAAAAATTCCGGCAAGGGCAGTTATGTCATTTTCGATGCAAGGAAGACGGTGGCCAACACCGCTGACTGAGGTGCGCGGCTTTCTCCGTGCGGTCCAAAAATCCGGTGCTTCCAGCGGTTTAGCCTAGCAGCCTGTCGGACTTAAAGGAAATCGGCTGCAAATTCGCCTGGCCGGTCCATATTTCGCCGCTTTTTTGGGCAATAGAACGACTATTGCCCGGCAAAACCGACAAAATCTGTCCTCGCCCAGCCAAATTTTCGCTTCGATTCTTCAAGTCCGACAGGCTGCTAGGCGTTTTTTTCCTTGCCAGGGTCCAGACCGGGCAGGCCATCTATGCTGCGGGCGTTCTTCTGTCCGCGATAAAGAGACAAGCCCTCGATATTCTTGCTCTGCGCCCATTGTTCGAGTGTGTCCCGTTCTTCCACGTACTCGTACTTCGGTACGCCATAACCGCAGGAGTCGCTGACCCGGGTGATTTGCGCGTGGATGATCGCTCTGGCGCCCGGATACATTGGGAAGAAAGGGCGAAGTTCTGGCCAGGCCGGCGAGTCTGGAGTGGCGACCTCACCCCTGCCATGAAAACGCACGATCTTGGGCGGGCCCGCAAGGGCGCAGAACATGAAGACGATTCGACCGTTCTCGCGCAGGTGCGCGATGGTCTCGGCGCCACTCCCGGTGAGATCGAGGTATGCAATCTGCCGCGGGCCAAGAATACGTAGCGTATCAAGGCCTTTCGGCGAGCAGTTCACGTGTCCATCGCTGGCGAGTGGCGCCGTGGACACGAAAAACAAGTGTTGCTGCTTGACCCAGGAGATGATTTCCGGGGTGATTTCCTGGTAAAGTTTTCCCACTTGCTCTCCCTGATACACAGCATCAGATAGACGCTGACGCTGTGTATCCGCGTGGATCAGATGCCGCGCAACAGTTCGTTGATGCCAACCTTGGAGCGGGTTTTCTCGTCGACCTTCTTGACGATCACGGCGCAGTACAGGCTGTAGCTGCCATCCTTGGAGGGCAGGTTGCCGGACACCACCACCGAGCCGGCAGGCACGCGGCCGAAGTGGATTTCGCCGGTTTCACGGTCGTAGATCTTGGTAGACTGGCCGATGTACACGCCCATGGAAATCACGCAGTTGTCTTCCACGATCACGCCTTCCACCACTTCGGAACGCGCGCCGATGAAGCAGTTGTCGCCGATGATGGTGGGGTTGGCCTGGACCGGCTCCAGCACGCCGCCGATGCCTACGCCGCCGGAGAGGTGAACATTCTTGCCGATCTGGGCGCAGGAGCCGACGGTGGCCCAGGTGTCGACCATGGTGCCTTCATCCACATAGGCGCCGATGTTGACGTAGGAGGGCATCAGCACCACGTTCTTGCCGATGAAGGAGCCTTTGCGGGCGGCGGCGGGGGGCACGACGCGGAAGCCGCCTTCGCGGAAGTCCTTGGAGTTGTAGTCGGCGAACTTGGAAGGCACCTTGTCGAAGTAGTTGGTGTAGCCGCCCTTGATGAAGAAGTTGTCTTCCAGGCGGAAAGACAGCAGCACGGCCTTCTTCAGCCACTGGTGGGTGACCCAATGGCCATCCACCTTTGAAGCCACGCGCAGCTGCCCCTTGTCGAGCATGTCCAGTACGCTGTCCACGGCGTCCTTGACCTTGGTTTCGACATTGCGCGGGGTGATGTCGGCGCGGCGTTCAAAGGCTTCTTCGATGATGCTTTGCAGTTCTTGCATGATTTTTCCTAAGGTTTTATTTGGCTTTGTTAACGAATTCTTGAATTCTTTGTGCGGCTTCCAGGCATTCCGCCAGCGGGGCGACCAGCGCAATGCGCACGAATTGTTCGCCGGGGTTGGCGCCGCGCGCTTCTCGCGCCAGAAAACTGCCCGGCAAAACGGTCACATTATAATCCCGGTACAGGCCCAGAGCGAAATCGGTATCAGCGATGGGCGTTCTGGCCCAGAGGTAGAAAGCGGCATCGGGCTGCTCGACCGGCAGCACTTCCTGCAGGATGGGCGTCACGGCGGCGAATTTTTCCCGGTAAAGGCGGCGGTTTTCGATGACGTGCGCTTCGTCATTCCATGCGGCAGCGCTGGCTGCCTGCACTGCCGGGTTCATGGCGCAGCCATGATAGGTGCGGTAGAGCAGGAATTTTTCCATGATGGCTGCGTCGCCTGCCACGAAACCGGAGCGCATGCCCGGCACATTGGAGCGCTTGGACAGGCTGCTGAACATCACCAGCCGCTTGTAGTCGTGCCGTCCCAGACGATGGGATGCTTCCAGTCCGCCCAGAGGCGGCTTGGCTTCATCCGGGTAAATTTCGGAATAGCACTCGTCGGAAGCGATCACGAAGTGGTAGCGATCGGAAAGCTCGAACAAATGCTTCCATGCCGCCAGATCCATGACCTTGCCGGTGGGGTTTCCTGGAGAGCAGGCATAAACCAGCTGGGTGTGTTGCAAGATGCCTTCCGGTACCTGGTCGAATTCCATGCTGTAGCCGTTTTCAGGCAGCGTATTGAGATAGTAGGGCGTAGCGCCTGCGAGGTATGCCGCGCCTTCGTAAATCTGGTAAAAGGGGTTGGGCGAAATCACCACCGGCTGCGTCCGGTTGGTGTCGATCACTGCCTGGGCAAAGGCAAACAGGGCTTCGCGGCTGCCATTGACCGGCAGGATCTGCCTGGCGATATCCGGCGCCGGCACCTTGTAGCGGCGCGCAATCCAGTCGGCAATCGACTGGCGCAACGCTTCGCTGCCCTGGGTTGTGGGATAATTCGCCAGCCCGGCCAGATTGTCGGTCAAGGCCTGGGTGATGAAAGGGGGGGTGGCGTGCTTGGGTTCCCCGATGGAAAGATTGACCGGCGCGTATTTCGCGTTGGGCGTCGTCCCCTGAAACAGCTCGCGCAGCTTCTGGAAGGGGTAGGAGTGCAGGTGATTTAGATTATGATTCACTTGATGTCTTATATTTAAGATTCTGATTTTGAATGAATGTGTAAAAGTAAGCACATGCAATCAAAAGCGTAAACTGGAAATTATAGAAGTGTTGAGCGTGGTTTCAAAACAGAAATTTCTTGCTGTATCCGGATTGCTCTCCGGCGCGGTGGTCTGGGGGCTGATCTGGTATCCCTATCGTCTGCTCGCCGAGGCCGGGATTTCAGGCTCCCTGTCCAGCCTCCTGACCTACATTATCGCCTTGGCACTGGGCCTGATGTTTTTTCACGGCGCCTTCGGCCAGTTGCGCCGATCGGGATGGCTGCCCATCCTGATCGGCATCAGCGCTGGCTGGACCAATCTTGCCTACGTGCTGGCCGTGATCGACGGCGAAATCATGCGGGTGCTGCTGCTGTTTTATCTCTCGCCTTTCTGGACCGTGATTCTTGCCCATCTGCTGTTACGCGAAAAAACCATACTGGCCGGTTACGGCGTCATGGTTCTTTCCTTGACGGGTGCGGTGGTGATGTTGTGGCGACCGGAATTCGGCCTGCCGCTGCCGCAGAACCGCGCCGAGTGGCTGGGCCTGTCCGCCGGGCTGATGTTCGCGCTTTCCAATGTGCTGGCGCGCAAGGCGCATCATCTGGATATCCAGACCAAGTCGGTGAGCATCTGGGTGGGGGTGGCCCTGCTCTCGCTACTGCCGGTCCTGTGGGCGCCAGCCGAGGCCAGCTCCATGATGAAGCTGCCATTGAACGGATGGCTGTGGCTGCTGGTGATCGGCGTGGCAATATTCTGCATCACCCTGACCGTGCAATATGGCCTTTCCCGCACCCCCGCCAACCAGGCCATCGTGATTTTCCTGTTCGAGCTGGTGGTGGCGGCGGTTTCGTCCTACTTTCTTGCCGGTGAGGCCATGACGGCCCAGGAATGGCTGGGCGGCGCGATGATCGTGGCTGCCAGCCTGTTTTCAGGAAAACTTGAGAAACAGCATGAGGTTATTCATGAAAATCATTGAATTGTTACACTCATCTATTCTGGTGTCGGATCTATCCAGGTCACGGAAATTCTACGAAGGCGTGCTGAAGTTGATACCCAGCTCAAAACGTCCGGGGATGTCCTTCGACGGCGCGTGGTACGAAATCGGGGCGCAACAGATCCATCTTCTGGTGCTGCCCAATCCTGACCCGGTCACGGGCCGGCCTGAACACGGCGGGCGCGACCGCCACATCGCCCTGGGCGTGGATGACCTGGACGCGCTGAAACTCAGCCTGGATCAGGCCGGGATACCCTACACCATGAGCCGTTCCGGCCGCCCCGCCCTGTTTTGCCGCGACCCGGACGGCAATGCGCTGGAGTTCATGGCGCGTCCGTAATGAAACACGGGTCCTCGAACAAGGACTTGATGACGACCTTGCGGATTTCCGGCCGGTCGGGGGTGACATAAAGCACGGGCGTGATCATCTCCTCGAAGATGCCCCGCAGGCTGCGTGCGCCCACCTTGTATTCGAAGGCCAGCTCGGCGATCTGCTCGAACACCCGGCGCTCGATGCTGAGTTCCACGCCTTCGTTTTTCAGGATTTCCCGGAACTGGTTGTAGATCGAGTTCCTGGGCTCAACGATGATCTTCAGCAGCATTTCCTTGGACAGGTTCTTGAAATTGGCAATCACCGGCAGGCGTCCGGCGAATTCCGGGATCAGCCCGAACTCGAACAGGTCGGTGGGTTTAACCCGCGAATTGAGCCGATCGAGGATCTTCTGGTTGTCCGCATCGGCAAGGGAAATGAAGCCGAAGGCATGGGTATTGGCCGTGATGTTCTCCAGCCCGACAAAAGCACCGGCGCAGATGAAAAGAATGTTGGTGGTGTCCATGCTTTGCGTGCCCCCCAGCCTGACCGGCGCGCCCTCCATGATTTTCAGCAGGGCATGCTGCACCCGTTCCCCCGAAGTGGCACGCTGGCTGTCGGTGGACTTCAGCTTGTCGATTTCATCGATGAATACGATGCCCTGCTGCGCCTTGTTGATGTCTCCGCCGGCCCGCTCCAGGAGCCGCAGCAGGACTGCCTCGATTTCCTCGTTGACGTATTTCGATTGCGCCAGGGAAGTGGCGTTCGCGGTGACAAAAGGCACGCCAAGGGCGCGCGACAGGGTTTCGCACAACAAGGTCTTGCCCGTGCCGGTCGGCCCGATCAGGAGGACATTGCTCTTGGCGATCTCGACCGTGCTCTGGCGCGCCCTTCCCAGCTTCCGGTAATGCGCGTAAACCACCACGGCCAGAATCTTCTTGGCTTCCTCCTGGCCGATGACGTACTGGTCAAAATAGCTCACGATCGCGCTCGGCGTCATTTTCTTGCCCGGCGTGCGCTGCTTGTTCGGCGTTTCCATCTGGATCGTTCCGGATTTTCAATTAGGTCAGGCGATTATGCTTTGTGGATGCCTGGCGGACAAGCCCGACTAACGGCATGGAATCAGCCGAATCGCACGTTTAGTGAATGCCATGTTGTGCCATATACTATGCGCCCATGAACAATATCATCCTCCTCGTCACCTGTTTCATCGCCGGCATATTGTTGCGCCGCGCCGGACGCATGCCGGAGCACGCGCCAGCCACGCTCAACAGTTTCATCATCCACGTTTCCTTGCCTGCCTTGACGCTGCTCTATATCCACGACCTCAAACTGAGCGGGGATGTGGCTCTCATCGCGGCCATGGCATGGATACATTTCGGCCTGGCGGCGGGATTTTTCTGGGCGGCGGGGAAGTGGCTGGCTCTGCCGCGCCCCACGGTGGGCGCGCTGATGCTGACAGGCGGACTGGGCAACACTTCCTTCCTCGGCCTGCCGATGATCGAGGCCTATTACGGCAAGGAGGCCATCGTCACCGGCCTGGTCGCCGACCAGCTGGGTTCCTTCCTGGTGCTCTCCATACTCGGCATCACCGTGGCGGGGCTGTATTCCTCCGGCGCGCCCAACGCCCGCACCATCCTGCGGCGCATCGCGCTGTTTCCGCCTTTCATTGCACTGGCACTTGCGCTGGTGCTCATCCCCGCGACCTATCCCGAATGGTTCACGCTGCTGCTGAAACGGCTGGGCGACACTCTGGCGCCTCTGGCCCTGCTGTCGGTGGGCTTGCAGTTGCGGCTGGGACACATCGCCGGCAATGTCCGCAACCTCTCCATCGGCCTGCTGTTCAAACTTTTGCTTGCGCCGCTGGCGATCTTCCTGTTGTACGTGCCTCTGCTGGGCGCAAGCGGCCAGCACGTCCAGGTCACGCTGTTCGAAGCCGCCATGCCGCCCATGATCACCGCCGCCATCGTGGCCGCCGAGCACGGCCTCGATCCGGAACTGGCGAACCTGATGGTCGCGGTGGGGCTGGTGTTGTCGTTCTTTACCCTGACGGGGTGGTGGTGGATGATGCGGGGGGTGTGAGTTCTCCGGCAAAGCGGTAGGCATTTTTGCCGGCTTTCTTGACCGCATACATGGCGTCGTCGGCCTGGCTCAACAGTTCCTCGGCATTCTTGCCATGCCGGGGGTAGAGCACGATGCCCAGCGATGCGCCGATGCGGCACTCGTGGCCGAGCAGGTGGTAGGGGGCTGAAAGCGCCGCGAGGATCTTTTCCGCGACCTGGGCAGCGCCCTCCGGGCCGTGAATGGCGCGTAAAATAATGGTGAATTCGTCGCCGCCCATGCGCGCCACGGTGTCCGATTCGCGCACGCATTCCAGCAGGTGTTCGGCCACCGCCTTGAGCAGGGCGTCGCCGGTATCGTGGCCGAAAGTGTCGTTGACCGCCTTGAAGCCATCGAGATCGACGAACATGAGGGCGAATAGTCCCTGGCTGCGCTTGCTCTGGGTGATGGCCTGCCCCAGGCGGTCGAAAAACAGGGCGCGGTTGGGCAGGGTGGTCAGGGCATCGTAGTGCGCCATGGATTCGAGCTTTTCTTCCAGCAGCTTGCGCTCGTTGATGTCCTGCACGATGGAGATGATGGCGCGGATATAGCCGGACTCGTCCTTGACCGGCGTCATCGATAAATGCCCCCAGAAAACCCTCCCGCCGTTGCGCACGAAGCGCCGGTCGCTCTCGTAATGGGGCAACTCGCCGCTGGCGAGGGCGACGAAGAGCTGCCGGTTCTCCGCAATATCATCGTCGTGGGAAATATCGGCGTGATTGAGCGAGGCGGTCTCTTTCCGGCTGTAGCCGAGCATCGAGAGCCAGAAGTCGTTGACCTTGATGAAACGTCCCCACAGGTCAAGCAGCGCGATGCCGCCGCCGGCGTTGTCGAATATGGCTTCCAGTTCCGCGTTGCCGAGCGCGACTTCTTCCTCCAGGCGTTTGCGCGCGGTGATGTCGTTGGATATGGCGACAAACCTTTCCGGGAGTCCATCGCGGCCCGGAACCGGATGAATGTTCATCCACAAGGTGATGGACGTGCCGTCCTTGTGGCGATTGATGATTTCGCCGCTCCAGCCCTGCCCCTTGAGGAGGGTGCTCCACATGGTTTCGTAAAAGACGCTGTCGTGAAAGCCGCTTTTTAGCAGAGATGGCTTGTTACCGATGACTTCTTCGGGCGTATAACCCAGGCTTCCAGTGAAAGCCGGGTTGACGTATTCGATCCGGCCACTCCGGTCGGTGACTAGCAGCGCTTCTCCCGATGAATTTATGGCTGCGCTTTGCCAGGCGAACTGTTTGCGCAGATTGTGGATCTGGCGTAGCCACTGATCCGCAAGGTAGCTGACCAGGAGTGTGATGGTCATGGTCGGGAGGGCGATCAGATTGAACTGCAGCAGATCGAAACCGGCAAAAGTCCCGAATACGGCGACCAGCAGGTTTGGAAAGAGCAGCAGCACGAGGCTGCCGGCCAGCTTGATGCGCCAGCCGAAAACAAATGCCAGCAGGGGAGGCGCAAGGAACCAGAAGAGAAAACCGGCGCTACCTTGGGACGGTGCGCCCGCCAGTTGTGTCAGTATGAACAGGTATATACCCTGTGTCGCCATCAGCAGCGCATACAGCAGCCAGGGTAGGGCGCGCGGGGATAAGCCGGCGAGCATGGCAATGGGGTAGATGGCCAGCAAGCCCCCCATCACAAGGTGCCAGCCCAGCGTGTCCGGCGCTTGATCCGGGGAGATGCTCCATGCCCAGGCCCATAGTCCCCACAGCAGGAACACGGCGGTGAACCCCAATGCAATCGTGAAGCCGCGCAAGTCTTCGAATCTGGCGCAACTGTATTCGTCCCGCGCCATGGCAAACCGTTTGCCGCGAATCAGGGCGTGCATGGCGTAAATATTCAGCTTTCGCCGTGTTGCCAGGAATGGCTTTGCTGGATGCTGCGGCGATGGTAGCGGAACAGGGTGCGCTCCAGCCACTCTTCCATTTCCTGATTCAGGTGGGTGAAATTTGCCCGCACCCGGGGGCCGCTCTCCAGATGTTCCACTGCCGCCACAGTGGCGGGGATGAGCAGGGCCTGGGGCAGGATCGGGCTGAGATGAAGGGAAACCAGAATCAACTGGGCTGGTTCCGGGGCGGCTGCATCCGTCCATTCCACCGCCTTGGCACGCAGAATGACGGGATGTGTGGCGGGCAGTTCGGCCTGCTGGCGCGCAAGTTGCATTATCAGGTTGAGCGCCAGATCCAGCTTGGCTTCCAGCCTTTCCATGGATTTTCCGGAGGAGGATGTATCCCTGTCCGCCTCGATAATGGGGGTCTCGATCATTGCCAGGGCTCGCAGCAAAGTAACCGCTTCGTGCTGCCATTGTATGGTTTGCACAGGCTGGAGGGGACTGAGCGCTTTCCAGCTCAGCGGCAACTCAGCTGCGTAGAAAATGCCGTGTGGTTCAGATTGATTCGTCATGGCCGGAGTATAACAATCGGCTGCCGTCTCTGGCGAGCAGGGCGCTGCCATAGGCCGCTTCTGTGTGACGCGCGGTATGCAACGGCACTCCCAGCAGGCGTGCGCGGATCGCACTGAAAGCCGGATTGGAGGCTCCGCCACCGGCGCTCCGGACCGATATCAGCGGCGTGGCGCCCAGCTCCTGCAGCAGTTTATAGCCCTGAGCTTCGATGCGGGCGATCCCTTCCAGCAGGCCATGCAGGAAACTCGCATCATCGGCCGGCCTGGGCGCGAGGCGTGGCGGGTAAGCCGGGTCATTGACGGGGAAGCGTTCGCCGGGCTGGAGCAAGGGGTAATAGTCCAGCCCGCTAGGCTGCCGCGGATCAATGCGCAGGCTCAGCTTGCGCAGTTCGGCGTCATCGAAAAATGTCTGCAATACTGCGCCGCCGCTGTTGGATGCGCCTCCTGTCAGCCACAGCTTGCCGAGGCGATGGCTGTAGATGCCATGCCGCGCGCTGTCCACGCGCCGCTCGGAGAGCAACTTCAGGACCAGGGTGGAGCCGAGCGAGGTGACCGCCTCGCCCGGTTTGCCTGCCCCGGCGGCAAGAAAGGCGGCGATGCTGTCGGTGGTGCCGGCGCGCACCACGCAATCCCTGGGCAGGGCAAAATGGTGCGCGATGCGGCTGCTGATCGGGCCAATAAACGAGCCGGGCTCGACGATGCGCGGCAGCAGGCCGGCAAAGGGGAGCGCCTTGATCCAGGCGGGGTAATCAAGTGTTTCAGGGTCGCCGCCTGATTTCAGGGCATTGTGGTAGTCGCTGATCCCCAGCTCGCCATGCAGGAGAAAACCCAGCCAGTCCGCCTGGTGCAAGCAGCTGGCGGCGGAGTCGAGCCCCGGCTGGCGGCTCAAGCACATCAGTTTCGCCAGCCCGGAAGTTGGCGTGGCGGCGACATGATCACGCGGCGCCATTTGCGCCAGTGCTTCGGCTTCCGCTCTGGCGCGTGCGTCGTTGTAAAGCAGGGGAGCGCCGAGCGGTTCGCCTGTGGCATCGCACAGCAGTAGCGTGGCGGAGGTGCCGTTGATGGAAATGGCGCGGAGAGCATTGCGCAGCGTAAAAGGGATTTGCGCTATCAGCTCGAATAGCGCAGTGCGCCACAAGGAGCCTGATTGTTCGCCATGGAAATCGTAGCGACCCTGGGCGAGTACTTCCCCGGCATCGTCAATCACCATGGCGCGGGCGCCGCTGGTGCCGAAATCGATGCCTAAATAAGCGTGAGGGGTGAGGGGTAAGGAGTGAGGAGGAATGCGGTTTTTCAAAGGCTCAACTCCTTGCGGCTCCAAACTTGAACCTCAGCCACGGGTATTGGAATTCGCCTCGAATGTCGTCAAATCGACACGCGGGGCGGGCTGCCAGCCGGGTTTGCGGTGTTCCGCCACGACGTTGGTGAAAATCCCGCCGCGCACAAAGAATTTGGCCGTCAGGCGCATGAAGCGCGGCTGGGTGGCGGCAGCCAGGTCGTTCAGGATGCGGTTGGTTACGGCCTCGTGGAACGCCCCCTCGTTGCGGTAGGACCAGATGTACAGTTTCAGGCTTTTCAACTCGACGCATTTCTGGTCTGGAATGTAATCCAGGATCAGGGTGGCGAAGTCGGGCTGGCCGGTTTTAGGGCACAGGCAGGTGAATTCCGGGATCTCCATATGGATGTGGTAATCACGCTCGGGATGGGGGTTGTCGAATGTTTCCAGTTCCTTGCTGGCTTGGGTCGGCATGGCTCTAGCTTCCAGATGTTCAAATGGGGGCATTATACCGCGTTGCCCGCATGCGAGATGATTAACCGGCATGCTGTCGGGTGAGAAGTATTTTTATGGCAAGGCCTGTTGCATATAGCATTGGCGTGCAAACCTTGGTTATCATGTAAATTGCCTCTGGTTGCCATATTCAAGATGCGCTCCCTGCCCCGAGTGACATTTTGCAGCTTTTGATAACTTAGGAAAAAATACTGGATGATCGGCGACACTCAGGATGACATGCAGCCCCCTTCGTCAGGCAGCGAAAAGCGCGCTTTTCCCCGCAACGCGATTTTCCTGGAGGGGGAGTGTGTTATCCCGCAACAGCCAATCCGCGCGATCGAGATTCTGGATTTCTGCCCTGGCGGGATATTCCTCTCTTTCCCGCGAGGGCAACAAACCCCGGCTGCACCGGCGCCCGTTCGTGGCCAGATCATCGAGATTCGCTGCGCAGTCCCCACTGCCAATAGCATTCAATCATTGCGATTCCAGGGCAGGGTCGCCCGGGCGGATCGCGCGGGTGCCGGCATCGCTTTTATCAATCCCAGTTTCGAAGCCCTGCGTATCCTCCATGAATTTGCCCGTAGCTCTCCACCCGAGCAGACTCAGGTTGCGGAGATCAAGCCAGAAAACGCAAACATCCCTGATGGAATCGATTCAACTGCCGAGTCCCTCATCAGGGAATGTAGCCGGATAGTCGAGGGGCGTCTCGCGCCAATGGCGAAATCTTTCCTGGAGCAGGCGGCAGAACACTGTTTCACCCTCGCCGGCGAAGTTCGCGGCATTGCCGAGAAAAATGCCTATTACGACGCATTGAGCACTTTCAACAAGGATGGGGCAGCGTTCACAAGCGAGTTTCTGACGCGGATGCAAAACCGGCTGAGGCAGACGCCCCTGCTGGCCAGAACCACTGGGAAAAGCGCCCAGGCGCCAGGCGCAAGCGGAGAGTTGTCCCTGATCGACGATGACGTTTTCGATGACTGGCTGGCCTTTACGGATATGGCCCGCGCGGCGGAGCTCGAACACAAGGAGGAACTCTACGCCCTGGAACGCCGCCTCTGCGCCCTCTTCGAACAGCCGGTTGACAAGGAAAACAATCCCTTTGGCCCAGGCGCCATCAGTCAGATTTTTCAGGAAGCGCTGGGCACCCTCGCGCTTGGCCGCAAGATCGAGTCGGACAGCTGCAAGGTATTCAAGAACGTATTGTGCAAGCAGACAGGCGATCTGTATGCCGAGCTCAACCGTTGCCTGATCGATGCGGGCGTGTTGCCCGTCTTGCGCCCTTCAGCTAAACAGCAAGCCCAGCCCGGCTATTCGGCGCGCAAGCCGGAGTCCGAGCTGCATCTGCAAACGGGGGCGCCAGCTTTGCAGCAATCCGAGCCGGCATCCGGGCCGAGCATCACGGGGCTGGCGGTGCCCCCGATGAAACCGGTTGAAGCGATGCATTCGTCCGGCAGCCCGGTGCAGCCGGCGGCGCAAGCTTCTCCGCTCGTGCCGTCCATGGCGCCTGTAGGCGCCACCCCTTCTGGAGTTATTGCTTCTCCTGGAGCTGAATCTCTGACAACGGCTCCAGTGCCTATTCCCCAGCCTCAGCAGGACTGGTATCAAGTGATGCAGGCGCTGAGTAACTTGCAACAGAATCTTGTCGCGTCATCGCCACGTCCGGGCGGACAGCAACAGGCATCTTCCCTGGCGCCACGCCAAGGCGCGTCCGCTGAAGGAAGCTCTTCCCTCCCGGCCGGCCCGGCCGCCAGCCCGTCCACGCCCACAGAACAGCCTGTTGAGCCCCGTCATTTCACAACGGACGAGGTTTTGTCGGCGCTCTCGCGAATCAGGATGGATGTGCCCGGCAAACAGCAGGGTGATGGCTTTCATCAGGATTTCATGCTCAAGCTCAACTCGGAGCTGGCGGTTGCTGCGCCGAGCGAAGAATCAAGGGAAGTGCCGGTCCGTGAAACCAATATCCTGAAAATCGGCGGCAATCTTTTTGATTCGGTGCTGGCCGATAATCAGGTGGCCGATACGGTCAAACCCTGGCTCAACCAGCTTTCGATCCCCTTGATCAAAATGGCGTTGCGCGACGATTCCCTGTTTTACGACAAGTCGCACCTCGCTCGCCAATTGATCAACCAGATCGCCGAACTGGAGTTGTTCAGCGCGGCTTCCAAGGTCGAAAATGCAGTCAGGAAAAAAATCGATGGCCTGCTCGCAGAAATCTCCGGGGTTGACGAGGTCACACCGGACCTGCTGCAGAAAATGCTGAAAGAGGTCGGTTTGCTGGTTCATGTCCAGAACAAGGCATATGAAGGGAATATCCGCGACCTTGTGGCAAGCTGTGAAAACGAAGAGCAGCGCGCAAAGCTTGAGAAGCCGGCAAATAAAACCAGCGCGCTGGGCAAATTTCTGACCGGGCTGCAACATCTGACCGGCGAAGAGCCGCCAGCCAAGAAAGACGAAACCCTGGACGAATACAGGAAGCGTGTGCGCCGGTTAAAAGTCGGCAACTGGCTGATGCTGGAGCGCGGTGATGAGCAAAAACGCATCCGGCTGGCCTGGGTGGCCAAGAATCAGGATAAATTTGTTTTCGTCAACGTCCAGGGATTGAGAGAGGAAACGCTTAATCAGGATGAGCTTGCGCAATATCTGCGTAGCGGAGAGGTTGTGGTTCTGGAAGACGGCAACGAACAACTTGTCGACCGTGCACAGTCCACCATGCTGCAAAAGATGCATCACCAGTTGTTGCATGAAACCACTCACGATCAACTGACCGGCCTCATCAATCGCCGTGAATTTGAAAAGCGCCTGGCGGAAACCCTGGCCAGGGTGCGTGACTCGGGCATGCCGTCGATACTGTGCTATTTCGATCTGGAGCAATTCAGCATCGTCAACAATACGTTTGGCTACGAAGGAGGCGACCGCGCGCTGGTCGAGACATCCCGGCTGTTCAAACAGGAGTTGGGCGAGGATGGCATGCTGGCGCGCATCGGTGGCGACGAATTTGCCATGTTGATCGAGAACTGCAGCCTAGATGACGCGTTACGAATTACTTCCCGCCTGACAGGCGCATTTCGAACCTACCGTTTTACTTCCGAGGATAAAAGTCTATCCCTCTCCTTCAGCGCCGGGCTGGTGGAGATCGGACCCGAGAGCGAAAGCATCGAAGCGCTGATGCAGGCAGCCGAAGCGAGTTGCCGCATTGCGCGCTCCAAGGGCACCAATTACGTACAGGTTTACCGCCCCGACGAAACCAATCTGGCGCGCCATATCAACTCAATCAAATGGGTGAGCCGGATAGACGAAGCGCTGGACAATAGCAGCTTCGAATTGCGCTGCCAGCCTATTGTCAGTATCAGCGGAAGCAACGTGGCAGTGCATCACTCCGAGGTGTTGCTGCGTGTTCCGGATGGCCATGGGAAACTGATTTCCCCGGTTGATCTGATCATGGCGGCCGAACATTACCGCCGCATGTCCAGCGTTGACCGCTGGGTGATCGAGCACGCCTTTCGCTGGATGGCTGTGCGTCGCGACAGGCTGGATGAGTTGGGCGGGCTGACGATCAACTTGTCCGGAGCCTCCCTCAATGAGGAAGGCCTGATCGATTTTGTCATCCGCCAGGCTGAAACGTACAAAATCCCGATGAACAAGGTCTGCTTCGAAATCACTGAAACAGTAGGCATCTCTCACCTGTCGAGCGCTTCTGAATTTATCAATGAATTGAAGAAGCAGAGCGGTTGCTCTTTCTCGCTTGACGATTTCGGGAGCGGCCTATCTTCCTATGCCTATCTGAAAAACCTCCCTGTGGATTTTCTCAAGATTGACGGTGCCTTTGTTGATAAGATGGACCAGAATCCATACGATTTCGCCGTTGTAAAATCCATTACCGAAATCGGCCATTTCATGGGCAAGAAAATTATTGCCGAGCGTGTTGAAAACGAGGCTGTGCTGAAAATGCTGCGCCAGATAGGAGTCGATTACGCCCAAGGCTACTATCTAGGAAAACCCAGAAACATGAAGACCCTGGGAAGTTAGCTTCCCAAGCTTGTTGTTTGTCCCACCCATTTAAAACTGTTGTTTAGAATTCTTGCGCCTTACCCATATCAAACTTGCCGGTTTCAAGACTTTCGTCGATCCCACCACCATCCCGGTGTCGGGTCAGCGCGTGGGCGTGGTCGGTCCCAACGGCTGCGGCAAATCGAACGTGATCGATGCCGTGCGCTGGGTGATGGGAGAATCCCGCGCCTCGGCATTGCGCGGCGAATCCATGCAGGATGTGATTTTCAACGGCGCTGCCACGCGCAAGGCGGTTTCCCGCGCCAGCGTGGAACTCAAATTCGACAACAGCCTGGGCAGGGCGGCCGGGCAGTGGTCGCAATATGGCGAGATCAGCGTCAAACGGGTCTTGCACCGCAATGGCGAGTCGCAGTATTTCATCAACAACCTGCATGTGCGTCGCCGCGACGTCACCGATATGTTTCTCGGCACAGGCCTGGGGCCGCGTGCCTACGCCATCATCGAGCAGGGCATGATTTCGCGCATCATCGAGGCGCGGCCGGAGGACTTGCGGGTTTTTCTTGAAGAGGCCGCGGGCATTTCCAAATACAAGGAACGGCGCCGTGAAACCGAGTTGCGATTGAAGGACACGCGCGATAATCTTGCCCGGATAGAGGATGTGCGCCAGGAACTGGACAAGCAGTTGCAGCGCCTGGAAGCGCAGGCCGGGGTGGCGCAGCAATATCACCGCCTGCAGTCCGACCTGCAGACCTCCCAGCACCTGCTGTGGCTGGTGAAGAAACAGGAAGCCTTGCTCTCACGCGAGCGCGCCCGGCAGCAGGTGGAAAAACTGCTCAACGAACTGGAGGCGGAAAGCGCCGTGCTGCGCCAGGCGGAAAATCAGCTTGAAACCGCCCGCGCCGGCCATTTCGCCGCCGGCGATGCGCTGCATGCCGCACAGGGCGAGCTTTACGCAGCGAACGCCGAGGTGGCGAAGCTGGAACAGGCCTTGCAGCACCAGCGCGAAACCCAGCATCGTCTCCTTAACCAGCTCGAAGCCTGGCGCAATCAGGAAAGCCAGGTGCAGCAACAGCAGCAACTGGCCGAGGCGAGCCTGGCGCACTGGCGCGAAGAGCAGGAAACGGCGCTGCTCCGGATGGAGGAAAGCGCGCTGCTGGTCGAGGAGGCGCGGGATCAACTGCCTCAGGCAGAAGCGGCGTTTCGCGATTACCAGCACCGTTTTGGCGAGGTGCAGCGGGCGCTGGCACGGGCTGAGCAGGCATTGCAGATCGAGGAAACGCACCGCAGCCATGCAAAAAAAACCGCGCAGCAACTGGAGGCGCGGCTCGAACGCTTGCGCCACGAGCTTTCCGTCCTGCCGCAGCCCGATGAGGAGGGCCTGTCGCTCCGCCAGGTTGAACTGGCGGAACTGACGGCCCAGCTTGAGCAGGCGCAATCACGTCAGGCGGCCTTGCTCGGGGAGCTGCCCACCCTGGAGCAGACACAGCGCGAGGCGCAGCATGCCGCTCACGCGGCCATGCAGCACGCCACCCGGGTTGAGGCGCAGTTGCACGCCTTGCAGCAGGTGCAAAGCCGCCTTGAACACAACCATAAGCTCAAGGCTTGGCTGGAAAAGCACAAGCTGGAGCCGCTTCCGCGCCTGTGGCAAAGCATCCGCATCGAGCCTGGCTGGGAAGCGGCGCTGGAGGGCGTGCTGGGCGAGCGCCTCAAGGCCATTGCCTTGACTGGCCTGGATGATGCCAAAGCCTGGCTTGCCGATGGGCCGCCCGCGCCGCTCGCGCTGTTTGAAGCTCGGACGGAAGCTGCGTCAGCCGAAAATCACGAACTCAAACCCCTGCGGCAATGGGTGGAAGGCCCGGCAGCGCTGCTGGACGAATGGCTGCACGGAGTCTATACGGTTGCGGGCTGCAGCGAGGCTTGGGACATGCGCCTGCGCCTGCGGGCAGGTGAAAGCCTGGTGTGCCGCGAGGGACATGTTTTTACCCGTTCCAGCGTGAATTATTATGCGCCGCAGTCCGAGTTGCATGGCGTGCTGGCAAGGCAGCGCGAGATCGAGGCACTCGGGGCCGCAGTGGAACAGGCCAGAAACGAGGCGCAGACCCGTCAGGCGGCTTTTATGGCAGCGGAGTCCGCCCTGAAATCATTTCAGGCCGAACTCGCCGGCGTGCGAGGGCAATACACCGGTTATCAGCAGCACCATCACCGCCTGCATCTCGAAGTGGAGCGGCTTGCGCAGCAGCAGCAGCACCTTCTGCAACGCCGCCGGCAGATCGAGCGTGAGAATGGCGACATCGTGGTCCAGCTGCAAATCGAGATGGAGCAGGCGCGCGAGCACGAATACAGCATCGAGCTTCAGCAGGAGGAAATTTCGGCGCTGCAGGAACGTTTGCAGAATGCGAGAGGTGAGCGGGGTGAACTTGAGAGTGCTATGAGCCGTCAGCGCCAGGCGCTTCAGGCTGCCGAACGCGCGGCGCAAGAGGCGGAATTCCAGCAGCGCAACTGCAGTGCCAAAATCGACGAGCAGGAACGGGCTCTGACTGCCTTTGCCAGGCAACACGGGGAACTGTGTCAACGCATCGTCGAACTGGAACAGGAAGCTGGCGGGCTGACGCTGCCAGGCCTTGACGGACAGTTGCAGCAGGCCCTGCAGTTGCGCCAGGAACGGGAAAAAAACCTGGCGATCGCGCGTGATTCCCTTGCCGGCGTCAGTCAAGGCTTGCAGGAACTTGAGAGGCAGCGTCTGGCCAGCGAGCAGAGGCTGCATCCCATGCGCGACCGTCTCGAACAGGCCCGCCTCAAGGAGCAGGAGGCACGCCTGGCCGAGGAGCAGTGGGGCGAGCAGCTTGCCTCCGCTGGTGCGGATATTGACGCCTTGGCGCCCTTATTGGGAAGGCGTGCCAAAACCGCCGAGCTACAGGCGCAGGTGGAGCGTCTGGCGCGTGAAATCGAGGCGCTTGGCGCGGTCAACCTCGCCGCGCTGGAAGAATTGAACAGCAGCCGCGAGCGCAAGCACTATCTCGATGCCCAGGCCAACGACCTGTCCGAGGCGATGGACACGCTGGAGCAGGCGATCCGCCGTATCGATCGCGAAACCCGCTCGCGCTTGCAGGAAACTTTTGATACCGTGAATCGCCACTTCGGCGAACTCTTCCCGTCTGTGTTCGGTGGCGGCGCTGGACGCCTGGAGATGAGCGGGGAGGAAATCCTCGACGCCGGGGTGACGCTGTTTGCCCAGCCGCCGGGGAAGAAAAATTGCTCTATCCAGCTGCTGTCCGGGGGCGAAAAAGCCCTTACCGCGCTGGCGCTGGTGTTTGCGATGTTCAAACTCAATCCGGCGCCATTCTGCATGCTGGATGAAGTGGATGCGCCGCTGGATGACAGCAATACCGAACGCTATTGCGAATTGGTGAAAAAAATGTCGCAGAACACGCAGTTTGTGTTTGTCAGCCATAATAAAATCACCATGGAAATGGCCGAGCAATTGGTAGGCGTAACCATGCAGGAATCCGGCGTTTCAAGAGTGGTGACAGTGGATCTGGAGGAAGCAGTGCGCCTCAAGGACGTAGCGGCGGTATAATCCCGTTTAATAATCAGGATAATCAAAGAATCCGAATATGAATGAACTGCAAGTAAGCCTGTTGGCAATTGGAGCGGTGGTGATTTTCGCCGTGCTGGCATTCAACCGATGGCAGGAACGCAAGTACCGGCGCCAGGCAGAGCAGCGTTTCGCGTCGCAGCACGATGATATCCTGCTGCATAAGGAGCCGTCTCCCGAGCGCGTCGAACCCATGTTGGACGCAGTGCCCGAAGGTGAAATCGCTGTGCCGGATGACTCTGAACCGGAAATCCATCCTGCATGGAACTCTCCCGTGATGGAGGATGCCGAAGAAACAGAAGCGCCTCTTCCTGCAACCGGGTCCGACCAAATGCTTGAGGAACCCGCTTCTCCCGAAACAGCGCCGCCCCCAGTCCAGGCTCATGCCCCGGCTCACATGCATGAAGCCGCGCTCGAACCTGATTTCGAGACCGAATACATTGCGACACTGAGCGCGAGCGACCCGATCTCGGCGCATGCCCTGGCCCTGGTCCTGCAACAGCTGAAATCCGTTGGTAAACCAGTGCGCTGGCTGGGGCGGCGCCACCAGCATGCTCCGTGGGAAGATATTGCCCAGGCCGCGCCTGGAACGGAATTTATAACACTGGCCGCATGCATGCAGCTGTCCGACCGCAACGGGCCTGTCCGTAGTGAAGAACTGGATGCATTCTGCGGCATGGCGCAGGCTGTTGCAGCCAACCTTTATGCGGT
Source organism: uncultured Sulfuricella sp. (assembly GCA_964384915.1). GTDB lineage: Bacteria > Pseudomonadota > Gammaproteobacteria > Burkholderiales > Sulfuricellaceae > Sulfurimicrobium. The sequence continues at coordinate 16,693 of CAYLMA010000028.1, read as the reverse complement.
GATCGACTGTCCGGACACGCAGGCGGCACTGGCAGCGGCTGCCGACCTGGACCAGTTTTGCGCCGATGTGGATATCCTCATCGGATTCAATATCATTTCCAAGGATGGCGCGCCTTTTGCCGGCACCAAGCTGCGCGGCCTAGCCGAGTCGGCCGGGATGAAGCTGATGCCTGATGGCAGCTTCCACTATTTAAACGATCACGGCGCTCAGCTGTTCTCGCTTGGCAACCTCGAATCCACGCCCTTTACAGCTGATGCGATGAAGCAACTCACCACGCATGGTGTGACCTTCCTGTTTGACGTGCCCAAAGCGGCGGGAGGCGTGCAGGCCTTCAACCAGATGCTGCAGGCCGCGCGCCAGTTTGTCGGACCATTGTCTGCGCTGATGGTGGATGACAACCGCCGGGAATTGACCGATGCCGGCATCGACAAAATCCGCCAGCAACTGTTTGCCATCTACGACAAGATGGAACAACGCGGCATCCGTTCCGGCAGTCCGCGCAGCAAAAGATTGTTCGCCTGATGGCTGCGCCCCAGGCGGCCACAGAGCGTGCGCGCATCTTGCGCGATGAAATTGAGCGCCATAATTATCTCTATTACGTCCTGGATGCGCCTTCAATCCCCGATGCCGAATATGACCTACTGTTCGCCGAATTGCAGCAGCTTGAGGCGCAATACCCCGATCTCCTGATGCCTGACTCTCCCACGCAACGCGTGGGTGGTGCGCCTCTTCCCCAATTTGAACAAGTGCAGCACCGCACCCCCATGCTGTCCCTCAACAATGCTTTCGAAGCTGAGGATGCCGCTGCATTTGATCGCCGTGCACGCGAAGCACTGGGACAAGAGCAAATCGAGTATGCGGTGGAGCCCAAATTCGACGGCCTCGCCATCAGCCTGACTTATGAGAATGGCCTGCTGACACGTGGAGCCACACGCGGCGATGGCTTCACCGGCGAAGACGTGACGGCGAATCTGCGCACCATCAAGGCCATTCCGCTCAGCCTGCATGGCTCGAATGTGCCGGCCCTGCTTGAAGTGCGCGGCGAAGTGCTGATGCAGAAGGCGGATTTTGCCAGGCTGAATGAGGACCAGCGCGCCCGTGGCGAGAAGGAATTCGCCAATCCGCGCAATGCCGCTGCCGGCTCCCTGCGTCAGCTCGATTCGAAGATCACCGCCCGGCGGCGCCTGACTTTCTTTGCCTATGGCCTTGGGGTGATGGAAGGCGGCCCGGCTTTCGGCATGCATTCTGAAGCCATGGATTTTCTCGCCGCACTGCGTTTCCCCCTGTGCCCCGAGCGCAAGGTGGTTCAAGGCGTGTCCGGCTTGCTGGACTATTACCGCGCCATCGGCGCCAGGCGCGACAGCCTGTCCTATGAAATCGACGGCGTGGTGTACAAGGTCAATTCACTCTTTCAGCAGGCACAACTCGGCTTCGTCTCGCGCGCTCCGCGCTGGGCGGTGGCACACAAATTCCCGGCGCAGGAAGCCCTGACCGAGGTGCTGGGCATCGACGTGCAGGTGGGGCGCACCGGTGCGCTGACGCCGGTGGCGCGCCTCAAGCCGGTGTTCGTCGGGGGCGTGACGGTGACCAATGCGACCCTGCATAACGAGGACGAAGTGCGGCGCAAGGATGTCCATGTTGGTGACACGGTGATTGTACGGCGCGCCGGGGATGTGATTCCCGAGGTCGTCAGCGTGCTGCTGGAAAAACGCCCAGCCAATGTCATGGCCTTTGTCATGCCAACGCTTTGCCCGGTGTGCGGCTCCCATGTGGTCCGCGATCCGGAAGAAGCCGTGGCGCGTTGCAGCGGCGGCCTGTATTGCCCGGCGCAACGCAAGCAGGCGCTGCTGCACTTCGCCAGCCGTCGAGCCATGGATGTCGAGGGCTTGGGCGACAAACTGGTGGAGCAACTGGTGGACAGGAACATCGTCCACAATCCGGCGGATCTCTACCGCCTCAATCTGCCGGCTTTGGCGAGCCTGGAGCGGATGGCGGAGAAATCCGCCCAGAACATCCTCGATGCCATTGAAAAGAGCAAGCGTACAAGCCTTGCCCGCTTTATATACGCTTTGGGCATCCGCAATGTGGGAGAGGCCACTGCCAAGGAGCTGGCACGGCATTTCGGCAATCTGGAACGGCTGATGGAAGCGGATATGGCCGATCTGCAGAAAGTGGCGGACATTGGCCCGGTGGTGGCGCAAAGCCTCCTTGAATTTTTTGCTGAAACACATAACCGCGAAGTGATCGAGCAGTTGCGCGGCGCCAGTGTGGAGTGGCCAGAGGAAGAGGGTGCCGGTCAGGCGAATGCTATGTTGAGCGGCAGAACTTTTGTAATCACCGGCACACTGCCCAGCCTTTCGCGCGAGCAGGCAAAAGAAGCAATCGAGGCGCTAGGCGGCAAGGTGAGCGGCAGCGTGTCGAAAAAAACCCATTATGTAGTGGCCGGCTCAGATCCCGGCGGCAAATATGACAAGGCGTTAGCGCTTGGTGTTAAGATTCTGGATGAGGGTGAACTGCTTGAATTGCTGAATGGAGAATTAAAAACTCATGCAAAAAATAACTAAAGCCGTATTCCCCGTCGCTGGTCTGGGCACACGCTTCCTCCCCGCAACCAAGGCCAGCCCCAAGGAAATGCTGACGGTAGTGGATAAACCCCTGATCCAGTATGCCGTGGAAGAAGCCATTGCAGCTGGTATCACCGAAATGGTTTTCATCACCGGACGCCATAAGCGGGCGATTGAGGACCATTTCGACAAGGCATTCGAAATGGAAGCTGAGCTCGAAGCCAAGGGCAAGACCAAAATGCTGGAAGTGATACGTTCGGTCGTACCCAGCCATATTTCCTGCATTTACATCCGCCAGGCGGAGGCATTGGGTCTGGGGCATGCCGTACTGTGCGCCAAGCCGGTGATCGGCAACGATCCCTTTGCCGTGATTCTGGCCGATGACCTGATCGATGCCGATCCACCTGTGATGAAACAGATGGTGGACAAATTCATCTATTACCAGTGTTCCGTGCTGGGGGTGCAGAATGTGGCGCGGGAAGAAACCAGCCAGTACGGCATCGTGGATGCCCAGCCCTTGTCGGACCAGGTGTTCAGGATTGACAGCATCGTCGAGAAGCCCGCGCCCGACGTGGCGCCTTCCACGCTGGGCGTGGTGGGCCGTTATATTCTGACGCCGCGTATTTTCCACCACCTGGAGCATATCCAGACTGGCGCAGGGGGGGAAATCCAGCTCACCGACGCCATCGCCTCGCTGCTCCATGAACAACAGGTGCTTGCCTACCAGTTTGATGGCACACGCTACGATTGCGGCAGCAAGCTGGGCTACCTCAAGGCGACGGTCGAACATGCGCTCAAGCATCCGGAGCTGAGCCGTGATTTTTCGAACTATTTATCGTCGCTGATCAAGAAAATTTAAGGCCTCAGGGGCTGGCTTAAGGATGTGACCTTGGATTCCTTTGTCATTACATGGCGTGAATTGCTGATTATCGTGGCGGTTGTGCTCGCGGTGTATATCGCGGAGATGCTGCTGCTATTGCGCACCAAGCGCGGGTTCAGGCGCTGGAAACCTGAAGTTGAAGCGACACAGCCCAGGATTGCCGAACTCGAATCCGAGATTGAGCGGCTGCGTGAACAGATTCTGTCCATTCATCAGCAACTCGAGGACCGGCCAAGCCCTCAGTCTCAGCACACCCATTCGGCCTCATCCCCGTCTTCTCCCTATAGCCAGGCCATCCAGATGGCGCAGCAGGGTAGGGGTGTTGATGAAGTGGCCGCCGGTTGCGGAATTTCCCGCGGTGAGGCTGAGTTGATCGTAGCCATGCACCAGGCGCGTTCGCCATGATTCACAGCGATGTGCTGAGCCAGTTGCAACTGCTGATCAAGACTTCGGCACCGCCGCTGCTTGAGGTTTCCCAGCAGCAACTGGCGTTGCCTCAACTCACGCCGGGGCAAAAGGTCCCTGCCCACGTATTGGCCAACCTGCCCAACGGCCGCTTCCAGGTGCTGATTGCCGACAAGGCGCTGGACATGAATCTGCCCAGGAACACCCAGCCGGGAGACACGCTTGAGCTGGTTTTCGTCACTGCAAAACCACGCCTGACCTTCATCCTGGCGAGCGAGCTGGCTAATGTGGCCACCACTGCCCATAGCGCTACGAACGCCAAGCCCCAGGTTTCGCTCAGCGAAACCGCGCGCTTTCTTGGCGGGCTGCTGGAAAAGGCAGCGCAGCCTGAAGCAGCGCAAGCGAAAGCGGCAGGCATCGCACATAGCGCCCCGCTGCTTTCCGGCGCACCGGGGAAAACACTGGATTTTGCTCAAAACCTGCGTGGCGCCCTGACGCAAAGCGGGCTGTTTTACGAATCCCATCAGGCGCAATGGGTGGCCGGTCAACGTCCCATGGCCGATTTGCTGCATGAGCCGCAAGGACGCCTGTCTCCCGCCGCGGCCAATCCCGCACAGCCTGAACAAGGCAAGCCTGAACAAGGCAGGATGCATCTTGGCAGGGAAATGGCCGGCAGTTCGAATACACCTTCCCCCGTAATACAGAGTGCAAAGGCTGCCGAGCCACAACAGGCGGTCTCGCTGCTCCAGAATCAGCAAGATGTGCTTTCAGGCAAACCGCTTGCCGTCGCTCAGCCCGCTCATCCCGAAACCTTGCCTATCGTGCGTCAGCAGCTTGAAGCCTTGGATTCGCGCCAAGTGGTGTGGCAGGGTCAGGTCTGGCCCGGACAGGCAATGGACTGGCGGATAGAGGAGCGCGCGGCCCGTGAGCAGGGTGGCGGAAGCATTGAGCAGCCGGAGTGGCAGACCAGCTTGCATTTGGTGTTGCCTGAATTGGGGGAAATCACTGCCAAGTTGATCTTGCACCCGCTAGGCGTGCGCATCCAGCTCGGGGTGGCGGAATCCGCAACCGAGAAGCTGATGATCGAAGAGCGGCAGGTCTTGCAGCAGGGGATAGAGGCATCCGGGTTGCAGTTGGCTGAAATCAAGATAGGGGTTCGTTAATGAATGCCTTGGGCATGCATTAATGAGCGCAAAGCCATGAAGCAGCCGGATGACCGTCGCACCGCCGTTGCCCTGGCCTACAACGCAGGCCAGTCGGCGCCGAAAGTGGTGGCCAAGGGTCGGGGCCTGTTGGCGGATGCCATCATCGAGCGGGCGAAGGAGGCCGGTGTTTATGTACATGAGTCTCCTGCGCTGGTATCCCTGTTGATGCAGGTTGACATGGACCAGCATATTCCAGCAGAACTGTATCTGGCTGTAGCCGAACTGCTGGCCTGGCTATACCGGCTGGAGCATGGCGAAACACCAGAAAAGCCGCCAGGAATCTGAAAAAAATCAGGAGTGGAGCTGTTTCAGCAATTCGGTTTCGAATTGCAGTACGGCCCTGGATTTCTCCAGCAGCTTGCCGGAAATGAGGAAGGTGTCCTCGGCCCGTTCACCCAAGGTATTGATCTTGGCCGTGTGGAGATGTACCCCATGCGCCAGAAAAACCCTGGCAATACCGTAAAGCAGGCCGGTGCGGTCGCCTGCAATGAGAGACAAGATCTGATAAAGGCCTTTTTCGTCAGGCCGGATGCTGACCTGGGGGGTGATGGGAAAATGTTTCAAATGCCGGCTGACCCGGCCGCGTGAAGGTTCTTCCAGCGGCCTGGCCTGACGTAATTGTTGTGTCAGTTCATATTCGATATAGTTCAGCAGATCGCGGTAGTGCGTTGCGCGCTGTTCCTCATCCAGCACCACGAAGCTGTCCAGTGCATCGCCGCCACGCGTGGTATGGATCTTGGCTTCGACGATATTGAAACCCACGCGCTCGAAAAAACCGCAAATTCGGGCAAAAAGATCTTCGCGGTCCGGCGTGTAAATCATCACCTGCAAGCCTTCGCCGCTTGGCGCCAGGCGCGCGCGGACAAAGGGCGTGCCTTCGGCGTCAAGTTTCTCTAGAACACGCGTATGCCAGGCTATTTCCTGCGCCTCATGGCGCATGAAATAGCCCTCGTCCAGTTTGTTCCAGAGATTCTTGGCGGCAGATTCCGGCACGGCGTGCTGGCGCAGGATGCTTAAGGCTTCGAGCTGTCTTTCATGCAACTGCTCTCCGGCGCTTGCCGCGCCGCACAGGAAACGGCAGGTGGCGTTATAAAGGCTTTCCAGCAGGCGGCTCTTCCAAGCATTCCACACTTTCGGGCTGGTGCCGCGAATGTCCGCCACCGTGAGCAGGTAGAGCGCCGTGAGATGCCGCTCGTCGCGCATTTTTCCGCCGAATGCGGCGATTACGTCAGGATCGCTGATGTCCTGCTTCTGTGCCACTGCGGACATCATGAGATGGCTTTCGACCAGCCAGCAAACCTGTTCCGTATCTTCCTGATTCAGCCCATGCTGGCGGCAGAAGCGCCGCGCATCCGCCTTGCCGAGTTTGGAGTGGTCGCCACCCCGGCCTTTTGCAATGTCGTGGAATAGCGCCGCCAGATACAGCACCTCTGGCCGTTCGAATGTGCCTATCAGGCGGCTGCACAGGGGGAATTCGTGAGAATACTCAGGAACGGTAAAGCGGCGCAGGTTGCGCAGCACCATCAGGGTGTGTTCATCCACCGTGTAGACGTGAAACAGGTCATGCTGCATTTGGCCGACAATACGTCCAAAAGCCGGGATGTAGCGGCCCAGAACGCCATACTGGTTCATCCTGCGCAGTACATGTGTCAATCCGCCAGGCTCGCGGATAATCGCCATGAAACGTTCCCGATTCGTGGCGTTACGCCGGAAAGCGGCATCAATCAGGGGCACTGCGCGCCACAGGGCACGCAGCGTCGGGGCGCAAATGCCCTTCAGTTCGCCATGTCGCTCCAATAAATGAAAACACTCGAGAATGGCATCCGGTTCGCGCTGGAAAATATCTTCATGACAGGCCTCCAGCAACTGATTGCGCGCCCGGAAGCGCGCGCTAAGGGCGAGGGGAGGGGCCTCCGGCGCGGAGCGCAAACGGGCGCCGAGGTTTTGCAGCAAAATCTCGTTCATCAGGCTGACTGCCTTGGCGGTGCGGTAATAGCGTTGCATCAGATGCTCGCTGGCGGAACGGTTTTTCTTGCTGCTCAGGCCCAGTTGCTCGGCCAGGGGAGCCTGAAAATCAAACAGCAGCCGGTCCTCGCGGCGTTTGGCCAAATAGTGCAGGCGAATCCGCAAGCCTTGCAGAAACTGCTCGTTACGCTGGATCTGGCGTGCTTCATGATCGGTAATCAGGGATTCAGTCACCAGTTCCTTCCATGTGCTGCCCAGCTTCAGGGCCTGGCTAATCCACAGTACCGTCTGCAAGTCGCGCAGGCCACCGGGGCTTTCCTTGAGATTGGGTTCGAGATTGTAGGCCGTGTCGTGAAAGCGCAGATGGCGCTGCTGTTGCTCAAGGAGCTTGGCCTGGAGAAAGGCAGGGCGATCCAGCGCATCGTGCAGTGAAAACAGCAAACGTTCAAATACGGTGTCGTTGCCAGCCAGCCGGCGGGCTTCGAGCAAGTTGGTCTGGACTGTGACATCCTTGGCGGATTCTTCAAGGCACTCGTTCACAGTCCTTACGCTATGGCCAACATCCAGGCCGATATCCCAGAACAAGCCTATCATTCGTTCGAGTCTGGCGGCTGCTTCCGCATCCGGCTCAGACTCAAGCAGGAGCAGCAAATCGACATCGGAATGTGGAAACAGTAATCCGCGGCCATATCCGCCCACCGCCACCAGCGCAGCCGAGGCCGGCATGTCGCTGCCACGCCAGATTTCCCGCAGTACGCCATCAATCAACTGCGCATGGTGGCGCAAGGCGTCGAGTGCGTTAGGCTGGCGGAAGAACCGATCGGCAAGGACAGCGCGTCCATCCTGGATAAGGGAACGCCAATGGGCGATATTCTGGCCCGGCATTTCAGCAGTTAAGCCCATGAGATCAGGAAACGGATGCGGGAATGGGCGGCATGCCGGAAGAGGCTGTCAGCACCTCGAAACCGCTCTCACTTACCAAAATCGTGTGCTCCCACTGCGCGGAGAGGCTGTGGTCCTTGGTCACAATGGTCCAGCCATCGCCAAGCTGGCGAATATCGCGCCGTCCGGCGTTGATCATGGGTTCTATGGTGAAAATCATGCCCGCTTCAAGTTTGGGACCGGTTTTGGGTTTGCCGTAATGCAGCACTTGAGGATCTTCGTGAAATTCGCGCCCAATGCCGTGGCCGCAAAACTCGCGCACGACGCTGAAGCCATTATTCTCGGCATGACGCTGGATCACGTGGCCGATATCGCCCAAGTGCGCGCCCGGTCTGACGGCCTTGATGCCCAGCCACAAGCATTCATAAGAAATCTCGCACAGGCGTTTGGCCTGGATAGAAGGCTCCCCGACGTAATACATGCGACTGCTGTCGCCGTGATAGCCATCCTTGATCACGGTGACGTCGACATTGATGATGTCGCCGTTTTTCAGTTTCTTGTCGCTGGGCACACCATGGCAAACCTGGTGATTGACCGACGTGCAAATGGATTTTGGGTAGGGGTTATGGCCTGAAGGCGCATAATTCAACGGGGCAGGAATGGCGTGCTGGACATCGATGGTGTAATCGTGACAAATTTTGTCCAGATCTGCAGTCGTGATGCCGGCTTTGACAAACTGTCCGATGTAATCGAGTTGCTCGCCAGCGAGGCGTCCGGCAACGCGCATTTTTTCGATTTCATCCGGAGTCTTGATACTAATGCTCATAGAATTCTAATTGTACGGTTCGTGTGAAATGGTCAAAGAATAGAGGATCGTAGCCATTTGATCAATGAAAGCGGATCGACACAGTCCATAATAATAGACTTCATCATGCCATCCAATACTTCGTATAATGTATATTATGTAAAATCGTAAGCATCAAGGAATTCTTCTGACCTGAGTGGATCGTTCATCACACTAAAGTTGTTACCATTTTTATCAAAAAAATGTAACCGGCGTTTAGTGCCCCGAATTAATTTGCGACTTCAGATTATATTCCTGCCAGACCTAAAGCTACAGAGTCAAACGCTTGCGCTAGATTTTCCTTGTGCACTGCCTGAGGTCGCCTTCGGTTTCGTACGGCCGGTGGCCTTCCGCTTGGTAACTATCTGTTTGGCCTCTTCAGCCTGGCGTCGCCAGTTTTCAGCTTCCACCCGTGCTGTTGCGGCCTCGGCGGACGCATTGGTCAGTTGCTGTCGAATCACTTCCAATTCTGCAACCAGTCCGCCCCTGTTTGCTTCCAGTGCTTGTAGATTGCCTTCCAGGACCCCTATTTTCTGTCTCAAATCTCCCATTTGAGTTTGAAAAGCTGTGACCTCATGTTTTTGGCGCTCTGCGGATTGGTCGGCCGCAGCGCGGACTGCGCTGAGTTCTTTCTGGCGCTTAGCAGCCAGCAACCGCTCACGGTCGATTTCCAGCAATGCTCGTTGCTCCGATGCCAGAAAACGTTCCTCAGCAAGCTGAACAGAGGCCTGTAGCTTGCCCAACTCGACACTGAAATCTCGGCGCGCTAATTCGAGGGCGTGCTGAAGCTCAGTGCGATCGCCTCTCATTTTTTCCAGTTGTTCCTCCAGGGAGGACTTGACGGTTCTCTCTGTTGCCAGGTTTTGTTCGAGGGCTTGAATATGGTCCCGGGCCTGTGCAAGCAAATGGCGGCTATTTTCTAGTTCTTTGTGAATCGTTTCACGCTCAATTTCTGCTTTGGCCAATGCCACCTTGGCTTCAGTGGCCGTTGCATGGGACTCGGTTCTATAGGCTGTGAAGTTGTCTTGTGCGGATGCTTGTGCTTTAGACCAAAGGGTTGCCACCAGGTCGCCGGCGACCACCTTTAATTCATCGGGTAAATCAGGGTGCTCAATGCGCACTCGGCTTTTTTGCCGAAGGTCATCCCAGAACTTGGAAAGCGCTTCTGCCGGTGCCGACATGCTTCCCTTGTGGACCAGTTGATAGAGTTTATTGGCCGTCGGGGTTATGCCAAGGCGAAAAAACAGTAGCGTGCACACTTCTCGGTACAAGTCCTGGGTGTCCTGGAATTGGGGGCGCAAACGTTCAATCTCGATTCTAAGTTGCTGGTCAACGGTTTCCATGATTTGTTCCAGAATCAAATGATAAATAATACAACGTATCGTGTAGTATCCATAACTCTACTGCTACATTATTTGACATTATGACTCTACTGTCGAATAATATTTTAACAACGCCGTTATTAAAATAGTCTGACTCTGGAGCCTGAAAAATGATGGATTTGGCCCGCATTCCCGCCATCGGCCCTATCGAACTCATTCGTTTGACTGAGGGTCTGGATGGACAATCCGGTGCAAATCGGGTCGTTGGCGGCCGATCTCAGTTATCAGCCCAGAATGACATTGACGCAATCAAGGCTTGGCTGGCCCGCTTCGCCGACACCCCAACTACCTTCACCAGCTACCGCAAGGAAGCCGAGCGCCTTCTGCTGTGGTCCGTCATTGAGCTTGGAAAGCCCTTGTCTTCACTGACCCATGAAGATTTGCTGGTCTATCAGCGTTTCTTGGGTGACCCTCAACCGGCTGATCGCTGGATCATGAAAGCCGGCCGAAAATGGTCTCGATTTGAACCAGAGTGGCGCCCTTTTGCAGGCCCTCTGGCGCCCACCAGTCAGCGCCAGGCAATCGTGATCCTCAATACGCTGTTTTCCTGGCTGGTGAATGCGGGGTATTTGGCTGGGAACCCGTTATCTCTGTCTCGACAGCGGCAGCGCAAGGCCAAGCCGCGCATTACCCGGTTTCTTGATGAAGAACTTTGGCGGGAGGTCAAGGTCTCGATTGAGACGATGCCACGGGAAACCGGCAGGGAACGCGAGCACTATTTTCGGGTGCGGTGGCTGTTTTCCTTACTGTATATCTGTGGCCTGCGGATTTCAGAGGTAACCGAGAACACGATGGGTGGATTATTCTGTCGGCGCGACAAGGATGGAGAGGAACGCTGGTGGCTGGAGGTCACCGGCAAGGGCGACAAGACGCGGATCGTGCCGGCTACCAATGAACTCATGGTCGAGTTGGGTCGTTATAGACGAGAAAATGAGCTAACGCCCTTCCCTTTTCCGGGTGAGGCCGCCCCCCTCCTCCTTCCTATTGGTGGAAGGCAACGTCCATTGACCCGGAGCGCGGTGCATCTGATCGTAAAAGAGGTCTTTGAGCGCGCGGCGAAGCAAATTGAGGAACGAGGTGCTGAGTTTGCATCCCGTGCGCAACTTCTAAGAGCTGGTTCAGCGCATTGGCTACGCCATACTGCGGGCTCGAACATGGCAGGTGGCGAGATGGATCTCCGGCACGTTCGCGACAACCTTGGTCATGAGTCGATTTCAACGACGAGCAAATACCTCCACTCTGAAGATGATCAGCGCCACAAGGAGACCGAAGAGAAGCACCGGCTCGGTTGGTAATAATAGCGCTTAGATAAAATTCGACGAAGCCATCACTGGAAGCACATAAATTCGCGACAAGGCACGTGGCGGTCGGGTTGGTACGGCCGGTACAGCAACCGCCTGCATAATTTCCAACGTGGCCGTTCTCCCTGGCAGGATGGCGAGTAGGGGGTTGCCACAAAGAACGGAAATAAAGTGCCTTCGAGTTTCAAGAAGGTCAGGCGTGCAACGCCTTGAGCGCCACGTCAGGGGCCGTCAATACGATCTTGAGCAGTGCTGCAGCTGGGCCGGTCGGGTTACGTCGGTGCTGTTCCCAATTTTGCAGCGTTTTGACGCTGACTCGCATCAACTGCGCAAACTCGCTTTGCGACAACCCGATTTGCTCGCGCACAGCCTTCACATCGGGCGGCGTGAGCTCGAAGCGGCGCGAAGCCTTGGCCTTACCTTTGGAAATGTCCTTAGCTTCTTTGAGGCTTTGCACCAAGTCATCAAACAGTGTTTTTTCCATGCTCATAGCTCCTTCACAAATTCGCGCAGGATGGCGGTTTCCTTGTTAGGTGGTTATCTTTGACCCAGTAGTAAATCACCCGAACCCCGCCACTCTTGCCGCGCCCCTGCATGGCATAGCGCAGTTTGCGGATACCACCTCCACCCTTGATGAGGTCGCCGCGCTCCGGGTCTTCCACCAGATCGTTTTGCAGCTCCCCGTATTCATCGTCGGACAGCAGCGTTGTGACCATGCGGGTAAAGGTCGGGGTCTCGATGAATTCCATGGGTGTTATTCTATACGCCAATGGCGGATATAGCAACCGCTACCGTGCTATATAAATCGGTGGCGGCTTTCGATTGGAACGGATGGCAGACTTTGGAGATTACACTTTCCTGAAAATGGCGTTGCGATGGTGCTCAAGATAAACCTGATGAGTCCCCGATACATGAGCTAGGCCAATCCAGGCAGACAAACCTAGCTTGTTTCGAGCTTGCTCATCCAGTGCGTCACACAGCAGCATCAAGCCGTCGTTTGTGAACGATATCCACCCCCCGTCAAACAACGCATCAAGGTGGGGAGCCAACAGCAAGCCGTTAAACACATCAAGGCGCTCTTCGTTACTGGCGCACGCCGCCCAGGGCTTGATGTGCGACGCTCGCAACAACGGCAGCACATCCAGCCCAGTCACCGCACAGCAGCCATGCCAGTAGTCGATGAGGGCCTCACGGAACAGATTCTGGCCGATGCGTTGCACCACCATGCGTTCGGCCTCGGTCATCTGGGGCAACTTTGCAGTAGCCTTGGTGAAGCGCTCCGCTACTCGGTTCGGCAGGCTTCGCGCCAGCGCGGCATAACGGCCGAGCACTCGATAAAAGCTTTGATAGTCTGGACAGTGGAATTCCCAGGTGTTGGCGGCCTCCCCGACGACAGGCTTCAATTCCTCTCTGGCCATGGCCGCCTGTAGCGCGCCATCGCTTGTCGCAAGGGTAATCGAAGTGTCCGTGTTTTGCCGCAGTCGAACGACGACGGGATGCTGGGTGGACCGCCCCGCCAGCCAGTCGCCCTCCAGTAGCGGCGTCAGGTCGAAACCATGGTCAGCCAAGGCTTTTTCTAGGCGAGTACGCTCAAGCGGGTTCATCGCATGGCATCAGTCAAGCTGTCAGCACGACCGCTGATAGCCCGATAGATTTCTTTGAAGAGATTATTGGTCATTCTCTGGTTTATTGAATTAGGAAAGTGTGCCAATGGTCAGTTTTGAATATTTTGCGCTATAGATGCTAGACGGTCGCGCAAATAGTTGAGCAACGACATTGCCTCTGTACTGGGTTTTCACAAAGGTCGCAATGCTGCTTGTGTGTGTATTCAGATTTCCTGAAATCAATAACGATGGCGCAAGATGAATAGGTAACTTACTCCGCCCAGCCTCAATGAAAAAATTCCCGAGGATGCCCGTGAAGCTGAAGAGCAACTCTGGAAAAGGCGACATATGCTTTACTTCAAAGAAGGTCTGGACATTAGCTGCAGGGCAATAGCTACGTTTTTGGTTGTACGCAGCCACCTTTTCTCTCTTCACGGATCCGGTGGTCACGACGGCAATATCAGCCACATAGAAAATTCCTGTCTGATGCGCACATTCCAGCGGCAGGTTGTGATGAATATCAAATGACCAGATCACTTCCTTGACCTTTTTAACAACCTCAAAGTAGGAGAAGTTTTCATGGCTTCCGTTTGCCTTCAGCTTATAGATAAATTCCCCGCCCGTACCGAGTTGCTTTGGAGTCACGGTATAGCTCTTCTGGTGGTAGAACTCGACGACATTGTTGAAACAGCACATCTCAAAGAACTCGCTAATCTTTGATCCCTGCGCCTTGAACACAGCACTGTGGCGGGTCAGATAACCCTTGATAGAGCCGATAAGCAACGCCTGATCCTTATGGGTATACGGATTTAATGGTTGATGGGGCACCTTCACCCCATCAATCTGATACCACCCTCAGATGGTTGATAGATCGACTCCGTAGTTGAGTTCCTCTGCGAAGTCCGGCAGTCCGTAACCGATGGTTTTCTTGTAGAAAGGAGAGACCTTCGCAGTCGGTGCCTTCTTCTTGTGCTTCGTGGTGTAGAGCATTCGTGCCCGCATCACCTCGAAGGAGTAACCGCGCCCTTCACGGTTCTTGTCCTTGGCCAGTCGGTTGATGGACTCCGTGTAAGCGTTGGTGACGGGCATGTCCGTCTCGAAGTAGGTCATGGTCTCTTCGCGCCAGTTTCCCACTGCCCTGACCAGATCGCTCCAGACTTCCTTTTGGCCCTTCGGGATGGTGGCTATCCACTCGTCCAGGGCGGCTTCTGCCTGGAGCCGTGTGGTGGCGTCCCAGATGCCGTAGAAGCGCTCCTTGTGCTCGTAGGCGGCCAGCAGTTGCGGGAACGCGCCTGTCCAGGTCTCCATGATGAGGCGCTCCCGGTCTGAGACTTCGTGAGCGCGTTTCAGCAGGATTTTCCGGTCTCCCTTGAGAGTCCGGCTCTGGGACGGTTTCAGCTCCTTTCTGAGGCCCTTGCGCACTCTCTCTAGGGCATCGTTGGCCATGCGCACCACATGGAACTTATCGACCACGATACGGGCCTGGGGCAGCACAGCCTTGACCGCTGCCCGGTAGGGGTTCCACATGTCCATGCTGACGATCTCGACCTTCTGCCGGTCTTTCAGCTTCATCAGGTAGTTGGTCACCACGTCCTGGCGGCGGGTGGCCAGCAGGTCGAGCAGGGTTCGCTCCTCAATGTTGGTCAGAATGCAGCGGTAGCGCTTGTTCAGGTATAGCTCGTCAATGCCCAGGATGCGGGGCGTCTCGAAGCGGTGCCAGCGCCCCAGGAACTCGGCGCGGGCGTTGAAGATGTCGCGCACCGTCTTCTCGTCCAGGCCGGTCTGTGCCGCCACAAAGGTGTAGGGGTGGTTGAAGGATTCCTTCTCCACGTACTCATGCAGCCGCAGTGTCATACGGAATCCGTCCACCATCTCCGGTAGCTGGGGCCTGAATGTTGTCTTGCAGGCCCGGCAGGTGTATCGGCGGCGGACCACCCAGAGAGTGACCCGCTTGCCGTGGATGGGCAGATCACGATAGGGAACGTCACGCTTGCCGAACCGTACGAACTCACCCTGCACGCCGCATTCCTCGCAGGCGATGGGATCGGGCACGTCCACCTGGAAGTGCATTTCGTCGTCGGTTGATTTGCAGCCCAGTACTTGGTATTGCGGCAGGTGAAGGATGTTGTCGGGAAGTTCGGTCATGGTGTTGTATAGGCGTAGGTGTCAGTCAGATCCATCCGGCTCGGCATTGGTGTTTGCTTTTTTACCCAACAAGCTGCTGGAAACGAAAAGTAAGGCACCGAGGACAATTGCAATATCAGCCAGGTTGAAGGCCGGCCAATGCCAGTCTCGCCAATAGAAATCAAAGGAATCCACAACATAGCCGCGAAAGACCCGGTCAATCAGGTTGCCCATGGCGCCACCGAGGATAAGACTGTAAGCGATGGCTTCTCCTTTATGACGATTTTCAAGGATCAGCTTGATCAGAAAAATCGAGACCACTACCGCGATTCCGATAAAAAAGTAGCGCTGCCAGCCTCCACCATTCGCAAAAAGACTGAATGCGGCACCGGTGTTCCATAGGTGCACCCAGTTAAAGAACGGGGTCACCGAAACATACTCGCCATAGGCCATTGATTGCTGCACCAGCCACTTTACAGCCTGATCAGACGCTGCCAGCAGGCCCGATATGGACAATAGGGCATACGGCGAGAGCTTTTTGCCAATAATGAGCATTATTTAACCCTTCAACGCCAAAATGCGTCTGGCACCGTTAAGTACAATGCCCCCCGCGATGGTGCCGATAATCAGATCCGGATAATTGGAACCGGTCCACGCGACCAGGGCGCCGGCGGTGATGACCCCCAGGTTGATCACCACGTCGTTGGCCGAGAATATCCAGCTTGCCTTCATGTGCGCCCCGCCTTCCCGATGTTTGGATATGAGCAGCAGACAACTGGTATTGGCAATCAATGCGACGAATGCGATAGCCATCATCACCAGCGATTCAGGCTCACTACCGAATACAAAGCGTCTCACCACCTCTACGAGCACGCCCACAGCCAAGATCAGTTGCAGTACACCAGCAAGATGCGCGGCACGTACCTGCATTTTCACGCTATGTCCAACCGCATAAAGGGCAAGCCCGTACACCGCCGCATCGGCAAAATTGTCCAGGGATTCTCCAATCAGGCCGGTGGACTGGGCGATCAGACCGGCAGTCATTTCCACCACGAACAGAAGTGCATTGATGCCGAGCAACCAGCGCAGGGTCCCGGATTCTTGCTTAGCAGAAGCTGCCGAAAACTCGGCGGCCTTGATGGTCTCCGGATTTGCAGCGACGGTTTCCTGAAGCGAGGCGCCTAGCCCCAAGGTCTTCAGTTTCGAGGTGACGGGCTCGACCTCGCCGTCATGCACGACCTTCAGCCGGCGGTTCGACAAGTCGAAGGACAGCGCCCGAATCTCCTCAAAGCCGTTCAGGGCTAGGCGAATCATTCGTTCTTCTGATGGACAGTCCATCTTCGGCACGGCATAAACACTGACCCATCTCCCTGGCGCCTCGGAGGAGGCCTGTATATCGGTATCCGCTGCGGACGTTGCATCACCGCCACAGGCGCCACCACAGGATTTGCTCATGATACGACTCCACTTGAACAATGTTGTGGTACCATTTAAAACTATAAAGCTACTATAAGGTCAATAGAGTAAAGAATCCGT
>CAYLMA010000027.1:0-50024 GCA_964384915.1 uncultured Sulfuricella sp. | reverse complement strand
ATGCGCCCCAAAAACAGTGCAATCCACCACGTAGCGGCGTCACCAAACGGGTGAATCCACGATTCAAGAAGAAATTTATTAAATTCATTGCGTTATGTACTCAATGAAGCGGTCAACTAAGGTTTTTAGGATTAATCGGGGGGATTGGCCGCCAGGTCTTCCAGCATGCGTAGTTCGTCCTCATCGAATCCGGCCTGGGCGCGGGCAGCCATGTTGAAGGGCGGGCGCAATGCCGGCGCATCGTATTCAGCCAGCAGGCGACGAAAGGTGGCGATGGGCTCGATGCCGCGCTGACGGCACAAATAGCCGTACCAGCGGTTGCCGATGGCGACGTGGCCCACTTCGTCGCGCTGGATCACGGCCAGGATTTCCACCGCGCGCCGGTCGCCGCTGGCAGCCAGCCGGGCGCTGATGCCGGGCGTGACGTCCAGCCCGCGCGCTTCCAGCAGGCGCGGCACCAGCGCCATGCGGATCATGGGATCGTGCGCGGTCTTGACGGCCATCTCCCACAGGCCGTTGTGGGCGGCGAAATCTCCATAATCGTAACCCAGGGTGCGCAGATGGTCGCGCAGCAGGGCGAAGTGGTAGGCTTCCTCAGCGGCCACCTGCAGCCAGTCGCGGTAATAATCCAGCGGCATTCCTCGGAAGCGGTAGGCTGCATCCAGCGCCAGGTTGATGGCATTGAACTCGATGTGCGCCAGGGCGTGGATCAGCGCCGCCCGCCCTTGCGGTGTGGAAAGCCTGCGCCGCTCCACCATGCCCGGCGCTACCAGCTGCGGCTTGTGCGGATGGCCCGGCATGGCGACGGCCTGGGGAGGCGCATTGCCTTCCGGCACAAGCCGTCCTTCCTGCCATTGCTGCCACAGGCTTGTGGCGCAGGCTGCCTTGGCATCGGGTTGCTGCATCATCAGGCAGGCGAAGGCTGCATCGAATAGCTTATTCATCAGCCGGATTCTAACCAAGGGTCGATTTGTGAGAAACTACCTTGGTAAGAAAAAAACCAAGCGAGGATTTCCGTGTCCACGATTCCACCTCTTTCTCCCTCGCAACTCTATAGCAGTTGCGATCCTGATCAGTTTACCTTTACCACCACCGCCGAGCTGGAAGATCTGTCCGAGATCATCGGCCAGAAGCGCGCGCTGGATGCGATCCGCTTCGGCAGCGGCATCCAGCGCGAAGGCTATAACCTGTTCGTGATGGGCCCGCAAGGGACGGGCAAACACACTTTCGTGACCCGGTTCTTGGAGGCGAAAGCCCGGCAGGAGCCGATTCCCCTGGACCTGTGCTACGTCAACAACTTTGCCCAGCCGCACATGCCTTTTGCCCTGCAGTTGCCAGCCGGCACCGGAGCCAAATTGTGCCAGTCGATGCGCCAGATGGTGGAAGAACTGCGCGTTGCGATTCCGGCGGCATTTGAGAGCGAGGAATATCGCGCCAAGGCCGAGGCCGTCCAGACCGATTTTACCGCCCGTGAAGAAAAAGCGATCAAGGAGTTGGGCGATGAAGCACAGGCACACCAGATCGCCTTGCTGCGAACGCAGAATGGCTTTGGTTTCGCGCCGTTGAAAGACGGAGAAGTCATCAAGCCGGACGATTACGACCAGTTGCCGGATGTTGAAAAGGCGCATATCGAGGCCAGAATCACCGAACTGCAGGCGCATCTGGAACGCATCCTGCGCCACGATATTCCGGAGTGGAAACGGGAGGCACGCGATCGCCTGAAGCGGCTCAACCGCTTGACCACCCTGGCCGCGGTGGAGCATCTGGTGGACGAGCTCAGGCGGGCCTATTCCACCATTCCAGAGATCCAGACCTATCTCGATTCCGTGCAGCAGGACGTGATCGATAATGTGAGCGATTTCCGCCGTAGTGAAGAGGGCGGGGCGGAGCAGGTCGGGACCGACCATCCCCAGTTTCGCCGCTACCGGGTTAATGTGCTGGTGGACCACACCGCATCGAAGGGCGCGCCGGTGGTGTTTGACGATAATCCGATGTACCACAGCCTGATCGGCCGGGTGGAGCATCAGGCGCAGTTCGGCAACCTGGTGACGGATTTCAACCTGATCAAACCCGGCTCCCTGCATCGCGCCAATGGCGGTTATCTGCTGCTGGACGTGCGCCAGGTCCTGACCCAGCTATATGCCTGGGAAGGGCTGAAACGTGTGTTGAGATCGCGGCAAATCCGTATCGAATCGCTGGGGCAGATCCTCAGCCTGGTCAGCACGGTGTCCCTTGAGCCGGAGCCGGTGCCGCTCAATATCAAGGTAGTGCTGTTTGGCGAGCGCCTGATGTATTACCTGTTGTACGCCTACGACCCCGAGTTCGCCGAGCTGTTCAAGGTGGAGGCGGACTTTGGCGACCGCTTCGAACGCACGCCCGAGTCGCACCAACTGTACGCCCGCTTGATCGCCACTGTGGTGCGCAAGGAGCAGTTGCTGCCGCTGCTGCGCAGCGCCGTGGCGCGGGTGATCGAGCATGGCGCACGCCTGGCGGACGATGCCGAAAAACTGTCCGCGCATATGCACTGCATTGCCGACCTGCTGCGCGAGGCGGATTACTGGGCGCGCCAGGCCGGGCGCGAGGCCGTGGCGCTGGAAGACATCCAGCATGCGCTCGACACCCAGCAGCACCGCGCCAGCCGCATCAAGGAACGCATACAGGAAGAAATCCTGCGCGGCACCGTGCTGATCGATACGGATGGCAGCCGGGTAGGGCAGGTGAACGGTCTTTCCGTGATCGGCCTGGGCAATACCTCTTTTGCCCAGCCGACGCGGATCACCGCCACCACCCGCCTGGGCGACGGCGAGTTGCTCAATATCGAGCGCGAGGTCAAGCTTTCCGGCGCCATCCATTCCAAGGGTGTTCTGATCCTGGCATCATTCCTTGCCGAACGCTTCGCCAAGAACCGTCCGCTGCCGCTGGCTGCCAGCCTGGTGTTCGAACAGTCCTATGGCGCGGTGGAGGGCGATAGCGCCTCCGCCGCCGAGCTTTGCGCCCTGCTCTCCAGCCTGGCGGCCGAGCCGCTGAAACAATCGCTGGCAGTGACAGGATCGATCAACCAATTCGGCCAGATCCAGGCCATTGGTGCCGTGAACGAGAAGGTCGAGGGCTTTTTCGACATCTGCCAGGCGCGTGGCCTGAACGGGAAGCAGGGGGTGGTGATTCCGGCTGCCAACCTGCCGCACCTGATGCTGCGCCAGGAAGTGCGGCAGGCGGCGGAGCAGGGGCGCTTCCATCTCTATGCCGTGACCCACGTGGATGAAGTGCTGGCGTTGCTGACCGGCAAGGATGCCGCAGATGTGAACGCCAAGGTGGAAAAACGCGTGGCAGAGCTGATCCGCTTGAGGAAGGCGCTGGCCCGGAGCGGAAAAGGCGAGAAAGCCCGGCCGAAACATTGATTAAACCCAGACAAGCCGTATCAACAAGCAGGCAGACGGACCAAAATGCTGGCGCCGCCGAGCGGGCTGACGCCAATGCGGATTTCCCCGCCATAGGTCTGCACGATGCTGGCCACCACCGCCAGGCCGATGCCCTGCCCGGGCGTGCTCTGGTCGGCGCGCACGCCGCGCTGCAGGATGTGCGCGGCTTCCTGCGCCGGGATGCCCGGCCCGTCGTCCTCCACTGCCAGCGTTAGCTGGCCGCCCTCGATACCGGCGTGCAATTCCACGCGCGAATCGCTCCATTTGTAGGCATTGTCGAGCAGGTTGCCGAGCAGTTCCAGCAAGTCGCCTTGGTCGCCGCGAAAACTGAGGCCGGGCGCGATGCAAAGTTGTGCGCTGATTCCCTTGTCGAAATAAACCTTGTCCAGGGAGGCGGTAATCTTTTCCGCCAGCGGCAGGAGCGCCAGCGGGGCTGCCAGCGGCGAGGCCGGCCCGGCCGTGGCCGCGCGTTGCAGCTGGTAATCGACGATATGCTGCATTTTTTCGGTTTCCTCGGCCACTGTTGCGGCCAGGGCGGCGCCCGGCACACGGGGCTGTTCGGACAGCGCTCCGCGCATAACGGCCAGCGGCGTTTTCAGGCTGTGGGCGAGATCTCCCAACGAGTCGCGGTAGCGCCGCAGCTGGGCGCGTTCGCGCTGCAGCAATCCGTTCAGGTTTCCTGTCAATGCGCTGAGTTCGGCGGGGTAGTTGCCGGTGAGCTGCTCCTTTTCCCCGGCTTCAATGGCGCGGATTTCCTGCGCCACATCGCGTAGCGGCCGTAAGCCCCAGCGCAGCAACACGGCTTGCGCCAGCAGCAGCAAGCCGGCCATGGCGCCAAGCCAGCCCCACAGGTTGCGGCGGTAGCGGGCAAGCTGGGCATGGAAGGCGGAAAGGTCTTCGGCCACTCTGAAAGTAAAGGCGAAGTTCCGCCTGCCCTCGCTCCAGCTCACCCCCGTGCGGTAGACGAAATACTCCACGCCGTCTTTGTCCGGCATTTGGGAAAACACGCTTTTTCCCGCAGCCAGCCTGGTTTCGGCCGGGAGTTCGATATTCAGCGCCGAGGGCGAGCGCCAGCGTATTTTTCCCTTTCCGTCGACGATGCTGGCATAAAGACCCGAGGCCGGCTGGCCAAAGCGCGGCTCCTGCAGTTGTGCCGGCATTACAAGGCGGCCGGCCACGTCGACTTCCGCTTCCGCGATCAACATGTAAAGCTGTCCCTGCAGGCGTTCCCCCCTGGCCGCTCGCGCGCTTTCGCGGAATGCCTTATCGAGAACGATGCCAGTGAGGGCGAGGAAAATCGCCAGGACGATGGAAGCGGCAAGAATGATGCGGGCGTTGAGGGACATTTTATTGAGCAAAGATTTTTAACCGCAAAGGCGCGGAGACGCTGAGAAAAAGTCGCTTTCGGACATAGGGATCATTCACCCTCCAAGTCAGGGAAGATTGCATGTTTTTGACTCTACTTTGCGCCTTTGCGGTTCAAGTGTTTTAGGTTCAATGTCTTCATTGCAGCGTAAAGCGGTAACCCCTGCCGCGCAGGGTTTCGATCGGCTGCAGGGTCCCGTCCGGATCGAGCTTGCGCCGCAGGCGCCCGAGCAGGACTTCCAGCACGTTGCTGTCGCGGTCCTCGTCGTGGGGGTAGAGGTAGTCGGCCAGTTCGCTCTTGGCGATGACCTTGCCGCGCTGCTGCATCAGGTATTCCAGCAGGCGGTATTCAAAGGCCGTCAGATCGATCTCCTGACCGGCCACAAACACCTTCTGCGCGGCAAGGTCAAGGCTGACGGAGCCGCCGCGCAGGGTCTGGCCGGTGCTGCCCGCCGCCCGCCTTAGCAGGGCTTTCAGCCGCGCCAGCAGTTCTTCCATCTGGAACGGTTTGGCGAGGTAATCGTCCGCCCCGGCCTCCAGGCCCTCGACCTTGTCCTGCCAACTGCCGCGCGCGGTGAGGATCAGGATGGGCAGGGTTTTTCCCTGCTGGCGCAGGGCCTTGATGATTTCGATGCCGGACAGGCCGGGCAGGCCCAAGTCCACGATGGCGGCATCAAAGGGATATTCCGTGGCGAGATAGAGGCCGTCCCTGCCGTCACCGCTGTCGTCCACGCGGTAGCCCTGTTTTTCCAGGCCGCTACGCAACTGGGCGCGCAGCCTGAATTCATCTTCGATAACCAGGATTCGCATTACTGGATTGCGCCGGTTTCGCCATCGACATGGACCACGCGCACTTCGCCGTGCGCGGTCAGCACCTTGATGCGGTAGCCCTCGTGGCCGTTCACGATGGCGGGCTGCGCCTGCACCACGCGCCCGCCGAAAGTCCGCTGCACCAGGTTCATGGCGTCGCCCATGGTGATGCGGGCTGGTACCGGGCGGGCGCTTTCGGCCTGATGGCGGCCTGATGGCGGCTGCCATGTCTCTGCCGTCGCGGCCATGGGCAGGATTAGTGCGAAGAGAAGGGCTAAGCGTTTCATGGGATGTTCCTTGAACCTGGGAGCGGCAAATACCACAGATGATGGCATCGTATCCGCAATAGCCTGAATGAAAAATGAATCGAATGCTTGCAGGGAAGATTTTATTCGGCAGCGATTTTCACGCAGTTGCGGCCCGCATTCTTAGCCTCGTACAGCGCTGCATCGGCGCGCATGACCAATGCATGGCCGTTTTCCTCAGGCTTCAAGCGAGCCAGGCCGGCGCTGAAAGTGACCTGAATGGATTTTCCTTCGTATTGCAGGGGATTTTTCTGGAAAGCCTGTTGCAACCGGCCCATGACGAACTCGCAGCCCTGGATATCCGTATCCGGCAGGATGATCAGGAACTCTTCGCCGCCGTAGCGCACCAGCGAGTCGGATTCGCGCAGCACCGATTTGGTGATCAGGGTCAGGTGTTGCAGCAGCTTGTCGCCGGCATCATGGCCGAATGCGTCATTGACGCGCTTGAAATGATCGATGTCCAGCATGGCCACGGATAGTCTGGTGGAGTTACGCTGGGCGCGTGCAACTTCCTTGGAAAGCATCGCATCCATCGCGCGCCGGTTCTGGGCGCCAGTGAGCCAGTCTTCCTGCATCATCTGGCGGTTTTCCTGCAACTCGGACTTGATGTGTTCCAGCGCCATCTTGGTCGCAGCCAGATCGAGGTGGGCGTCCTCCACCGTGCTGTGTATGGCGGTGGTGGTGGTCAGGATGGTGCCCAGCAGTTGCAGCATGCGTGTTTTTTCTTGTGCCCGGCTCAGGTCGTTGATAGAGCTTTTGATGGTCTTGTTTTGATTCTGGATGTCGTTGGCAAGGCCGCCAGTTCGCGTGGTTACTTCTCCCAGCATGTCGCGGATGATGCTTAGCAATGCGCCGCAATTGTTGGTGAGGGGCTGATCCAGTGGCGTGACTGCAGAGCCGCCGGCTATCTCATGATAAAACCGGGTGTAATTTTCCGGCGTGGGCGGCAAACCCTGATCGGTGAGTTTGAGCAGGGCAGCGCGAGCGAGATCGGTCGGGTTCAGAGCCATAATCCGTTAGGCTGTCGGGATTGTTGCGCTTAAGAAAAATGTGTTTTAAGTATAACGCAAAAACAGCCTGTTACCGATGGACGCCTAACTCATGCCATTGTGCCGCAGCAGCGCATCCATCGAGGGTTCCCGGCCGCGGAAGGCGACAAAGGATTCCAGCGCGGAGCGGCTGCCGCCCATGCCGAGTATCTCGCTCCAGAAACGGTGGCCGACTTCCTCGTTGAGCACGCCGTTTTCTTCAAACAGGCTGTAGGCATCGGCGGACAGCACTTCCGCCCATTTGTAGCTGTAATAGCCGGCGCCATAGCCGCCGGCGAAAATGTGCGAGAAATTGTTGGGGAAGCGGTTATAAGCAGGCGGAATGAGCACCGCGATCTGGCCTCGGATCTGGTCCAGCAGTTGCAGCGGCGTTTTTTCGCCAGCCGGGTCGAAGTCGTGATGCAGGTGCATGTCGAACAGCGCGAACTCGAGCTGGCGCACGGTCTGCAGGCCACCCTGGAAGTTCTTCGCGGCGAGCATCTTGTCGAACAGTTCGCGCGGCAGGGTGGTGCCGGTATCCACATGCTTGGCCATGTGCTTCAACACGTCCCATTCCCAGCAGAAATTCTCCATGAACTGGCTGGGCAGTTCCACCGCGTCCCATTCCACGCCGTTGATGCCGGACACGCCGAGGTCTTCCACCCGTGTCAGCATATGGTGCAGGCCATGGCCGAACTCATGGAACAGGGTGATCACCTCGTCGTGGGTAAACAAGGCGGGGCGTCTGCCGGAGGGCAGAGCAGGGGCCCCTTTAGGGGATGCGACCCCGGAGGCGGATGCGGCGGCAGAGTTCGGCGACGCTGGGGCAGATTCGCGGTCGTTCGCATCCCGCTGCGCGGGGCCCTGCTCACTGCTCACTGCCGCCCTGCCGATCGGGGCGGAAAAGTTGCAGTTGAGATAAGTCACCGGCACCTGGATGCCGCTCTCCTTCCTGCGCCGCGTGATGGCGTCATCCATCCAGGCGCCGCCGCGCTTGTTCTGGCGGGCATAGAGATCGAGGTAGAACTGGCCGATGAGCGTGCCCTGGCCGTCGCGGATGTCGAAAAACTTCACATCTTCATGCCATGCCGGCGCGCTGGAGGCATGGATGGAGAGGCCGTAAATGGTTTCCACCACCTTGAACATGCCGGGCAATACCTGGTTTTCCGGGAAATACTGCTTCACTTCCTGATCGGAAAAGGCATAGCGCTTGACGCGCAGTTTTTCGCTGGCGAAGGCGATGTCCCATGCCTCCAGCTTGTCCATGCGCATTTCCTCGCGCGCGAACTGGCGCAACTCGGACAGGTCGCGCTCGGCATAGGGCCTGGCGCGCTTGCCCAGCTCATTGAGGAAGTCCAGCACCTGTTGCGGCGTTTCCGCCATCTTGGTGGCCAGGGATTCTTCGGAGTAGCTCTTGAAACCCAGTAGCTGCGCGGCCTCGCGCCGCAGCTTGAGGATCTGCGTGATCAGCGCGGTGTTGTCCAGCTCGGGCTTGCCAAATTCGGAGGCGCGGGTGACGTAGGCGTAATACATCTGCTCGCGCAAGCCCCGGTTTTCGCCATATTGCATCAGCGGCATGTAGGACGGCATGTGCAGGGTGAATTTCCAGCCCGTCTTGCCGTCTGCTTCGGCCGCCTCGCGCGCCACCTGCAGGGCATCGGCGGGAATGCCCGCCAGCTCGGCCTCGTTTTCGACGAACAGGGCGAAGGCGTTGGTGGTGTCGAGCAGGTTTTCCTCGAAGCGGGCGGAGAGGGTGGAGAGTTCCTCCTGGATGGCCTTGAAGCGGGCTTGCCTGTCTTCCGGCAAGTCGGCGCCGCCGAGGACGAAATCGCGCAGCTCGTTTTCCACGATCTTTTTCTGCGCCGGGGTCAGCGCGGCAAAGGCGGCCGACGCCTTGAGCGCCTTGAACTTGCCGAACAATCCCTGGTTCTGCGACAAATCGGCATAGAAGGCGGTGAGCGTGGGCAGGTTGGCGTTGTAAACCTCGCGCAATTCCGGGCTGTTGGTCACCGCGTTGAGGTGGGAAACCTGGCCCCAGGCGCGCGAAAGACGCTCGTTGGCGTCTTCCAGCGGGCGCACGAAGGTGTCCCAGGCGGGCGGCGTAGCGTCTTTCACCAGCTTCTCCACCAGCGCGCGGCTGTCGGCGATCAGTTGCTCCACCGCCGGCGTGACATGCGCCGGAGTGATTTCAGGGAAACGCGGCAGGCCGGAGAAGTCGAGCAGGGGATTGGTCATGTTGTCTGGGGTCCGTGGAATGATGAAAGTTATTATACTATTTGGGCCTTTACCGCCGGACTTCAAGCATGAAACCGAATATCACCGCTTTTCAGGGCATCGCCCCGCGCCTCGTAGAAGGAGTGTTCGTCCACCCCAGCGCCCACGTCATCGGCGATGTCGCGCTTGGCGCGCGCGCCTCGGTCTGGTGCGGCGCGGTGATACGCGGCGACGTCAACCGTATACGTATCGGCGCCGAGACCAATATCCAGGATTTGAGCGTGCTGCATGTCAGCCATAAAAGCGCGGCCCGGCCCGAGGGCGCTCCCTTGCTGATCGGCGAGCGGGTCACCGTGGGCCACCGCGTCATCCTGCACGGCTGCGAGATTGGCGACGAATGCCTGATCGGCATGGGAAGCATCATCATGGACCATGCCGTGCTGGAGCCTCATGTCCTGCTCGGCGCAGGCAGCCTGGTGCCGGAGGGTAAGCGTTTGAAAGAGGGCTGCCTGTATCTCGGCAGCCCGGTGCGTGAAGTGCGACCCCTGACGGCGGAAGAACTGGCTTATTTCAGCTATTCGGCCGCCCACTACGTGCGACTGCAGCAGAGCTATTATTGATATGGAACGAATTATCCGTGAATGTAGGTCGGGCTTCAGCCCGACATGTCGGCCTAAAGGCCGACCTACAGTCCGGAATAAAATGTGCCGGATCAATAGTCTGGCGAATGGCTGACCAGATGGCTCGTTCAGGGGCGGAAGCGGCGGAAAAACTTGCGCTGACCCTCGCCGCTTCGCTGATTCTTCATTTTGCGCTAATTTTTGGCCTGCAAATCCGCGCCGAATCCACTGCGAGCCACACCAGCCATGTGATCCGGGCTCATCTGGTAGAGACCTCGAACGCCGTCGCGGCACCCCAGCCGGCGCCCATGCAGGCGCCGGAGCCAGACGTGGGGCCAAAAACGGCTCCGCCGGAGGTTTATCCGGCGGAGCCGGCTCGGGCGCCGTTGCTTCTGCCAATGGAGCCCGAGCCGCCAGCCGCAGCGTCAGCCAGTGCTGCGGCACCGGAAAGCAGCGCAAATCTGCCCAGCATCGAAGTTCCCCTGATCGAAGACCCCACATATTACTCAGCCAAGGAGGTGGACGTTCATCCCACTGCCTTGCAGGCTATCCAGCCCTTATACCCGGAGGAAGCGGCTAGCGCTAATGTCACCGGCAGCGTGGTGCTGGTGCTGTTGCTGGACGAAAGCGGGAAGGTGCGGGAGCTCTCGGTGGAGGAGGCGAATCCGCCCGGCACGTTCGAACAGTCAGCCCTGGATGCGTTCCGTAGTGCCCGCTTTACGCCCGCCCAGCGCAATGGCCGCGTGGTGAAAAGCCGGGTGCGCATCAAGGTTTCTTACGAGTTGTCGGACAAGCATTATCTCATTGACAAAGCAAAATAAAAATGAGATAAAAGCGCCTTGCGCCGATTTGAATCAGCTTGCGGGCGCGTTAAAAATACGGCTAAAGCGAGGATAAACCCCGTTTTAGCCGCCGCTAAACGGGGTTTTTGCTTTTGAGGATTTTATGAACGAGTATCTGTTTACTTCGGAGTCGGTTTCGGAAGGCCATCCGGACAAGGTCGCGGACCAAATTTCCGACGGCGTGCTCGACGCCATCCTGTCCCAGGACCCATATGCCCGCGTGGCCTGCGAAACGCTGGTGAACACCGGCCTGGTGGTGCTGGCGGGCGAGATCACCACTTCCGCCGTGGTGGACTATGCCCAGGTGGCGCGCGACACCATCAAGCGCATCGGCTACGACGAGTCCGCCGGCGGTTTCGACTACCGCAGCTGCGCGGTGCTGACCGCGATCGACAAGCAGTCCCCCGACATCGCCCAGGGCGTGAACGAAGGCCAGGGCCTCGACCCCGACCAGGGCGCCGGCGACCAGGGCCTGATGTTCGGCTTTGCCTGCGACGAAACCCCGCAGCTCATGCCCGCGCCGATTTACTTCGCCCACCGCCTCATGCAGCGCCAGGCCGAAGTGCGCAAGGACGGCCGCCTGCCGTGGCTGCGCCCGGACGCCAAGTCGCAGGTGACCTTCCGCTACGTGGACGGCAAGCCGGTGAGCGTGGATGCCGTGGTGCTGTCCACCCAGCATGCGGCGGACATCGAATACCACACCCTGACCGAGGCGGTGATCGACGAAATCATCAAGCCGGTGATCCCCGACCACATGCTGACGAAGGATACAAAATACTTCATCAACCCGACCGGGCGTTTCGTCATCGGAGGCCCGATGGGCGACAGCGGCCTGACCGGGCGCAAGATCATCGTCGATACCTATGGCGGCGCGGCGCACCACGGCGGTGGCGCATTCTCCGGCAAGGACCCGTCCAAGGTGGACCGCTCCGCCGCCTATGCCGGCCGCTACGTGGCGAAGAACATCGTCGCCGCAGGCCTGGCAACGAAATGCGAAGTGCAAGTGGCCTACGCCATTGGTATTGCCAAGCCGGTTTCCCTGATGGTCAACACCTTTGGCACGGGCAAGATCAGCGACGACATTATCGTTGCCTTGATCCTGCAGCATTTCGACCTGCGCCCCAAAGGCATCGTCCTCGCGCTCGACCTGCTGCGCCCGATCTACGCCAAGACTGCCGCCTACGGCCACTTCGGCCGCGACGAGCCGGAGTTCAGCTGGGAAAACACAGATAAAGCAGACGCGCTACGCGCGGATGCTGGACTGTAAAATCAAAGGCGATTAACCACGGGGAACACGGGGCGCACGGGGATAGTTGATATTCTTCATTTGCCCTCCCCGTGCTCCCCGTGTTCCCCGTGGTTAAATTGTAGTTTTCGAATTGAACAATCCCCTCCGAGGGGCGCTGCGACCCTGAACGGGGCCAGGCTCGGTGCGGGATGATCGTAACAACTGCGCCCATTCAGAAACTTGAATGGAGAGAACCATGAGCACTTTTACCGATTACGTCGTCGCCGACATGTCCCTCGCTGCCTGGGGGCGCAAGGAAATTTCCATCGCGGAAATCGAGATGCCAGGCCTGATGGCGGTGCGAGAGGAATTCGCTGCCGCGCAACCTCTCAAGGGCGCGCGTATCGCCGGCTCCCTGCACATGACCATCCAGACCGCCGTGCTGATCGAAACCCTGACCGCGCTGGGCGCCGAAGTGCGCTGGGCCTCGTGCAACATCTACTCGACCCAGGACCAGGCGGCGGCGGCCATCGCTGCCGACAACATCCCGGTCTTTGCCTACAAGGGCGAGAACCTGGATGAGTACTGGGATTTCACCCACCGCATTTTCGAATGGCACGATGGCGGCATGCCCAACATGATCCTTGACGATGGCGGCGACGCGACCCTGCTGTTGCACCTCGGCACGCGTGCCGAGAAAGACGCTTCGGTGATCGCCAAGCCCGCCAACGAGGAAGAAACCGCCCTCTTTGCCGCCATCAGCAAGCGCCTCAAGACCCACCCCGGCTGGTACTCCGCCCGCCTGGCCGCGATCCGCGGCGTGACCGAGGAAACCACCACCGGCGTGCATCGCCTCTACCAGATGCACGCCGAAGGCCGCCTGGCTTTCCCCGCCATCAACGTCAACGACTCGGTCACCAAGTCCAAGTTCGACAACCTGTACGGCTGCCGCGAATCCCTGCTGGACGGCATCAAGCGCGCCACCGACGTGATGGTGGCCGGCAAGATCTGCGTGGTGCTCGGTTACGGCGACGTGGGCAAGGGCTGCGCGCAGGCCTTCCGCGGCATGGGCGCCACCGTGTGGGTCACCGAAATCGACCCGATCTGCGCCCTGCAGGCCGCGATGGAAGGCTACCGCGTGGTGCGCATGGACGACGTGGCCGACCAGGGCGACATTTTCGTGACCGCCACCGGCAACGTCAACGTCATCGACCACGATCACATGGTGAAAATGAAGAACGAGGCCATCGTGTGCAACATCGGCCACTTCGATTCCGAAATCAACATCGCGTCCTTGCGCAAATATGAATGGGACAACATCAAGCCCCAGGTGGACCACGTGGTCTTCCCCGACGGCAAGAAGCTCATCGTGCTGGCCGAAGGCCGCCTGGTGAACCTGGGTTGCGCCACCGGCCATCCCAGCTTCGTCATGTCTGCCTCCTTCACCAACCAGGTGATGGCGCAAATCGACCTGTTCAACAACCCGGACAAATACCCGGTCGGCGTGTACGTGCTGCCCAAGCATCTGGATGAGAAAGTGGCACGCCTGCACCTGAAGAAGATTGGCGTGAACCTCACCGAACTGTCGGAAGAGCAGGCGGGGTACATCGGCGTGCCGAAGAACGGGCCGTACAAGCCGAATCATTACCGCTATTGATTGAGAGATTCAGGTAAGTCGTGATTCAGGCCGCTTCATGAAGCGGCCTTTTTTCCTGACGGCAGGCCGTGAGTGGTGCTAGAATGAATCTATATCGAATCCAATATGGAGGCGAATCGTGGCTGTCAATCTTTCGATCAAAAATGTACCCGATGAGCTTGCGGCACAGCTCAAGGCCCGGGCAGCGCGCAATCACCGCTCCCTGCAAGGGGAGTTAATGGCGATTCTGGAGAGTGTTGCACAGGAAAGGCCTCTGCTGACGCTCGATGAGATCTGGAAGCAGGGCAAGCAGCTGGCGTTATCTACACCCTCCGACTCGGCTGAAATGATCAGGGAGATGCGCGATGCCCGATATGGTCATTGACGCATCATCCCTCGCAGCTGTCGTGTTCGAGGAGCCTGATGGGGTGTCCGTGCTGGAATCTTGCCGTGGATCACGTCTGCTGGCACCCAGCCTGATGGATTACGAGATGGCGAATATTTGCCTGATGAAAAGGCGCCGCTATCCGGATGTGGCTGAAAAACTGGCTATGCAATTTGATGCCTATCAGCGGCTTGATATCAAACGGTGCGTAGTGGATATCGGTGCGGTGCTCGTTCTAGCGGAAAAAACACGACTTACGGCCTATGATGCATCCTATCTCTGGTTAGCCATAAAAAATGGTTGCCCGCTGTCCACGCTGGACAAGGTGCTGGAATCGGCATGGCGGCAGGCCATAACGACAAGGACTAATTGAATGACTAAACCCATCCTGAGCTTCGAATTTTTTCCTCCCAAGACCCCCGAGGGCATTGACAAGCTGCGCGTCACGCGCCAGCAGCTCGCCCAGCTCAAGCCGGAATTCTTCTCGGTGACTTTTGGCGCCGGCGGCTCGACGCGCGACCGCACGCTGGAAACCGTGATCGAAATCCAGCAGGAAGGCCACAAGGCTGCGCCGCATCTGTCCTGCATCGGATCGACGAGGGAAAATATTCTCGCCATCCTTAATGCTTACAAAAGCCATGGAATCCGGCATATCGTCGCGTTGCGCGGCGACCTGCCTTCCGGCACGCAGGATGTGGGCGAATTCCGCTACGCCAACGAACTGGTGGCCTTCATTCGTGAGGAAACCGGCGACTATTTCCACATCGAGGTCGCGGCCTACCCCGAATTTCACCCCCAGGCGCAGTCCGCCCAGACGGATCTGTCCAACTTCAAACGCAAGGTCGAGGCCGGAGCCAACGCGGCGATCACCCAGTACTTCTACAATGCCGATGCCTACTTCAATTTCCGCGACGAATGCGACGCGATGGGCATCGACATCCCCATCGTGCCGGGCATCATGCCGATTAGCAATTTTTCCCAACTGGCGCGCTTCTCCGACGCCTGCGGCGCTGAAATCCCACGCTGGCTGCGCCTCAAGATGCAGGGTTACGGCGACGACACGGCTTCGATCCGCGCCTGCGGGTTGGACGTGGTGGCCGCCATGTGCGAGCGCCTGCTGCAGGGCGGCGCGCCGGGGCTGCACTTCTACACCCTCAATCAAGCGGGGCTGATCACCACCATCTGGCAGCGGCTGGGTTTGTAGAAAATGTAGGGTGGGTGCAACCCACCAGGCGTTGCGCAGCTACACAACACGCTTGCTTAATGAGGACTGGCGGGAAATCTGGTGGGTTACGGCACAAACAACGCGCCTCTTGTACTCGGGCGCTTTAGCCGGGTGGACCCACCCTGCAGTGACTGCTGCATAATGTATCTACCATGTTGACACGTCATAAACCCCTCTGTATTGTATCTACTTTGAATCTACAGGGGAGGTTGCCATGCGTGTAACCGTGAAGAAGTGGGGCAATAGCGCGTCCGTTCGCATCCCCGTCGGCATAATGGAGGCCGTCCATTTGTCTCTGGATGATCCGATTGATATTCGCGAGGAAGGCGGTCGCATCGTCATAGAGCCGATTCGCACAAACGAATGTGACCTGGCCCAGCTTCTTGCCGGCATAACGCCGGAAAACCTGCATGCTGAGGCGAGCTTTGGCGCGCCAGCAGGCAAGGAGCTTTTGTAATGATCAGCCGCTATGTCCCCGAGGCTGGTGACATTGTCTGGCTGCACTTCGACCCGCAGGCCGGACATGAGCAAGCGGGTCATCGTCCAGCGCTTGTGGTCAGCCCCGCGTCCTACAACGGCAAGACGGGTCTGATGTTATGCTGCCCAATGACCACGCAGATCAAAGGCTACCCGTTTGAAGTATTGATTGCAGGCGACCGCCCCAGCGCCGTGCTGTCCGACCAGATCAAAAGTCTCGATTGGGTCGTGCGCAAGGCTAGCCGCAAAGGCCAGGTGTCACCTGAAGAACTGGCTCAGGTACGCGGGAAAGCGTCTGCGCTCATTGGAAAGTAAGCCTGACATTTTGGAGGCGACCATGAAACCGCCAACCATCAGCCCCGTCACAATCAAGATTGACCCTGAACCAAAGAGCGCGTGAAACGCCTGGCTGATGCCCGCCATCGCACGCCGCACTGGCTGATGCGCGTGGCCATCCAGCAGTAGTCGAACGCGAGGAAATACGCGAGGCGTTCCGGCAGGACGCCATCAATGCGTGGCAGGAATATCAGGTATGATGGCCAAGAGGCTGTCATTCTGGCTGTGCGCCATCAGCGGGAAGCCGGGCATTGACGCTCCCGGCGCCCTCCTAGCTGTATACCTCTTTTCTGTGCCCAATACGTAACACCAGAATCAGCACCGTTTCGTTCTGGATATCGCAGATCAGGCGATAATCCCCGATGCGATATTTCCAGTAGCGGCCAAGCTCCTCGCCGCGAAGCGCCTGACCTACCACACGCGGGTTTTCCAGCGGCGCGATGCGTTCTCGCACAGTCTTGATGATTCTCGTCTGCACCGTTTTGTCGAGGCGCTTCAGTTCATCCAGGGCGCGGGGGTCGAACTCAATCCGCCAGGCCAGGATCTCGCTCTATCTGGTCAAGGGGGATAGCCGGCAGTGGGACGTTCCTGCGCGCTTCGGCCAGGTAATAATCCTCAAGATCGTCAAGGTATTCGACAACGGCTTCGCGTACATAGAAACTCTTGGTTCGTCCGGTCCTGCGCGCAAGCAGGGCAATACGGTTCTCGATCTCTTCGGGCAAGCAAACAGCTAACATTGTTTTCTCCACATGTAATACGTGTATTGCAATTAAATATTTGATTTGTGGCAAAGAACAAGTTGATAAGGTGAAAGAAGGCGGCAAGCTGTTTCCCCTCACCCTTCGGCTGCGATCAGGGCAGGCTCCTCACCAAAATAGTGTTGCACAAAAACCACACAATGCTGCCTGATGTTGCGCAAACGCCAAATTTGCCTTGCCAGAGGCTTCGGCAATTTGCAAGAATGGCACCAACTTCTCAATTAGAGAGGTTAAGTAAGTCGAGCAACCGAACTACTAAGCAACTCTAAAAACTCAACTCTTAATGGAGAGATTTATATGAACAAGAAACTTCTGGCTGTAGCAATCGCCGCCGCTCTGGCTCCTGCCGCTGCAATGGCCGATTCCGGCAACGTGACCATCTACGGTTCCCTGCACATGTCCGTTGAAAGCCTGGACGGCAATTCCGGCGCTGCTGGCAGCACCGAAAACCAGCGTGAAACCAACGTTTCCAGCAACTCTTCCTACATTGGTTTCAAGGGTACCGAAGATCTGGGCAACGGCCTGAAAGCTATCTGGCAAATGGAAAGCCTGGTAGGTATGGGTGATACCAGCACTGGCACAGGTAGCAACTCCCTGACCAGCCGTAACAGCTTCCTGGGCCTTTCCGGCGGCTTCGGTACTGCACTGCTGGGCAAGCACGACACCCCGATGAAACTGGTTGGCCGCAAGGCAGATCTGTTCAGCGACCAGATCGGTGACTCCCGCAACCTGATTTCCGCTGGTGGCGCTGGTTGGGATCTGCGTCCTGACAACGTGATTGCCTACATCTCCCCAACCATGAACGGCATGACCGGTGCTGTTGCTTACGTGACCAACGTTGATGCAGGTGCTGCAGAATACAACTCCGTAACCGCTCTGAGCGCGATGGGTACTTACGAATCCGGTCCCCTGATGCTGGGTCTGGGTTACGAGAAGCACAACCTGAGCAACTTGGGTGGTGGCGTAAATGACGAAAAAGGCTTGCGTCTGGTTGGCGGTTACAGCTTCGGCGACGTCAAAGTGACTGCCCTGTACCAGAAAATGACTGACCTGGGCGGTGGCAACACTGATCGCAAAACCTGGGGTCTGGGTGCAGGCTACAAGATGGGTGCAACCACTCTTAAGGCTCAATACTACAATGCAGCTGACCTGACTGATTGTGCCGCTGGCGTTGATTGTGGCAACACTGGCGCCAACATGGTTGCTATCGGCGCGGATTACTCCCTGTCCAAGCGTACCACTGCCTATGTTGCATACGCCAAGACCAACAACGACTCTAACGGAACTGGCGGCGCATCGTTCTCTGCCTTCGGTGGCGGCCATGGCGACAACCCTGGTACTGTTGCTGGCAAAGATCCAAGCGGTTTCGCAATTGGTATGAAGCACGCATTCTAATTTCCGGCCGGCTAGCCCGGTCTGAAGTCTGAAGCTTAAAACGGGCGCCTCGGCGCCCGTTTTTTATTGGCTGCGTTTTTTGCTACACTAGTGACATGAAATTCACTCAATATTTTCTTAGCATGCGACAGCGTCCTGATCGCGCCTCAATCAAAATGGAGTGGATTCAGTACGTTGCTGATCGCCCGGAGAAAGAGGTCATCCAAGAGGATGGGCGGATTCGTCGCTGGTCCAAGATTTCTGAAGCTGAGGGCAAATATTTACGCGTCATTCTTTTGCCGGACGGTGATACAGTACATAACGCGTTTTTTGATCGGAGGTTTACGCCATGAAAATTAAGTATTTTCAGGATACAGACACGCTGTATATAGAATTCAAATCAGTAAATGTGAGCGAGAGCATGGATCTGGACGAAAACACGCTTCTGGACCTGGATTCCGAGGGCAATATTTGCGGTATTACTGTTGAACATGCCCGGGACCGCGCTGACATTCCGCAATTCTCGTTTGAACAGGTTGTCGCCTGAAAGCAAAACATTGGGTACGCCACGCTTTTCAGTGGTTGACACACCAGGTTAAAGTATAAAGCACACCTTTCAATTTCCGGCCGGCTCGTCCGGTCTGAAGTCTGAAGCTTAAAACGGGCGCCTCGGCGCCCGTTTTTTATTGGCTGCGTTTTTTGCTACAACCCAACCTACATTTTGTAGTACTCCCGATGCCAGGCCACAAATTTTTCCACCCCTTCCTTTAGCGGCGTAGCGGGCGAAAAGCCTACCGCCTGGCGCAATTCCTCGATGTCGGCATAAGTCGCCTCCACGTCGCCGTCCTGCATCGGCAGCATGTTCTTGACCGCAGTCTGCCCTACTGCAACCTCGATGGCGCCGATGAAGGTCATCAACTCCACAGGCTCGTGGTTGCCGATGTTGTACACGCGGAACGGGGCATAACTGGTCGCGGCATCAGGCAGGCTGCGGTCGAAGACCGGGTCGGAGGTGGCGGTTTTGTCGAGCACGCGCACCACGCCTTCGACGATGTCGTCGATATAGGTGAAATCGCGCCGCATCCTGCCCTGGTTGAACACGTCAATGGGGCGGCCGGCGCGGATCGCGGAGGTGAAGAGCGAGGGTGACATGTCAGGGCGGCCCCAGGGGCCATAAACGGTGAAGAAGCGCAGGCCGGTGGTGGGCAGGCCGAAGAGATGGCTGTAGGTATGCGCCATCAGCTCGTTGGATTTCTTGGTGGCGGCGTACAGGCTCACTGGGTGATCCACGTTGTCATGCACGGAAAAAGGCATGTGGGTGTTGGCGCCGTAGACGCTGGAGCTGCTGGCGTAAACCAGGTGCTCGACCTGGTTGTGGCGGCAGCCTTCCAGGATGTTGAGGAACCCGACTATATTGGCTTCGATATAGGCATGCGGGTTCTGCAGCGAGTAACGCACCCCGGGCTGGGCGGCGAGGTTGATCACGCGCTTGAATTTTTCCGCGGCAAACAGGGATTCAGTAGCATGACGGTCAGCCATGTCCATGCGGATGAAGCGGAAGCCGGGCAATGGGGAGAGTTGCTTGAGCCGGTCTTCTTTAAGCTGGACATCGTAATAATCGTTGAGATTGTCGATGCCAACCACCTCCACGCCCTTGGCAAGCAGGCGCTGTGCGGTGTGCATGCCGATGAAACCGGCAACGCCGGTGACCAGAACTTTCAAATCATTCTCCTTTTTGCAAAGCCATCAGCTTTGCGTACTTGATGAAACTGTTGCCGCAGCCAATGGCGATGTGCACCAGGCCCGCGATGCCGTCCAGCATGCCGAGGCGAAAAAAATAAAAACGCACGAAGCGCACTGCCGGGCTGAACACCAGTTGCGCCAGGTGCGCCCGGCACCCGGCCTGATGCATGGCTGCCGCCTGCAACGAGGTATAGCGGTTCTGCTTGTCCAGGTAAGTGGCGAGATCTTCCGCCGAATCATGCAGCAAATCGCCACGCAGCGTGCCGATTTCGCTGCTGGTCAGCACTTTTTCATGCACCGCGTCATTGCTCCAGCGTGCGTGGCGGCGGTCGAACAGGCGCAGGCTCCAGTCCGGGTAGCCTTCGCCGTGGCGCAAATAGCGTCCCATGAAGCGGTTGCTGCGCGGCATCCGGTAAGCTTGAAACTCCGGCTGGCGCAGGGTGGAGAGGATGCTGGTGCGCAAATTCTCGCTCACGCGCTCGTCGGCATCGAGACACAGCACCCAATCGTTGCTTGCCTGCACTACCGCATGCTGCTTTTGCGGCCCGAACCCTAACCACTTCTGGGAAATGAATCGGGCGCCATATTTTAACGCAACTGCCTGGGTGTCATCACTGCTGCCACTGTCTACCACCACGATTTCGTCCGCAAATTGCACGCTCTGGAGGCAGGCATCGAGTAGATGCGCGGCATTGAGTGTGATGAGTACAACGGAAAAAGGCTGGGTTTGCATGGATCGCTATTATGCCTGCTGGCAGGGTAGGCTAAAATAGCAGGATGCTGAAAATATTGCTGGTAAAGACCTCCTCCATGGGTGATGTCATACATGCGCTGCCATCCGTGAGCGACATCGTCGAGCACTTTCCTGGCGCTGAAGTGGACTGGGTGGTAGAAGAGAATTTCGCAGCACTGCCTGCCCTGCACCCAGGCGTGAGCCGGGTGATTCCCGTGGCGGTGCGGCGCTGGCGCCGGAATCTGCTGAATCCGGCAAGCTGGAGAGAAATGGCTGCTTTCCGGCGCGCAATCCAGTCCACGAGCTATGATCTCATCATTGATAGCCAGGGCTTGATCAAGAGTGCCGCTATTGCATGGCTGGCTCACGGGCCGAGCTGCGGCTACGGCTGGAACAGTGCGCGCGAGCCCCTCGCGTCACAGGTTTACGACCGCACCATACGGGTTGCGCGCGACCTTCATGCCGTGGAGCGCAACCGGCTGCTGGCCGGGCGTGCGCTTGGATATATGCCAGGCGAGGCCGTGGATTATGGCATAGCTGCGCCAAGCCTGGCGCTGACCTGGTTGCCAGGCGGATGCTACGTGGTGTTGTTGCATGCCACCAGCCGCGCCGACAAGGAGTGGCCCGAGGCGGACTGGCTGGAGCTGGCTTCCCGCCTGAATAGCCGGGGTTTGTGCTGCATCCTGCCGTGGGGCGCGGCGCATGAACAGGCGCGCAGCGAGCGCCTGGCTCGGCAAATGGCCAATGCCGTGGTGCCGCCGTTCCTTGATCTTGCGCAGGCGGCGGCGCTATTGGGTGCGGCACAGGCAGTGGTGGGCGTGGATACTGGGCTGACGCACCTGGCTGCCGCGCTCAAGGTGCCGGTGGTGGCGCTGTATTGCGCCTCCGACCCCGGCCTGACAGGTGTTTATGCCAGCGGCCCTGCCGCCAATCTTGGCCGCGCGGGGCAAGTGCCGCAGCTTGACGAGGTCAGCGCTGCACTGGAAAAGGTTATGCAGCAATGAACCTGAAAAAAGCAGTTAACCGCAATGGACGCAAAGGAACGAGAAGGAATTCAGCAACTTCGTGCGCTGCATGCCCGATGGGTGAGCCATTTAAATTCATTAACGCCTTGTTTTGCGAGTTGGGCAATCAACCGCCCATCCCTGCCTACCCCGCTTCCTTTGCGAACCATGGCGTCCCTTGCGGTGAAATGGGGCTTTCAGGATGAATGGGCAGTCAAAACCATCAGTTGGGGAGAGGCTATCCGGCTGGGGCTACACCGCCATCCTGTTTCTGCTCTTGCCCTATGTGGCGTTTCATCTGCTTTGGCGGGCGCGGCGCCAGCCCGAATATCTGCGCCATTGGGGCGAGCGTTTTGGCCGCTATCACGGGGTGCGCCCCCTGCGCCCGGTGATCTGGCTGCATGCGGTGTCGGTGGGAGAAACACGCGCTGCCGCACCGCTGGTGAAGGCCCTGCAGGCGCGCTATCCCGAGCACCAGCTTCTGCTTACCCATATGACGCCCACCGGGCGCGAGGCCGGGGAGCAGTTGTTCGGGCCGGAGGTGCTGCGCTGTTACTTGCCTTACGACTATCCCTTTGCGGTGCGTCGGTTTCTCGCGCATTTCAAGCCTGAACTTGGGTTGCTGCTGGAAACAGAGATATGGCCGAATCTGATTCATGCCTGCCGCGTCGAGAACGTGCCGCTGTGCCTGGTGAATGCCCGGCTTTCTGAAAAGTCGGCGCATCGATATGCGCGATTTGGCAAGCTGACGGCGGCCAGCTTGCGCCAAATGCGCGCAATCGCCGCGCAGACGGAAGATGATGCGCGGCGCCTTGTGGCATTGGGGGCCGTCAATGTCAGCGTGATGGGCAACCTCAAGTTCGATATCTCTCCTTCTAATGATCTGTTAGAGCTCGGCCGCAGGCTGTTGCAGCTTTTTGGCCCGGGACGCAGGATTTTTCTTGCTGCGAGTACGCGCGAAGGGGAAGAGGAGAAAATTCTGGCCGCCATGCAGGATAGCGGGATGCCTGAACTGCTTACGGTGATCGTGCCGCGCCATCCGCAGCGCTTCGAGGCGGTGGCGCAACTGCTGGAAAAAATGGGTTTCAGCTACCAGCGCCGCAGCGCGGACCAGCCGGTTGGCGCTGCAACACAAGTGGTGCTGGGGGACAGCATGGGTGAAATGTTCGCCTACTATGCCGCTTGCGATGTGGCTTTCATCGGCGGCAGCCTGTTGCCTTATGGCGGGCAGAACCTGATCGAGGCGTGCGCGGTGGGCAAGCCGGTGATATTGGGCATGCATACTTATAATTTCGCCGAAGCGGCGGAATGGGCGGTGGAAGCGGGGGCTGCCGTGCGGGTGGCAAATGAAAAAGAACTGGTGCGAGAATTGCAGGGCCTGTTACGCAACCCGGAACGGCTCAGCGGCATGGGGCGAGCAGGGAGGGAATTCAGCCGCCGCCATCAGGGCGCGACAGAAAAAGTGATGGATCTGCTGGAGGGCATCGGGCAGCTGAGTCACTCCTCCCCTGGCAAGGGGAGGCCGGGAGGGGTTATTTCAGCCACTGATTGACCTGTTGCAGGTCGTCTTCCGCCAGCGTGCCTGCCGCTGCCTTCAGCTTCAGGCGGCTAACCAGGTAGGCATAACGCGCCTTGTACAGGTCGCGCTTGGCGCTGAAAAGCTGTTGCTGGGCATTAAGGACATCGACATTGGTGCGAACGCCGACTTCCTGGCCCAGGCGGGTGGAGTCGAGCGAGCTCTGGCTCGACATCAACGCCTGTTCCAATGCCTTGACCTGTGCCGCGCCGTTGGTTACGCCCAGATACGCTTCCCGGGTGGAGAGCGCGGACTGGCGAACTTCAAGCGTCAAATCCTGGCGCGCTTTCTCCTGATTGGCCACTGCTTCGCGCACCCTGGAGTTGATGCCGCCACCCTGATATAAAGGCAGGTTGAGTTGCAGGCCGATTATCGAAGCTTTCGTGTCGTTGCCAACGCCAAAGCTGCTGCCCGTGGCGCCAGTATCGCTATAGCTCGCGACCAGGTCGAGGGTCGGGTGATGAGCGCCGCGGTTGCGCGCCACTTCCTGATTGGCGATTTCCGAGCCGGCCCGTTTTGCCTGAACCAGCAGGTTATTCTGTTCCGCTGCTTCAACCCATTTGTTGATGTCATTGGGCTCGGGCGCTTGTAGCGATAATTCCACTGCAAGCGTGGCCAGCGGGCCGGGCAGCTTGCCAATGATTTTTTCCAGCGCACGTTGACGGACTTCAAGTTCGTTAATGGCGGCAATTTCGCCAGCCGCCGCCAGGTCGAAACGGGCCTGGGCCTCGTGGGTATCGGTAATGGTGGCGGTGCCGACCTCGAAGCTCGTCTTTGCCTGGTCCAGTTGTTCCTGAATGGCTTTCTTTTGCGTACCCGCCAGCGCGACATTGTCTTGCGCCAGCAGGACGTCGAAATAAGCCTGGGCGACGTTGAGGATTAGTCCCTGTTGCGCTGCTGCATACTGGATTTCAGCTACTGCGCTTTGCAGTTTTCCCTGTTCGTAGGCGGCCCAGTTCTGCGGCCGGTAGATGGGCTGGCTCAAGGACAGGGTGGCTCCGTTCGAGTTGTAGTTGCGCTGCCCCCCGGGGAAGGCGCTGGCGCCTCGATACTGGATGTCCATCTCGTTCCAGGTGGTGTTCGCGCTCAGGTTGACGGTTGGCAATAGCAACGCGCGGCCTTGAGGCAGTTTTTCCTGCCCCGCCAGATAGGCGGCACGGGCGGAGGCGAGAGAGGCATCGTTGGCCAGTGCATCGCGATAAATATCCATCAGATTAACTGCGTGGGCGCCAGGGGCGAAGGCTGCAGTCATCAGCAATGCCAGAGTGAGTCGTTTCATGAGGAATTTGTCCAAGTCTAGTATTTGCGCATGTCAGGGTCGACGTCCCGAGCCCAGGCTTCCACGCCGCCCTGTAAATTGTATAACTTGTCAAAACCGGCCTGCTGAAGATACAGTCCGGCACGGTAGCTGCGGACGCCATGGTGGCAAATCAATACGATATCGGCTTCGGGTTCGAGTTCCGTCAGGCGCAGGGGTACCTGGCGCAGGGGTAGCAGCAACGAACCTTCAATGTGACAATACTGGAATTCCCAAGGTTCGCGCACATCGACCAGAAGAGGAGGAGGGCGCGACGAGTCATCCAGCCATTCCTTCAGGCCGTGGGGGTGCAGCTGAATCACGGATGCTTAGAATGTGAAGCGCTGCGGCTGAAGCGCGTTGTGCAGCGGCGCTATGCTGGTCTCGAACAGTTCCGTGGTGCGGCATGAACCTTCACCGAGGCAGGTAATCAACTTCGCGCCCATGGTCGGCGCATCACCTACCACCGCAAACATCCGGCCGCCGCGGTTCAGGCTGGCGAAGAAGGCCTCGGGCAAAACGGGAACCGAACCGGTCAGCACGATCACATCATAGAGGCCATGCCGGCTCCAGCCGCGGGCGGCGTCGCCCTGTTCCAGCGTGACGTTGTGGATGCCGTGGGCGCGCAGTTTTTCCGCTGCCTGCTCCTTGAGCTCGGGCACGATCTCAATGCTGTATACGTGATTTGCCTCCCGTGCCAGGAGGGCTGTCAAGTAGCCGCTGCCGGTGCCGACTTCCAGTACCTTGTCGGTCTTTTTGATGGCAAGTTCCTGGATGATGCGCGCTTCCATCTTGGGCGTTAGCATCACTTCGCCGTGCCCGATGGGGATCTCCATGTCTACAAAGGCCAGATTGCGGTAAGCCTCCGGAACGAAATCTTCGCGCCGCATTTCCAGCAGCAAATCGAGTACACGCTGATCCAGTACATTCCATGTCCGGATCTGTTGTTCCACCATGTTGAAACGTGCTTGTTCGAGATTCATAGCCACTCCATTAAGATAACGCCATTGCTTGCAATTATTCCACAATTCCAGTAGCTTCACACAACTTAGCTAGGGGTCCTGGTAAGGTTCTGTTTAGATACGGATTGCCGGGTGAGAAAAACCCTTCGAACCTGACGCGGATAATGCCGCCGCAGGGAAGCGTTGCTGGCCCCAATGCTCCTTGTGTTTCCTGAGGAGTTGCCAAAAATGAATGCCAATCCCGAATTCCTGAATCAGTCTGCTCATGTCGATGAAGCAGCCGTGCAGCCCCTGCCCAATTCGCGCAAAATTTACGTGGAGGGCTCGCGCCCCGATATCCGCGTGCCGATGCGCGAGATCAGCCAGTCCGACACCTCCGCCAGCTTTGGCGCGGAAAAGAACCCGCCGATTTTTGTTTACGACACGTCGGGGCCATACACCGATCCGGCAGTAAAGATCGACATCCGCACCGGTCTGGATTCAGTCCGTGGCGCCTGGATTGAAGAGCGCGCCGACTCCGAGCCGCTTTCCGGCCTGACTTCCGAGTTTGGCCGCCAGCGGCTGAGCGACCCCAAACTGGCGGAACTGCGCTTCAATCTCCAGCGCCAGCCGCGCAAGGCGAAATCCGGCATGAACGTGACGCAGATGCACTATGCAAAGAAAGGCATCATCACGCCGGAAATGGAATACATCGCGATCCGCGAAAACCAGCGCCGCGACAATCTGGCGGAGATTTTCACCGCCCAGCACCCCGGCGACAGCTTCGGTGCCGCGATCCCGCCCATGATCACGCCGGAATTCGTGCGCGAAGAAGTGGCGCGCGGCCGTGCCATCATCCCCGCCAACATCAACCACCCGGAGCTGGAGCCGATGATCATCGGGCGCAATTTCCTGGTCAAGATCAACGGCAACATCGGCAATTCCGCACTGGCTTCCTCCATCCACGACGAAGTGGCGAAAATGACCTGGGGCATCCGCTGGGGCGCGGACACCATCATGGATCTCTCCACCGGCAAGAACATCCACGAAACCCGCGAATGGATACTGCGCAACAGCCCGGTTCCGATCGGGACGGTGCCGATCTACCAGGCGCTGGAGAAAGTGAACGGCAAGGCCGAAGACCTGACCTGGGAGATTTTCCGCGACACCCTGATCGAGCAGGCCGAGCAGGGGGTGGACTACTTCACCATCCACTCCGGCGTGCTGCTGCGCTACGTGCCGCTGACCGCCGGCCGCATGACCGGCATCGTGTCGCGCGGCGGTTCGATCATGGCCAAGTGGTGCCTGGCGCACCATAAGGAGAACTTCCTCTATACCCATTTCGAGGACATCTGCGAGATCATGAAGGCCTATGACGTGTCCTTCAGCCTGGGCGACGGCCTCAGGCCCGGTTCGATCTACGACGCCAACGACGCGGCCCAGTTCGGCGAGCTGGAAACCCTGGGCGAACTCACCCAGATCG
Source organism: uncultured Sulfuricella sp. (assembly GCA_964384915.1). Taxonomy (GTDB): domain Bacteria; phylum Pseudomonadota; class Gammaproteobacteria; order Burkholderiales; family Sulfuricellaceae; genus Sulfurimicrobium. Next base: position 23,225 of record CAYLMA010000027.1, on the reverse strand, counting down.
CCTGGAAGCACGACATCCAGACCATGATCGAAGGCCCCGGCCACGTGCCGATGCACATGATCAAGGTCAACATGGACAAGCAGCTCGAATGCTGCGGCGAGGCGCCTTTCTACACCCTGGGGCCGCTCACCACCGACATCGCGCCGGGCTACGACCACATCACTTCCGGCATCGGCGCCGCCATGATCGGCTGGTACGGCTGCGCCATGCTGTGCTACGTCACGCCCAAGGAGCACCTCGGCCTGCCCGACAAGGACGACGTCAAGGAAGGCATCATCACCTACAAGATCGCCGCCCACGCCGCCGATCTGGCCAAGGGGCACCCCGGCGCGCAGATTCGCGACAACGCACTGTCCAAGGCGCGCTTCGAATTCCGTTGGGATGACCAGTTCAACCTCGGCCTCGATCCCGACCGCGCGCGCTCGTTCCACGACGAGACCCTGCCCAAGGATTCCTCCAAGGTGGCGCATTTCTGCTCCATGTGCGGGCCTCATTTCTGCTCCATGAAAATCACCCAGGACGTGCGTGAATACGCGGAGAAGGGGATGCAGGAAAAGTCGGTGGAATTCGTCGCCAAAGGCAGCCAGATTTACCAAAAGAGCTGATTAAGAGAACCTCTTGGACATTATTCTGTTATGGAAGGCGCTCATTCTGGGCGTGGTCGAGGGCCTGACCGAATTTTTGCCGATCTCCAGCACCGGGCATCTGATCCTGGTTGGCGATTTGCTCAATTTCAACGACGACAAGGGCAAGCTGTTCGAGATCGTGATCCAGTCCGGCGCGATTCTGGCTGTGTGCTGGGAGTATCGGGCGCGTTTATGGGGTGTGGCCCAAGGCTTGGGAAATAACGAGCCGGCGGCACGCCGTTTTGTCTCCAATCTGCTGGTGGCTTTCCTGCCCGCTGCCGTGCTGGGCCTGCTGTTTGCAAAGTCGATCAAGGCGCATCTGTTTCATCCGGTGCCGGTGGCGCTGGCATTCATTGTCGGCGGCGTGCTGATCCTGTGGGCGGAACGCAGACAGCATACGATCCGAATACAGGAAGTGGATGAGATGGATTGGCGCGATGCGTTGAAAATCGGCCTGGCACAGGCGTTGGCTTTGATTCCGGGCACTTCGCGCTCGGGTGCGACGATTATCGGCGGGCTGTTTTTTGGCCTGTCGCGCCGCGCTGCTACCGAGTTTTCCTTCTTCCTCGCCATCCCCACCCTGATGGCCGCGACGCTATATGATCTCTACAAACACCGTGATTTGCTGCAGGCAGATGATCTGGGCATGTTCGCGGTGGGGTTCGTGGCTTCTTTCGTCAGCGCCTTTGTGGCGGTGAAGGGCTTGCTGCGCTTTATCTCCCATCATGATTTCACGATCTTTGCCTGGTATCGCATCGTGTTCGGGGTGGTGGTGCTGGCAACGGCCTACAGCGGCATGGTGAACTGGTCTGCCGCTTAGCCAACCCACCCCTTCCCCATGAAGGGAAAGGGGTTTGTGGTCAGTGCAGGCTGCCCTTGATGAAGCCGGCGATATACCCCAGCAGTTCCTCTTCCTGGTACGGCTTGCCCAGGTACACATTGACGCCCAGTTCCTGTGCATAGTTGCGGTGTTTTTCCGCTGTGCGTGAGGTGATCATGATGATCGGGATATGCGAAGTCTTGGCATTGCCACGCACATTCTTGGTGAGTTCGAAGCCATCCATGCGCGGCATTTCGATATCCACCAGCATCACCTGAGGGATGACATCTTCCAACGCCTGCAGTGCATCCACGCCGTCCTTGGCGGTGACGACCTGGTATCCCTCGCGGGTCAGCAGCTTGCTGGTGATCTTGCGCACGGTGAGGGAGTCGTCCACGATCATGACAACAGGCGCGGCAACGGCGAGTTGTTCGGCGAGCAGCGGTACGGCTGACTTTTGCGCTGCCAGGGCCGGAATGTCCTGGCGCTGGGCCAGCTGTACCGGGTTCAGGATCAGCACCACCTTGCCGTTGCCCAGCACCGTAGCGCCGGCTATGCCCGGTATGCGGGCCAGTTGCGGGCCGATATTCTTGACCACGATCTCGCGGTTGCCGATCAGCTCGTCCACGTGCACGGCCACCCGCTGTGCGCCGCTATGGAGCAGCATGATAAGGGTGTAGCGCTGTATGGCCGGAGTGGATTCCAGGTCATCCAGCAGGCGCGGGAAATAATACAGCGGGTAGTGATTTCCCTGCCACAGGATTTCCTGTTTCTGGTAAGCGTCCGCCAGCGCATCCGTTTTCAGTTCCTGCACCTGGTCCACCATGGTCGATGGCAGCGCATAAATAGTATTGCCGCTGCGCACCAGCACCGCCTGGGTGACCGCCAGCGTCAACGGCAGATAAATGCTGAAGGTCGTGCCCTTGCCGGCTTCCGTAGCGGCCTCAATGCGGCCTCCCAGGGTGACGATTTCATTACGTACTACGTCCATGCCGATGCCGCGCCCGGAAACCTGGGTAACTTCGGCGGCAGTGGAGAATCCCTGAGCGAAAATCAGTTCCATCAGCTGGGCCGGCGTTGCTTCGGCGTCCTCTGCCAGCAGGCCTTGTTCCACAGCCTTGGCGTGAATTCCGGCAAGGTCGATGCCGCGGCCATCGTCGCTCAGGGTGATGAGGATTTCGTTGCCCTCCTGGCGTGCCTGAAGTTCGATGGACCCGGTTTCCAGCTTGCCTGCGGCGAGGCGCTTGTCCTGGCTTTCCAGCCCATGGTCGATGGCATTGCGCAACAGATGTTCGAACGGCGCCGTCATTTTCTCCAGCACGCTGCGGTCCAGTTCCACCTGCTCTCCGATGATATCCAGAGTGGCGCGCTTGCCAAGCTCCTTCGAAGTCTGGCGCACGATGCGGTAGAGGCGCTCCGAGATGCTGCCCAGAGGCACCATGCGGGCGCGCAGCAGTTCCTGCTGCAGTTCCTTGGTCATGCGCGACTGGGCAAGCAGCGCGGCGTCGGTTTCATCCAGGTTCTTGAGCAGGTTGTGCTGCACACTGGCGACGTCGTTGACGCTTTCCGCCATCATGCGCGTGACTTCCTGCAAGCGGGTAAAGCGGTCGAATTCCAGCGGGTCGAAGTCGGCGTTGCTTTCCTTGGCATGGGAGAGCTGCGATTGCATCTGGCTTTCGGCCTGAATCTCGATTTCGCGCAACTGGTGGCGCAGGCGGTTGATGCTTTCCGTCAGGTCGTGAAGGGAGCGCTTGAAGCCCTGCATTTCTCCCTCGATGCGGGAGCGCGCGATACTGACTTCGCCTGCCTCGTTCACCAGCCGGTCGACTACATCCGCGCGCACCCGCAGCATGGCCTTGGCCGCGGTTTCGGGCTCGGCAGCCAGCGTTGCCATGGCCGCAGTTCTTGCGGCGGGAGCAATGTCGGCGACCGGGGGCGGCGCAACCAAAGTTTCTAGTGGCGTGCCGTGGCGCAGATGATTCAGTACGTCGCCCATGCGGTCGAATTCGTTTTCCAGCGTATCGAAAAGGTCAGGCGGCAGATGGCCGGATTCGACGGCGGCGACGACCTGCGCTTCCATATTGTGGGTCAGTTCGCCCAAGCGCATGGCGCCTGCCATGCGGGCACTGCCCTTGATGGTATGCAGCGCCCGCTGCAGGTTGTTCGAAGCCTGGAGATCCGAGGCGTTGGCGCGCCATGCGCGCAGTTCGGTGCCGACGAGCGGGAACAGGTCATCGGCTTCTTCAAGAAAAATGGGCAGCAGATCGGCGTCAATATCGTCGCGGATGGCACGTCGTTCCGGCCCCAGTGCTGCGCTTGCCTGGGGGGCTGGCTCATGCCGCACGGTTGGCGCACTCTGTGGCGCGATTTCCTGCGCTGGTTCGGGCGCCACGACCGGCGGCTCTTCCATTGCGGCCGGAGGAGGTATGCGTGCCGTCTGGGCTTTCTTCAGCATCGCCTGCAGAGAGCGAATCAGTTGCTTCGCGGGTTTGGGTTCCTTGCTGCCGCGTATGGCATCGATCATTTTGTGCAGCGCAGCAATGGCGTCACCCATGACTTTGCGCTGCTTGTCCGTCACCGGCACGGGATGCTGCAGCAGTTCGAGCAACCATAACTCCAGCGGATAGCCCAGGTCGGCGATGGCGGGGAAACCCACGGTCCGGGAAATTCCGCACAAGGTGTGCGCCGCGCGCATGAAGTCGTGCTGTATGAGGGCTTCAGGTTGTTGGTTGAGGAAGTCTAAATGGTTTTGCAGGGTAGCGAGGTGCTGCCCTGATTCATTAATGAATATGTTGTAAAGAGCGAGGGGCAAGCTGGCCGTGCCGATGCAAACATCGCTCGCTTCTACCTCAGTTTCTGCGGCGGGTGGTATTTCAGGCGCCGTCAGCTCTGAAATATCAGCCGCCGGTTCCGGTTCAGCCTCGGAAATACTTATCCTGGGGAAAATTTCCTCGTTTGCCGCTTCGAATGGGCCTTCCTCACTTGGCTCGATTGCCTCAGGCGTTTCCGCGGCCAATTCAAGCGTGGTTTCCGGCGGTGGCGGCAGAGTTTCCTCGCCACTACCTGTCGCCGCGTCAGTCTGCGCGATGGGCTGTTCAGTTGTCTCCAGGGCTTTCTCTGCGGAAAGGTCGACGTTCAAGGCTTCATCAGCAGAAATCTCTGCGCCAGCTTCCTCGGGTGGGGCCAATAGCGTGATCTTTTCATCAGCCGCTTCAGGCTCAGCACTTACGGTGACTTCCTGTTCTGCGTCGATTGCTGCTGTGGTGATTTCTTCTAAGGCAGTCTCAACTGGCTCGGGCGTAGCCTCTTCTTCCGCCTCGGGTGAAATTGCGACAGCGGGTTCAGAAATATTTGCAGCAGGGGTGGCGCTTGTTCCTGTTTTCAGGCGCTCGGCCTGGGCCAAGAGTGCATCTGCCAGAACTTTCACCGTGCCGTCGGTTTTCAGTGCGGAAACCCAGCCGCTGAAGTGTTCGTAAGCCTGTTCGAGCAGGGCAAGCAGTTCTGGCGTGGCGTGTTTCTCATCTTGCAACCATTTGTTCATGACTTGCTCGATGTCCCACGCAACCTCGCCCAGATCCCATAGTCCGACCATCCGGCCACTGCCCTTGAGCGTGTGGAAACTGCGGCGCAAAGTAGTCAGGGCATCCTTGTTGTTGGGCTGCCCATGGCAGGCGGCGAGATTTTCGTTCACCGTGGCGAGTACTTCGTCGGCTTCTTCGAGGAAAATCTCCAGCATTTCTGCGTCGATTGTCTCGTCCGTTTCCTTGGCAAGGCGCGCTGTTTCTGCAGATGGTGCGGCGACGGCCATCTTGGGGACGGACAGCGCAGCTGCTGCGGCTGTCAGTTCGGCGGAAGGCGTAACCGATTCTTCCAGCAAGTGCATGGCCTTGCTGGCTTGGGATTTGAGCGCTGTGTCGCCAACCAGGTCTGCATCTTGCTGCAGGCTGGTAAGCTGCTGACGCAATTCAAGCTTGGCCGGCACGTCTTCCGGATTTTGCTGCCACTGCTGGAACAGAGCCTGGGCGCGATGTATCTGCTCATCCAGTCCAGCTTCAACGTATGAGTTTTCATCGGCATCAGCCAATGGGTGATCGGAGGGGGGGGGGGCAACGCTACCTGCGGCCTCGTCTTCAAGTTCTGCCGTAGTTGCACTGGGCACGGCCTCGGGTTTGAGATGAGCCATTGTTTCATCAATGATCTGCACTGCGTCGGTGCGGCCGCGCTGGATGGATTCGACGTAAAACCCGAGACTGCTCAGGCCCTCGGCGACATGTTCCATCTGTTCCTGCCGGGGCTCATGGTCGGGCTGGGAAAGATCGTTAATCAGGTTTTCGCATTCACCCAGTAACTTGACCGCAGGCTCCAGCTCGAGGATTTTCAGGGCGCCATACACCTGTTTCAGGAATGGCTTCAGGCCAGGCAATTCGTCGTGCCGGGAAGTGTCGCGGAAGAAGCCGTCCAACACCTGTTCGATGTGCTGCAAGTTCGTCTGGATCTCTTGGCCGACTTGAGCCAGCAGCAATTTTTCTTGGGCCTGGCGGGAAATTTCGTCAAGCAGCGGGATATCTGCAATTTCGATTTCGTCCAGTGTGCCTTTCAGGCTTGCTTGCAGCCGCCTGGACTGGACCTCGGACTGGCGGCTGAATTCATCTGTCACCCCGACATAGTTTTCCAGGGCGTTTTCCGCCAGCAGCAGGGAGGTGGCCATTTCCATCGCGACTATTTCATTCATCCTGTCAGGTGCGGCAGCCAGGGACTCGGCGCCTGCATGGATTTCCTGGAACAGTTGGTCGAGGGGCGGGTTCTCCAGGGCGGCTGATTTTTCTATCAGACGGCGGGACTGTGCGCGCAGGTTCGCCAGACTGTCCGTGCTGCCTGCTGTAAATTTGAGCCAGGCATCCTTGGCAGGCGCGAGAATCTCGCGCAGTTCACGCAGTAGCGGCTGCAGGCGTTGTTGTTCGGCTTCGGCATGCTGTTGCGCGCTGTCTGTGCGCGGTACATATGCCTCCAACTCGAACAAGTCCTGAATTTCGCGCACGCGATCGCTAACCGGTTCGCTACGGGCGATAAAATACAGTACGTCGCGCAATAGCCGTTCCGCCACCTTGGGCGAGCCTTCAGCAAGGCGGCGTATTTGCTGATCAATGCCGCCACACAGTTGTTTGACGGCAATGCTTTTTTCCACGCCCCTGTGAATCAGACTTTCAATCAGGCCTGTTGCGCCCCACCAGAAGGTCCGGTGTGCGGGTATGGTCTGGGTTTGTTCGATGCAGGCCAGCGCTTCACGCATGGCCTGAGGTCCTGCAGGGTCATCCGGATTGCGCAGGAATCCGAGCAGACCGCGTTGGTAGCGAGTACGGTTGGCCTTGATATAGCCAGGTAATTCCTGCGCGTTGAGTGTTTGGGTATCTGGATTTTTCGGAGCGCGAATGGATAGATCGGGGAAAAAGAGTTCGCTTTCGCTGATTTTTTCTACGCCCCGCGCAGCAAGAAGCGCCTGGTAGAAAGGAAATAGCCGCAGAGGCTGATCCGGCTGGCCGTTGAGCAGGTTTTCCAGATACTGCGAAAGTTCGGCCATGCCCTGATTGATGAGTTCCAGATTGGCGCCGGAAATGGCGACTTCGCGCTTCTCCATGGCGGCAACCAGTTTCTCGATGGCTTCGCCGAGGCGGGCCGCGCCTTCCAGTCCCACCATCTGGATGGCGCCGCTGACTTGGTGCAAGTGAGTCTGGCACTGGCGTAGCGGTGTGCTGTCTGAAGCGTCGGCAGCGAATTGAGCCAGCTTCTCGCCGGCTTGACGCAAGGCCTGGTCAATTTCGCCCTTGACCCAGGTCAGCGGGCCGGTATCGAATTCAATGCTCATTTATTGAAGCACCCTTATGGCTTGCTCAGGAAAGTTTGAAGCCGGCAACCGAACCACGCAGGTCGGTGGCCAGGGTCGCCAGTTCGCTCACGGAAACGGCGGTTTTCTTGGTGCCTTCCGTGGTCTGGATGGTGATGTTCTGGATTTCCTGCATGTTGTTGGCCACTACGCCGGCCGCCTGGGCCTGGTTCTGGGTGGCGCGGGAAATGGTTTCAATCAGTTCCGCCAGGTTGCGCGACACCTGGCCGATTTCATTCAGTGCCTGACCGGCGGCGTCTGAGAGTTTTGTACCTTCCACCACACCCTGAGTGCTCTTCTCCATCGCCGACACGGCATCCTGGGTGTCGGTCTGAATGGTCTTCACAATCGCCGAGATCTGCTTGGTCGCCTCGCCGGAGCGTTCCGCAAGACGTTGCACCTCTTCCGCCACCACGGTGAAGCCACGCCCCGCTTCGCCGGCTGAAGCCGCCTGGATGGCGGCGTTGAGCGCCAGAATGTTGGTCTGTTCAGTAATGTCGGAAATCAGGTCCACGATCTCGGAAATCTCCTGCGAGCTTTCGCCCAGGCGTTTGATGCGCTTCGAAGTATCCTGGATGTGTTCGCGAATTTCGTTCATGCCGGTGATGGAGTTGCGCACGGCGGTGGCGCCCTTTTCGGCGGCATCCAGCGATTGTTGCGCCACGCGAGCGGATTCGGCGGCATTGGCGGACACTTCGTTAATCGAATGCGCCATTTGCAGCACTTGAGAAGACGTGTCCTCGATTTCCTGGGATTGCTTCTCCGCTGCCTCGAGCAGTCCATTGGAAATGCTCTGTGCTTCCTGGGAGGCTTGGGTCACCTGCTCACTGGTCTTGTTGATTTCGGTGACCAGTCCGCGCAGCTCGTCAATGGTGTAGTTGATTGAGTCCGCAATGGCGCCGGTAATGTCCTCGGTCACCTTGGCGCGTACCGTCAGGTCGCCTTCTGCCAGGTCGCCCATTTCGTTCAGCAGGCGCAAAATGGCTTCCTGGTTGGCCTTGTTCTCGCGCTCGCTGGCCAGGGCGCGCTTTTTTGCATCGTTTACGTTGATCGTGCCCAGCATCACCAGGGCGCCAACGGCGAGCAAGCCGTAAACGAAGGACAGGATCAGCAGGCCCGTTCCGCCTGCCTGTTGTTCATATTGGGTGACAAGTTTGCGCGTGCCGTCGAGCAGTTGGTCGCTACCCACGAAAATGTTGCGGCCCGCCTGCTTGGAGTTCACCAGCTCCTGCATGCTTTGCAGAATCTTGTTGGAGTGGCCGGAAAATTCCTTGAATGCTTCGCTGAGTTCATCCAGTTTGTCGCGGGTGTCGGGGTCCCTGACTGCGGTCAGGCGCAGGTCTTCACTGCCGCTGATCAGGCCGTCGATCATTTCCTGGAAAGTGTTGGCATCCTTGCCCAGCAGGAAGGCGACTTCCGGGTCGATCACGTCGGATGAGAGCAGGGTGTTGGCGTTTTTTGCCAGGCGCTGAGTCAGCATCACCAGCTGGGATGCGATCGATATTTCCCGTAAAGGCGCGGCGGACTGGGTCAGGAGCGCAACCACTTGTTCGGCCAGTTCCAGCAACTGGATATTGTTGGCGTTGATCGCCGCCACGCTGTGGTTCAGCTCCACCAGTTTCTTTTCCTGCGGCAGAATCAGGTAAATCGCTTTTTCCGTGGGCTCCCATTGTTTATCCAACTCTTTCAGCATCGGCTGCATGGAGGACGGCGAGGCGGGCAGGCCATCGCCGCCATTGATCAGTTTCTTCAGGTTTTTCTCGAACAAGTCTTCACTTTCACCCAGTTGCTTGAAGGCTGTCGTGTTGCCCTGCGCTGCCTGTTGCGCGCTTTTGGCGATCCGCTGCGAAAGCATCTGCATCTCGGTTGAAATGGCCACGTAGTCGGCGTTGCGTCCCACCTGTATGGTGTTGTAAACCAGAGTGGCTACAGCCAGGACAAGAAACACGGCGAGGGACGAAACTGTGATGAGATACTGTTTTCCGATCGGCAGGTGGCCGATGATCGGGACGCTTCCGGGCTCCTTGCCTGAGAGGTTGCGCAGACCCTGCAGGATCATGGTCGTATGCATCGGCGATTCGCCGGCACTTTTTGTTTTACCCTTGCTCTTCCAGAACATCAGGTTTCCCATTTTGAAAGCCATTGCCTTTATCTCCATCCCTGGTATTTTTCGTGGTGCTGCTATCGTCCTGCCTGCAGAAAACCCTGGTCGCTGACCAGAGCCTGGATGTTCAGTTCTTTCCAGTGCCGTCCGTCGGTGTCGGAATATTCTGCGCTCACCCATGGGGCGGAATCCTTGCTCATTTCCCTGGGCTGCAACTGGTCTGCGTGGCGCAGGCCGAGCAGCCGGCTGACCAGCAGGCCGGAATTCACCAGAAACTTGGCATTGGCCAGGATCAAGCGTTTGTCGGCGCCATCGGCAACCGGCTCGCCGCCACAGAAAGCGGAGAAGTCCACCACGCTGTGAAGATTGCCACGTATGTTGGCAACTCCTGCAAACCAGGGCTGCGAATGGGGTACCTGCGCGAGTTCGGGCGGCGGAATCACTTCGCCCACATCGGCCAGATCCACCAGCCAGTATTGATCGCCTACCTGCAGGCCAAGCTTGGAAGCGGCTCGTGTCTCGCCTCCCTGGGATATGGCCTGCAGCTTGGCAACCACGCCCTGCTGGTATTCGCGCAAACTGATTTTTTTGCGTGCCATGTTTGGACTGGTTTCCTTTGATTAGCCGAGCGCGGCAATTTTGTTCAGCAATTCGGCCTGGTCCACCGGCTTGGTGACGTAATCTTTTGCGCCCTGGCGCATGGCCCAAACTTTGTCCGTTTCTTGCCCTTTGGTGGTGCACATGATGACGGGGATGTGCTTGGTGTCGTTGTCCTTGGTTATGGCGCGGGTGGCCTGGAAGCCGTTGAGGCCGGGCATGACCACGTCCATGATGATGAGGTCGGGCTTTTCCTGCTTGGCTTTATCCAGCGCTTCTTCGCCATTTTCGGCGAGCACCACCTGGTAGCCCTGCTTGGTCAGCAGGCCACTGAGGAAGTGACGCTCGGTAGGGGAGTCATCAACGAGCAGAATTTTTTTGATGGACATGTTTTTCCTCTTGCGAAAATTTATGCGGCGCTACGCGATGCAGTGTGCTTCCTTACTGCTTCGAGCAGACTGTCCTTGGAGAAGGGTTTGGTGAGATATTCATCCGATCCCACCATCCTGCCTCGGGCGCGGTCGAACAGCCCGTCCTTGCTGGAGAGCATGATGACCGGAGTGTGTTTGAAGCGGGGGTTTTTTTTGATCAGCATCGTGGTCTGATAGCCATCCAGGCGAGGCATCATGATGTCCACGAAGATGATGTCGGGCTCGTAATCAGTGATTTTTGCCATGGCGTCAAACCCGTCTTCCGCCAGAATGACTTCGCAGCTTGCCTTTAATAGGAAGATTTCGGCGCTTCGGCGTATGGTATTGCTGTCATCAATGACCATGACCTTGGTGCCGGCCAGATTGTTTTCCTCGCTCACTCAACCCCCTTGCGTGTGTTTCTGAGCCTGTCTATACAACAGCTGCATGCCATTGTATAGAAAAACATCGGCAGGTAAAGCCCTCCACGGCCAGAGGGGAGAATAAGCGTAACTCTAACGCCCCTGACATGTGGGGCGAGGCTGTGGGCGGCAATTGCCGTTGGCGGCAACTATGCTATGATGCCGCGACGATGTTTATCGTTAAATAACAGGATAGATAGCTTATGTTGCGTAAGTTGCTGACCCTTACCCTTTTGCTTGGATCAACGGCTGTGATGCCGTTGTCCATGGCCGGTGTCACGATTGTTGGCTCCAGCACGCTCGAGCCATTTCTCAAGCAATGGACACAGGTTTACCAGTCCAAGGCGCCTGCGGTTGAAATCAATATTTCCAGCCCCGGCACCAGCGTGGCTCCCAAGGCGCTGATTTCAGGCAAGGCCGACTTGGCGGCAATGAACCGGGAAATGACCCACGATGAAAGCGAGGCGTTCATTCGCACCCATGGGCACTACCCGATCGGTATTGCAGTGGCTATCGAAGCGGTTGCGCTCTATGCTCATCCTGACAACCCGGTAAAGGGGCTGGACGTCAAACAGGTTGATGCCATTTTCTCTTCTGGCCATGGCTGTGGCTGGAACGAGGACATCAAGCGCTGGGGGCAGCTTGGCCTGCCCGCGCCGTGGGACAAGCAGGCCATCATGTTGCTGGGCCATGACAAGAAATCCGCCGTACGCGATTTTTTCAACAAATCCGTGTTGTGTCGCGATGATTTCGTGAGTGAGGTTGAAGAACTCAAGCACGAGCAGATACTGGCCAAGGTGGCGCAGACCAAGAATGCATTGGCTTATAGCCGCTACCAGGCTGACACTAAGCTGAAGCTGGTGCCGTTAAAGAAGGGCTCGGGGGGCTATGTTGAGTTGACCCCGGCCAATATCTATAACAAGAGTTACCGTCTGCAGCATTTCATGTATTTGTACGTTAATAAACCCAGCGGCAAACCGATTCCTGCCGCGATCGTTGATTTTCTCAAGACCGGGCTGTCTCAAGATGGCCAGGCGGCTGTTGCTGCAGCGGGCTATCTTCCGCTCTCGGACGAGCTGATCCAGCGACAGTTAAGCAAGCTAAAATAACCCCGCAGTACACCGTGGCGAGGCCCGCTCCGGTGGACCTGCCGCCACGGAATTCTTTTTATCATGTCTGATACGCCTCCTATTGTGCTCACTTTTGCCGCTTCCGACCCCAGTGGCGGGGCGGGATTGCAGGCTGATTTGCTGACTTTGTCGAGCATGGGCTGCTACCCCCTTTCGGTAGTGACGGCCATCACGGTGCAGGACACCTTGGGCGTGGAAGATATTTTTGCGCTTGACGCCGAACTGGTGGCTGCCCAGGCGCGAGCGGTGCTGGAAGATATGCCGGTGGCGGCGTTCAAGATCGGCATGCTGGGCAGCGTGGAGAATATTGCCGCGATTGCGGAAATAGTTGCGGACTATCCCGATGTGCCGCTGATACTCGACCCGGTTCTGGCCTCCGGGCGGGGAGACGAGTTGGCAACGGAAGAGATGCTGGAAGCCATGCTCGACATGCTGATCCCGCAAGCTACCATTATTACCCCGAACAGCCTGGAAGCACGCCGGCTCGGGCAATATGATAGCGATGAGGACCTGGATTTTGCCGATTGCGCCAGCCGCCTGGTCGATCTGGGATGCGAGTATGTGCTGGTCACCGGCACGCATGAAAATACCCCCCAGGTAGTGAATACCCTGTTTGGCCAGCATGGCGTGCTGCGCTCCGATACCTGGCAACGCCTGCCAGGCAGCTATCACGGGTCGGGCTGCACGCTGGCCTCGGCACTGGCCGCTTCGATTGCCCATGGCCTGAATGTGGCCGACGCGGTGCGTGAAGCCCAGGAGTATACCTGGCAAGCCCTGCAGGCAGGATTCAGGCCAGGCATGGGGCAATACATTCCGGATCGTTTGTTCTGGGCGCGTGAGGAAGAGGGCCATGAGGATTAGCGGTCTTTACGCGATTACTCCGGAACAGCCTGATACGGCACGCCTGTTGTCCCAGGTTCGCGCTGCCCTGAGCGGTGGCGCGCGGGTGGTGCAGTACCGCAGCAAGAGCCGGGACGCGGCACTGCTGCATGAGCAGGCGAGCGAATTATTGGAACTATGCCATGCCTTTGACGTGCCCCTGATCGTCAATGATACCTTGCGTCTGGCCGACCTTTGCGGCGCTGATGGATTGCATCTGGGACGGGAAGATGGCTCTCTGCGCCAAGCGCGTGTCGTGCTTGGCGCAGAGAAAGTGATTGGCGTATCTTGTTACAATAATCTTGAGTTCGCAGTGCAGGCGGAGGCGGAAGGCGCCGACTATGTCGCTTTCGGCAGTTTCTTTCCCTCCTCCACCAAGCCGGGTGCGGTGGCAGCGCCGCTTTCCCTGCTGAGCGAGGCGAAAGGGCGATTGTCCGTGCCGATTGTCGCCATTGGCGGCATTACCATAGACAACGCCGCGTCTCTGATTGCAGCAGGCGCGGATGCGATAGCGGTGATTTCCGGCCTGTTCGATGCGCCAGATATCCACTTTGCAGCGCAACAATATTCTCAACTTTTCGGCCGTGTGCCAATGCCGGGACACAGGCTGCACTAACCATCAGGAACCAGACATGACTTCGCGTAACGCAGAACTTTTCGAACAATCCCAGCAGCGTATTCCTGGCGGGGTGAACTCCCCTGTGCGTGCTTTCCGCTCCGTCGGCGGCACGCCTGTGTTCTTCAAACGAGGCCTGGGGCCCCGGCTCTGGGACGAGGATGGCAAGGCCTATATCGACTATGTTGGTTCCTGGGGGCCGGCAATCCTGGGTCACGCCCAGCCCGATGTGGTGCGCGCGGTGCAGGAAGCGGCGGCAAACGGCCTGAGCTTCGGCGCTCCCACGGCACAGGAGCTGGACATCGCTGAATTGTTGTGCAAGCTGGTGCCATCGATGGAGCAGGTGCGCCTGGTGAGTTCGGGCACCGAGGCCACCATGAGCGCCATTCGCCTGGCGCGCGGTTTTACCGGACGCAGCAAGATTATCAAGTTCGAGGGCTGCTACCACGGCCATGCCGACTTCCTGCTGGTCAAGGCAGGTTCCGGCGCGCTGACCTTCGGCAACCCCAGTTCTGCCGGGGTGCCGCCTGAAGTGGCGGCACAAACCGTGGTGCTGGACTATAACGATGTTGCCGGCCTGACGCAGGCTTTCCAGAGCATTGGCAATGAAATCGCCGCCGTGATTGTCGAGCCGGTGGCGGGCAACATGAACCTGATCGCACCCAAACCCGAGTTTCTCAAGGCGATGCGTGATCTGTGCAGCCAATATGGCAGCGTGCTGATTTTCGACGAAGTGATGACCGGCTTCCGGGTCGGGCTGCGCAGCGCGCAGGGGCTGTTTGGCATCACGCCGGATCTCACCACGCTGGGCAAGGTGATCGGCGGCGGCATGCCGGTTGGCGCCTTTGGCGGGCGGCGCGAAATCATGGAGAAATTGGCGCCGCTGGGGCCGGTTTACCAGGCCGGGACGCTCTCCGGCAACCCGGTGGCGGTGGCGGCGGGGCTTGCCACCTTGAAATTGCTGCAATCGCCCGGATTTTATGAAAACCTGACCCGCATGACGCAGAAGCTTACCGTTGGACTCACTGCCGTAGCGAAGGAAGCGGGCGTTACTTTCTGTGCCCAGTCGGTGGGCGGCATGTTTGGGCTGTATTTCAGTGCCACGCCGCCGGCCAGTTATGCCGAGGTGATGCGCTGTGACAAGGAAGCGTTCAACCGTTTCTTCCATGCCATGCTGGATGAAGGCATATACCTCGCGCCTTCGGCGTTTGAAGCCGGATTCGTGTCTGCCGCTCACGGCGATGCGGAGATTGAAGCAACGCTGGAGGCCGCGCGGCGCGTTTTTGCAAAATTGAAATAAGCAGGAGATTTCATGCGCCCAGCGCAATTAATGACGATCTTGGATCGCGAGTTTACCAGCGCCGCGGAAGGCCATCACACGCCAGTCATGCTGTGGGGGCCGCCTGGCGTGGGCAAGTCGCAGATCATCGCCCAGGTGGCAGCGCGCCATAACGCGCCAGTGGTGGATATTCGCCTGTCGCAGATGGAGCCTTCCGATTTGCGCGGCATTCCGTTCCGCATCGGCGATCATGTGGAATGGGCGGTGCCGTCCATGTTGCCCGATGCCGAGCGTCATGGGCCGGCCGGTGTGCTGTTTCTCGATGAAATTACTTCCGCCCCGCCCAGTGTCTCCGCGGCGGCTTATCAGCTCATTCTCGATCGCCGTCTGGGCAATTACCGTGTGCCCGCCGGCTGGGCCATTTTCGCCGCCGGCAACCGCCAGGGCGACCGCGGCGTGACCTACACCATG
This sequence comes from uncultured Sulfuricella sp., assembly GCA_964384915.1. Classification (GTDB taxonomy): domain Bacteria; phylum Pseudomonadota; class Gammaproteobacteria; order Burkholderiales; family Sulfuricellaceae; genus Sulfurimicrobium. Next base: position 7,990 of record CAYLMA010000027.1, on the reverse strand, counting down.
CCTGCGCCGCTGGCCAACCGTTTTTCCCATTTCGAGGTGGAAGCCAATCTCGACGACTGGGTGGCGTGGGCCTACCAGAGCGGCATCGACGAACGCCTCATCGCTTTCCTGCGTTTCCGTCCGGAATTGCTGTTCGATTTCGACCCGGCGCACAACCCGGTCGCCTTTCCCTCGCCCCGTTCCTGGGAGTTTGCCCACCGCGCGCTGCAGAAATTCGGCGACATGCCGGAATTGCTGCTCGGTTCGCTGCAGGCCTGCGTCGGCCCGGCTGCCGGGCTGGAATTGCATGCCTTCGTGGATAACCTGGGCAAGATGCCGGACATCGACGCCATCGTGCGCGGCGAAGCCGCCGACGTGCCGCATGAAGTCGATCTGCAATATGCCGTTGCATCGGCGCTGGTCGGACGCGCCATTCGCGCCAAGAACAGCCCGGACGCGGCAACCGTGCATGGCCATATCCTCGATTACGCCACCCGTTTCCCGCTGCGCGAAATGGGCATCATGCTGGTGTCGGACATGCACCGCGCCATCGGCCAGCAGCTCTTCAAGGTGCCGCAGTTTTCGCCGTGGGCGAATGCGGTGGCCGACATCATGCTGTATGAGATGTGAATCTTGGGATGCTGGTTTGTAACCACGGAGAACACGGAGGACACGGAGAAAGATCAACTTGCTTTTACTCCGTGTTCTCCGTGAACTCCGTGGTAAAAGCCTTTGCCTGTATACGCAATGTTTGACACCTCAATCGAAACCAAGCTCGCCGCTGCCCGCACCCGGCTGATTCTGGATAAGCCTTTTCTTGGCGCGCTTGCCCTGCGTCTGCCCATGGTGGCGGCAGATGCCAAATGGTGCCCTACCTCTGCCACCGACGCCCGCAAGTTTTACTACAATCCGGCATACATCGCCGCGCTGACGCTGGAGGAGACCCAGTTCGTGCTGGCGCACGAGGCGCTGCATTGCGCCTTGTCCCATTTCGCCCGCCGCCAGCACCGCGTCAAGCACCGCTGGGACGTGGCCTGCGACCATGCCATCAATCCCCTGCTGGTGGCCGATGGCCTAAAGCCCCCGCCGGGTGTGCTGCTGCTCGATGCCTTTGCAGGCATGACGGCGGAAGAGATTTATCCCTGCATTGGCGACAATAATTCCGACCAGACCATGGACCAGCATCTCTACGACAGCGAAGAATCGGAAGGGGGACAGGATGGCGAGAATGACCAGGAACCGCAGCAGGATGGCGGTGGTGGCAGTGGCAGGCAGCAAAGGGACGAGGCCGAGGGCAGCGGTGGAGGCCGGCAGCAAGACCCGCAGGAGGGCCAAGGCGGCGCGGCGCAGCCGCCCCCTTTGAGCGTGAAAGAACGTGACGAACTGGGCCGCCAGTGGCAGCAGCGCATGGCCGCGGCGGCCCAGCAGGCGATGGCGGCAGGCAAGATGGGCGGCGCCTTGGCGCGCCTGGTGGACCACCTGCTGCAGCCGCAATTGCCGTGGCGCATGCTGCTGGCACGCTACCTTACCCAGGTGGCGCGCGATGATTACAGCTACATGCGCCCTTCGCGCCGCGAAGGCAATGTCATTTTTCCTTCATTGCGCAGCGGCCAGGTGGACCTGGTGGTGGCGCTGGATACCAGCGGATCGGTGGGGGAAAAAGAACTGGCGCAATTCCTCTCGGAAGTGAACGCCCTCAAGGGGCAGTTGCGCGCCAAGGTGACTTTGCTTGCCTGCGATACGGCTCTGACCGAAGGTGCGCCGTGGGAATTCGAGCCGTGGGATGAATTACGGCTGCCGAAAAATATCAAGGGCGGAGGCGGCACCAGCTTCGTGCCGGTGTTCGACTGGATCACGCGCCAGGGACGACAGCCCGACATGCTGCTGTACTTCACCGACGCCGAGGGCGATTTCCCCAAAATCGAGCCCAACTTCCCAACTCTCTGGCTGGTCAAGGGCAAGGCCCCGGTGCCGTGGGGACAGCGCATACAGTTGAATTAGATAAGGACGTTTTGCCACGGAGAGCACGGAGGACACGGAGTAAAAAGCGATTAGATTATCTTTCTCCGAGCCCTCCGTGCTCTCCGTGGTTTTGAACAAAGGTTATGATGGAACTCTCCAGCGAAGACGCCCTGCGTCTCAATGTCCTGCTGACGCACGCCTTGCAGGCGGTACGGATCGACGAAAACAGCCTCATCCTGCATGCCCTGACTGAACGGGGCGAGGCTCGCGTTGCCTTGCACCCGACCGGGCGCAAGGAACAGTACCTGCGCCTGGTGCGCGAAATGCTTTCCGGACATGCGCTGGGTTCTCCCGGCGGCTACCCGCTGTTCATCCAGCGCTGGACGCGGATGGGACAGAATTCCGGCGAGAATATCGACAAACTGCTGCTGCTGGGTGAGGAGGAAGCGGTCGTTTCGGTTGCCTATTCACCCAGGCTCACCGACGAGCTGGCGCGCCGGGCCTGGTGGTGCACTCAGAGCGGGGACAACGCACGGCGCATGCTGGAGCGGGAGGCCGTGTCACGCGGCAGCATGGGTCCGGTGCTTGCGAATTACCTGGTGGAGCACTTGCCGTTCGAGACCAGCCCGCACGTGGTGATCGACACCATTCGCATCGTGCTCCAGCCGGGACTGCTCGATGAGCAAACCCTGTCGCGCCTGTGGAACCGGGCAAAAAGCGACAATACCTATTACGTGGGTTTTCTCGAAATATTGCCGGATGCGCTGCCGGGGCCGGGCGTGGCATATGCCGGGAGCGCTTCTCTGGCGCTTTTGCTTGCGCCGCTGAGCGAGGCAGGGAACCGCTACGCATTGCAGTTGGAACGCGTTTTGTCAGCTTCCGGACAGGCTTTCCTTGCCGCCTGCGAGGACGTATTGCGGCGCCCTGCGGACCAGGATGTGGCACGCGCCCTGTTTCGCGCCATGGGCGCTTATTTCGGGGTTTTGCGGCAAGATTCGGGCAAAGAGCTTGGCATGGATGCTGCCGCGGCTGCGGCGCGGCAGCAGCTTGCTGCTCCCGGCCATGAACTGGCCGCCGTTCTTGCTGCTGCCCCGCAGTGCCTGCCGGCGCTGCGCGCCTTGATGCTCCTTGCCGAGATCGGGGAGTTCAGCGTGGCGCCGATCCTGGGGCGCACCACTGCCATCGGCTCCCTGATGCGGCGCAAGCTCGAGCCGGTAAGCGAGCCGGTGTTGGAGCAGATCGCCGTGCTGCGGACGGCTCCCCTGGAGGGCGGGCAAGGCGGTTGAGATGGAGCGCAGGCTGGTCTGATTTCAGCCCAGCCTGCATTCCGGTTCAACTTGTCTGCCTGCGATCTATTTTTCCGTTTTTGCGGGCAGGTCCATGCGCGACATGTAATCCGCCACGGCACCGATGTCGCTCGCGGAGTAATTCTTCACCACCTTGACCATTTTCGGGTTGGCATTGCGGCGGCTGCCGTCCCTGATCGTCACGATTTGACGCACCATATAGCGGTAGTGCTGGCCGGCGGTGACGGGGTAGAACTTCTCGGCATTGCCTTCGCCGCGTTCGCCGTGGCAAGAAACACAGTCACGCTCATATAGCGCCTTGCCGCGCACCAGGTCGCTGCCCGGGCCTTTGTCGTTGTGTCCAGGCAGAGGCAGGCTGTTAAGGTAAGCGGCGATGTCGGCCACTTCCTGGGTATCCACCACATGCTTGCCGGCAAACGGGAACATCTTCGGGTTGTCGCGCCGTCCCTCGCGCACGTCGGACATCTGTTTGATCAGCACCGTGGTGTGCTGCCCCGCTAACTGCGGGTAAGCGCCGTCCGGCAGGCCGGATGCATCGGGTTTGTGGCAGCCCTGGCAACCCTGATAGGCGGTCTTGCCTTGTGCCACGTCCCCCTTCATTTTCAACATCTGCGCTTCTTCGCTCGACTGCTCATCCCAGGCGTAATCAGGCGACTCGATGCCGGGGGCCTTGGGTTGTGTCGGGGGGGATGCATGGGCGGATGACAGGACAGCCAGGCTCAGGGACAGGCTAAACAGAAATTCTTTTTTCATCGTGCAAATCCTTCCTTCAGTAATTACTTCAGGGTGGTGACATATTCGGAAACAGCCTTCATTTCCTGCTCGGTCATTCGCATCGAAAGGGACTGCATTACCAAGCCGCGGTCGTTGTCGCGCTCGCCACTGGCGAAACGCTTTAACTGTTGGAAAACGTAGCTGGCGTGCTGGCCCGCCACGTGAGGGTAGGCGCTGGTGCCGGCGCCGTCCGGCAGGTGGCAGCCGGCGCATGCCGGCACGCCCTGATCGGGGTTTCCGTCAGCGTAGAATTTCTTGCCGAATTCGAGCAGTTCCGGGTTGCCAGCCAAGCCGGGCTTGCTCTTCTGTGCCGCGAAGTAGAGTGCCAGATTGGCCATGTCATCCAGGCTGAGATTGGCTACCATGGCCGACATGATGTCATTCTTGCGTTTACCGACAGCAAAATCCTTGAGTTGCTTGAACAGATATTCCGGCTGGATGCCGGCGAGCTTTGGATAATCCGGATTCGGAGGGTTTGTGCCGTTGCCGTCGGGGCCGTGACAGGCGGCGCAAACCTGGGTGGCGATGATTTCGCCTTTCTTCGCGTCGCCCTTGACGGGCGGCGCGGCAAAGGCAGTGCTAGCGAAAATTAAAGCCAGAATGGCAAGGACAGGCCGTTTCACGATATTCCTTTTGTCTAAAGTGTGCCGTACGAGTGCAGTCCGGACAGAAACATGTTAACCCCGAGGAAAGCGAAGGCGGTCACGAACAAGCCGATAACCGCCCACCACGCCAGCATCGGGCCGCGCAGGCCCTTGACCAGGCGCAGATGAAGCCAGGCGGCATAATTCAGCCATACGATCAGCGCCCAAGTTTCCTTCGGGTCCCACGACCAGTAGCCGCCCCAAGCCTCCGCCGCCCACATGGCGCCAAGGATGGTGGCGATGGTGAAGAAGGCAAAACCGATAGCGATGGATTTGTACATCAGATCATCGAGAAGATCCTGTGCGGGCAGGCGGCTCGTCAGGATCCCCCTGGCTGCCAGCAGATAGGCGACGCCTACCATAGCCGCCAGCGCAAAGGCGCCATAGCCGATGAAGTTGGCCGGAACGTGGATTTTCATCCAGTAAGATTGCAGTGCCGGCACCAGCGGCTGGATTTCGTGCGCCTGGCGGTCGAAGGTGTACCACAGCAGAAAGCCGACGGCAGCGCTGATCACCAGCAGCACGAAAGCGCCCAGCTGGCGGTTCTGGTAGCGCAGTTCGTAATAGAGATACATCAGCGCTGTGAGGATGGAAAACAGGATGAAAACTTCATACAGATTGCTGATCGGGATGTGGCCGACATCCGGGCTGATCAGATAGGATTCGTACCAGCGCGTCATCAGGCCGACAAAACCCATCACCACCGCGCTCCATGTGATGGCGCTGGAAACCTTGGCGGTAAACTCGGAGCGCGTCAGCAGCGCAAGCCAGTAGCTCGCGGTGGCGATGACGAACAAGGCGCTCATCCACATGATGGCAGTCTGGCTGCCGAAGAAGAACTTGAGGAAGAAGGCCTGCTCTGCGCGGATCAACTGGCCGTGATACTGGCTGATGCCGAACAGGCTCAAAGCCGCCACCGTCATCAGCAGGGCACGGAACGGCTTCCAGAACCAGCCCTGCCACATCAGGCCCGCGGCGGTGAGGAACAGGATGCCCTTTTCGTAGGCGTCCATGTAGTCGCCATACAACTGGAATGCGTAAATGCTGCCGCCCGCCAGTAACAATGCGTACAGCCAGTCGAACCACCCCAGGGATTTGATGAACGAAGGGCGGGCGTTATAGTTTTTCGTGTTATCGGTCAATTCCATGCGGATCATCCCTTTATCAGGTTCGCCAGTTGAGCCTGATGGCGACTGAACTCCTGTTCAAAGTCCATTGTTTTCCGGTTGGTGGACATCGCCAGCAAGACCGTTCCGAGCCGAGGTTGGACCAGTAACCAGATGCGGCGTTCCCTCACGTAGAACATAAAAAACACGCCCAGCACCAGCAGCACTGATCCTCCATAAACAATGTTCTTGCCGGGTGAACGGGTGAGTTGCAGGCCGCTCGCCATGACTTCCTCAAATTCTGAAAGCTGGAGATAGACCGGAGCGCCGTAGGCGAAAAGATCGCTGACAGTGTTGAGGCTGTCGCGCACGAAACGCAGTGTGTCGTCATCCATCGCGGCAGGCTGGCCGGCGCTGGTCTGCACAGTGCGCCAGGCTGAAACCGCCGCGCTTTCAAGGATCTTGAGGTAGGTCTGGGCCGCTTTGTCCTGCTCGGCAGCAGGCACGCCCTGCTCGATGAATTTTGCCATGGCTTCATATCCGCCGCTGGCGAATACATCAAGCAGTTTGGTGGTGCTGTCCACCAGCTTGGTTTTTAGTTTGGGGTCGGTATTTTCGCCCTGCAACGCAAACTCGGCAAAACGGCGCGCAATTTCGGGGTGGGCTTGTTTGTCCAGCAGCACTGCACGCAGGCGCATGAAGCCGTCAATGTGGCTTTGCTTGTCGAGAGGCAGGCGGATGTAGCGGAACGGCTCGTTGGGCGCCAAGCGCATGCCGGACAGCAGGTACCAGCGGTCTTCCAGTTGAATCGGCAGCATGTAGTTGAAATACTCACGCGCCTGCCCCTGGGCGTCGCGGATCTTGTACTGGAAACTGGGGCCGACGTTGCGCATGTCCTTTTGCGCGCGTTTGGTGCTGCCGGTCTGGAAGAATTTGTTCAGATTGCCCCAGGCATCCGTGCCGCCATCCTCGCCGGCAAAATTCTCGATATTGAATTTGCGGAATTCGGTAAATTCAACGGAGTAGGTGGCGTCGCCGTTGGACAGCTGAGTGGACTGCTTGACCACGCCTTTCAAGTCGAAGGAATTATTATTCGTGCTGAACAGATTCCAGGCTTTCATGTTCAGGCGTGTGCCGCCATCGCCGAAGCTGGCCTGGTAAATTGCAATTCCATTGTAAATCAGCGGGTGATTGACGCTGATGGTGCTTGAAACGCGTTCCTGGGTGGTTTTGTCGATCAGCGTGATATCGCTCTCGAAGGATTTGGGTTGGCCGGTGGGGTAGTGCTCAACCCGGAATTTCTTCAATACGATATCGAATGGCAGATCCTGCACCAGGTAGCCGTCTGCAATATTGATGAAAATAACATCGGCGCCGGCGCCTTCTGGAATGGTCACGCCGCCACGGAATGAGAGGTTGGCGGGAGAAAGGCGGCTGGTGGAAGATACCTCGCTTTGAGGAATGTCACGGGTTTCGATTTTTTTCCAGCCCAGCAGTTGCTGAGCCTTGAGCGGGATGTTGCCGTCTATCAATCCGCCCAGGCAGATCGCCACAATGGCGGTGTGCGTGAGTATATAGCCGATACGGTGGTAACTGCCGGCCTTTGCCGCGATCAGGATATCTCCCGCTTCGTTGGGCGGGCCGAACTTGGCGCGGAACCCCTGGCCCTGCAGATATCCGCCAAGCCGCTGGCTCAAAGTCTCTGCGGGCAAGGCAGTGGCAAACTCGGCCTGATGAGAGAAGGCGCGCAATGAGGTTTCCGTGGCGTGCTCGCGGAACGAACGCATCTCGCGCAGCATCAGCGGCGTGTTGCGGTAAATGCACAGGCTGGTGGAGAGAATCAGGAACGCAAGGATGGTCAGAAACCAGCCTGAATGGTACACATCGTACAGGCCCAGCATTTCGAAGTTCTGGAACCAGAACTGGCCGAACTGCATGATGTAGTTCGGGTAGGGCTCGTTTTGCTTGAGCACGGTGCCAATGATCGAGGCGATCGCCAGCACGGTGAGCAGGCTGATGGCAAAGCGCATCGAGCTCAGCAGTTCATACAGGTTCTGAGCCAGGTTGCGGTGTGATGGGTTGGGATGGGTCACGATATGGAAACTGGCGCGGACAAAAAAGGGTGACTTGCGCCACCCTTATCTGTTTACGGCCAACCGCAGGTTATTAATACGGCCCTTAAATACACGTGCATTTGCTATGCGGCATAAACCACCTT
>CAYLMA010000026.1:0-50282 GCA_964384915.1 uncultured Sulfuricella sp. | reverse complement strand
TCCACCAGGCGCTTGGCTTTTTCCAGCACCATTTCGGCGACCTGGACGTGGCGCGTGGCGGGTTCGTCGAAGGTGGAGGCGACCACTTCGCCGCGCACGGTGCGCGTCATTTCCGTCACTTCTTCCGGGCGCTCGTCGATCAGCAGCACGATCATGATGACGTCAGGATGGTTGGTGGCGATGGCGTGGGCGATGTGTTGCAGCATCACGGTCTTGCCGCTCTTCGGGCTGGCGACCAGGAGGCCGCGCTGGCCCTTGCCGATGGGCGCGACCATGTCGATGACGCGGCCGGTGATGTTTTCTTCCGCCTTGATGTCGCGTTCCAGGAGCAGAGGCTGGGTGGGGAACAGCGGGGTCAGGTTTTCGAACAGGATTTTGTGCTTGGAATTTTCCGGCGGCTCGCTGTTGACATTGTCCACCTTCACCAGCGCGAAATAGCGCTCGCCTTCCTTGGGAGTGCGGATCTCGCCCTGGATGGTGTCGCCGGTGTGCAGGTTGAAGCGGCGGATTTGCGAGGGGCTGACGTAAATGTCATCCGGCCCGGCCAGGTAAGAGGTGTCCGGAGAACGCAGAAAACCGAAGCCGTCCTGCAGCACTTCCAGCGTGCCATCTCCATAAATGCTTTCGCCTTTTTTGGCCTGGTTTTTCAGCAGGGCGAAAATCAGGTCCTGCTTGCGCAGGCGGCTGGCGCCATCAATTTCATTGGCGATGGCCATTTCAACCAGTTCGGAAACGTGTTTTTGCTTTAAATCGGATAGATGCATGGAGAGGAAGCGCTTGTATGAAGTGGTGCGGGAAAGGTTGGGGCTGGTGAAACTTGAGCTGGCAAGCCAAGCGCCTGCCAGTCGAAGAGAATTATTTTATGGCTAAAGGGTAACGGCTTTAGATGTTGCTGTCAATGAAAGCCGTGAGTTGGGACTTGGACAGGGCGCCTACCTTGGTGGCTTCCACGTTGCCGTTCTTGAAAATCATCAGGGTCGGGATGCCGCGAATGCCGAATTTGGGCGGCGTGGCCTGGTTCTCATCGATGTTGAGCTTGGCGATCTTGATTTTCCCCGAGTATTCCTGCGCCACTTCGTCGAGAATCGGAGCGATCATCTTGCACGGGCCGCACCAGTCTGCCCAATAGTCGACCAGCACGGGGATTTGCGACTGCAGTACTTCCTGCTCGAAAGAGTCGTCGCTGATGTAATGGATATGTTCGCTCATGGCTTACCTCGTAACGTCCTGAAAAGTGGGAATGGTTTGGATTGAAGCTGGTTCGGGATAGTGTCTATTGTGTGGTCAAAGACGAATGTAGACGCTATGCTAACCAAAAATATCGACTTAGGGAAGCATTGATGCTGGCGGTGAAGCTTTTTATCAGCGTGGCTGTTCTGCTCGCTGCAGTGGAAATAGCCAAGCGCTCTCCTTTCTGGGGCGCGGTCGTGATCGCGCTGCCGCTGACTTCGATGCTGGCCATGGTTTGGCTGTACTGGGATACCCGGGATGAGGCTCTGGTGAGCGCTTTCGCGCGCAACATTTTCTTCCTGGTGCCGCCCTCGCTGCTGTTCTTTCTGCCTTTCATTTTCGCGCCGCGCAGCCATTGGCCGTTCTGGCTCAATTTTGCCGTGGGTTTGGTGCTGGCCGCGAGTGCCATGCTGGGCCTGCGTTTCGTGCTGAAATGAGCGGCTTGAGTGTTTACGCGGTTTCTCCGGACCAGCTGCTCACCGCTGCGGCGCGTGAGATCGTCGCCCAGGAGCGCTCGCGCCTGCCCAATCTGAGCGGTTTGACCGTGCTGCTGCCCAACCTGCACGCCGCCGGGTTTTTGGGCCGCGCGCTGCGCGAGGCCGCAGGCGTGCCTGCCCTGCTGCTGCCGCGTTTCGTGACGCTCAGGGACTGGGCCGGGCAGGCGGATCAGGGCGTTGCAAGAATCCCGCTTAGCCGCCGCCAGGCAGCGATCTACCAGGCCTTGCGCGCCAGGGAATGGTTCCGCCAGGGGGACTTGTGGCAGGTCAGCGCCGAGTTGCTGCGCCTGTTTGATGAAATCACCCTGTGGCAGGTGCAACTCCCGGCTTCCGCCGAGGATTTTTTGCAGCAGCTTGAAGAGGCTTACCAGGCGCGGCGCGGCGCTCCGATGCAGTTCGAGGCGCGGCTGGTGCATGAGTTGTGGTTCGCCATGGCGGGCAGCGGCGAACTGGATGATGCGGCACACTACCAGTTGCAATTGTCGCACCTGGCCGGTGCAGCGGCGGGCCCGCTCTACCTGGTCGGGCTTCCTGCCCTGATGCCGGTGGAGCAGGCGTTCCTGGAACGCTATGCCCAGGCCCATGCCGTGCACTGCTTTGTCAGCGATGGCGGGCAGGGCGCTCCGGCGGGGCTGCCTTACCTGCTGGAAACAGCATGGGCCGACCCGGAGCAGGCCGCGCCGCTGCACGAGCGCGCGGCGGCTTGCCGCAGCCATGCGCCCGCGAGCGCGCTTGGCCGGCGCCTGTCAATCTTTGGCGCGCATGGCCTGGAGCACGAGGCCGAGGCGCTGGCGTTTTGCGTCGGCCAATGGCTGGCACAGGGCAAGACGGCCATCGCGGTGGTGGTGCAGGACCGTCTCGTGGCGCGGCGCGCGCGCGCCTTGCTGGAACGGGCCGAGGTGCTGGTGCAGGACGAAACCGGCTGGACCTTGTCCACGACCAGCGCCAGCACCGTGCTGATGCGCTGGCTGGACAACCTGGACAGCCAGTTTCACTTCCAGGATATGCTCGATCTGCTCAAGTCCCCGTTCATTTTTTCCGCCTGGGATGCCGCCCGCCGCCGCAATACCGTGTTCCGCCTGGAGCAGTTGATCAGGAAGCGCAGCGTGGTTTCCCACCTCCATCACTACCGCTTGCTCGCGGGCGAGGACGAGGACGTGCTGGAATTGCTGCAAGTTCTGTATGAGGCGCAGCAAAAACTGGACAAGAAAAGGCAGCGCCCGCTCGCGGCATGGCTGCAGGGGCTAGAGGAAAGCCTGGAACTGTTGCAAATCCTGCCCGGCCTGGAGCGCGACCAGGCGGGCGAGCAGGTGCTGCGGCTGCTGGATGGCCTGCGCCGCGAACTGGCTCCCGATGCGACCTTGTTCCGCTACACCGAGTGGCGGCAATGGCTCAACCAGCAACTGGAGGAAGCGGTGTTCCGCGACGAAAGCATCAGCAGCCCGGTGGTCTTCACCCACCTCGCCGCCTGCCGCCTGCGGCAGTTTGATGCCGCGATCATCGCCGGCGCCGACGCGGCCCATTTGCCGGGGCAGGGCAGGGACAGCGTGTTCTTCAACCAGTCGGTGCGCGCCCAGCTCGGCCTGCCGGAGCGCCGCGCGGCGCTGGAATCCGAACGGCAGGACCTGATGGGCCTGCTGACTTGCGTGCCTGAAGTGCGGGTGACGTGGCAGGCGCGCAAAAACGGCGAACCCAATCCGCAGAGCCCGTGGTTCGAGCGCCTGGAAACCTTCCATGTGCTGGCCTATGGCACGTCATTGCGAGCATGCGAAGGTGACGAAGCCATCTCCGCGCGAGTTTATCCGGCAAAAAAGCAGGATGGCTTCGCTGCGCTCGCCATGACAGACCGCCCCGCCCCATTCCTGCCGCCCGCCCTGGTGCCCGAGGCCATTTCCGCGAGCGGCTACAACAGCCTGGTGGCCTGTCCTTACCAGTTTTTCGCGCGCCATGCGTTGCACCTGAACGAACTGGACGAGGTGGCCCAGGCGCTGGAAAAGCGCGATTACGGCGAATACGTGCATGACATCCTGCACCGCTTCCATGGCCGTTTCCCGCTGGTGACGGCGTGCGCGCCGGAATTGCTGGAGCAGGCCCTGATTGAAATCAGCAGAGAAGTTTTCCAGCGCGCGATCGAGGCGGATTTCGTCAGCCATGCCTGGCTGTCGCGCTGGCAGGCTTCCATTCCGGGCTATCTGGATTGGCAACGGCAGCGCGAGCACGAAGGCTGGCGCTGGCAGGGCGGCGAAGTCGCGTGCGCGCGGCCGATTGCGCTGGCAGGGGGCGGGCAGCTCACCCTGCGCGGCAGGCTGGACCGCCTGGACAGCAAGGGCCCGGAACAGGCGGTGCTGGACTACAAGACGCAGAATTTCGACAGCCTGAAGAAAAAGCTCAAGCCCGCCGGCGAGGACGTGCAGCTCGCCTGCTATGCCCTGCTGCTGGAAACCCTGCCCCGGCAGGCGGCATTCGTCGCCGTGGACGAGGAGGTGGTGCGGCAGCTCGAACCGCCCGAGCCGCTGGACGAATTGGCCGAGGCCAACCTGGAGCGCTTGCGGGACATGTTCGAGTCGCTGCATGAAGGCGCGCCGCTGCCGGCGCAGGGTGTGGCGGCGGCCTGCCAGTACTGCGAAATGCGCGGCCTGTGCCGCAAGGATTACTGGAATGAGTGAGGCCTTCGATTTCAAGACGGCGCTCGATCCCCGGCGTTCGGTGGTGATCGAGGCCTGCGCCGGCAGCGGCAAGACCTGGCTGCTGGTGTCGCGCATCCTGCGCCTGCTCTTGGCGGGGGCGAAGCCGGGCGAGATCCTGGCCATCACCTTCACGCGCAAGGCCGCTCAGGAAATGCAGGCGCGCCTGCTGGAATGGCTCAACGTGCTGGCCCTGCAGCCGCAAGAAGAGGTGCGCGAGTTCCTGCGCCAGCGCGCGCTTTCCGGGCACGAGATCGAGGCCATCCTGCCCGAGGCGCGCAACCTGCTGGAGCGGGTGCTCACCGCCGAGCCCGCGCTCACCATCAACACCTTCCACGGCTGGTTTCTGCAACTGTTGCAGCGCGCGCCGCTGGGTGAGGGCTCGGCCGGCAATTTCAGCCTGCTCGACCAGACTGCCGCCCTGCAGGAAGAAGCCTGGCAGAATTTTGCCGAGGACCTGGCCGAGCGCGAAGACGGCGACCCCGGCGCCAGCGCCCTGCAAGCCTTGTTCCGCGAACATGGCTTGAGCAACACGCGTGCCCTGCTGCTCGGTTTCGTCGCCAAGCGCGCCGAGTGGTGGGCCTACACGGCCGGCCAGGCGGACCCGGTGGCTTTTGCCGTGGAGCGGGTGCGTGTTGAACTGGAGGTCGATCCCGAGCAGGACGTGCTGGCGGAATTGAAGCGGGACACTGTTCACGCTGAACGTCAGTTGGAATACGCTCAGCTTCTGGGGAAAAATACACCCAAAGACCAGAAGCTTGCGGCGCAATTACTGGATGCGCTGGCGGAGGAAGATCCAGAGCAAAGCTTCGAGCAAATTTGTTCTGTTTACTTCACCAAGACGACCGGTGAGCCACGGGCACGCGATGTTTCTGCCGCTCAAGCAAAGCGGCTGGGGGCGGATGGAGAATCGCGCCTGCTCGCCCTGCACCAGATGAATTGTGCCGTGCTAAATGAGGTGCGGGATCGGCTCGCCGCCCAGGCAGCCTTCCGCTTCAACCGCGACGGCCTGCTGTGCGGCGCGGCCTTGCTCTCGGCCTACCAGCGACTGAAGGAAGAGCGCCAGATGCTGGATTTCGCCGACGTGGAGTGGCGCGTGTTCCAGCTCCTAGGCCGCGACGAGCACGCGGCATACATGCAGTACAAGCTGGACAGCCGCTACAAGCACATCCTGCTGGACGAGTTCCAGGACACCAACCCCCTGCAGTGGCAGGTCATGCAGTCCTGGCTGTCGGCCTATGGCGCGGCGGGGAATCGGCCCAGCGTCTTCCTGGTGGGTGACCCGAAGCAGTCGATCTACCGCTTCCGGCGCGCCGAGCCGCGCCTGTTCCAGATCGCCGCGGAGGACCTGGCGCGCGACTTCGCGGCGGCCCGCCTGGCGCAGGATACTTCGCGCCGCAGCGCGCCGGCGGTGGTCAAGGCCGTCAACCGGGTGTTTGCCGGACAGCCGGATTTCAGCGGTTTCCGCGAGCATGCCTGGCATCACGATGACGTGCCGGGGGCGGTTGCCATCCTGCCGCTGGCGGAAAAAGCCAGTGCGGCGGTGGCCGGCGAAGCGGGGCTGGTACTGCGCAACCCATTGCGGCAGGCGCGCGAGGAAGACGAGGATGCGCGCCACGAACAGGAAGCCGGCCAGGTGGCGGAGCAAATCAGCGCCATGGCCGGGAAGTGGCAGGTCATGGACGAGAAAACCGGCCCGCGTCCCGCCGAATACCGCGATTTCATGCTCCTGGTGCGGGGGCGCACCTGGCTCGCCAGCTATGAACGTGCCTTGCGCGCGGCGCGCATTCCCTATCTCAGCTCGCGCCAGGGCGGCCTGCTGGACACGCTGGAATGCAGCGACCTGGTCGCCCTGCTGGAATTCCTGGTGACCCCTTTTGCCGACCTGAAACTGGCGCAGGTGCTGAGGTCGCCCATCTTCGGCTGCTCCGATGTGGATCTGATGCGGCTGGCAAACCCAACCTCAACCCCCCTCGATCCCCCCTTATCAGGGGGGAAACCAGACGCTTCTCCCCTGACACCCGCAAGGAGTATCCCCGCCGCGAGCGGCAGCGTAACCGCAATGGTCATGTCCGCCGCGAGTGGCAGCGAAGCTGCTCACACGGGCGACAAAGCTGCTCGCTCGGGCGAGACAAGGGGAGGACGGGAGGGATTAAGCTGGTGGCAGCGTCTGCGCCAGTTGGAAGACGAGGCACTGAGTCCCGCGTTGCGGCAGGCGCGCTCACGCCTCCAGTCCTGGCAGGAAGTGGCGGACCGCCTCCCGGTGCACGACCTCTTGGACCGGATTTACTTCGCGGGCGAGGTGCCGGCGCGCTACCGCAATGCCGTGCCGGAGGCCATGGCGGAAGCGGTGCAGGCCAATCTGCGCGCGTTCATCGAACTGGCGCTGAACATGGACAGCGGGCGTTACCCCAGCCTGGCGCGCTTCATCAACGAGGTGGCGGCCCTGCGCCGCGCGCCGGAACAGGAATCGCCGGACGAAGGGCTGATCGGCGATGGCGGCAACGCGGTGCGGATACTCACGGTGCATGGCGCCAAGGGGCTGGAGGCGCCCATCGTGTGGCTGCTCGATGCCAATACGGCGCCGCGCAGCGATGGCGGCTACCGCGTCCTGCTCGACTGGCCGCCGCAAGCGCCGGCGCCGCAGTATTTTTCACTGCTGAGCCACAAGGGGGAAATGGCGCGGGCGCACGAGCGCCTTGTGGACGAGGAGCAGCAACATGCGCGGCGCGAGAATCTCAACCTGCTCTACGTCGCCATGACACGGGCGCGGCAGATGTTCATCGTCAGCGGCTGCGCCAGCGGCAGGGCGGCGGAAACCTGGTACCAGCAGCTCCATCTTGGCCTGGCGGAAGCCGGGCTTGAAAGCGAACTTCCCCCAGTGCCTTCTGTCCCGTCCGCTGCCAGGGCCATGCCGCCAGCGCGCGAAGAAGCCCGGTTCGAGCCCTTGCCCGTGCCGCCGACCGGGCGGCGCGAGCCTTCCCGGCTGGATGCCGCGCGGCTTTACGGCATCCGGCTGCACGCCCTGCTGGAGTGGGCGCGCCCGGACCAGCCGCTGGCGGAGCAGGCGGAAAGCTTGCGGGCCAAGCTTGGCCTGGAACCGGAAACCTTCGCCCCGCTCTGGCAGGGCGCGCTGGATGTGCTCCAGGCGCCGGACCTGCGCCACTTTTACGATCCAGCCCAGTACCTGGCGGCATACAACGAACTCGGCTACCAGGGGGCGGACGGAGAACTGCGCCGCCTCGACCGCCTGGTCGAGTTTGCCGACAGCGTGTGGGTGCTGGACTACAAGACCGGCGCTTGCGGCGGCGATCCGGAAACCCTGGCTGCGCCCTATCTCGGGCAGATGCGCGAATACCGGAGTGCCATGGAAAGCGTGTTCCCCGGCAAAACAATCCGCTGCGCGCTGATTTTTCCTGGACCCACGCTGGTGGAGGTCTGATCATGGCAACAATGAAAAACGGCCCGGCTGTTCCAGCCATCACACCCGGCGATATCCTGGCATTCTGGTACTCGGAACCCATGGCCTCGCGCTGGTTTTCTGCCACGCCGGAACTGGATGCGGAAATTCGCGCCAAATATGAGCGGGTGTGGCTCGCGGCTCAGGAAGGGCGGCTGGATGAATGGAAGAACAGCCCGCAGGGCTGCCTGGCCCTGGTGATCGTGCTCGACCAGTTGCCGCTCAACATGTTCCGAGGCGATGCCAGGAGTTTTTCGACCGAGCAGCAGGCGGTCGAAGTCTGCAAGTTGGCCATTGCCAGGGGCTACGACAGGGAGATCGCTCCCGAGCGCTTGGGCTTCCTGTACATGCCGCTGATGCACAGCGAGAGCCTTCTGGATCAGGACCTTTCGGTCAGGCTGTTCGAGCAGGCTGGGCTGGAAGGGAATTTGCGTTTTGCCAGGCACCACCGCGAGCTGATACGAAGGTTTGGGCGGTTTCCGCATCGCAATGTGATTCTGGGGCGGGATAGCAGTCGGGAGGAGCTGGATTATCTGGGGTCGAAGGAGGCTTTTCTGGGGTGAGGCCTTATGGGGGTTGGAATGCGCTGCGCGCATGGTTGATTGGGTGCCGGGGCCGCCCGGCGGCGGGTCTATTTCTTTTGCTTGCCCAAAAGAAATAGACGAAAGAAAAGGGCCCCCCGCTGCGCCGCCCTGCGGGTTCCTTCGGCTTGTCAGGCGAATTGGGCGTCTGCGCAACTCGCCCTAACAGCCCGCACAAGACGCGGGCTGTCGCGGAGCTCGAACAGGGCGCAGCCGACAGCCCCCAATTCGCCTGCCAACCCGAAGCGGCGCAGAGGGGGAAAGGGTGGCGGCTCCACGCTCTACGCCGATAGAAAAGGCTGTTTGCATTCCCTTGATCGAAGACCCTCCCGTCGTACCGCGACAAATTCCCCTCGGTCCACCGCCGAGCAGCACAGCCAAGCCGGGTGTAGTCGGCGAGGACTGTCTGAGCGCGTAGCGCGAGTTCCGCAGCCGCCCGGCTTGGCGAGCAGCGCAGGGGACCCCGAAGGGGCGGTGGATGGTGGGCGCCTTCTTTGGTTTACCTTTCTTGGCGAAGCAAGAAAGGTAAACAGCTGCCGGGCTGCCCCCGGCAATCAAACATTCGCGAAGCGAACAAAACTATACGGCACTGGAGCGAAGTGTCAGAGTGCGGTTGGCAAAACATAAGAAACCTTTGTTCCTTCAACCTTGACAATGCCGCGCTTGCATAACTCCGCAAATAATGAGTCAAGCTGCTGCTCGGACAACTCTTTCTTGAAGAGCGCGTGAAGGGTATTCAGTAGCGTCTTTTGTGCTCGTGGCTTCGATGCTTTGCGACGAATGAGATCTGTAACCACTGCATCAACCTGGGCTTCTGGTGCATCGGGAAGAACGGGCTTGAAATAAGGAATGTCTGCAATGCAGGTGGAGCGTTTAGCATAGATTTTCTTTCCCTTGAGATATTTCATCAGCGGATCAAAGCCCGAGTCTTTAGAGATAATATGAAAGAATGCGGTAGGTTCGGCGGCTGACAATATCCCAACGTAATAGGCAATATGGAAATCAAGGGCATTGTTCCCGGCTGTTTCGAGAACGATGTACTCAGCGTTGTCACCTAAAGATTGGAGGGCCGCAGCTAGCGATACGGGAATTTTGGATTGGTTGGGGCCGAGGAAAACCTTGACATTGAATGGCCCGTCCTTGAGCAAGCCAATGTCTTTCGGCTGAACATTCTCAAAATCGACGAGGACGAAATTTATTCGCGAGGTCATTGATGAGCCTTAACAGTTATTAAACGGGTCCGCGTATCAATCAATAATGCTGACAGGCCAAGAGTATGCCCACCATCGGCACATCACTCAAGGTGAAGTCCTGAAAATTATGATAAATGAGAGGATGGCGCGTTTAAGCCCTCTTGAATTCAGGTGCTCAACGCAAGGTCTAGTCTGAGTAATGACGCATCACATCTGCATTTCTTCGCGAAACCCCGTAAAGAAATGCAGATGTGGATTAGCTGTCTTTCTTCTTCAACCCGCCCAATAGAGCCGCGACAGGCCGGTTGGGTCGCTTTCCATGCGAGGCCGCATGGCCCATCGGTTGCTTCTGGTGGTGGTTGTTGGCGGCCGGTTTCGGCAGGCCTTCGCTCGGCGCGCGCTGGGCGTGGCGCTCCGCTGCGGGAGGCAGTTCGGGCCGGCGCTGGGGAGCGCGCTCACGTCCGCGCCCGCCGCGTTCCCTGGTGGAGTCGGTGGAACTAGATGCCGTCCCCGGCTCGAATCCCGCGACGACCTCCTTGGGAATCTCGCGCTTGATGAGGCGCTCGATCTCGCCCAGCATGCGCATTTCTTCCCCGCTCACCAGGGAAATCGCAATGCCCTGGCTGCCGGCGCGGCCGGTGCGGCCGATGCGGTGGACGTAATCTTCCGGCGAATTGGGCATCTCGAAGTTGAAGACATGGGGCAACTGGTCGATGTCGATGCCGCGCGCGGCCACGTCGGTTGCCACCAGCACCCGCACCACGCCTTCCTTGAAGTCCGACAGGGCCTTGGTGCGCTGCGGCTGGGTCTTGTCGCCGTGGATCGCATCCGAACGGATGCCGTCGCGGTCGAGCTGGTGGGCGAGGCGGTCGGCGCCGTGCTTGGTGCGGGTGAATACCAGCACCTGGCGCAGATCCTGGCTCTTGATCAGGTGGGCGAGCAGCTCTCGCTTCCTTTCCTGGTCCACCTGGTAGGCAAGCTGGGTGACGGTTTCGGCGGCGGTGTTGCGGCGCGCCACTTCGATCAGCACCGGGTCGCGCAGCAGGGAGTCCGACAGGCGCTTGATTTCCTCGGCGAAAGTGGCGGAGAACAACAGGCTCTGGCGCTGTTTCGGCAGCAGGTCCATGATGCGCTTGAGATCGGGCAGGAAACCCATGTCCAGCATGCGGTCGGCTTCGTCCAGCACCAGGAATTCGACGCGGGAGAGGTTGATGCTCTTTTGCTGGACGTGGTCAAGCAGGCGTCCGGGGGTGGCGACTACGATGTCCACGCCGGTGCGCAGGGCCTCGATCTGGGGGTTCATGTTGACCCCGCCGTAGATCACTGTGGCCTTCAAGGGCAGGTGCTTGCCGTAGGTGCGCACGCTTTCCTCCACCTGGGCCGCCAGTTCGCGGGTGGGGGTGAGGATGAGGGCGCGGATGGGGTGCTTGGCGGGCGAAGTGCTGGTGCTGGCGTGGGCGGCGAGGCGGTGCAGCAGGGGCAGGGTGAAGCCGGCGGTCTTGCCGGTGCCGGTCTGGGCGCCCGCCATGATGTCGCGGCCTTGCAGCACCACGGGTATGGCCTGGGCCTGGATCGGGGTGGGTTCGGTGTAGCCCTGCTCGGCTACTGCGCGCAGGATTTCTGGGGCCAGACCTAGTGATTCGAATGACATGTGTACTATTGCTCCCGGCAGCCTGCCCTGGAATCTATGCCAGGGACCGGTCCAGGCTTTATGAGTGGTAATAGTGGATCAGGAAGCTTGTGGCGCACAGACCGGATTCAGGCGGCTACAGGCTCGGTAATTTTACTGCTTATTCTGGCGCTGGGGGGTCGATTCTCGCCCGGCTCGAGCGCCTGTGCTGCCACAGCCAGCCGGCATAGCCGGACAGGCCGTAAAGCACAAAAACGCCAAACAGTACATGGGCCGGGTCAAGCGAGATCAGGATAAAGCCGAGCACGATCAGCAACACCATGGCAAATGGAACGCTGCGCCGCAGGTTGATGTCCTTGCCGCTGTAATAGCGGATATTGCTGACCATGGTGAGGCCGGCAAAGAGCGTGACTCCCCAGGCCAACCAGCGGATGTCGCCGCCCTTGATGCCGTAATCGTGCATTACCCAGATCAGGCCGGCAATCAGCGCGGCGGCGGCCGGACTGGGCAGGCCCTGGAAGTAACGCTTGTCGGCGACTTCAAGCTGGGTGTTGAATCGCGCCAGCCTGAGGGCGGCGCTGGCACAGTACACGAAGGCGGCGATCCAGCCCAGCTTCCCCATGTCTTTCAGCGCCCAGACATAGATGACCAGCGCCGGAGCGACACCGAAGGAAACCATGTCGGAGAGCGAATCGTATTCGGCGCCAAAAGCGCTCTGGGTCCGCGTCATGCGCGCCACCCGGCCATCCAGGCCATCCAGCACCATGGCGATGAAGATGGCGACCGCGGCGGCCTCATAGCGGCCGTTCATGGCCTGGACGATGGAATAGAAGCCGGCGAACAGCGCGGCCGTGGTGAGCAGGTTGGGCAGCAGGAAAATCCCGCGCCGGCGCTGGTTGGGGTCGAGCAGGGCTTTGGAAGTATCCGGATCTTGCATAAAATCTTTAGACAAGTTCTGCCAGTATGGTTTCCGTGGCGTAAACCTTGTCGCCGAGGCTGACCTTTGGCTGGGCCGTCAGCGGCAGGTACACGTCCACCCTGGACCCAAAACGAATGAAGCCATAACGCTGGCCACGCGCCAGTTCGTCAGTCGGCACCACGTAGCACAGGATGCGCCGTGCAATCAGGCCCGCCACCTGGACCGAGGTGACGTCTACGCCATCCTTGGTTCGTATCCACACTGCGTTGCGCTCGTTTTCCAGCGAGGCCTTGGCGAGGTCGGCATTGAAGAACTTGCCGGGGTGATACCACACTTCCTTCACCGTGCCATCCACCGGGCTGCGGTTGGAATGCACGTTGAACACGTTCATGAAAACGCTGATTTTCAGGGCGTCGCGCTGCAGGTAATGATCGTAGGTGCGCTCCACGGCGACGATGCGGCCATCCGCGGGTGAGAGCACCGCATTGGGCGCCTGCGGTACAACGCGCGCGGGGTCACGGAAGAATTGCAGCACGAACAGGGTGATGATCCAGAGTGGCAAGGCCCACAGCCAACCGGCCCAGAGAGTTGTGAAAAGGGAAGCGCCTACCGTTGCAGCAAGAAACGGCCAGCCTTCACGGGCAATAATGGGGTGAGGATAATTGTTCAATTTGGGAGGGGCTACGCCGATGCACATGTGGGGAGTGGGAAGTGAAGAGTGAAGGGTGAAATGTGAAACGTGGCTTTGTGTCGGCTTCGCCGACAAATTTCACCTTTCACACTTCACTTTTCACGCTACATCAGTTCTTCGACTGGTCAACCAGCTTGTTCTTGGCGATCCACGGCATCATGGAGCGCAGTTGCGCGCCCACGATTTCGATCGGGTGCTCCGCGTTCAGGCGGCGGCGCGCGGTCATTTCAGGATAATTGGTCTTGCCTTCCAGGATGAAGCGCTTGGCGTATTCGCCGTTCTGGATGTTGACCAGCGCTTCCTTCATGGCGGCACGGGCCTGGTCGGCGATGACGCGCTGGCCGGTGACGTATTCGCCGTATTCCGCGTTGTTGGAAATGGAGTAGTTCATGTTGGCGATACCGCCTTCGTACATCAGGTCCACGATCAGCTTGAGTTCGTGGAGGCATTCGAAGTAAGCCATTTCCGGGGCATAACCGGCGTCCACCAGGGTTTCGAAACCGGCCTTGACCAGTTCCACCGCGCCGCCGCACAGCACGGCCTGCTCGCCGAACAGGTCGGTCTCGGTTTCTTCACGGAAGTTGGTTTCGATCACGCCGCCCTTGGTGCCGCCGTTGGCTGCTGCGTAAGACAGGGCGATGTCCTTGGCCTTGCCGGACTTGTCCTGGTAGACCGCGATCAGCGAGGGCACGCCGCCGCCCTTGAGGTATTCGGAGCGCACGGTATGGCCCGGGCCCTTGGGCGCGACCATGATGACGTCCAGATCAGCGCGCGGCAGGATCTGGTTGTAATGGATGTTGAAACCGTGAGCGAAGGCCAGGGTCGCGCCTTTCTTGATGTTCGGTTCGATGTCGCCGTAGTAGGCGCCGGGCTGCTGCTCGTCGGGTACCAGGATCATCACGACATCGGCGCCCTTGACGGCCTTGCCCACTTCTTCCACCTTGTGGCCGGCCTTCTCGGCCTTGTCCCAGGAAGCGCCGCCCTTGCGCAGGCCGATCGTGACCTTGCAGCCTGAATCTTTCAGGTTGTTGGCGTGAGCGTGGCCCTGTGAGCCGTAGCCTACGATGGTGACTTTCTTGCCTTTGATCAGGGAGAGGTCGGCGTCTTTGTCGTAATACACTTTCATGGTTTTCCTTTCTATATGTGTGTGAAAGGTGAAAGGTGAAAGGTGAAGTGTGGGGCATGTACCGGCTTTGCCGGCAGCATTTCACGCTTCACATTTCACGCTTCACATTTCACGATTTCAAAATTCTGTCGCCGCGTCCGATGCCGGAAGCGCCGGTGCGCACCGTTTCGAGAATGGCGCTTTTGTCCAGCGCGCTCAGGAAGGCATCCAGCTTGTGGCCGGCGCCCGTTATTTCGATGGTGTAGGTCTTGTCTGTGACGTCGATGATGCGGCCGCGGAAAATATCCGACATGCGCTTCATTTCTTCACGCAAGATCCCTTCGGCGCGGACTTTGACCAGCATCAGTTCGCGTTCGATGTGTCCGCCGTCCGAGAGGTCCACCACCCTGACCGTATCCACCAGTTTGTTGAGCTGTTTGGTGATCTGTTCGATGACCTCATCGGAGCCGCGCGTGACAATGGTCATGCGCGACAGGGTGGCGTCTTCAGTCGGTGCCACGGTCAGCGATTCGATGTTGTAGCCGCGTGCCGAGAACAGGCCCGCCACGCGGGACAGGGCGCCGGCTTCGTTTTCCATCAGGAGAGAAATTATATGCCGCATAGTTTTACACCAGAATCATTTCAGATAGACCCTTGCCGCCCGGAATCATGGGGTAGACGTTCTCGGTCTGATCGGTACGGAAGTCGAGGAATACCAGCGTGTCCTTCATTTCTGCGGAGAAAGCCCACTTGAGCGCATCTTCCACCTCTGCCGGATCGTCGATGCGACGCCCTGCATGGCCATAGGCCTCGGCCAGCTTGACGAAATCCGGCAGGGTGTCCATGTAGGATTCGGCATAGCGTTCGCCGTAGAAAAACTCCTGCCACTGGCGCACCATGCCGAGGTAGCGGTTGTTGAGCAGGATGATCTTGATGGGAATGTTGAACTGCTTGCAGGTGGCCAGTTCCTGGATGTTCATCTGGATACTGCCCTCGCCGGTGACGCAGGCCACCATCGCATCGGGGTGGGCCAGTTGCACGCCCATGGCGGCAGGCAGGCCGAAACCCATGGTGCCCAGGCCGCCCGAGTTGATCCAGCGGCGCGGTTTGTCGAACTTGTAGAACTGCGCTGCCCACATCTGGTGCTGGCCCACGTCCGAAGTCACGTAGGCGTCGCCCTTGGTGATTTCGTGCAATTTTTCCAGCACGAACTGCGGCTTGATGACGTCGCTGCTGCGGTCGTACTTGAGGCAATCGCGCGAACGCCACAGCTCGATTTGAGTGAGCCAGGTCTTGAGGGCGGCCTGGTCCGGTTTTTCCTTGCTGGCCTTGATCAGCTTGATCATTTCCGTCAGCACTTCAGGGACGTTGCCGACGATGGGCACATCCACCCGGACGCGCTTGGAAATGGAGGAAGGATCGATGTCGATGTGAATGATCTGGCGCTCTTCCTGGTAGAAGTGCTCCGGATTGCCGATCACGCGGTCGTCGAAACGCGCGCCGATGGCCACCAGCACATCGCTGTGCTGTACCGCCATGTTGGCTTCGTAGGTGCCGTGCATGCCAAGCATGCCGACCGACAGCGGGTCCGAAGCCGGAAAGCCGCCCAGGCCCATCAGGGTGTTGGTGCAGGGGAAACCCAGCAAGCGTGCTAGTTCGGTCAGTTGCTTGGCCGCGTCGGACAGGATCACCCCGCCGCCGGCGTAGATCATCGGGCGCTTGGCGCCCAGCAGCATCTGCACGGCGCGCTTGATCTGGCCGCTATGGCCCTTGGTTACCGGGTTATAGGAACGCAGGCTGATGGTCTTGGGGTACTCGAACTCGGTCCTGAACTGGGTCACGTCCTTGGGGATGTCCACCAGAACCGGGCCGGGCCGCCCTGTCGAGGCGATATAGAAGGCCTTCTTGATGGTGCCGGCGAGTTCGCGGATGTCCTTGACCAGGAAGTTGTGCTTGACGCAGGGGCGGGTGATGCCGACCGTATCCACTTCCTGGAAAGCATCCATGCCGATGGCGGGCGTCGGCACCTGGCCGCTGATCACCACCATTGGAATTGAATCCATATAAGCGGTGGCGATGCCGGTGACTGCATTGGTCGCGCCCGGGCCGGATGTGACCAGCGCCACGCCGGTGCGGCCGGTCGCGCGCGCATAACCATCGGCGGCGTGGACTGCCGCCTGTTCGTGACGTACCAGGACATGCTTGAACTTGTCCTGTTTGTAAATCTCATCGTAGATGTTGAGCACTGCGCCGCCGGGGTAGCCGAATACATATTCGACACCTTCTTCCGCCAAGCAGCGTACAGTGATTTCTGCGCCCGATAACTCCATGAAAATGCCTTGTCTGACAAACTAACAAAAAGACCTAGAACAGTAATGGTTGCAGAGTGTTTGGTCAAGTGCGGCATTGCAACGGTGGTTTCGGGGGGCTAAAAAAGGCGGGTTTTGCTATTATGCGCATAGCGGTATTTATTTCATTGCTTTATTGGGATTTGTAAACTGGCCACTGAACGCGAACTTTCGGATTTCCTGATCCAGGTTGAACGGCGCGCGTTCAAGCAGGCGGCATACGCCGTGCATGACGATCATGCCGCGCTGGATATCGTGCAGGATGCCATGATGAGGCTGGCGGAAAAGTACGGCACGCGCCCGGCAGAGGAACTGCCGATGCTGTTTCAGCGCATCCTGCAGAACGCGATTCGCGATTACTTCCGCCGCCACAAGGTGCGCGCGCTGTGGACAAGCTTATTGTCATCGTTTTCATTCAATAAAGATGGCGATGAGCAGGACCCACTGGAAACTCTTGAGGTTGAAAGCGACTCTAATTACTTTGAAAACCCGGCAAAGCAGCTGGATCGGGCGCAAACTCTCGCGGTGATCGAAGATGCAGTGGGAAAGTTGCCGGCACGTCAACGCGAAGCGTTCGTGCTGCGTTACTGGGAGGATATGGATGTCGCCGAAACGGCGGAAGCGATGGGTTGCTCCGAAGGGAGCGTGAAAACCCATTGTTCACGGGCAGTGCATACCCTGGCTGCTACGCTGAAAAATAAAGGAGTGAAGCTATGAACGAGCGTGACATAGCAAAAAAAATTACCCAGCATTTGAATTATGGCACCAATCAACTGGATCGTTCCGTGCTGGAACGGCTGCACTCGGCGCGCAAGCAGGCATTGGCTGCTCATGCCAGTCCGCAGCGGGTCTTTGGCATGGTGATGGCGGGCCATGGCGAGGTGCATTCCGGGCATCATGGGCACGGGCACTATTCGCTGCGTTTCTGGATCCCGCTCGTGGTTTTGCTGCTGGGCCTGCTGATTGCATTTAACTGGTCCGAGATCAACAACGATGAGCCGGATGATGTGGACGCCACCTTGCTGGCGGGAGAGTTGCCGATTAATGCCTATCTGGATTCAGATTTCAAATCATGGCTAGACCAATCGTCGCGGCGCTAGCGGTCTGGCTGTTGCTGGTGTCCGGCGCGAGCTTTGCGGTTGACTCCGCCAAGCCGCCGCATTGGTCGCAGTTAAGCCCGGAGCAGAAGCAAATACTTTCTCCAGTGGCCAGGAACTGGGATGACATGTCGGCGCGCAAGCGTATCAAGTTGCTGGGCGTAGCCAAGCATTACCGGAAAATGACGCCGCTAGAGCAGCAGAGAGTTCAGGCCCAGCTCAAGGACTGGGCGGAGTTAAGCCCCGAAGAACGCGAGCAGGCGCGCCAGCGCTACCAGAAATTCAAGCAGTTGCCCCCGGAGCAGCGGCAGGAATTGAAGCAAAAGTGGCAGCAAAAGGCCGAACAGAAGCCCCCGGCAGTTCTCCCGCCCGTGCCGGCCAATACTGCGGTTGCACCTCCGCTTGATTTGCCTCCTGCGGCTCCAGCTCAGTAAATCAGTGGGAAATACCGCCCGTCCCGGAATTCTGAGGCGCCTTGCCAGCATGTTGTATGAGAGCCTGCTGCTGGTCGCGGTCCTGTTTCTGGCCGGGTTCCTGTTCGCCGGTTTGACCTTGGGCAGTACGACGCCCTTGGTGAGAGTGGTCTTCCAGATTTATTTGCTGTGCGTCGTGGCGGCTTATTTCATCTGGTTCTGGCTGCGAGGCGGGCAAACGCTGGCGATGAAAACCTGGCATTTGCGCCTGGTGAGCGCGGACGGCTTACCGCTGACCAGGCGGCGGGCAATATTGCGCTTCGCGCTTGCCCTGCCCAGCACTTTGCTGGGGGTCGGTATCCTATGGGCGCTGTTCGATCGTGAACGGCTATTTCTTCATGATCGTCTGGCCAAGACAAAAATCATCCTGACCGCTGACCGCTGACCGCTATCTCTTTTCCATCCACCAGAGGATTCCCAGTGCGGCTCCGAGAAACGCGAGTGCGGGGAAGGAAGCGCTGAATAGCGGCGGCCAGTCATTGAGCAGGCCGAGATGGGCAAAGACCCTGTTCAGCAAATGAAAAGACAGGCCTGCCATGATGCCCACGAAGATTTTTCCGCTGACACCTCCGCTACGGGATTGGTGATAGGCGAACGGCAGGGCAAAAATCATCATGACCAGGGTGGCAAAGGGGTAGGCCAGTTTGGACCACAGCGCGATTTCATAGCGCGTGGTTTTCTGCTTGTTGTCGCGCAGGTGTTGCACGTACTGGTAAAGGCTCCATGCCGACATCTGTTCCGGCACGACCAGCAGCACGGAAAGAATGTCCGGGTTCAATACCGAAGTCCAGGCGAGTTGCGGCAGCTTGCCCGCAGTTGTTTTATCTCCTTCGAAGTGGGTCTGGCTTACGTCTTCAAGCAGCCAGCGGCCGGCTTCTTCATGGTGGCCGCGGTCGGCGTAGCTCACCGTCTTCAAATGGTAGTCCTGATCGAATTCGAAAATCTTGACACCCAGCAAGGTCGTGTCCGGCAGGATTTCACGTACGTTGACAAAGCTCTGGGCGTCCTTGATCCACAACCCGGAACGGAATTCCTGTGCGACCACCGAACTGGTGGCCTTGAGCCTGAGTTGTTGAGCCATGCGTTCTGCCTTCGGGGTGACGATCTCGCCAAAAAACAGGGTCAATGCCACGAAGACCATGCCAATCTGCATCAGCGATAGTGCAAAGCGCTGAGTCGATAGTCCGGAAACCCGCATCACCGTGAATTCGGAATTGGCTGAAAACTGGGCCAGGGCGAACAAGGTGCCGATCAGGGCCGCGATGGGAAATAATTCGTAAATATGCCCAGGCAAGCCCAGGGCAACAAAGCCCAGGATTTGTGGCAGGCGATAATGCCCCTTGCCCAGGTCGCCCAGTTCATGAATCAGGTCAAAGAAGGCAAACAGGGAGAGCAGGGCTGCGAATACGAACAGGGTGCTGGCGTAAATTTCCTTTGCCAGGTAGCGGTGCAGAATGTTCATGATGCCCGCCTGAAGCGTTCGAATAATGAAGGGGATACCCGTAAGCGGCGGTAAAACAGGATCAGCAGCAGCCCTGCCAGGCTTGCGTGTACCAGCCACAGCCCAAGAATCGGCGCCAGCTTGCCTTGCGCCACCAGACCTTGGGCGATGCTGAGGCAGTTGCTGTAAATGAGGTAGGTTACCAGCGCCAGCATCAGGTTGAGAGAGCGTCCGGCGCGCGGGTTGACGAAACTCAGGGGGATCGCCAGCAGCGCCAGCAGCAATGCGCTCAACGGCAGGGAAAATCTCCACTGAATTTCTGCAATGTTCTCCAGCGACTTGTTGTCTATGAGTTCAAGCAGGGAAAGAGATTTTGGCGACGCTGCGGTGAGCTTTGCTTCGTAAGGGTCGATGCGCACGGCATAGCGCTCGAATTCAATAATCTTGAATTCCATGGAGCCCGGCAGTCCTTCATAGCGCCTTCCGTTCAGCAATACCAGGTAACGGTCGCCATTTTTTGCGATGCTTTGGTAGCCATGCTGGGCGAACATGACGCCTTGTTTCTGGTTTTCCGTGGATTGCATAAAAATGTTGCTTACCGTGTTTTGTTCGCCGGCGAAGCTTTCCACGAAAAATACCCGGTCGGCGTGCTTGGATTCCTTGAATACGCCAGGGGCGATAGAAGCCACGTCATCTCTGCTTTCAATCTGGCTGCGATATTCATTCTGTTTCTGCAATGCCCAGGGTGACAGGAACAGGCTCAATATGGCCACCACCAGTGCTACCGGGGCTGCAACCAGGAACACGGGGCGTATGAAGGCGGTCAAGCTCTGGCCGGAACTGAACCACACTACCATTTCGTTATCCCGGTAGCTGCGTGTCAGGGTCAGCAATACCGCGATGAAAAGAGTAAGGGAAAGCAAAACTGGCAGATAATTTAGCGAGCTGAACGCCAGAAACGCCAGCACGGCCTCGCTTGCCAGTGAGCCGCTGGCAGCCTGGCCAAGCAGACGGATGAGCAGCGTGGTAATGCTGATCGCGAGGAGGATGATAAATACGGCGGCTGCATTACTGAATAGTTCCTGCAACAACGCGCGGCGAAAAATCATGTTTTTTGTTTTCTTTGACTTTATTGGGTAAGACTGAGGATAATTTGGGTTCTAATCAAATTTTGTCTACTTGGGACAAAGGGAGCACCACTTGGAATTTAGCATAAAAAGCGGCAGTCCGGAAAAGCAGCGCACCGCCTGCGTGGTGGTGGGCGTTTTCGAACACCGTAAACTTTCCCTCGCGGCTGACCTCATGGACCGCATTTCAGGCTTTTACATCAGTGATATCCTGCGCCGTGGCGACATGGACGGCAAGCTGGGCAGCACGCTGCTGCTGCATAACGTGGCCAATACCCTGTGCGACCGCGTGCTGCTGGTCGGGCTGGGCAAGGAACGCGAATTCAGGGACAAGGAATACCGGGAAGCCGTGGCCGCTGCGGTCAAGGCCCTGAACGAAACCGGCGCCACCGAAGCCGCGCTGTATCTGACTGAAGTGCCGGTGAAGAAACGCGAGCTGGCGTGGAAAATCGAGCATGCGGTGATTGTGGCGATGGAAAGCATCTATCGCTTCGATCGCCTCAAGAGCAAGCAGGACGAACCGCGCCGCCCCTTGCGCCGGATGGTCCTGAGCGTCCCGCGCCGCAACGAGCTGGCGCTGGGCGAGAATGCCATGCAGCAGGGCCTGGCGATCGCCCAGGGCATGAATCTGACCAAGGATCTGGCCAATTTGCCGGGCAATATCTGCACGCCAACCCACATCGCCGAGCAGGCGCAGGAATTGGCCAAAGCGCATGGCTTTAAAATTGAAGTACTGGAGCAGCCGCAACTGGAAGAGCTCAAAATGGGCTCTTTCCTGTCGGTCGCCAAGGGCAGCCGCCAGCCGCCCAAACTGATCGTGATGCAATATTCCGGCGGCAAGAAAGATCAGAAGCCGGTGGTGCTGGTCGGCAAGGGCATCACTTTCGATGCCGGCGGCATTTCCCTCAAGCCCGCAGCCGAAATGGACGAGATGAAATACGATATGTGCGGCGCCGCGAGCGTGCTCGGCACATTCAAGGCGATCGCCCAGATGAAGCTGCCGCTCAACGTGGTGGGCATTATCCCGACCTGCGAGAATCTGCCCGATGGCAACGCCAACAAGCCGGGCGACGTGGTCACCAGCATGTCCGGCCAGACCATCGAAATCCTCAACACCGATGCTGAGGGCCGCTTGATCCTGTGCGATGCGCTGACATACGCCACCAGGTTCGAGCCGGCGGCCGTGGTGGACATCGCCACCCTGACCGGCGCCTGCGTCATCGCCCTCGGCCACCAGGCCAGCGGCCTCTTGGCCAATCATGATGCCCTGGCGCGCGAATTGCTGCATGCCGGCGAAGAAACTTACGACCGGGCCTGGCAGTTGCCGCTGTGGGATGAGTATCAGGAGCAACTGAAGAGCAATTTTGCCGATATGGCCAACATCGGCGGCCGTGCCGGGGGTACGGTGACGGCAGCCTGTTTCCTTTCCCGCTTCACCAAGGAGTATGACTGGGCGCATCTGGACATTGCCGGTACGGCCTGGAAATCGGGCAAGGAAAAAGGCGCCACCGGGCGGCCGGTGCCGTTGCTGGTGCATTTCCTGGTCAACCGCGCCGGGGGCTGAGAGCTGACGGCTGATGGCTGAGCGCTGTTATTGATGACACAGATCGATTTCTATACCCACGTTCAGGACAAGCGGCTGCTCGCCTGCAAACTCAGCGCCAAGGCGCTCGAGCAGGGTTTGCGGGTGCTGGTGCTGACTGCGGATGAGGCGATGGCGGTGAAGGTGGATCAGCTCTTGTGGAGCGTGCCCGCCAC
Organism: uncultured Sulfuricella sp.; assembly: GCA_964384915.1. GTDB lineage: Bacteria > Pseudomonadota > Gammaproteobacteria > Burkholderiales > Sulfuricellaceae > Sulfurimicrobium. The sequence continues at coordinate 28,048 of CAYLMA010000026.1, read as the reverse complement.
CGGCTTCCTGCCGCACTGCCGCGCCCGCGACGAACTGGCCCCGGTGACGCCGGTCATCGTGGATCACGATCCGGGAGAGTTGCTGCATGAGCAGGTGCTGCTCAATCTGAGTGGAACCCGTCCAGTTTTTTTCAGCCGCTTTCAGCGCCTGATCGAGATCGTGACAACGGATGAGGCTGATCGTGAGGCGGCGCGTGGGCGCTTCCGTTTCTATCGCGACCGGGGCTACGAAATTCGCTCCCATGACATGAGCCAGGCCGGCAAGCGGCATTCATGACCACGGAGTCTGCCCGCACCGCGCATGACGACGTCCTCGCCAAGATGGATGCCTTGCTGAAGCGCCACTACGACCGGCTAGAAACGGCACCCGCCGCGCTTCCGGCAATGGACTTTCCGGTACTGACTGAAGTGGTGCCGGTCGAAGAAGAAGTGATTCCCGTGTTGACCGAGGTGGTGGAAGAAAAGGCGGAGGTGAATGAATTTCCGTTTCTGCTGCTGGAGGACGTCGAGGAGCAAGCGCCCGAAACCGCAACGGATGACGGTTCTCTCCAGCTGAGCGGCCAGTCGCTGCAAAACCTGGACAGGCAGATTCATGAAATTCTTGACCAGCGGCTTTCTGCGCATATCGTTTCCGCCCTGGATCAGGCGATGTCCAGCATGCTGGATCAGTTTGCCATGCAACTGGAATCGGTGGTGCGCGAGGCGGTGGCGCAAGAACTGCGGAAGCAGCTTGGCGCGATTGCCGGCCGCACCCGTGACGCCAATGAAGCAGGCGAATAGGCTATAATCCACCCCTTTTCAGACATCCCCTGCCCGCACCATGGAACTCGCCAAAAGCTTTGAACCCGCCGCCATCGAGGCGCACTGGTATCCCCGCTGGGAATCCAGCGGCTATTTTCGCGCCACCACCGCGCCGGACAAAGACGCCTACTGCATCATGCTGCCGCCGCCGAACGTCACCGGCACGCTGCATATGGGGCACGCCTTCCAGGACACCCTGATGGACACGCTGGTGCGCTACCACCGCATGAAGGGCGAGAACACCCTGTGGCAGCCGGGCACCGACCACGCCGGTATCGCCACGCAGATCGTGGTGGAGCGGCAGCTGGAAGCAAAAGGCATTTCCCGCCACGACCTGGGGCGCGAGAAATTCATGGAAAAAGTCTGGGAGTGGAAGGAACAGTCCGGATCGACCATCACGCGCCAGATGCGCCGCCTCGGCGCCTCCTGCGACTGGTCGCGCGAGCGTTTCACCATGGACGAAGGGCTGTCCAAAGCCGTTTCGGAAGTTTTCGTCAAGCTCTACGAGCAGGGTCTGATCTATCGCGGCAAGCGCCTGGTCAACTGGGACCCGGTATTGATGACCGCGGTTTCCGACCTCGAAGTGATTTCCGAGGAAGAAGACGGCTTCATGTGGCACATCTGCTATCCGGTGGAAGGCTGCGCCGAAGCGCTGATCGTCGCCACCACCCGCCCCGAGACCATGCTCGGCGACATGGCGGTGGCGGTGCATCCCGAAGACGAGCGCTACAAGCACCTGGTCGGCAAGCACGTGCGCCTGCCCTTGTGCGAGCGCACCATCCCCATCATCGCCGACGATTACGTGGACAAGGAATTCGGCACCGGCTGCGTCAAGATCACGCCGGCGCACGATTTCAACGACTACCAGGTTGGCCAGCGCCATCACCTCGAGCCGCTGAGCATCCTCACCCTGGACGCCAAAATCAACGATCTGGCGCCGGCCGAATACCAGGGCATGGAGCGCTACGAGGCGCGCAAGAAAATCGTCGCCGACCTCGAGGCGCAGGGCCTGCTGGTGGCGACCAAGGCGCACAAGCTCATGGTGCCGCGCGGCGACCGCACCCATACCGTGATCGAACCGATGCTCACCGACCAGTGGTACGTGGCCATGGACGGCCTGGCCAAGCGCGGCCTGGATGTCGTCGCCAAGGGCGAGGTCAAGTTCGTGCCGGACAACTGGAGCCACGTCTACAACCAGTGGCTGGAAAACATCCAGGACTGGTGCATCTCGCGCCAGTTGTGGTGGGGGCACCGCATCCCGGCGTGGTACGACGAGGACGGCAATTTCTACGTCGCGCGCAGCCTCGCCGAGGCGCAACAGCAGGCGGGCGCGGGCAAGACCCTGCGCCAGGACGAGGACGTGCTCGATACCTGGTTTTCCTCCGCGCTGTGGCCTTTCTCCACCCTTGGCTGGCCGGAACAGACGGCCGAACTCAAGACTTTCCTGCCGACCAGCGTTCTAGTCACCGGTTTCGACATCATTTTCTTCTGGGTCGCCCGCATGATCATGATGTCGCTGCATTTCACCGACCAGGTGCCGTTCAAGGAAGTTTACGTGCACGGCCTGGTGCGCGACATGCACGGCAACAAGATGAGCAAGTCCAAGGGCAACGTCATCGATCCCATCGACCTGATCGACGGCATCGCGCTGGAAACATTGGTGCAGAAACGCACCTCCGGCCTGATGAACCCGAAGCAGGCGGCTTCGATCGAAAAAGGCACGCGCAAGGATTTCCCCGAGGGCATCGCCTCCTACGGCACCGATGCCGTGCGTTTCACCTTCGCCAGCCTGGCTTCACATGGGCGCGACATCAAGTTCGACTTCAAGCGCTGCGAGGGATACCGCAATTTCTGCAACAAGCTGTGGAATGCCACGCGTTTCGTGCTGATGAACACCGAAGGCAAGGATTGCGGCCAGGATGAAAGCCTGCCCCTGCAGTATTCGGACATGGACAAGTGGATCACCGGCCGCCTGCAGCAGGCCGAGCAGGAAGTGGCCGAGGCTTTCGGCTCCTACCGCTTCGACATGGCGGCGCGCGCCATCTACGAATTCGCCTGGGACGAGTATTGCGACTGGTACGTGGAACTGGCCAAGGTGCAAATCGCCAACGGCGATGAAGCGCAGCAAAGGGCCACGCGCCGCACCCTGGTGCGCGTGCTGGAAACCCTGTTGCGCCTGGCGCACCCCATCATCCCCTTCATCACCGAGGAGTTGTGGCAGAAAGTGGCGCCGCTGGCGAACCGGCAGGGCGAGAGCATCATGCTGCAAGACTATCCGCAGGCCGACCCCGGCAAGCTGGACGTTGCCGCCATGGCACAGGCCGCGCAGCTCAAGGAAATGGTCAACGCCTGCCGCACCCTGCGCGGCGAAATGAATATTTCACCGGCGCAAAAGGTACCGCTGGTCGCGCTGGGCGACATCTCCGCCCTGGCGCCCTACATCCAGGCGCTGGCCAGGATATCCGACATCACCATCGTGGCGGGCGAGTTGCCGGCCGCAGATGCGCCGGTAGCCGTGGTGGGCGACGTGCGCCTGATGCTGAAGATCGAGATTGACAAGGAAGCCGAGCAGGCGCGCCTGTCCAAGGAAATCGCGCGCCTCGAAGGCGAAATCGCCAAGGCGCATGCCAAGCTCGGCAACGAGAGCTTCGTGGCGCGCGCGCCCGCCGCGGTGGTGGAGCAGGAAAAGGAGCGGCTGGTGAACTTTGCTGCGACGCTGGAGAAGCTGCGGTCACAGCTGGCCAGGCTGGGTTAGCCCGCGCTCTCGATCCTGAACCAGGAATTCTCGTCGCGCGCGACTTCATAGCGCACCCAGCGCGAGAATTCCTCGCTGCTGCAGATGAAGCTGCGGCGTCTCTGCGCGCCCACCAGGACCTTGTATTTCACGCATTCGCTGGGGCTTTCCGGCTCGCACGGAATGCCGTGAGCCAGTACCTGGCGCACTTCCCAGTGGCCATGAAAATTCCCGTTGCTGTAGGTTCCGCCTACCTTGATTGCCAGTTTCGTCATCACTTTTTCCGGATAAAGCGGCAAAACGTATAAGACTGCTTGCCCTGGGAAGGGGTGATATGGAGGCCGCCGAAGGATTCCACAAGAGTGAATCCTTCGCCCACTTCCTGCCGCAGGCTTTCCGGGCTGTAGCGCATCACATCCAGCCCGCTGCACTGGGGCGGGCCGTCGAGCGCGAAGGCCGCCATGACCAGGTGGCCGCCGGGGGGCAGGGCGGCACGGGCCGCTTCCAGATAGCGCTGGCGGTCTGCCGCCTCGGTGAGGAAATGGAAAACCGCGCGGTCGTGCCATACCTCGTATTGCCGGGTCGGGGTGAAAGAAGTGATATCCGCGACCAGCCATTGCACCTGTCTTGACGCTTCTCCCAGTCTCGCCTTGGTTGCCTCCAGCGCGGCAGCGGAAAGATCGAGCACGGTCACGTCGCTGTAGCCGTTCTCCAGCAAGGCATCCACCAGGTTGGAGGCGCCGCCGCCCACGTCGATAATCGCGGCGGATTTGCTAACGCCTGTCGAGGCGATCAAGTGCAGAGGGATTTCCGGATAAGCCTGATACCAGCCGACTTCGTTCGGCTTGCGGGTGGAGTAGACCTGTTCCCAGTGTGTCTTGGAGCCGGGCATGAAAGACCTTAAATGTTCAAAGTGAAGTTATAGTTTATTCCGTTCATGCCGCCTAGTGATAGGGGGTGATATCCATTGCCTGGGGATGTTCCATAATCAGCTTGGCTTAAGTTGTTGCATCCGCGATGCATACCGTTCATCTTGTAAAGCTTTCCGTTTGTCATTTCATGCTGGTAATCCGGACGCTCATTCGATAGCATTCAGAGCGTAATCAAGGGAAGGGGCGAGACAATGAAATTCCATAAAATGCCGTCAGGCCGGATCAAGGGTTTCACGTTGATAGAGGTCATGATCGTCGTGGCGATTATAGGCATTCTGGCTGCGGTTGCGTTGCCGGCGTATACCGATTACGTGAAGCGGGGAAGAATTCAGGAGGCGACCTCCACGCTTGCCAATTTCCGGATCAAGATGGAGCAGTACTTCCAGGATAACCGCACCTATGCCGCCGCCACCATAGCCGCCACAGGCGCCACGCTGAATACAAGCGGCACAAAATATTTTACCTATGCGTTCACCGTCGAGCCGGCAGCCGCTGTTTATGAAATCACCGCGACCGGCGTTGCCACCCAGGGAATGAGTGGCTATAGCTACACGATAGACCAAAGCAATGCCAAAACCTCAAATGCGGAGGGGACGGTGGGAGCGGACTGCTGGCTAACCAAAAAAGGTGGATCATGCTGACCTTGCACTCACCCGCAAGGCGTGCCGCCGCGGCTTCCAGCGGGGATGTCCCCCACGGGCGCAAAGCCGCACACCCGGTTGGGAAGGAAAATGGCTTCACCCTGATCGAGTTGATGATCACGATCGCCGTTCTGGGGTTGACGCTTGCCTTGGCGATGCCGGGTTACACGGTCTGGATACAGAACACCCGGATCAGAAGCGCGGCCGAATCCTTTGTAAACGGCCTGCAACTTGCACGCAACGAGGGGGTGCGGCGCAACTCCAATGTTGAGTTCGTGGTGGGAACGGGCTCCGCCTGGACGGTGAAATGCACAGCGGTTACGCCGGGGTGTCCTGATACCAGCGCCATCCAGAGCAGAGCAATCGGAGAAGGTTCTTCATCATCGGTTACGGTCACGCCCAGCAACGGCGGAACCATACGCTTCGACAGCTTTGGCCGGATGGTATTCCCCGTGCCGGGCGCGGGTTCGACAGTATCGTTCGATATCGACAATACCCAGCTCACGGCTGAGGATAGCCGCGATTTGCGCATCACGATCGATACCGGCGGAAACATCCGCATGTGCGACCCCAATGTCGTAGCGCCCGATACGCGCCACTGTTAACGATAGGTAATGATCATGAAAACCGTCACCAAACAGTCTTCACCTGGTTCGCAGCAGGGCGTCGTCCTGCTTGAAGCGCTCATCGCCATCCTGATCTTTTCGATGGGGGTTCTGGCTCTCGTCGGATTGCAGGCGGCGATGACCAAGAATTCCTCGGACGCAAAATTCCGCTCCGAGGCCGCCTTTCTTGCGCAGCAAAGGGTAGGCCTGATCTGGTCCGATCCTTCGGACCTGACCAAATTTCTCGAACCCGTTCCTGGCACGGACATTTCAGCCGTCTTGCCGGGTGGGACGCGCACGACCTTGCAAACATCGCCAGGCGAATTCAGCGTCACGGTCAACTGGACGCCGCCCTCGGCGGCCGGTTCGCCGGAAACGCATTCTTACGTCATGGTCGCGCGAATAGCTGGAGGCTGATATGAATGCCCACATGCAAAAATCGCGCAGCTTGGGGTTCAGTCTTGTCGAACTGATGGTGGGCATGGCGATCGGGCTGCTTGCAACCTTGGTCATCATGCAGGTCTTCTCGTTCTTCGAGGGGCAGAAGCGCAGCACGACCGGCGGGGCGGATGCTCAGACCAACGGCAGCGTGGCGGTCTATACCATTCAGCGCGAAGCGGCCATGGCGGGCTACGGCCTGCCGGTTTACAGCATTCAGAACCCCGCGCTCAAGTGCGATCCACTTCCAACCCACCCAGTGAGCGGCACCGGGCTGTTCCCGGTGCGCATTACCGAAGGCGGCGCGGGGAGCGATACGCTGACCATCCGTTACGGCTCGACGCAACGCGGCGGCATTCCGATCAGCGGCACATTCTCGGGCGCCAGCGTGACGGTAGTCAACAATATGGGTTGCCAGGTTGGCGATACCGCGCTGGTGGTGAGTGGCTCGAGTTGCGCCATGCAAACGGTCAGCGCCCTGCCGGACAACACCCACATCACGCTGGCTGCCGCGCCCGCCGTGATATCCGGCAACATCGCCTGCATGGGCGCATGGAATGAGGTTTCCTATACGACAGCAGCCGGTGGCGGCCTGACCCGCAACGGCATCCCCAGCGCCGCCGACGTGGTCAGCCTGCAAGCGCAGTATGGGCTGACCGCTGCGCCTGCAGTAAAAGGCATTAACACCATCACCGAATGGGCCGATGCCGGTGCTGCCGCGCCGGACCTTGCCATGCGCCTGCGCATCAGGGCAATCCGCATCGCGCTCATTACGCGCAACGGCGCGTATGAAAAAGACGTGGTCAGCTATGCCTGCGATCCTGCGGCTCCAATGCCGAATCAAACCTGCATATGGACCAGCGATCCCACGCCGGTCAACGTCAATTTAAGCGGGCTGGGTACAGACTGGAATCATTATCGCTATGCCGTATTCGAGACCATCATTCCCCTGCGAAATTTAGTCTGGTCCAGTAACACGCTTTGATCGAGTGCGGAGAGCATGGAGAAATCATGAACCACATACCAACAAACCACAAACGGCAAGGGCAGCGAGGCGTGGTGCTCTTCATCGCGCTGATTGCGCTGGTGGTCATGTCGCTGGCGGCGGTCGCGCTGGTGCGCTCGGTCGATACCTCCACCCTGGTTGCAGGCAATCTCGCTTTCAAGCAGGCGGCCACCTCCTCTGCGGATGCCGCTTTGGAAGCCGCGATTCCGTGGATGTTGACGACGCAAACCGCCCAGATTCCCAAGGACCCATGGCTGGAACCTACGCATGCCTTCAACAATGACGCCCCGGCCAGTGGCTACTATTCAAGCATGGCGACGCCGGCCGATCTGACCGCCGCTTCGACCTGGACCGCCGCCGCCAGCCGGCCCGGCACGGGCGCACACTTCAACGCCGACGGCCTGGATTCGACGACCGGCAATACGGTTCGCTACATCATCCAGCGCACGTGCCGGAACGCAAACCAGCTTCTTTCCACCACCAACTGCCTGTTCAGCGATGTTCAGGTAAATATCGGTTCCAAGCGCGGCCGGCTAACCTACGAAGCCGGACTCGGTACCGGCGCCAGCAGCGTTGGTAGCCCACTCTATCGCATTACCGCAAGGGTAACAGGCCCCAGGAATACCGTCAGTTACATCCAGGCATATGCCTACTAGGAGCGCATGATGACACACTCACTGCTTATCAACAGGTTTCAAAAAATACTGGCCTGCATGGCGTTGTGCGTCGGCCTTGCGCTTCCAAACGCGCCGCATGCCGACCTCGTGAACCTGACCCAGGTGCCGCTGGCGAACTCGACGAGCACGGACGTTTTGCCCAATATCATGTTCACCCTGGATAATTCGGGCAGCATGGGCTGGGATTTCATGCCGGATTGGGTGGCCTACCAAAGTTCCTATTCCCGCAGCAGCAATCCGGAACTTTACAGGAATTCCGCCTGGAACCTGACTTACTACAACCCTGCGATCACCTATTCCCCGCCGGTGCTTTTCAACGCGGACGGGACGCTGAATACCACCACCTACCCCAGCAAGACCTCGGGCTGGAACAGCGTCAAATACGATGCCTATGGCATCCTGAGTTACAACAATCAGGCCGCAGGCACCCCCAATCAGCTCTGCCCGGACGGCAGCACGCCTTCTGGCACCGCGCCAAACGGCGCCTGCGACCTGACCAACGGCAAAGCCAGTTTTTACACCTTTGTGGCGGGGGAATATTGCACCCTGCCGAACCTGAAAAGCTGTATCACGGCATCCGCGCCAACCACGGTGGGCGGCATTGACTACAAGTACCCAGCCACATTGCGTTGGTGCAATAGCACGGCCCTGACCACTTGCCAGAGTGTCAGAACTTCAACCTACAGTAACCCGCGTTATCCTAAATCCGCTACTGCAACCGTAAGGGTGGATAATTCCACTTCAGCCAATACGGTCAGCCAAATCAGCGTCAATGGCCAAAACATCATGTCTGCCGCCGCTGCCGGCAACAATGATGAGTCCATTACGGCCACCAATATCCGGAATGCCATCAATGCCTGTACAGCAGCAATTACAGGGAATTGCACAGTGGCAGGGTATAGCGCCAGCGTTTCCACAACGACCGTCAAAATTACAGCGCCTAATGGGACGGGGGCAATTACTTTCCTCCCCGTTGTCACGGGTGGCGCGACTGTAACCCGCACTGCATTTACTGGCGGCGTTCCTGGCTCCACTATTTACACCAGCATTGTTTCCACTACTACCAGCTACCCCTACCCTGGCTCAAGCAGCAAGGCATCTACCCGCACCGACTGCGGCAGCAACACGACTTGCTCCTACGATCAGGAGATGACCAACTACGCCAACTGGTTCACCTACTACCACACCCGCATGAGCATGATGAAATCCGGGGTAAGCCGCGCCTTCAAGGGCATAGACAACAAATACCGTGTGGGCTTCAATGTCATTAACGATACCAATGGAAATCCCTATAGCGGGGCGACGGATGGCGCGAATTTTCTGCATATCGACAAATTCGAGCTGGCGCACAAGAACTCGTGGTACAGCAAGCTGTTCGCGGCCAATGCGGGTGGCAGCACGCCGCTGCGTAACGCGCTGGGCAAGGTGGGCCGGATTTTTGCAAAAAAGGTGAGCGGCCAGCAGGATCCGATGCAGTATTCCTGCCAGCAGAATTTTTCCATCCTCTCCACGGATGGCTATTGGAATGGCACTACCATCAACTTCAGCCTGTCGAGTGACAGCGTGGGAAATTGGGATGGGCCCGGCACGTCCCGCCCGATGTATGAAGGCCCCACGGCAACCAGCAACACGCTGGCGGATATCGCCAAGTATTACTATGAAACGGACCTGCGCACCAGCGCGCTGACTAACTGCACCGGCGCACTGGGCCTGGATGTGTGCGAAGAAGAAATTGACCCGGGACCACCACGCATTACTCAGTTTACTAAACAATATATGACCAGTTTTACCATCGGCCTGGGCGCCGACGGCACGCTGGTGTACCAGGATGACTATCCAACCGCGACCTTTGGCGATTTTAATGAGCTGAAACTCGGAAACCTCAACTGGCCGGTGCCCGGTGATGGTAAAGGGCCTGAGAATATCGACGATCTCTGGCACGCGGCGGTCAATGGCCGGGGCGAGTATTTCAGCGCCAAGGACCCGGATCAGGTTGTCAAGGGTCTCCAAAAGGCGCTGGCTGCAATGAATCAGAATCGTGGAGCCGGCGCTGCGGCAGCCACGAGCACGCTTAATCCGACGACACAGGACAACAAAGCCTTTGTGGCCAGCTACACGACCGTGAAGTGGCACGGCAATCTGGAGGCTCGCACGATTGATCTGACGACAGGCGCGACCAGCGAGACTGCGGTATGGTGCGTGGAAGACGTTGTTCCGCTGGCCTCCTGCCCCAATCCAGGCGCACTCCAGAATGAAACCAGCGGCGCCAGCAATGTCTGGTATTGCGTGACGCCACCCCTCACTGCCACTTGCCCCGGCGCCACGGAATGCAAGGTCGAGGTGCCGGTCAGTTGCACGGGCACGCTGAAAAGCAAGGTGGCCGCCAGCAGCGATAGCCGCACCATTTACATGAAGGATGCCAGCGGCGCCGCCCTGACTGAATTCAAGTATGACAACATGACGACTAACCAGAAGGCTTATTTCAGTTCGCCTACGGCCCTGAGCCAATGGCCCAGCCTGACCGCAGATCAGCAGAACCCAGCTAAGTTGAACTTTGTGGGGGGAGCCAACCTGGTCAACTATCTGCGCGGCCAGACAGCTTATGAGGACCGCTCGGGCAACACCGACAAGCTCTTCCGCTACCGCGAAGCGACGCTGGGCGATGCAGTCGAATCCCAGCCCATATTCATCGGAAAACCCAGGTTCTCCTATACCGATACAGGCTATACCAACTACAAAAATACGGTAGCTCCGTCTATAAACAAAAAAACGGTATTCCTGGGCACCAACGACGGCATGCTGCACGCTTTCGATGCCGATACGGGAGTTGAGCGCTGGGCCTACGTCCCCAGCATGGTAATGCCCAAGATGTGGAAGCTGGCGGACAAGAACTATTCCACCATGCATGCCTACTTTGTCAACGGCTCCGCGGTCACCGGTGACATTTCTGTCGGAACGCCTGCCGCTGACGGATCCTCGTGGCGATCAATCCTCGTGGGCAGCCTGCATGGCGGCGGCCGGGGATTCTACGCCCTGGATGTGACGGACCCTGCTGTTCCCAAGTTCCTGTGGGAGTTCACCTATACGCAAACCACCGACCATGTCCTGAAGATGGATGACAACGTGGGCTACAGCTTCGCGGAGCCGAAAATCGGCAAGCGGCCTTCGGACGGGAAATGGGTGGTATTCCTGACTTCCGGTTATAACAACGTCAGCCCGGGAGATGGCAAGGGTTGGGTGTACATGCTCGACCCTATCACCGGGACTGTTCTCAACAAAGTCAGCACGGGTGCCGGGACTGAAGACACGCCCAGCGGTCTGGCAAAGGTCGAGTTCTACGCGGACGCCTCAGAACGGGACAATACCGCGAAGTTCATCTATGGCGGGGACTTGCAGGGCAACCTCTGGCGCATCGACATGAAGGACTACAGCCTGCTGAAATTCGCTGTACTGAAGGACAGCGCGGGGGCAGCCCAACCCATCACCACCCGCCCGGAACTTGCGGATGTCATTGCCAATGGCATTAATAAGCGCGTGGTATTTGCGGCGACCGGAAAGTATCTCGAGGTTTCCGATCTTGCAAATACTCAGCGGAATACGCTCTATGCGATCAAGGATGACGATGCAACGGATACTTTCATCAATCCGCGTTCGGGAGCGGGCGCAAACGAGATGGTGCAACTGACGCTGAACAATGCCGGAACAACCCGGACAATCACCGGCGACAAAGTCAACTGGTCGACACAGCGTGGCTGGTATGTCGATTTCCCGGATACGGGGGAGAGAGCCAATGTCGACCCGCAGCTCGAGTATGGCACCTTGCTTTTTCCAACCACGGTGCCAACCAATACGGCGTGCGCCCCTGTAGGGTATGGCTGGGTCAATTTTGTGAATTTCGAGACCGGCTTGTCGGTAGGCGGCCTAATCGACCCCACTGCGGCCCAGAAGACGGCCACGCCCGTGGTCGGCATCAATCTGGTCATGCTCCCCACTGGTAATGTGGTGGCCTCGACTGTGGAAGTGGGCGACCCCACCCCACGCCCGACTGGTGTCAAGTTCAGCAACCTATCAAACGCGTTCCAGGGCAAGCGGGTGATCTGGCGCGAACTGGTGCCATGAGTGCCGGTGAGAGACGGGCATGGAATCGCGCGTCTCTCACCCCTGACGCTGCAAAAGCAAACGCCCCGATTTCGGGGTGTTTGCTTTTTTGTCCGTCACAAGGATTTTTCTTTTGCGAAAGCTTGGACTACACTTCCACCACATTTGTGGTAAATGTTTTGGAGGTATCGGAATGTCTGCAAGCACTTCAGTACGGATCAATCAGGATCTATACGAGCAAGCCAAGCATGACGCGATACTTGAGCATCGTTCCATTGCCGGGCAAATCGAGTTCTGGGCGCGGGTGGGGCGGGCGGCTCTCGATAACCCCGATCTGCCGGTCAGTTTTGTGGCGGAGTCATTGGCTTCTATGGCCGAGTCGCGTGAGCAGTCCCTGCCGTTCGTGCCCCGGAGCCGTCGTGGATGACGTGGGCAGTCCAGCAAACCCGGCGATTTTCGCGGCAATATAAAAAGTTGCATGACAATACCGCCGCCGATGTGGATTCGGCGGTCGATGGGGTCAGGCAAAGCCCCGAAACCGGTGAGCGCAAGAAAGGCGATCTGGCGGCGTTGCGTGTATTCAAGTTTCGCAGTGGAGACCATTTGTATTTGCTGGGTTATACGCTGGATGAAGATGTTCGCCTGGTTTTTCTGGAAGCCGATGGGCCGCATGAAAACTTCTATCGTGACTTGAAGCGATAGCCGAATCTTGTTTCAACCAGAAAACCTCAGTTCGATAACCACGGAGGGCACGGAGTACACAGAGAAAGGCTGTTTGCGGCAATTTATGACCTCACCCAACGGGTGAATGACAAATATCATGCAATCTATTGTTCTAACTCCGTGTTCTCCGTGAACTCCGTGGTTAACTGCTTTTTTTAGGTTCAACATGCTGCCGGCCGGCTACCAGACGCACGTTTGTCGTGGCGGATCAGGACAGCCGTGTTTACGGCTGCTACGCCATGATTTTTCCTGGCTACGGTGTGGCTTGATTTTTTGTTTCCATCACCGCCTGCACCCGAACCATTCCCGCTTCAGGCATGGCCTCGATGCTGCAGGATTCAAGGCGGATGTTTTTTTCGCCCTGCAGGCGCGCAGCCAGGTTTGCCCAGCTATCGAAAGCAACGCCCTGGATACTGATATTGGCACGATGCCCGTCAAGCAGGGTGATTTGCACGCTTTTCTCGTCCACTCCCGCTTCGCTCGTGGCTTGCAGGATCGCGGCCTGCAGGGCGGGGCCGCTGAGCGCTGGACGCGCATTCTGGCGCAGGCTTGCGGCCTCGTCCGCCTGGGTGGACATGAGCGCGGCGTCTGCGCGCATCTGCGGCAGGCCGGCCCTTAGTTTGACACGCTCCGTGTCGAGCGGCAGCCACAGGTAGGCGTAGCTCAGCGCAGCCAGCAGTACGGCGCCGCCCCATGCGATGAGTCTGCGTTCGCGCGGGGCAAGTTGCCGCCACCAGGAAGTTGCGCTTTCTTTCATGTTCATTTACCTATCGTCAGTTCGGCTTCAAGGCCGCCGGAGCCGCTGTTCCCGGGAGTGATCACGGCCTGGGGGAGGCTTGCGCGCAGGCTCTCCGCGGCGGCCATATCGGGCAGGGTGAGCTTGATCTTAAGGTTTTCCTGCTGGTATTCGAGGCCGCGCAGCTGTGCCTGGGCGCCCAGCTTGGGCGCGAGTTGCGCCAGCAGGGGCAGGAAATCGTTGCTGTTCATCATGCCCGCGCTGTGGCGCAGTTCGGCCAGGTTGCGGCGCATCTGCAGCGGCGCGTCGACGATCACTTTGGCATCGGGGAAGGCTTTGCGGAAGCTCTGCTCCATGGAGGCGGCCAGCCGGTGTTTTTCAAACTTGAGCATGGCCCAGTCGCCTATCGTGAAAATCACGTGCAAACCCAGGATCAGGCTTGCCAGTATGAGTGCCGGACGCAGGCGCGGCAGCCAGCCGGCATGCATGCTCCTGGCGGCAAATTCGCCTTGCAGCAGGTTGATGCCTTGCTCTGCCGTTGCTGGCCGCTGCCATTCGCCACCGGCCGTCACCGGAATACCGAGGCGGGATGACCACGCGTCCAGATCGGGTAAGCTTGCGCCATCGAGATAGAGCTGTATCGAGCCGGGCGGGTTGTCTGCGGCTGAAATGGCCAACTGGAGCGCCGACGGGGGGTGCTCCGCATCGCCTCCGTCCAGCGGTATGCCGCTATGCGGCCCTTGCCGCAGAAAGCCGCCATGAGCGCGCCAGACCAGGGTCCATTCGCCTATTTTACAGGGGGCGAGCAGGGTTTCCACTTCGGCGCGCACAGGCCTGATGCCGCAGCCGCGCAAGGCGTCCAGCACCCGGCCCAGCCATGCGCGATCCACGATGGCGACCGGCATTTCACCGTTCTCCCGCACCTCGCCTGCCGCCACATGTATGCTGACTGGGTCTGCCATGATGCGGTCTTCCACCGCATAAGGCAGGGCCTGCATGAACTTTCTGCGGTTCTGTGCGGGTGGCTTGACGCTGCTCAGCAGGACGCGGCTGGCAGGCAGCACGATATGGCAGCGCTCGGCCGCCGGCATCGAGCCCGGAGCGTCAAGGCCGGAGCGCAGCAATTCTCCCCGCGCTCCGCAGAGGCGCCAGGGAATGGCGATTGCCGTTCCCTCGACGGCATTTTCCTGGTCCTGTTGCGGCCAGTTTTCCGGGATATGGATTTCCAGTTGCGACATTATTCCTCGATCTGTTTTAACCACAGGGTGATAGTCTTGCCCTGCGTGGGGCGCTCCAGCAATGCCTGGTAAGCAACTTGCACGCGTCCGTTGCGCGATATTGCCGAGGCGTTGAAAAATTGGCTGCTGACATTGTAATCCTCGTCACGTGCTTGCACGCCTTGCGGCAGTAGTTTTTGAAACTCCGCCTTGTCCTTGAAAGGATGGCTACTGCGGCGTTTGATCAACGTCGTTGCATCGGCCAGCTGCAGGCCGCTGCACAATGCCATCAGCACTTCCGCCGGGGCGGTGTTGACGTTGATGGTCGTCGCGGCAGGGAGCGCCGTCACATAAGGCTGCAGTTTCAGGATGGCTTCACGGTTGAAACCCTGTACCCGATATAGCTCGCTTACGTCTTCCAGCGCCCGGTTGGCCGCACGGTAGGGCGGTTCGATGGCCAGGTACTGGATGTCCTCGGCGCCGCCGGGATAGGTGACTTCATTGTCAGCATCCATCCAGTCCAGCAGTGCATTGATTGAAGCTGGGTTGATTTCCAGTGCAATCATCAGGCGTGTCAATATCACCACGTCGCTCTGGCTGTGCTTGCCGTTTCTCACCAGGTTGTTGAGGTTGACCAGCCCCTGGGCATCCCTGATGAAACCTGTGACTTCGCCACCCTCGGCCGCGAGCGGGGGCAGATCGGCCGCCCATTTTTCGCGTTCGTCATCGACATCGCGCGTATCATCATCCAGAATGGCTGCGCCCCACTGGATGGCGGTGCGGGCGATCCAGCGCGCCTGTGCCTGATGGTCAAGGTTTTCCACCTGGCGCAGCCACAGGTGGTTCTGCCACATCATGAAGGAAGCGGCAGTCGCGGCAAGCGCCACCACCAGCATGGCAGTGATCACGGCGGCACCCTGTTCCCGGCATGTGATCATGGCAGGGCGAACATCCGTTTCACCGTCTCACCCGACCCGAGGGTGAGGCTGACTTCCAGCGCGTTTGGCGGCTGATTCGCCAGTTGGCCTGGCAATGGCCACTGCAATTGCCAGTTTCCTGCCGCATCAAGGTAGCGCAACTCGAATTTGGCCACTCCTCCCAGTGCCTGATAGGCTTCGGGCCGGCTGCGCGGGGCCTGGTCGAGAATGGCCCAGCTCAGCATTTCCACCTTGCCATGCCGTAAACGATAGCCTACCCGCTGCGGCGCGCTCAGTTTTCCTTCCTGGCCACTGTAGCCGCCGCGCGTGAAAGCGAGCTGTGCGTCATCCTCTCCCGCGGCGACCGCATTCCCGGCCAGGGGCGGGAGCGGCAGATCGGAAGTGCCGCGCACCGGACGCGTCCTGAATGCATCGAGGTCGTTTTCCAGACGGGAAAAAAATAGCGCCACATTGCGCCATTTATGGTTTTCCAGTTCGATGCGCGCGCGTGCGTCCAGCATGGTCGAGAGGCCGCGGTAGGCGGCGATGGACATGACGGCAAAGATGGTCAGGGCCGCCAGCAATTCCACCAGCGTAAAGCCCTTGGAGAGGCGGTAATGTGTGATGGGGGATAAGGAATGAATAAGGCCAAAAGCGGGCTGGCGGCCCCCAAGCCTACACCCCCTGACCCATCCCCCATTCCCAATCACTGCGCAGCTCCCTGCGGGGCGGCGAGGTAGCCTGACAGGCGGGCGGCCTGGTGCTGCGGTTCCGCTAGCGGCGAAATCACGATCTCGATGCGCCGGAACCGGGTGTTGGGCGTGGCGCTGATGCTCTCTTCCCAGCGCATGGGGATGCCCCCTTGTTCCACCTCTCCGGAGCGCGTGCCGATATCCGGCCAGGCATGGCGCGCGGTGTGCTCCGCGAGGCGATTCTGCGCCGTCCAGCTGGCCAGCAGGCGCTGTTTGAGGCGGTCGCTGGTGGAAATCGACATGCCGGAAGCGCGCGCCGCAGCGGCCAGGGCGATGGCCAGGATGGCGAGCGCCACCAGCACCTCGATCAGGGTGAAGCCGCGTGCTTTCATGAACCCGGAGGCCCTTTGTCCACTTCGATTTGCCCGATGGCATTGCCGCTGACGATGATGCGCAGCGGTCCATCGGAGAGCGTGATGCGAAACGGCAGCGTCATGCCGGATGGCGTGAAAACGATTTTTTGCAGCTGTTTGTCGACTGGCTGCTGGTTGATGCGCAGTTCGTCGACCCTGATGGAGCCCGCAAGGCTGCGCGGCTTGTAAAGTTCCCGGTCAGGATGAGCTTGCCATGCCCCGGCGGCTTCGCCCGGTTTTCCCGTCAATCTGGCGGGCGCCTGCCAGAAGCGGTATTCCTGCTTCTCCGCGCTGAAGGCAATCCGCGTGCCGCTGGTCATCGCCTCGTCACGCGCCTGTTGCAGCAGCAGGGCGAGCCGCTGCGCTTCGGTTTGCAGCGCCTGGCGCGGATCGGGCGCGAGATTGACGCCGATCATCGCCACCACGATGCCGATGATGACCAGCACCACCAGCATTTCGATCAGGGTGAAGCCATTCGAAAGGCGGTGAGGGGTGAGAGGTGAGGAGTGAGGGGTAAAGTCAAAAGCGGCTTGGTGGCTCCCACCTCTCACGAATGAAGACATCACAGCATCCACGACCCGATATCGGCATCATTGCCTTCCCCGCCGGGCGCGCCGTCCGCTCCCAGGCTGAAAACGTCTATTTCGCCGCGCACGCCGGGTTGCAGATACTGGTAATTCTGGCCCCAGGGGTCCTTGGGCAGGCGGTCGACATAGCCTCCGGTTTTCCAGTTGGGTGGAATCGGAGCGGTGGTCGGCTTTTGCACCAGGGCGATCAGGCCCTGGTCGGTGCTGGGATAGGTGCGATTATCCAGTTTGTAGAGTTTCAGCGCCTGCGATAGCGAAGCGATGTCCTGCTTGGCGGCGACGATGCGCGCCTCGTCCGGGCGGCTCATGACCTTGGGGACCACCAGGGCGGCGAGGATGCCGAGAATGACGATCACCACCATGATTTCGATCAGGGTGAAGCCTTGGGAAAGGCGGCGAGGAGTGAAGTGTGAAGTGTGAAGTGTGAAGTTGGAAACTTGCCTCATCCTCCGGTTCCTCGCAGATTGGCCGGCCTGGCATTGAAAATTGCCCTTGAAAAACATTTCACATTTCACGCTTCACTCCTCACTTGATCAACTGATTCATTTCAAAAATCGGCAGCAGAATCGCCAGCACGATCACCAGCACCACGCCGCCCATGGCCAGGATCAGCAGGGGTTCGAGCAGCCCGGTCAGGACCGCCAGGCGCTGCTGCATCATCTGGTTTTGCTGGCGGGCCGACTGGTCGAGCATCTGCCCCAGCTTGCCGCCCGCTTCGCCGCTGGCGATGAGGTGGATCATGGCGGGGGGGAACAGCTTGCCATGGCCGAGGGCGCGGCTGAGCGCTGCGCCTTCCCGTACCATGCGCGCTGCGTCTTCCACTGCGCGCCGCAACGGGAGGTGGGCAACCACGCCTGCTCCGGCCTGCAGCGCGGTAAGCAGCGGAACGCCGCTGTTGGCCAGGATCGCCAGCGTGCTGGCCAGGCGCGCTGCATTGGTATCGCGCACGAAGCGCCCGAGTATGGGAATGCGTAGCAGGAAGAGATGAAAGCGGAACTTGAGCGCTTCGTTATGCAGCGCCCGGCGTGCGGCCCAGGCCGCCAGCGCCAGCCCGGCCAGCCAGTAGATGCCGCTGGCGCGCAGGAAATCGCTCAGGCCGATCAGCGCGCGGGTCAGCCAGGGCAGGGTCTGGTGGCTGTCGCGGAAAACCGCGACCACCTGCGGCACGACATAGGTCAGCAGGCCGCCGACCACCAGCACGGCGACGAAGGTGATCACCGCCGGGTAGATGAAGGCGAGAATGATTTTCTGCCGCATGGCGTGGCGCTCTTCGATGTAATCCGCGAGGCGCTGCAGCACCATGTTGAGCTGCCCCGACTGCTCTCCGGCGCGTACCAGGGAAAGATAGACCGCGGGGAAGACATGAGGATAGCTTTCCATGGCGCCGGACAAGGCCTGGCCGGCCAGCACCTGGCCGCGAATGCCTGCCAGAATCTGGCGCGTGCGCTCGTTCTCGGCCTGTTCGATGAGGGCGTTGAGGGTTTCCTCTATGGTCAGGCCCGCGCCGATCAGGTTCGCCAGCTGGCGCGTGAGCAGGGATAACTGGGCGGAAGACAGGCCGCGGCGCCAGCCGGTTTTCTGCTTGCCCGGCGCGGCGCCCGCCGTTTCCAGCATGGCGTGGACCTCAAGCGCGACCATGTTCTGCTCGCGCAGGCTTTGCCGCGCCTGGCGTTCGTTGTCGGCTTCCAGCACGCCCTTGCAAATGCGGCCTGCAGGGTCGAGTGCTTCGTACTTGTATCCGGACATGTGTCAGCTCTCAGCCATCATCATGCTCAAAGCCCCGCGTGTGTCGCCCAGAACTTCGCGGGAGTCACGATGGGGTAGCGCTCGGCCATCGCCAGCAAGTCCTTGTCACCGGTGATGAGATAGTCCGCGCCAGACGACTTGGTTGCCGCCAGCAAAGTGCCCAGCACCGGCCGATCATCGACATCGCGCAAGTCCGGTTCCACGCCCGGCAGCGGCTCAATGACTTCAGCCTGTATGGAAAGCGCATCCACAAAATCGCCAATTTCCGCAGCTGTCAAACCATGGCGGTGCGCCAATCTAAGCAGCACGCGCTGCAACTCGTCCAGGATGTAAGCCGAAAGCAGCACATCCACCGAGCCGTGGCGCCAGGCCGCCAATATCTTGCCCGGCACGCTGGCCGGATAAGCGATGCCGGAGAGCAGCACATTGGTATCGAGTACCACCCGCAGTGAAGCCAAGGCGGCTCAGCGCTTCTTGGCCGACGCGCGCGTCTGCGCCCGTTCAGCCGCAACGGCGGAATCGATTTCAGCCAGCCCTTCCGCCTCGGGCACTTCGGCAAAGCCGGCCTCGATGCGTTGGCACAGTGCGTCGAAGCGGCCCTGCATGCGGCGGATGCGCTCGAACAACCTGGCGTCGACCAGAGCCGCCACGGGCTTGCCGTCCTTGTTGATCACCACGCTGTCGTGGCGATACTGCACCTGATTGAGCATCTCGCCCAGATTCTGCCTGAAACTGACCGCGCTGGTCTCGGTGATCATGGCTCTCTCCTTGTTATGACCATAATGATCATTATGATTTGATGGCAATTGGCGGTCAATGCTTAGTCCTTCGTCACCCGCAGCGTTTCTTCCACGCTGGTTTCGCCGCTTATGACATAACGCGCGCTGTCCTGGCGCAGATTGACCATGCCGTGGTTCTGGGCATATTCGCGCATCGCCTGCTCGGTGCTGCCATCATGGACCATGTGGCGCAGGGTTTCGTCGATGCTCAGCAGTTCATAAATGCCGGTGCGTCCCTGGTAGCCGCTGTAGTTGCAGGCCGGACAGCCTTGTGCGGCATAAAACCGGGTATCGCCAGGCAGCGTGGCCAGTTTCAGCTTTTCCACTTCGGCCGCGCCTGGCTGGTAAGGCTTGCGGCATTCCGGACACAGGCGGCGGACCAGGCGCTGGGCCACGATCCCCAGCATGCTCGATGCCAGCAGGTAGGGCTCGACACCCATGTCGATGAGGCGGGTGACGGCGCTGGGGGCATCGTTGGTATGCAGGGTGGCGAGCACCAGGTGCCCGGTAAGGGACGCCTGCACCGCGATCTGCGCCGTTTCCAGGTCGCGGATCTCGCCGATCATGACGATGTCCGGGTCCTGGCGCAGGATGGAGCGCAGCGCACGGGCAAAGGTCATCTCGATGCGCGGGTTGACCTGGGTCTGGGCAACGCCGTCGAGGTCATATTCGATCGGGTCTTCCACCGTCATGATGTTGAGCAATTTGGTGTCGAGCTGCGACAGCGCGGCGTACAGCGTCGTGGTCTTGCCAGACCCGGTCGGGCCGGTGACGAGCACGATGCCGTGCGGCTGGTGGATGAGGCGGTCCAGCTCCTGCAGCGTGTCCGCGTGCATGCCCAGTTTTCCCAGTTCCAGGCGTCCCGCCTGCTTGTCCAGGAGACGCAGCACCACGCGTTCGCCGTGGGCGGAGGGCAGGGTGGAGACGCGCACGTCCACTGGACGGCTTCCGATGCGCAGGGTGATGCGGCCATCCTGGGGCAGGCGTTTTTCGGCGATATCGAGGCTGGCCATGATCTTGATGCGCGACACGATGGCGGCGTGCAGGCTGCGCTGCGGTTCGAGCATGTCGCGCAGGATGCCGTCAACGCGGAAGCGGATCACCGAGCGCGTTTCAAAGGCTTCGATATGGATGTCCGAAGCCCCTTCGCGCAAAGCCTGGGTAAGCACGGCATTGATCAGGCGGATAATGGGCGCGTCGTCTTCCATTTCGAGCAGGTCGGCGACGACGGGCATATCCTGCACCAGTTGCTGCAGATCCACGTCCTGGGAAAGATCGTCCATGAGCTGCGCCGCCTGGCTGTCGCTCCTGGCATAGGCCTGCCCGAGGCAATGCTCGAATTCGGCCGGGCTCAGGAGCCGGGGCTGCAGCGGCGCGCCGAGCACCCGGCGCGCCTCGGCCAGGTTGAGGGGCGGCGTGCCTGCCCGCACCACCACTTCGTAGCCGTCGCCGCTCTGCCGGGCCACGATGATGCCGCGGCTCTTGGCGATGTGGTAAGGCAGCAGCCGGGCCCAGTGCGGATCGGGATGCGGGGAGAGATTCTCGCCGGCGGGGAGCGTCATGCGGCTATGGCCCGGCTGGTTTTTCTGCGTCTGCGGGCGCCGGCTGTGGCTTCAGTTTCGGCAGCAGCGGTGGCGGCGTATTGGGCAGGAACAGATGCGATCCGGTGGCCGAGAGCGACTGCTCGTTGCGGATATAGTCGTAGCGATCGCCGGTCAGGGTGGCGGCGGCGGTGGCATTGCGCAATACGCGCGGACGCAGGAACACCATGAGGTTGGTCTTGACATGCTTGCGTGTTTCATACTTGAACAGGCTGCCGAGGAAGGGGATGTCGCCCAGGCCGGGCACCTTGTCCAGGCCGTCGCGCACGTCGTCCTGGATCAGGCCGCCCAGGACGATGATCTGCCCATCGTCGACCAGCACCGTGGATTCGATGGAACGCTTGTTGGTGATGACGCCGGCGACATTGGTGGTGTCCTGGATGCTGGAAGCTTCCTGGTAAATCTGCATTTTGACCGTGCCGCCCTCCGCCACCTGGGGTTTGACTTTCAGAGTCAGGCCGACATCCTTGCGCTCGATGGTCTGGAACGGGTTGACTGCGGCGCCCGTGGCCGTGCCGGTGGATTGGGCGTAGCTGCCGGTGATGAAGGGCACGTTCTTGCCGATGATGATCTTGGCTTCTTCATTGTCCAGCGTGAGCAGGTTGGGGGTGGAGAGGATGTTGGCGTTGGCGTCCGATTCCAGCATCCTGGCCAGCGCGGTCAGGCCGGTCACTTCCTGGCCGCCGATGGTGAGGCGCTGGAGAAGCCCGAGATTGAAGCCGGTTCCGGGCGCCAGCAGGGCGCCAGATGCCGCTGCGGCACTCAAGCCAATAATGTTGTTGCCGTCCTTGCCGAAATTGGTGCCCGCAACAACCGCATTGTTATAGCCGCTGGAGCCCAGCGGCGATTGCCACTGGATGCCGAATTCGGCGGCCTTGTCGGTCGTGACCTCGACGATCAGCGCTTCGACAAAGACCTGCGCGCGCCGCGCATCGAGCTTGTCGATCACCGCGCGTAGCGTGTTGTAAATATTGTCCGGCGCGGTGATGATCAGCGAGTTGGTTTGCGCGTCGGCCTGGATGCTTGAGCCGCTGCTGGTCGCGGCGGGGTTTGCGGAGGGATTTGTGGTGGGCTGGCCGGGTGTGGCCTGGCTGCTTGATGCCGTGGCGGGTCTGTTTTCACCGGAAATAATCGCGCGCAGGGTTTCTGCCAGTTTTGTCGCTTCCGCATTGCGTAGATAGACCACGTTGATGTTGCCCATCTGGCTGCCTGCCACGTCCAGTTGCATCGCCAGGCCGCGCGCGCGCGCGATGCGGGCGGGACTGTCGGAGCGGATCAGCAGACTGTTGGAGCGAATGTCCGGCAGTACAATGAATTTATTGCCGGAATCGCCCCCCGCTGTAGACTGGGGAGCACCACCGGGCTGCTGTATGCTGGTGCCTTCTCCCAGCAGGCGGTTCAGCGTTTGCGCCAGGTCCAGCGCGGAAACGTATTGCAGCTTGATGACCGTGACCTCGCCATAATTCGGCAGGTCGATCGCCTCGATGATCTTGTTGATGCGCTTGATGTTGTCGGCATAATCGGTAATCACCAGGGTATTGGTGCCGGCGTAGGCCGAAATGCTGTTGTTGGGCGTGATCAGCGGCCGCAATACAGGCACCAGCTGGACGGCAGATTCGTTCTGCAAGGGGTAGACCTGGGTCACGATCTGGTCGCCGGAAGCCTTAATGTTCTTGCCGCCGGTGACGCTGAAATTCTGCTTGGCATCGGGTTCCGGCACGATCTTGGTTACGCCGCCGGCCTCGATGGCGGCAAACCCCTGCAGCCGAAGAGCGGAGAGCAGAATCTGGTAGGTCATGTCGCGCGCCACCGGCTTGGATGAAACGATGTTGACCGTGCCTTTGACGCGCGGATCGATAATGAAATTCCGGTTGGAGATCATGCCCACCGCCTTGATCACCGATTCGATGTCGGCGTTGACGAAATTCAGCGTCACGGTTTCCTCTTCCGCGTGCAGCGCGCCAGCCCATAAAAAGCATAGCAGCAGGCAGAGGAGATGCCATGATGAGCGGTTTAATAAAGTCATATCTATCCGGTTTTTTAGCGTACGGTGTAATTGTATTCGAACGGCACGCCGTTGCGGATGCCTTTCACGCTGATGCTGTTGCTGGCCTGGTACGCGCTGATGAGATCTGCTGCCCTTTCGACCGGCTTGTTGTTGATTTGGCGGATGATGTCGCCGCCCTGCAGCCCGAGCCGGTTCATCAGGCCCCCCGCATTCACTTCCTCGATACGCAAGCCCTGCCCCGCCAGCGCTTTGACCCGTCCGGCATCGGCAAGCTGGGCGGGGTCTGACAGCGCCTGGTTCAACTCGCTACGGGAAACGCCGAATCTGCCTTTTCCTTCCTGGCGCACGTTCAGTTGCGAAGCTTTTTCCTGAAGCGGCAGCGGCGCCCCTTTCTGCTCCAGCAGCAGTTTTTCTCTTACTCCGCCACGCTTGAGCACGACATGATCCGGTTTGACCTGTTCCAGCGTTACATTCGGCAGAATGCCGTCACCGTCCACGAAGGGCAGATCGCCCTTGTTTTCAACGTTGATGATCGCCACGGCCGGCAACTTGCCGGCTGCCGCGAAGACGCCGCTCAGCTTGAGATTGAGGGAGGTGGTGGCCTGTGCCGTGGGGAGATTGCCGGCCTGACTGGCGGTGCCGAACAGATGCCCGGCGCGAATCGACTCCAGCAGGCGCGCCGCGTCGGGTGTGGCGGGTGCTGCAGCGGCCGGCTTGGCGGGAGCGGGGGCGAGGAACAGCCATGTCCAGTGAGCCAGTTGCCAGCACAGCAGCGCCACCAGGCACAGATTGAGCAGCGCGACCCAGCGGGTCTGCAGGAAAGCGGAAAATTTTTGTGGCAAGCGCTTGGTCATGACGAACAGATGAATTGAGTGTTGGATGGTATGGACTTTCCGGTTTGCCGTCAAACCTATCCGCTTGGCGTGCATCGGCCACGGTATCGTGAAAAAAAACGGGGAGCGCTGGGCTCCCCGGAAAAACATCCGGCATGATTGCCAGAAGAAGGGCTTACATTCCAGGCAAGCCGCCGATGTAGCCAACAGGGGCGTTGAAGCGGTTGATCCGGCTCAGCAGGTCGGTTTTGAGGGCTGCCGGCACGCTGCTTGGCAGGTCGCCCCAGTGCTGATTGTTGCTCATGATGTAGGCGTGGCCGTTGAGGTTGTCCAGCACCTGCAGGCCGGTATTTTCAGCGCCCGCGGCGGAAGACAGGATGCGTGTCAACTTCCTGGTGTCCACGTTATAGGCCCACACGTAGTTGTTGACATGCATGCCGCTATCCTCGCCGATGAACAGGGTGCGCATTTTTTCCGAGAAGAACACGTTGTCCGGGTTGGCGACGGCATTCACGTCAGCCGTGTTGCCGTAGGCGTCGGTGCTGATCGGCTTGCCCAGCAGGGCGGCTTCCACGTACATCTTGGTCGCCACGTAGTCTGAGTTGATGGCTTCGCCGCCGTTGGCCGTTTTCTGGCCGCCAGCCAGATCCAGCGTGTAGGTCACGCCTGCCTTGTTTTCTGCCAGCTTGATATGGTCAAACGGTGCGGACGTTTCCGTCTTCATGCTGGATTCGATACGGGACATGGCCATGTAGGCCTTCTTGTCACGGGCGTTGGAGGCGATGGCTTCCATCTTGGTGAACTCGGTGGTGGCGCCCAGATACGCGGCATAGCGGCGGGTTTCCAGGAAAGCGGCGGCCTTTTCCATGCCGGGCTTGAGCGTCAGGCATTCGTCGGTGGAAGAGCCGGCACGGATGCGGGTATAACCGGCATCGCATGACTTGGCGCCGGCGGGGTCGGTGATGGGAAGTTTCGCGTCCCAGATGCTGTTGAAGGTCACGCCGCTGCCGATGATGGCCCTGATTTCGGCATCGCTCGCCTTGCCCAGCTTGAACCAGCTCAGGTTGGCCGCGCCGCCGCCCTGGTCGCTGGTCTGGTTCCACTTGGCCGCGTACAGCGTGCCGGCGGACAGGTCGCCGGACTTGTCGGCCACGAACATCGCCATCATGGTATAGGCGCCGTCGTCGCCGAGGTAGGCAGTCTTGCCGTCAGCCATGACCTTGCTCATTTCCCAGGCGCCACGGCCCATGGTGTAGTGCTTGGCCACGGCGGTAGTGCCGTCTTTCTTTACGGTCACTTCGGGGATGAAGCCGTAGTCGTAGGGGTTGGCCGGCTTGCTGTTGTCGAAATACAGCTCGGTCATGGCTTTCAGGCCGGCCACGGTGGTGCTGTAGTTGCTGTTGAGCGGGTTGAATTGCAGATCATAGTCTTCCTCCGAGCCCAGGTGCGTATTCCAAGGGGTCTGGGAGGCGGCGCAGTTGATCCAGGTGCCGCCCACGCTGGAGAAGTCGATGGCTTTCTGGCTCTTCACGGAAAGCTTGCCGTCAGTTGCCTGATTCAGGCCGGTCAGGACCATGCCCATGGGCGCCCGGCCGGTGGCCTCGGTGCCATTGGCGAGCAGCCAGTCGTATTCCAGATGCGTGACCAGGTAGAGGCTGCCATCCACGTTCAGCAGGCTGTTGCCGTCCGGGGTTTCAACCACCATGGGCTGGCCGTTGACATCCATCAGGGGCTGCATCTTGTAGTTGTAGAGCTGGCCGGCCGCATAGGCATTGCCGCCGACCTTGTCCTGGAGGCTGAACAGGGTGTTGTAGCTCAGTGGATATTCCTTCTTGCTGCCGTCGCTGTAGGTAACCACGGCCTTGGCGGTGGCGAGGGTCTTGCTCATGTCGTCGGCGCTGCTTGGCGCGCTGGTGGTTTCGACGAATTCGACCGTGCTGATGGACGGGGTGCTGTTGCTGTCATTACAGCCAGTCAGGGAAATGGACAGAATGGTCACGCCTAGAGCGGCCATAACCGCCATGCTTAAGGATTTCAGCTTCATTTGGTCAATCTCCGATGCGATGGTTGGCAAAAGGCAGCATGTTGCCCGGGGCAGATGACGGAAATTTGAAGCTTTTATGAATTCAGTGTGTAAGGACGGTAAGGGATGGGCTGGTTTTAGAATTTGAGGGCGTAAAAACCGCTTGGGTCGGGTTTTCCCAGCAGGCGCAGCAGCGGCGTCAGTTCATTTTCCCGCTCGCGCGCTTTTGCCGTGCCGATGAAATGGATGCCGGACTGTTTTGTCCATGTGCCGCTGCCAGCCAGTTCCAGCGGCCCATTCTGTGTCTGGAGCTGGAACTGGATATGCTCGCCCTTGCCGCCGATTTCGCCACGGTAGTTGCCGACCGGCTTGACTTGGCTCAGGCCAAAGGCGGCTTGTTGCCAGAGAATTTCGCCCTGGCCCTGATAATGGTTCTGGCGCAGGGAGAATTCCTTGCTGCGCAGCGTAATCGCGCCCTCCAGCCGGAAAGTCTCAAGCCGGGGCTGGATATGCTCCAGCCAGACGGCGGGCAGGGTGGTGTCGAGTTGGGTGATGTCCAGTCCTGACGGGGTCAGGCGCAGCGTGCCCTGGCCCCCGGCTTCCGCGCCGCTGAATTCGATTCCGACCGGCAAGCCCCCGAATGCCAGTCCGAGCGGCCGGATGTTCCAGGCTAGCCGCTCCAGGACGATGGCCTTGCCGCCCGGTGGCGTGAAGGAGACGCCTTGCGCTTCGCCGCGCCACAGCGTGCCTGTTGCGGCACTTGTCGTAATGCCGCTGGATACATAGCGGCTGGCGAGCCAAAACAGGGTGGCGGCGGGCGCCGTTGCAGCGAGGAAAGCCAGGTAGAGCAGGCCCCCGGTCAGCCAGGGCAGCAGTTTCATGGAGCGCCAGTCTTAATTCTGCCTCACGCAATCCACATAGTAGCGTTTCTTGCCATCTGAGGATTCCTGCACCAGCCCGTGAATATCGGTCTCGAAGCCGGGGAATTTTTCGTTGAAATCGCGCGCGAACTTGAGGTATCTCACGATGGTGGTGTTGAATCGCTCGCCCGGAATCAAGAGGGGGATGCCCGGCGGATAGGGCGTGAGCAGCACGCTGGTGACACGGCCGGCGAGATCGTCGATTTCCACCCGGTCGATTTCGCGATGCGCCATTTTGGCGAAGGCATCAGTCGGCTTCATCGCCGGCTCCATGTTGGAGAGGTACATCTCGGTGGTCAGGCGCGCGATGTCGTTGGCCTTGTAGATGCCGTGGATGCTGTCGGACAGGTCCTTCAGCCCGACCCGCTCGTAGCGCGGATGCTTGGCGACGAATTCCGGCAGCACGCGCCACAGCGGCTGGTTGCGGTCGTAGTCATCCTTGAACTGCTGAAGCTCGGTGAGCATGGTGTTCCAGCGGCCCTTGGTGATGCCGATGGTGAACATGATGAAGAAGGAGTAGAGCCCGGTCTTCTCCACGATCACACCGTGTTCGGCCAGGTATTTGGTGACGATCCCCGCCGGGATGCCGGATTCGGAGAAGCCGCCTTCCATGCTCAGGCCCGGGGTGATGATGGTGGCCTTGATCGGGTCGAGCATGTTGAAGCCCGGCGCCAGATTGCCGAAGCCATGCCAGTGCTCGTTGTCGTGCAGCACCCAGTCCTCGCGGCTGCCGATGCCTTCCTCGGCCAGGTATTCCGGCCCCCAGACCTTGAACCACCAGGAATCGCCGAATTCTTCGTCCACCTTGCGCATGGCGCGGCGGAAATCCAGCGCCTCGAGGATGGACTCTTCCACCAGCGAGGTGCCGCCGGGCGGCTCCATCATCGCCGCCGCCACGTCGCACGAGGCGATGATGGCGTA
>CAYLMA010000025.1:0-50531 GCA_964384915.1 uncultured Sulfuricella sp. | reverse complement strand
TAGATGCGGCCGGCACCGTGGATGATCACACCGAGCAGGGTCAGTAGGGCAAGCGCCCAGCCGCCCATGTCGAGCCATTTGTTTTGGCGCCCGGTGCTTGGCATGTAGAGCCCGTCAACGTTCTTCAGGCGGCCACCGGTTTTGGCGTCGTGACACTGTGCGCAGCTCAAGGCATCACCCTTGGGTGCGACCATGTGGGTGATCGGCCAGGCCATTTCGGTGCTGACGAAGCCGTATTTTCCGCTGTACTCTGCGCCAATTTCCTTCATGCCATACTCCATCGCCTTGTCCCAGTCGAAGTTGCCCCAGTAAGCGCTGTCATCCTTGCCGTAGGTGTGGAATACCACCAGCTGGTTGTTGACGGCATCGTAGGGTTGCTTGCCGCGGAACACTTTCATCGGCCAGATCATGGATTTTCCATCCGTTGGGCTGCCTTCGAATGAGTTGATCTTCACGGTTTTGGTCGGGTCCAGCTTGTTTTCACGCAGGGTGTAGTTCACATCGCCGTTGAACCAGATGTAATCCGGGATCACGTCGTGTTGCCA
The DNA here is from genome assembly GCA_964384915.1 of uncultured Sulfuricella sp. Lineage (GTDB taxonomy): Bacteria > Pseudomonadota > Gammaproteobacteria > Burkholderiales > Sulfuricellaceae > Sulfurimicrobium. Next base: position 49,986 of record CAYLMA010000025.1, on the reverse strand, counting down.
GGTGAAGTCGCCCTTCTTGCTGTCATAGGAATTCTTGCCTGCAGAGTCCTTGGCCGTATAGGGCTTGCCATCCTTCATTTTGCCGGCGGTTGACCAGTCCCAGCTCATCTTGGTGGCCTGTCCGCGGGCAAACTCAGGAATGTGGCAAGTCTGGCAGGCAATTTTCGCCGTATGCTCGTTCAGCTTGGCCATTTTTTCCGGATGCGGCTTGGTGCCGTGGCAGGACTGGCAGGTCGCCGGATTGCTGTTGTCTGCCTTGCCGCGCAGGTGGGCTTTGTCCGTATCGTGGGCGGTCGGAGTGTAGCGGCTGCCAGGTACCTGGTGGGCCGAGGTTGCATGGCAGGTGCCGCAGGTGAAGTTCAACCCGTCCTTGGCCATGTGCACATCCAGATACTTGGCTGGGTTTTTCAGGCTGCTGTCCAGATCGCCGTGCTTCACGGCATCGCCGCCGCCGCCGTAGAAGTGGCAGGCGCCGCAAGTTTCACGCGAGGTTTTGCCCACGTGCTGAGCCACATCTTTCAGGTCAACCGCCTTGACGATTTTGCCCGAATGGGGTGGGAACTCCGTGTCCTCGTAAGCAGGGTGCCCGGCAAGGCCTGGCAGCTTGCGGTATTTGCCGGTGGTGTCATGGCAGACAACGCAGTCAACATTCTCTTCCTTGCTGAAATCGAACTTGTCGTCCTTCCACCCGTAGCCGACGTGGCAGGCGGTGCAGAACTGGTAGTTCGATTGAACGGCGGTACAGAAATTGTTGATGACGTTTTTCTTGCCCAGCTTCTGGTTGGTTTGAGGATTCATGAATTCCCAGGTCCAGTGCTTGGTGTGTTGCACCTGTTTGGCCGCCTCGGTATGGCAGGAAAGGCAAGCCTTGGTGACTTCCGGTCCGTCCTTGAAGTCCTTTTGCAGTTCCTTGAACTTGCTGTGGTCTGCAGTGGAAGTAGAGGCCTTCTTGGTTTCGGCAGCCGGTGCAGGCGCGCTGCCGTTGGTTGGCGCATACGGATGTGCCGATGAAGCGAGTGCCCCTGCTTCCGTTTTGGGCGCTGCGGCCGGCGCTGCCGTGGGCGCCGGTGTGGCCAGGGTGGTCAACGCGGCCAGCGTGGAGCTGGCGGCGAGTACCCAGGCCATGATTATTTTTCTACTTGACATGATTCCTCCTGAATTCAGTTCGAGATGTGTGCGCGGGGCTCTTAGCAGCCACCACCGCCGCCTGCAGCGGCACCGCCTGCAGCGCCGGCACCTGGGCTACCTTTTTTCATCTCTGGCGCGGGTTTGCTAGGATCGAACTTGAGGAAATTGGCCTGGTCGATTGCGACTTTGCCCATGATTTCACCCACCATCGGGCCGAACATCTTGCCCATCAGGCCGGAGTTCATGTTGCCGATGTAGGTCTTGCCGTCGTTCTTCTGGTAAACGGAAATCTTGCAGGGCATCAGGATGGACAAAAAGCGCACCGAGTCATCCTTCAGGATCGGGGCGGAATATTTGGTGCTGCAGGCCTCGATCATCAGTACCGGCAGCGTGTTGCCGCCATCCTGCTGGACAGCCTTGGCCGGGTTGCGCAGGCCGGCGAGCGCCCAGCCATTGCCGGTATTTTCAATATTCTGCTGGATGCGTGCGACCGTTTCTTCCAGCCCGAAGGGGCTGACACGTTCCTCGAACATCATGCTCGGGGCCATGTTATAGGCCATGAAGCCGGTAAATACCAAGCCAATTATAAAACCACCTAAAATTTTCAACATTTTGAGTCTCCCGTTACAGTTAATTTGCCGCCAATAACACTTACATTTTGCCGCGCGAAGGTTACAGGTTCAGGTTCTATTTAGAAAGAGTATAAATCGTATAACCTTTATGGATAAGCATATCCGAATATACTTATGCTTCAAGCAAAAATTTTTTATGGATTCACGTTAACCTTGCAAGCCATTAATGAATAGAATGTCCCACTCCATGAGTTAAAGGTGCTGTCCCTGATGAATATAAAGCCCGAAACCGCTACGTTTGGCGGCGGATGCTTCTGGTGCCTGGAAGCCGCGTTCAACGAGCTTCTCGGCGTGAGCGGCGTGACGTCGGGGTACAGCGGCGGCCGGCTGGACAATCCGGATTATGAGGCAATTTGTAACGGCGATACAGGCCATGCCGAAGTCGTGCGGGTAAGCTTTGATCCTTCGGTCATCCGCTTCCGGGAATTGCTGGAGGCATTCTTCGCCATCCATGACCCCACTACGCTGAACCGCCAGGGCAACGATGTCGGCACCCAGTACCGCTCGGTCATTTTCTACCATTCGGATGAGCAGAAGGTCCAGGCGCTGGAAATGATCGCCATGCTTACCCGCGAAGGCATCTGGGACCAGCCCATTGTGACCGAGGTGCTGCCTGCGCCGGTTTTTTACCCTGCCGAGGAATATCACCGCGATTATTTCAGCCGCCATTCGCAGCAGCCCTATTGCCGCGCGGTAGTGGCGCCGAAGGTGGCCAAGCTGCGCGCCAAGTTCGCCGCTAAATTGAAACAGCGCTAAGCCTGGGGCTGGCGGCAGAACGCGCCGAGCAAATCCTCTACCAGCCTCAGGCTGCGCTGGTCGTGGTCACGTCGCGGATTGTATTCGGCCAGTTCCAGGCCGGCGAGCCTGGGGTGGCGCAGGATGCCCCGCAATACCTTGTCCAGCACCAGGTGATGCAGTCCATGCCTGACGGGCGTGCCGACGCCCGGGCTTTCCTCCGGGCTGAAGGCATCGAGGTCGATGCTGATGCCGAAGCCCGCTGTTCCCCGCTGCGCGATGGCGAGTGCCTCCGCCATGACGGCGGCGATGCCGCGTTGTTTTACTTCCGCCATGAAAAACACCCGCACGCCGAGGCGCTGCAGCAGGTCGGCTTCGCCCGATTCAAAGCTGCGCACCCCGATCAGGCAAACATGGGCCGGCAAAACCTTGGGGCTGAAAGCGGCGATGTTGACCAGTTCAGGCGCGCCATGGCCCAGCAGCGCGGCCAGCGGCATGCCGTGGATCGCGCCGCTCGGTGTCGTATCTGGCGTATGGCTGTCCATGTGGGCATCGATCCAGATCAGGCCGAGCGGGCCTTGTGCCCTTAGCGCCAGCGCCGCGCCGCTCCACGTGCCGATGGCGCATGAATGGTCGCCGCCGATGACGATGGGCAGCTTTCCGTTCTTCATCGTGGCACTGACTTCCTGCGCCAGGCTGGCGCATAGCGCCTGGATGCAGTCCAGCGGAGTAGGCGAAGCGCCGGCGCGCAGGGTGGTGCGCCAGGAAAAATCGCAATCCTGCTGCCGCAGCCGGAGTACGAGGCCGGAATGTTCAATGCCGTCAGGCCCTGCGGCGCAGCCTGGGTCGCGCGCGCCGATGCCGGAGGCAACCCCGATGATCTCGACGGGCCTCATTTTGAAAGCAGCGGCTTCAATGTGGTCCAGACATTTTCCATGATGGCCGGCTGCGCGGCTGCGGTGGGATGGAGATTGTCGGCCTGGAACCATTCGCGCCTGTCGGCAATCCCATCCAGCAGGAAGGGCAGCAGGGCGGCGCGGTGTTTTTTCGCCAGCGCCGGGAAGAGCGCAGCAAAACCCTCGGTGTAGGCCGCGCCGTAATTGGGCGGCAGGCGCATGCCGATGAGCAGGATGCGCGCCTTGCGGGCACCGCAGGCGTGCATGATGCCGTCCAGGTTTTGGCGCGAGGCTTCGAGGGAAAGGCCGCGCAGCCCGTCGTTGGCGCCCAGTTCGATGATCACGATAGCCGGCTGGTGGGTGTCGAGCGCAGCACGGATGCGGGAGGCGCCGCCCGCGGTGGTCTCGCCGCTGATGCTGGCATTGACGATGCGATAGTCATATTGCTTACGGTCGAGACGCTGTTGCAGTAAACTCACCCAGCCCGCTTCCGCCGCGATGCCGTAATTGGCGGACAGGCTGTCGCCGAATACCAGGATGGTCTGTCCCGCCCAGGCGGCGGGAGGCACTAACAGCAGTACACACAATAACCAGCGAATCAGCATGAAATCTCCTCAATCTTCTTTCATTGTGCAGGCGAGCCGCCTTTCCAGGCAAGTGCCGGTCGGCGAGGGGATGCTCACCATTTTGCACCAGCTCGATCTGCAAATCGCCGGCGGCGAATCCGTCGCGATTGTCGGCGCATCGGGTTCCGGCAAGTCCACCCTGCTGGGCCTGCTGGCGGGCCTGGATCTGCCCACCGGCGGCGAGGTGCACATCAACGGGGAAAATCTCTTCGCGCTGGACGAGGATGGCCGGGCGGCCCTGCGCGGGCGCCTGATCGGCTTCGTGTTCCAGTCATTCCAGTTGCTGCCCGCGCTGACGGCGCTGGAGAACGTCATGCTGCCCCTGGAGCTGGCCGGCGCCGCCGCGGCGCGCGAAACGGCGCGCTCCGTCCTGCAAAGGGTGGGGCTGGGCGAGCGCTTGCAGCATTACCCCAGGCACCTCTCCGGCGGCGAGCAGCAGCTCGTCGCCATCGCGCGCGCCTTCGCGACGCAGCCCAAACTGCTGCTCGCCGACGAGCCCACCGGCAATCTCGACAGCGCCACCGGCGCGCGCATCATCGATCTCCTGTTCGAGCTGAATCGCGAACAGGGCACCACCCTGGTGCTGGTCACCCATGACGCCGAACTGGCCGCCCGTTGCGGCCGCAGGCTGCGCCTGGTGGACGGGCATCTGGTGGAATCATGAACCTGCTGCGTTTGTCCTGGCGCATGCTGCTGCGCGAATGGCGGGCGGGCGAACTGCATGCCCTGAGTTTCGCGCTGCTCATCGCCGTGGGCGGCGTGACCGCCGTGGGTTTCTTCACCGACCGCGTCAACCAGGCCCTGACCACCGAGGCGAGCCAGTTGCTGGCGGCGGACCTGGTGCTGGCGGCGGACCATGAGGTGAACCAGGAATTTGTTACTGAAGCGCATCGGCGCGGCTTGGCGCCGGTTCGCATCCTCACCTTTCCGAGCATGGTGGTGACTGCTACGGGCAATCAACTGGCGGAAATCAAGGCCGTGGCGCCCGGCTATCCGCTGCGCGGCAAGCTGCGTATCCAGTCCGGAGAGGGTGAGCGGGTTGCCGGGGGGATTCCCGGACCGGGCACGGTGTGGCTGGATCAGCGTTTGCTGGATCAATTGAACCTGGCGCCGGGCGATGCGCTGGCGCTCGGGGCAGCACGCTTCAAGGTGGCGGCGGTGCTGAGTTTCGAGCCGGATCGCGGCGGCGGCATGTTCAGCATCGCGCCACGCCTGATGATGAATGCCCGGGACCTGCCCGCCACCGCCCTGATCCAGCCCGGCAGCCGCATCGGCTACCGCATGCTGCTGGCCGGGCAGCCCCGGGAGATTGCCGCTTACCGCGCCTGGGCGGCGCCGCGCCTGGCGCGTGGCGAAAGGCTGGAGGGTGTGAGCGATGGCCGCCCGGAGATCCGCTCGGCGCTCGAGCGCGGCGGCAAGTTTCTCAGCCTGGCCGCGCTCACCAGCCTGATCCTGGCGGCGGTGGCGATCGTGCTTTCGGCGCGGCGTTTCCTCGAACGCCATCTCGACGGCTGTGCCGTGATGCGCTGCGTCGGGGCGAGCCAGGGCCAGGTGTTCCGGCTCTACCTGTACCAGTTCCTGTGGCTGGGCGTGCTGGCCAGCCTGGCCGGCTGCCTGCTCGGCTATGGCGCGCAATGGGTGCTGGCGCGGCAGTTGGGCGGTCTGGTCGCTGCCGGCCTGCCCGCGCCATCTTGGATGCCGCTGGCGTATGGCCTCCTCACCGGGCTGGCCACCCTGCTGGGCTTCGCGCTGCCCTTCCTGCAACGCTTGAAGCGCGTTCCGCCCTTGTGGGTATTGCGGCGCGAACTGGGCAGGCCGCAGCGCCTCAACCTGGCAGGCTTTGCCGCGGGTATCGCAGTATTGCTGGCCTTGCTGCTGTGGCAGGCGGGCGAGATCAGGCTGGGGCTGTATGTGCTGGCCGGGCTGGCCGCCGTGGTGGCGGCGGCGCTGCTGCTGACGCATGCCCTGATCCGGCTTCTGGCGCCGCTGCGGCGCGGCGTAGGGGTGACGTGGCGCTACGGCCTGGCGAACCTGGTGCGGCGGCGCCATGCCAGCGCCAGCCAGGTGATGGCGCTGGGGCTGGGATTGACCGCGCTGCTGCTCCTGACCCTGGTGCGCGGCGACCTGCTGCACAGCTGGCAGAGCACCTTGCCCATGCATGCGCCCAACCGCTTCGTCATCAACATCCAGCCGGACCAGGTAAAGCCCTTGCAGGATTTTCTCGGCAATCACGGCATGGCGTCCGCGGCATTGTTCCCCATGGTGCGCGGGCGGCTGCTGGCCATCAATGGCCGGGCAGTGTCCGCTGCGGATTACGAGGATGACCGGACAAAGCGCCTGGTGGAGCGGGAATTCAACCTGTCCTGGGCCGAGCAACTGCAGGACGACAACCGAATCGTCGCCGGGCGCTGGTGGGGAAAGGGCCACGAAGGCAACGCCCAGTGGTCGGTGGAAGAGGGCATCGCCAAAAACCTGGGGATACGCCTCGGCGACAAACTGACTTACCAGGTCGCGGGGCAAAGCTTCAGCGCCACCGTCACCAGCCTGCGCAAGGTCGACTGGGACTCATTCCATGTCAATTTCTTCGTCATTGCCACGCCGGCCCTGCTGCAAGGCTCTCCCGCCAGCTATATCACGGCCTTCTACCTGCCCGCGGGCGAAGAGGCGCTGCTCAACGGGATGGTCAAGGCCTTTCCCAACCTGACCGTGATCGACGTGGCCGCGCTGATAAACCAGGTGCGCGCCATGATGGAGCGGATTGCCGCCACCGTGGAATTCGTCTTCCTGTTCACCCTCGCGGCGGGCCTGATGGCCCTGTATGCGGCGATCGCCGCCACCCGCGAGGAGCGCATGGTCGAGGCCGCGATCATGCGCACGCTGGGCGCGAGCGGCAGGCAGTTGCTCATGAGCCAGCTGGCGGAGTTCGTCCTGATCGGCCTCCTGGCCGGGACCGTGGCCGCCCTGGCCGCCACCGGCCTGGGATATGCCCTGGCGACACGGGTGTTTCATCTGTCTTACCAGTTCAATCCCTGGCTGTGGGCGATCGCCCTGGCTGCCGGCGTGCTGGGCGTGGCCCTGGCGGGCTGGCTCGGAACCCGCGGCGTGCTCCGGCAACCGCCGCTGCAGACACTGGGCAGGCTGGGTTGATGCGCCAGCACCCGCTCCCATGGAGGCCGTAATGTTATGCGCACATTCGGTCTTCAGCATCCAGGTTGACAGGCGGACATGTTCCAATCGATACTTCTTTTGGGATTTATAAATTATTCAATAATAACAATGATGTCTTTTGGGGGGGTGATCATTTTCTGCATCCTGCTGATCCATGATTACGCGAATCATTTTCCGCGATGCTCCGCGTTTCTTTCCGTTTCGATTCCGGAAGGTCCTCCGGCTTTCCGGGGCTGCTGAGATATGGCATTGCAGCCCTCCTTGAGGGCGGACAATCAGGTATTGCGCCAGACGGAATGGCTGCTGCTCGGCTTCGCCGCGCTCCTGCTCCTGTTCTGGCAGGCCCCGCCGTTGCGTATCCTGCAGGAGGCGGATGTCATGCCGCTGTGGCTGCATTTTTTCTCCGAGGGATTCGCCATCGTGGTCTCCATGCTGATTTTCGGTGTCGGCTGGAATGCCTACAGCAGCGACAGGCCCGGCAATATCCTGATCCTTTCCTGTGCGTTCCTCGCCGTGGGGCTGATCGATTTCGCCTATATGCTGTCGTTAAAGGGCATGCCTGATTTCATTACCCCCGCGGGGACGGAGAAGGCGATCAATTTCTGGCTGGCGGAGCGGCTTGTTGCCGCGCTGGCGCTGCTTGTGGTGTCCATCAGGTCATGGCAGCCATTGCCCAAGCCTTCTTCGCGTTATTGGCTGTTGGCGGGCAGCCTTGGCTTAAGCGCGGCGGTTTACTGGCTCGGACTGTTTCAGCAAGCGCATTGGCCGCGCACGTTTATCGAGGGACAAGGGCCGACGCCATTCAATAGCGCGGCTGAATACGCCATCATTGCCATCCTGCTGGTGCCCGCCACCTTGTTTTATATCGGCGCGAAGCAATCCCGCCATTTCGACCGCCACAGTTTATTTGCGGCTACCGTTATTTGCATCCTGAGCGAGCTGTGTTTTACGCTTTACGCGGATGTCAGCGATGGCCTGAGTTTACTTGGCCACTGCTATGAGGTCGTGGCATACCTGTATCTTTACCGGGCGATTTTTGTCTCCAGCGTGCGCGAGCCGTTCCGCAAAATGCATATTGAAATGGCCGAGCGCAAGCGGGCGGAGGCGGCCTTGAAGCAAAGCGAAAGCTACAACCGGATGCTGTTCGAGAACGCGCCCATCGGCCTTGCGGTAAGCCGCATGGATGGCACGCTGACCGATGTCAACCAGGCCTATGCCGACATTCTCGGCCGCGGTATCGAGGATACGAAGGGGCTGTCCTACTGGCAGATCACGCCGGAAACTTATGCCGAGCAGGAATATCACCAGTTGGAAAGCCTCAGGACAAGCGGCCGCTATGGGCCTTACGAAAAAGAATACCTTCGACGCGATGGAAGCCTGGTGCCGGTACGCCTCGCGGGAACCCGGATCGAGCGCAATGGCGAGCCTTACATCTGGTCTAGTGTCGAAGATATCACGCAGCGCCGAGCCTCGGAAAAGACCCTGCAACGCCTTTCCAAACTCTACAGGATGCTGAGCCAAACCAATGCCGAAATCATCCATGCCAGGGACCGGGATCAGTTGCTCCAGGCGCTCTGCCGCATCGCCATGGACTCCGGCCTGTTCCGGATGGTGTGGATCGGTTTGCTGGAGGGGGAGAGCGGAGCGGTGCGCCCGGTGGCGCACGCGGGCTTGGCCGATAGCTACCTCGACAGCCTGAATATCAATATCCATGGCAGCGAGAGTGGAAATGGCCCGGTTGAGACCGCAATCAAGGAAGCGCGGCCGGTCATCTGCAACGACATCGCGCACGACCCGGTTCCACAGCCGTGGCGCGAGGCTGCGTTAAAGCGCGGCTACCTGGCCCTGGCCAGCTTTCCGATCCGGCAGGGCGACCAGGCGATCGGCGCCTTCAGCCTTTATTTCAATGAAACCGGTGTGGTGAGCGATGACATTGTCCAATTGATCGCCGGTTTGGTGGCGGATGTTTCCTTTGCCCTGGATTTCATGCTTGAAAGCCAAAAGCGTGAACGCGCGGAACAGGAAATCAGAAAACTGAACAGCGAACTGGAGCGGCGCGTGATCGAGCGCACCCAACAGCTTGAACTGGCCAATAAAGAGCTGGAAGCATTCGGCTACTCGGTTTCGCATGACCTGCGCGCGCCGTTGCGCAGCATTGACGGCTTCAGCCAGATATTGCTGAAACACGAGGGTGAGCGGCTTGACGCCCAGGGGAAGGATTACCTGGCGAGAGTGCGGCGGGCCAGCCAGCGCATGGGCGAACTGATCGACGACATGCTGTATTTATCGCGCGTGACGCGCAGCGAGATGCACATGGAAGCGGTCGATTTGAGCAGGATGGCCGGCCAGGTCGCCGAAAGCCTGAGGGATGCGGCGCCGGAACGCAGGGTGGAATTCTTCATCGATAATGGTATTGTCGTGCAAGGCGACGCGAAATTGTTGCGTATCGTATTGGAAAACCTTCTTGGCAATGCCTGGAAGTTCACCTCCAGGAAACCCGAGGCACGCATCGAGTTTGGTGTTGATGAGCAGTCCGGGGTCAAGGTGATATTTGTGCGCGACAATGGCGCGGGCTTTGACATGGATTACGTGCACAAGCTGTTCAACCCTTTCCAGCGCCTGCACGGGGAGAGCGATTTCGAGGGTACGGGGATCGGCCTGGCGACGGTGCAGCGGATTATTCGCCGGCATGGCGGGCGGGTCTGGGCGGAGGCGAAAGAAGGGCAGGGAGCCGCCTTCTACTTTAGTTGCGCGCATGGCCAGGAGGATGGAGCACAATGAGCGGCGAAAGAATGATTTTGCTGGTGGAAGATAATCCGGATGACGAGGAGCTGACCCGCATCGCCTTTCTGGAAAACGGCATGCTGGATCAATTGGTGGTTGCAAGAGATGGCATCGAGGCTCTCGGTTACCTGTTCAATCCAGACAAGCAACTGCCCCAAGTGGTCTTGCTGGACCTGAAACTGCCGAAGCTGGATGGGCTGGAGGTGTTGCAGCGGCTGCGCGATAATGGGCGCACCCGATTGCTGCCGGTGGTGGTCATGACTTCTTCGAAACAGGAAAGCGATCTGATCGCCAGTTACAGCCTGGGATGCAACAGCTATGTCCCGAAGCCGGTGGATTTTAACCAGTTTTCGGATACCGTGCGGCAATTGGGGCTTTACTGGATGACGCTGAATATCCCGGCACCGCAGGGGAAATGGCCATGAAAGCTGTGTTGCGACTGCTGCATGTCGAGGATTCGCCGGACGACGCGGAACTGATCCATGCCGAACTGGAATCGGCGGGATACGTTCTCCACTGCAGGCGCGTGGAAAACGCAGCCGGCATGGCAAGCGCCCTGGCAGCGGAAAGCTGGGATGTGATTCTCTCCGACTTCAAGCTCCCCTCTTTTGATGGCCATGCCGCCCTGCGCATTCTAAAAGCCAGCGGTCAGGACATCCCTTTCATTCTCGTGTCCGGCTGCGTCGGGGAGGAAACCGCTGTCGCCATGATGAAGGCAGGCATGCACGACTACGTCATGAAGGGCAACCTGGCGCGCCTGGCGCCCGCGATAGAGCGCGAACGGGAAGAGGCCGGCGTGCGCCGTGAGCGCAAACGCGCCGAGGAAGCGCGTAACGCCAGCGAAAAATTGTTGCGCGACATCACTTCCGCCCTGGGCGAAGGGCTGCTGGTCCAGGGATGCGACGGTCGCCTGATTTTCATGAACCCGGAAGCGGAACGGCTGCTCGGCTGGAAGGAAAAGGAGCTTGCTGCTCGCGATATTCACGAAACCATTCATTATCTTCGGCCGGATGGCACCAAGTTTCCCAAAGAGGAATGCCCCGCGCTGAATCTGAACTTGCCTGAGGGGCTCCGCCATAGCGAAGACGGCATATTCATCAAAAAGGGAGGGATTCCTTTCCCGGCGCATTATGTGTCCACCGTCATCGTCAAGGAAGGCCAGGTGGATGCCATCGTCACCGCCTTCATGGATATCAGCGAACGCAAACGGGCCGAGCGCGAGCTGGAGGAATCGCGCCAGCAGTTGCGCGATCTGTCGGTGTTTCTGCAAACCGTGCGCGAGGAAGAGCGCAAGCGCATATCGAGAGAGCTCCACGACGAACTGGGGCAGGCCTTGACCGCCTTGCGGATAGACGTGAACTGGCTGGAAATGCGGCTGCCCTACGTAGAACCCGCCATTGCTGACAAGCTGATTTCCATGGAACACCTGATGAATAAAACCGTCGACGCCATGCGCCGTATTTCGGAAGACCTGCGTCCTGGCATGCTCGACGATCTCGGCCTTGCGGCAGCGCTGGAACATCATGTGGAAAGGTTTGTCGAGCGCACCGGAATGCCTTGCGCGCTGGATTTAAGCCAGGAGGATTTCGAAGTCGGCGACCAGGTGGCGACAGCGGTATTCAGGATTATTCAGGAATCCCTCACCAACGTGGCGCGCCATTCGGGGGCAACCCGCGTATCGGTGCGAGTGGAAGAACTGGAAAACGAGATTCGCCTGTCGGTGCAGGATGACGGCCGCGGTTTGCCGGCCAGGGAGGGCGCAAAAAGGAAAACATACGGATTGCTGGGCATGCAGGAGCGGGTAAAGATGCTTGGCGGACGTTTCGAAATATCCAGTGTCCCCGCTCGCGGCACGCGGGTTGGGGCGATTATTCCGTACCATGCCGGGGGGGCGGGCAATGATCAAGATCCTGATTGCGGATGACCATACCATTTTACGTGCCGGGTTGAAGCAAATCATCGCGGATTGCGCCGATATGTCCGTGGCCGGCGAGGCGGACAACGGTTTCGACGTGCTGGCCATGGTGCGCGAAAAGGATTGGGATCTGCTGGTATTGGATATGTCCATGCCCGGCAAGAGCGGCATCGAGCTGATCAAGCAGATCAAAAGCGAGAAGCCGAAGCTGCCGATCCTGATTCTCAGCATGCACAAAGAGGAACAATACGCAGTGCGATCCCTGAAAGCCGGCGCATCGGGTTATGTCTGCAAGGATGGCGCATCTTCCCAACTGGTGCAGGCGATCCGCAAAATTGCCGCCGGCGGCATGTTCATCAGTGCCGCCGTCGCGGAACATTTGGCGATGGGATTGGCCTCGAATCAGGATCAAAAGCCGCACACCCTGCTGTCAGACCGTGAGTACCAGGTCTTTCAACGCATCGCCGCCGGGGAAGGAATCAGCGAAATCGCCCATAGCCTCAATCTGAGCGTAAAAACCGTCAGCACCCACAAAACACGCATCATGCACAAAATGAACTTTGCCAATACCACCGACCTGATCCGCTACGCAATCAAGCACGACCTCATCTCCGAAGAAGGCAATCCCGGCTGATAGCCTGCCTTTCGCCGCACCCCGCCCCCGCCCCCGCTTTCCTCTTCCCCGGCTAGGAATATTCCTACAGCCGCGACAATTCGTCCTACAAATACATTCAGCAAACGCCGATATTTCTTTTGGGCGCCAAGTGACATCATTAAATCCAAGAGCCATTGGATGACGTGACGTAACCCAAATGAAAATATTTCTTGTGGAAGATTCGCCTGAAATCGCTGATCGCCTGAGCGCCATGATTTCCGAAATTCCAGGCGCAGAGGTGGTGGCAACAGCTGAAAGCCAGGCGCCCGCCATGGCCGGAATCATGGCTGCCGGGCCGGATCTCGTCATCCTCGATCTGCATCTTGCCAACGGCAACGGCATGGAGGCGCTGCGGCTGATCAAGACCATGCGGCCGGAGATCAAGGTGGTCGTATTCACGGCTTTCGCCTATCCGCAATACCGCAAGAAATGTTTTGAATTGGGTGCCGACTATTTCCTGGATAAAACCCAGGGCATCGCGAAATTGGAGCAGTTGCTGGCGGATATCGCCGGCATGCCTGCCCGGGCCAAAGATTTGCACAACATGAAGGGGGCGTAAATGAGCAATACCAAGCCAGAACTCAAATGGTTGGCATATCCGCTGGTGCCAGCCCTGCTGGGGGCGGTGATGTTGCCGCTTGCCGGAGGGGCCGGGGCGGTCAGCCTGGCGATGGCAGGGTTGCTGGCGATGGCCGGGGTCGCGGCAGGGGTGCTGCTCTCCAGGAGCCATGCCTCCGCGCTGAAGATCGTACGGGAAGAGCAGGAAGACAGTTGCCGGGCAAACTATTGCGGCGACGTGGAATCCTTCCTTGATGGGCTTGGCAACCTGGAGAATCAGATCACCTCGCTGTGGGTGCGCCAGATCGAGATCGGCAGAACCCAGAGCGAGCAAGCCATGATCGAACTGACCTCGCGCTTTTCCGGCATTGTCGACAAGCTGGATCAAGCCGTGAAAGCCTCCAGCCTTTCCGCCGAGTCCGTGGACAGCCCGCAAGGGCTGGTGGCGGTGTTTTCCAAAAGCGAAACCCGCTTGATGTCGGTCACCGAGTCCCTGCGCGCTGCGCTGAAGCACAGCGACGAGTTGCAGGGCAGTGTGGGCGGACTGGTGCAATACATCGATCAACTGAAGGAAATGGCCGCCTCGGTCGCCGATATTGCCGACCGCACCAACCTGCTGGCGCTCAATGCGGCGATCGAGGCCGCCCGAGCCGGGGAAGCCGGGCGCGGATTCGCGGTGGTGGCGGATGAAGTGAGGAAACTCTCCAACCTGTCCGGCGAAACCGGACGGCGCATCAGCGAGAAAATCAAGGGCATCAGCCAGGCCATCAACGCATCCTTCGCCACTGCCGAAAAGTCATCCGAGCAAGACGCGGTGTCTGTCGCCAGTTCCGAGGCGGTGATCCAGGGCGTGCTGGCCGAACTCCGAAGCGTGACGGATGGGCTGTCGTCAGCGGCGGGCATATTGCGGGGTACCAGCGCGGGGATCAAGAACGAGGTGGGCGAATCGCTGGTGCAGCTTCAATTTCAGGATCGGGTCAGCCAGATTCTGTGCCACGTGCGCGACAACATCGCCGCATTCCCGGCCTATTTGCAGCAGAGCGAGCAGAAATACCGCGAGCAGGGCCGCCTGACGGCCATCGACTGGTCTGGGCTGTTGCATGAGCTGGAGCGCTCCTACGCGACCACGGAAGAGCGCAGCAACCACGCGGGCAAGCGTTCTGCCGCGGCAGAAGAAGAGATCACGTTTTTTTGAGGGGGAAGTAGATCATGGCCAAGACCATCATGATAGTTGACGATTCGGTGACCTTGCGGCAAGTGGTTTCGATTGCGCTGAGAAATGCGGGATATGACGTAATCGAAGGGGCGGACGGCAAGGATGCGCTTGCCAAGCTGACCGGACAGAAGGTGCACCTGGTCATCAGCGACGTGAACATGCCCAACATGGACGGCATCACTTTCGTGACCGAGCTGAAGAAGCTGCCTGCCTACAAATTCACCCCCGTCATCATGCTGACCACCGAGGCCGGCGAAGACAAGAAAGCTTCCGGCCAGGCCGCGGGAGCCAAAGCCTGGGTGGTCAAGCCATTCAAGCCCGAGCAGATGCTGACCGCGGTGTCCAAGCTGATTCTGCCCTAGAAGCCCAGAACACTCATGGATACCCGGCATCGACCAAAGGAGAACGAGATGGAAAACGAAAAAACCTCTTGTCACCTGCGCCTGGATGGCGAGTTGACGATCTACACCGCAATGGACATGAAGCAGCGCCTGCTGGATCCGTTGTCCTCCTGCAGCCAGGTGGATGTGGATCTGTCGCAGGTAAGCGAGCTGGATAGCGCCGGGCTGCAACTGATGATACTGGCCAAGCGTGAGGCCACGCGCCTGGGCAAGGAAATCCGTTTCGTGGCGCATAGCCCGGCGGTGGTGAATGTGCTGGAACTGTGCGGGTTGATGAGCTATTTCGGCGATCCGGTGGTCATGGCGAAAGGAGATTGAACATGAATCTGGACGACGCATTGCAGACTTTCGTGGTGGAGAGCCACGAATTGTTGCAGGCCATGGAGGACGCGCTGCTCGATATCGAACACAGCGAAGATCCGGTGGAATCCATCAACGCCATTTTCCGTGCCGCGCACACCATCAAGGGATCTGCCGGCCTGTTCGGGCTGGATGGCATCGTCGCCTTCACCCATGCCATGGAAAGCGTTCTGGACAAGGTGCGCGACGGCAAGATCAGCATCGACGACGAGATGGTCGCGCTGCTGCTGTCCTGCGGCGACCATATCAAGGCGTTGCTGGGCAGCCTGGCGGACGGGCAGGAGCACATCGACGCGGATATGGCGAGCACCGGTGCGGCACTGGCTCAAAGGCTCTCAATTTATCTTGACTCAACCGCAAAGAAAACTGCTGCCACAACCCTGCAAAAACACCACCCACAGAAACCGGAGTCCGGTGTCGAAACCCAGGTGGAGTCCCTGGGCGGCGGTTTCGTGGAAACCGACAACTGGCACATCTCCCTGCACTTCGGCAAGGACGTGCTGCGCAACGGCATGGACCCCCTGTCGTTTATTCGCTACCTGTGCACTTTTGGCGAGATTGTCGGCATATCCACTTCATTCGATGCCATTCCCCCCGCGGCGGAAATGGACCCGGAGTCGTGTTACCTGAAATTCGAAATCAACTTTTTCAGCGATGCCGACAAAGCCGTTATCGAGGGCGCCTTCGAATTCGTGCAGGACGACTGCCTGATCCACATCCTGCCGCCCAGGAGCCGCATTGCCGATTACCTCCAGTTGATTCAGGAATTGCCCGTGGAAGACATGCGGCTGGGCGAAATGCTGGTGCGCTGCGGCACCCTGACCCAGCGTGAACTGGAGCAGATATTGGCGCTCCAGGGCAAAAACGCAGCAGGTGGGGCGCAGCAACAATCCCCCATCGGCGAGATCGCGGTGGAGGCCGGCATCGTGCATGCCCCCGTGGTGGAAGCAGCCCTGGAAAAGCAGAAGAGCGTCAAGGATGCCAAGGCCCAGGAAAACCGCGTCATCCGGGTCGACTCGGAAAAGCTCGACAACCTTATCAACCTGGTGGGTGAACTGGTGATTGCCGGCGCTTCCGCCGCGCTGCTGTCGCACCGCAGCGCGGATGTCCAGTTGCAGGAGGCCACCTCCAACATTTCCCGCCTGGTGGAAGAAATCCGCGACGGCGCCCTGCAACTGCGCATGGTGCAGATCGGCGAAACCTTCAAGCGTTTCAACCGCGTGGTGCGCGATGTCAGCCGCGAGCTGGGCAAGGATATCGAACTGCAAATCAGCGGGGCCGAAACCGAACTGGACAAGACCGTGGTGGACAAGATCGGCGACCCCCTGATGCATCTGGTCAGGAACGCCATGGATCACGGCATCGAATCCGCCGAGCTGCGCCAGAGCCGGGGCAAGCCGGTCAAGGGAATATTGCGCCTCAACGCCTTCCACGACTCCGGCAGCATCGTGATCGAGGTGAGCGACGACGGCGGCGGCCTCAACCGAGAGCGTATCCTCAAGAAAGCCATTGACAAGGGGCTGGTCAGCCCCACTCAAAACCTCTCCGACCAGGAAATCTACATGTTGATCTTCGAGGCCGGCTTTTCGACCGCCGACCAGGTCAGCAACCTGTCCGGACGTGGTGTCGGCATGGACGTGGTGCGCCGCAACATCGAGGCGCTGCGCGGCACCTGCGAGCTGGATTCGCAGGCAGGACAGGGGTCCACCGTGCGCATCCGCCTGCCGCTCACCCTGGCGATCATCGACGGCTTCCAGATCGGCGTGGGAAGCGCCTCTTACGTGGTGCCGCTGGACATGGTCAAGGAATGCCTGGAACTGAGCAAGGAAGATCGCCAGAGTTCGAAGGAGCATAACTACATCAACCTGCGCGGCGAAGTGCTGCCCTTCGTCCGGCTGCGCGAGCACTTCCGTGAAAAAGGGCAGACGGGGCCGCGCGAAAACGTGGTGGTGGTGCAATACGGCGGCCAGAAAGCCGGGCTGGTGGTGGACGAACTGATGGGCGAGTTCCAGACGGTGATCAAGCCGCTGGGATTGCTCTTCGGCAACCTCAAGGGCATCAGCGGCTCGACCATACTCGGCAACGGCGAGGTGGCGCTGATCCTCGACGTGCCGTCCCTGATCCAGCAGGCGGTGAACCAGGAAACCCGGCAGCAATCCGTGCCGGCAAGCTTTTAACTTGCCCGGAGGAGGAAAAATGACCAAGCAAGCGTTCTTCCATGCCTGAACCCGCGACCTTGGCGTAGATGCATCCAACGGAGCGGCAGGCAAGTAATTTCAGATTAAGCGTAATGGCAGTGTTTTTCCAAAGGAGACGGAAATGTTCAAGAACATGAAGGTGGGAATGAAACTGGGGCTGGGCTTCGGCGTGGTGCTGGTGCTGATGGCCGCGATCGCGCTGGAGGGCATGCGCGGCATGAAGCTCGCGAACGACCAGGTTAGTGACATCGTCAACGACAACATTGTTAAGATGGAGCTGGTCAACACCATGGCGGAGTCGGTCCACGTCGTCTCGCGCGTGATGCGCACCATGCTGCTGCTCGACGACATGGAGGCGATCAAGGGCGAGAAGGCCAAGCTCGACGATGCGCGCAATGCTTATGACAAGGCCAGCGAGGCCCTGGAAAAACTCCCCTGCAGCGAGAAAGGCCTGGCGATCCAGGCCAAGATCAAGGAGGCGCGCGACGCAGCCCGCCCCGTCAACAACAAGATCATCGAGCTGGCGCTCCAGGACAAGGACGAGGAAGCGCGGCCTATCCTGATGAAGGAGGCCCGGCCGCTGGTGACGAGGTGGCTGGCGGCGCTGAACGAAAATATCGCGTACCAGAGCGAGAACAATAAGAAGCAGGCTGAGAAGGCCGCAGCCGAGTACGCCTTCAGCAGCGCCCTGATGCTGGGGCTGACTGTCGTGGCCCTGGTCCTGGCGCTCGTGATCGCATTC
This sequence comes from uncultured Sulfuricella sp., assembly GCA_964384915.1. Lineage (GTDB taxonomy): Bacteria > Pseudomonadota > Gammaproteobacteria > Burkholderiales > Sulfuricellaceae > Sulfurimicrobium. The sequence continues at coordinate 31,972 of CAYLMA010000025.1, read as the reverse complement.
TGGATTACCCGCAGCCTGCTCAAGCAGCTCGGCGGCGAGCCGGATTATGCCGCGGAGATCGCGCGCCAGGTGGCGGACGGCAACCTGACCATAGATGTGGCGGTGAAGGCTGGGGACAACAGCAGCCTGCTGTTCGCCATGAAAACCATGGTCGACAAGCTCGCCGAGCTGGTCGGCGAGGTGAGCGGCTCGGCGGACTCCCTTTCCAGCGCTTCCGAGGAGGTTTCCGCAACGGCGCAGAGCATGAGCCAGGCTACCAGCGAACAGGCGGCTTCGGTGGAAGAAACCTCCGCGTCGATCGAGCAGATGTCCGCCTCGATCAACCAGAATGCCGAGAATGCCAAGGTGACCGACAGCATGGCCTCGCAGGCGGCGAAACAGGCCGTCGAGGGGGGCGAAGCTGTGAAATCCACGGTTGCGGCGATGAAACAGATCGCCGGCAAGATCGGCATCATCGACGACATCGCCTACCAGACCAACCTGCTGGCCTTGAACGCGGCGATCGAAGCGGCGCGCGCAGGTGAACACGGCAAGGGCTTCGCGGTGGTGGCGGCGGAAGTGCGCAAGCTGGCCGAACGCAGCCAGGTGGCGGCACGCGAGATCGGGGAAGTGGCAGGCAGCAGCGTGGAACTGGCGGAGCGCGCAGGCAAGCTGCTGGACGAAATCGTCCCGGCGATCAGCAAGACCTCCGACCTGGTGCAGGAGATCGCCGCCGCCTCGGAAGAGCAATCCAGCGGCGCATCCCAGGTGAATTCTGCGGTCAGCCAGCTCAACCAGATTACCCAGCAGAACGCCAGTTCGTCGGAAGAACTGGCCGCCACGGCGGAAGAAATGAGCGGCCAGGCAGAGCAGTTGCAGCAGCTCGTGTCTTTTTTCAAGGTCGAGGGCGCGGCGACAGTCAGCGGCAAGAAAGGCAAGGCTGCGCGCAAACCTTCCGTTGCCCCGGCACGCAAACCTGCCGGCCAGCCACAACTCGATGACGAACACGAATTCGTGCGCTTCTAAGGGAGACCGCCATGAATGCACTGGTTCCCGCAGATAAAAATCTGCCGGCCGGCGAGGCCGGCACAGGCGAGGCTCAGCAGTACCTCACCTTTACGCTGGGTGGCGAAATGTTCGCCATCGAGATTCTCAATATCAAGGAAATCATCGAATACGGCAGCCTCACCACGGTGCCGATGATGCCCGAATTCGTGCGCGGGGTGATCAACCTGCGCGGCAGGGTGGTGCCGGTGATCGACCTGTCGGTGCGATTCGGGCGCCAGGCGGCCGAGACCACGAAACGGACCTGCAACGTGATCATCGAAGTGCAGGCCGAGGGCGAAACCATCGACATCGGCATTGTGGTGGATGCGGTTTCGGAAGTGCTGGAAATTCCAGCATCCGAGATCGAGCCGGCGCCCTCGTTCGGAGCCAAGATCCGCGCCGATTTCATCAGCGGCATGGGCAAGGTCAACGGCAAGTTCGTCATCATCCTGGGGCTGGACAAGGTGCTCTCGGTGGGCGAAATGGCCCTGCTGGCAGGGGTTGGAGCGGGAGTGGGCGGCGCCCAGTGAAGCGCTGTCCCGGTAAATGCGAAAGGGAGGAATCATGAATCAGAAAACTGTCTTTACCGGCACGTTCATCGCTGCGCTCTGCCTACTTTCAAGCCATGCTCCCGTGCGGGCGGATGACCAGGACGTGACTGTCACACCTTATCGCCCGACGCTATCCAATCCCGTCGAACTGTCGGCGCCTGGGTGGCTGGAGCTGGAGCTGGGCTGGCAGGATGTTCGCAATAGCGTCGACAAGCAGCGCGACAGCCTGCCTCTGACCCTCAAGCTGGCTTTCAGCGAGAACTGGGGCATGCTGTTGTCCACGGAAGAAGCGGTTCGCCGCACCGGCCGGGACAATGTGCTTTACACCGGCATGGGCGATTCCGTCTTGCTGCTGAAGCACCGCCTGGGCGGCGATCCGGCGCAAAACGGCGCGTGGGGCGTCGAGGCGGGTTTCAAGCTGCCCACGGCCAAGGACACCCTGGGCAGCGGCCACAGCGATTACCTGGTCAATCTGATTTATAGCATCGACGGCCTGGGCAACCGCCTGGATCTCAACGCCTGCGCCACCCACATCGGCGCCGTCGGCGAAGGCGAGGGCCGGGTGCAATACGGTTGGGCGGCATCGCTGTCGCGCGGCCTGGATGAGCATTGGGGGGTGTTTGGCGAACTGAGCGGCGCATATCGCCGCGCAACGTCGAATTACACCCAGTTGCTGACGGGGGCGAGCTACAACCTCAGCAAACGGATGGTGCTGGATGCCGGCGTGGCCCACGGCCTGACCGACGAAGATCATAACTGGACGGTGTTCTTTGGCGTCTCCATGCTGGCGGCGCGGCTGTGGTAACGGCTTTTTGCGCGCCGCTAGGCGCACTTTCCTGGCGTTTGATCAGGCAGATGTTGGTCAGGGGCGTTGATCAAATTTTGTGGTGGAAGAGGTAGGCGATGAAGCTTTCAAAAATTAAATTCAAGACGAAGCTGGTGTTGATGCTGTTGCCGGCGCTGTTTGGGCTGCTGTTCTATTCAGCGCACGATTTGCTGGGAAAATACGGCATCATGAAAAGCATGGCCGAGCTGGAAATGCTGGTGGAACTGGCCGAGAAAAGCAGCGCGGTGATTCATGAGGCACAAGTCGAACGTGGCTTGTCGGCCGGCTTCCTGGCATCCAAAGGCGCAAGATTTTCGACCGAACTGCAAGCGCAGAGAAAGGCCACGGATGAAAAGATTGTTGAGTTCAAGGCCTTTCTGGACCGGACGGCGGATGGCGTGGCTTCGGCAGGGATGAAAGCCTCGATCGACGCAGCCGGCGCCCAGTTGGGAAAGATCGGCTCAACGCGGGAGTCCATCAACGCGTTCGGGTTCTCTTCCAATGAAAGCTTCGGCTATTACACCGGTACGATCACCACGCTTATGGACGTCATCCAGCAAGTCGTGGCCGCCGCCAATCCTCCTGAAATCGTGCGGGAGGCCAGCGCCTACCTGGGTTTCCTGGAAGGCAAGGAGCAGGCAGGGCGGGAGCGCGCCACGCTCAACGGCGTTTTTGTCGCGAATGCCTTCGATCGCGAGAGTTATTCCCGCTTGCTCACGATCCTGGCCTCCCAGGCGGTCTATTTCAAGATATTCCAGGATTATGCCTCTGCGGAAATGAAGCTCTTGCTGCAGGAAGTGGACGCCAGCGCTGCTGCCCGCGAGGTGGATGCGATGCGCAAGGTCGCGCTGGACAAGGCGCAGGAAGGCGGATTCGGCATTGAGCCGGCCAAATGGTTCGCCACCATCAGCAAGAAGATCAACGCCATGAAGGCGGCGGAAGACAAGATCGGCCTGAGCATCAAGAATTACTCCATCAAACTTGCCGAGGAAGCGCGCGACGCCTTGCTGCTCAATCTTGCAATCACCCTGGTGGCACTGGCGGTTGCGGGCATGGCCGGGTTTATGGTTACCCGCGACCTGATGCGTCAACTGGGCGGCGAGCCCGCCTATGCGATGGAAGTCATGAGCAGGGTTGCCAACGGCGACCTGAGCATGGAAGTGCAGACCTCGGCCAGCGACAGCAGCAGCATGCTATATGCCACCAGGGACATGGTTCACAAGCTGTCCGGCATCATCGGCGAGGTGCGCGGCACGGCGGATGCCCTGTCGGGCGCATCGGGCGAAGTGAGCAACACAGCGCAGAGCATGAGCCAGGCCTCCTCCGAGCAGGCCGCAGCGGTGGAAGAAACCAGCGCCTCGGTGGAACAGATGTCGGCCTCGATCAACCAGAATAGCGAGAACGCCAAAGTTACCAACGGCATGGCCTCACAAGCGGCTAAACAGGCAGCCGAGGGCGGCGAGGCTGTCAAGCAGACCGTGGCGGCGATGAAAAGCATCGCCGGCAAGATCGGCATCATCGACGATATTGCCTACCAGACCAACCTGCTGGCCCTGAACGCGGCGATTGAAGCGGCGCGTGCCGGCGAACACGGCAAGGGTTTCGCGGTGGTGGCGGCGGAAGTGCGCAAGCTGGCTGAGCGCAGCCAGGTGGCGGCAAAGGAGATCGGCGAAGTGGCGGGCAGCAGCGTCGAATTGGCGGAAAGCGCCGGAAGGCTGCTGACGGCAATCGTCCCGGCGATCAGCAAGACTTCCGGCCTGGTGCAGGAAATCACGGCAGCATCGGAAGAACAATCCGCCGGCGTGGCCCAGGTCAACAATGCGGTGAGCCAGATCAACCAGACCACGCAGCAGAATGCCGCCGCCGCGGAAGAGCTGGCGGCCACCTCCGAGGAAATGAGCGCGCAGGCGGAACAGTTGCAGCATATGATGGGGTTCTTCAGGCTTGCAGCAGGTAATGCCGGGTCTGGTGTTTTGCCGGATTGAGTTGGATATGGGTGGCACGTGGTGATTGAGCAAAGAAGGAGCGGGAAATGAATATCGCTGCGATCAACGACAAGGAATTCAGGCAGTTTCAGGACATGATCTATAAAGCGGCGGGAATCAGCCTTTCATCCGCCAAGAAGCCCCTGGTCAGCGGCAGGCTGGCGCAGCGGCTGAGAGAACGCGGCCTGACCAGCTATGGCGATTATTTCAAACTGCTGACTTGCGGCCAGTATCCGGATGAGTTTCAGACTGCGGTGGACTTATTGACCACCAACGAAACCTATTTTTTCCGCGAACCCAAACATTTCGATTTCATGCGCCAGCAGATACTGTCCAAGCACAGGAAGGGCAAGCCCTTCCGCGCGTGGAGCGCGGCAAGTTCGAGCGGCCAGGAAGCCTATACCATCGCCATGGTGCTGGCGGATTCCCTGGGAGGTCATCCCTGGGAGGTGGTGGCTTCGGACATCAGCGCACGGGTGCTGGAGCGGGCGCGCACCGGGAATTACCCCCTGGAGCAGGCGCGCCATATTCCGAAAAGTTACCTCAACAAGTATTGCCTGAAAGGGACTGGCTCCATGGAAGGCACTTTTCTGGTTGAGCGCAGCCTGCGTAGCCGGGTGAATTTCATGCAGGTGAATCTGAACGCCAGTTTGCCGAAACTAGGTGAATTCGATCTGATTTTCCTGCGCAATGTGATGATTTATTTCGATGAGGACACCAAGCGCCAGGTCGTGCGCCGTATCATGGGGCAGCTCAAACCCGAAGGGTATTTGCTGATCGGGCATTCTGAAAGCCTGAATGGCATCGTGAGCGAGTTGAAGCAATTGATGCCTTCCATCTATCTCAAGCCGTGATTTATCCTGAACCGCGTTAATGGCAATACTTAGATTGTTATATCCATGAAAAAACCAGCTCACATCGTCGAGATTTTCCTGCACCCGGGGGACTTCTATTTCGGCGGTCGCGACACCCGGATTCGCACCTTGCTCGGCTCCTGCGTTTCCATCACGATCTGGCATCCGGTGCTGCTGATCGGCGGCATGTGCCATTACGTGCTTCCTAGCAATGGCGGGCGGGCGGGCGACACCCTGGACGGTCGTTATGGCGATGACGCGATGGAAATGTTCATGAACGAAGTGCGGGGAGCGGGAACGCGGGCTTGTGAGTATGAGGTGAAACTTTTCGGCGGCAGCAACATGTTTCCGTTTATCAGGCAGAATGCCCAATGTCTGGAACGGAATTGTATCGATCCGATCCACTGCGATTGCCGTGATGTGTCCTGCCGTAACCAGCGTTCGGCGCGCAAGCTGGCCGAGAATCATGGTTTTTCCGTCAAAGCTGAACATTTGGGCGGCACCTGTCCGCGCAACCTTTTTTTCGATATCTGGAGCGGCTATGCGTGGGTCAAACGCAGCCAGGCAGGAAGTGGCTGTGACGCTAAGGCGGGGAGCTAAACATGAAAAAAATCAAGGTATTGATCGTAGATGACTCGGCTGTGGTGCGTCAGGTGCTCAGCGGCGTGCTGGCAGAGGACCCCGCCATCGAGGTGCTGGGGACTGCCGCTGATCCGATATTCGCCATGGAGAAGATGCGCGTCACCTGGCCAGACGTGATTGTGCTGGATGTCGAGATGCCGCGCATGGATGGCATCAGTTTCATGAAAAAGATCATGGCCGAGCGCCCGACGCCGGTGGTGATCTGCTCCACGCTGACGGAAAAAGGGGCAGAAACCACCATGCAGGCGCTGGCCGCCGGTGCCATCAGTATCGTCACCAAACCCAAGATGGGGCTAAAGCGATTCCTGGAGGATTCGTCCTCGGATATCGTGGGTGCGGTCAAGGCCGCGGCACAGGCCAATGTGCGGCATATGGCGGCATCGTTGCAGCCGCTCAAGGTGGCGCCGAAATTGACTGCCGATGCCGTTTTGTCCCCAGCTGGCGGCCACGCCATGGCGCAAACCACGGAACGCATTGTCGCCATCGGCACTTCCACCGGGGGGACTCAGGCGCTGGAGGCCGTGCTGACCGCCTTGCCGCGCGTTTGCCCCGGTATCGTGATCGTGCAGCACATGCCGGAAAAATTTACCGAGGCCTTCGCCAACCGGCTGGACGGCCTTTGCAATGTGGATGTCAAGGAAGCCGCCAACAATGACCGTGTATTGCCGGGGCGCGCGCTTATCGCGCCAGGCGGCAAGCACATGGTGCTGCGCCGCAGCGGCGCGCAATATTTCGTGGAAGTGCTCGACGGGCCGCTGGTGAACCGCCACCGACCATCGGTGGATGTGTTGTTCCGCTCGGTGGCGAAGTGCGCGGGCAGGAATGCGCTCGGCATCATCATGACCGGCATGGGCGACGACGGCGCGGCCGGCTTGCTGGAAATGCGCCAGGCCAATGCCCGCACCGTTGCCCAGGATGAGGCCTCGTGCGTGGTGTTCGGCATGCCCAAGGAGGCCATCAAGCGCGGTGCGGCGGAGAAGGTAGTGCCGCTGTCGGCGATTCCCGGGGAGATCATTAAGGGCTAAGCCGCATTTTTCCTCTGAACAAATAGAGTGGGGAGTCGAACACCATGCCTCTTTCCCGACACAGAATGAAGATTCTCCTTGTCGATGATTCTCGTGCCGTTGCCGCCGTTCTGGCGCCACGTTTGACGTCTTATGGCCACGAAGTGAGTCTTGCCGAGAATGGTCAGGTCGCATTCAACAAGTTCTGCGAGTCGCCGCCAGACCTGATATTGATGGACATCGAAATGCCGATATTGAATGGATTCGAGGCGGCCAGAAAGATTCGCACCTATGAGTCCGCGCAGCAGATGGCTTGGACTCCAATCATCTTCCTGACGGCGTCTGACACGCCGGAAAACCTGATTATGGCGATTGACGCCGGCGGCGATGATTTTTTGCCCAAGAACTTGTCCGAAGGGGTTCTGCGCGCAAAAATGAAGGCCCTGGTGCGAATCGCTGCGATGCGGGGCCTGCTGCATCAATCCGAGAGAATGGCTTCGATTGGACGGCTGGCGGCGGGCGTGGCGCACGAAATCAACAACCCTATCGGCTTCGTCTATTCCAATCTCGGCACGCTGGAGAGATATGTGCAAGACACCTTGGGCATGATCGATCTGTACGAACAGGCAGAAAGTTCGATTACCGATCCCGAAGTCCAGGCAAGGCTTGATGCGGCCAAGGCCAGGCTGGATATGGCCTTTCTCAAGGCCGATCTGCGCGCCCTGATGGACGAATCCAGGGACGGCATCACACGGGTCAAGAAGATCGTTCAGAGCCTGAAGGATTTCTCGCATGTGGATGCCTCCGATGAGTGGAATTTCTCCAATCTCCACAGTGGAATAGAAAGTACGCTGAACATTGTCAACAACGAGATCAAGTACAAGGCCGAGGTGGTCAAGGAATATGGCGAACTGCCTGAGGTGGAGTGCCTGTCTTCTCAGCTTAACCAGGTGTTTATGAATCTGCTGGTGAATGCCGCGCATGCCATCGAAGAGCGCGGGACGATCACGATCCGTACCGGACGCCAGGCCGAAGAGGTGTGGGTAGAAGTGGCGGATACCGGCAAGGGTATCGCGCCTGAGCATCTGAAGAATATCTTCGACCCGTTTTTCACCACCAAGCCAATCGGAAAAGGCACGGGGCTGGGCTTGTCCCTGTCCTATGGCATCATGCAGAAACACCACGGGCGCATCGAGGTGCAGAGTGAAGTCGGCAAGGGTACGGCCTTCAGAGTCTGGGTGCCGATCAAGCAACAGCAGGATGAACGGGCATGATTTGGAAGCAAATGGTTGTCTGGGCGGCTCCTGAGTATTGGCCGCGATAACGATCCTGCTCCTGCCTGGGTTTCCTTGAACCTAAAAACTCAGCCCGCTTTACTTCGCGCCTTTGCGGTTCAAAGGCTGTTGCAGGATTTATGCCTGGGGCGGCAGGGCGATTTTGTTGTCTACGCTGAACTGGTAGTCGCGGAAGATGTGTTCCGCGCTCAGCACCTGGTAGCTGCCGTCGGCGTTCCTCCGCGTGGTGTCCTTGAGGCGGTAGGTGTAATGGCCGCAGGTCCAGCAGTTGAAGTTGCGCATGTGGGTGCACAGGCAGGTCTTGTCCATCACCGATACCTTCTTGGCGTTTGGATGCGCCGCCACCTCGCGGTTGTAGGCGTCGATGTAGGAGCAGTTGCCGTTGCCGTCCAAGAGGTAGCCGTAGGACTCGCAGCCGGGGCTGATGCCGGCCCCGATCGACGGGCTGTTCTTGAGCATGCGCATGGGGTAGCCGGTCGGCGATGTGGTGTTGACCTCGATGTCGTCCTCGCTCGCCTTGAAGTATTCCTGCATGACCTTGTTGGGCAGGCCGCACTCGTCGGCCACGGTGAAGCGGGTTGCCACCTGCACGGCTGCGGCGCCCTCTTCGAGGAAGGACACCGCGTCGCTGCCGGTGAAGATGCCGCCGGCCGGGATCACCGGGATGCTGAGGTTTTCGGTTTTCAGGTACTGCATCACTTCGAGCGTGATGGTGCGCAGGTCGTATTTCGCCCAGTCATCGATGGAGAAGCCCAGGTGCCCGCCCGCCAGCGGGCCTTCGACCACGATGAAATCGGGCAGGCGGTTGAGCTTGGCGGTCTTGCGCAGGAACAGCTGCAGCGCGCGCAGCGAGGAAACGATGATGCCCAGCTTGGCATCGCGGAAGCGCGGGTGGTCTTCCATCAGCGCGAACGAGCCGAGGTGCAGGCCGGCGCTCAGGGTGATGCCGTCGATGCCCTCGTCCAGCGCGGTGCGCAGGCGCACGCTCAGGGTTTCGCGCGGCGCGTTCATGGTCAGCTTTTCCATGCAGTTGATGAAGATCATGCCTTCACCGCGCTTGGCTTCCATCGACTTGCCGACATGCAGGCGCGTGGCCTCGGCAATCTGGCCGAGATCGAATTTCACTGCGGACTTGTCGGAATTGTCGAGGTTGTACTTGTACTGCTTGAGCTTCTGCTTGACGAAATGCGTGTCGTAACGCCGGTCGGTCACGGTCGGCAGCATGGCGTCGGAAATGTGTCCGATGCCGCCCAGGCGCGCCGCCTCGAGCGCCAGTTCGGCGGTCGAGATGTCGACGCCCATTCCGCCAATCATGATCGGCACCAGTTCGTGTTTGCCAAACCGGAGGCGGAAATCATCCACACATTTCATTGCATTCCTTTAACTGCCTAAGCAGGTGTTAATAACGCCAGGTTAGCGGCGTTCTAGTTTGTTCGTTGCTGCACCAGGATCCAGGGCTTCACGACCACCGACCACAACAGGGCATCGTTTTCCAGCCAGATTCTGGCCTGGTCATCCGATACCTTGCCAATCTTGTTCGCGGACAGCCATTGTTCGACCTGCTCCTTGTGGTCATCCGAGATCCGGGTGGCTACCTCGACCAGGTCCAGTTCTGGACTCACTGCGACCACCGTACCACTTGCGAAAAAACGTAGCAATTCTTTCCAGGCAATCTGCGAGGTTTCCAGATTGATTTTGGCGCGCAAGATTTCTTGCGGGTGGCTGTCTTCGGTCACGTTGATGGTGCTTTAAACTTTTCTGGTAAAAAATATCAGGGCGTAATTATATACCTGATCATCCAGTTAGCGGTTATTCATGTTGGACCATGCTCAGGGCAAGGGCTTCAGCGACTTTGATCCCATCCACGGCAGCGGAAAGAATGCCTCCCGCGTAGCCCGCGCCTTCGCCGGAAGGATAGAGTCCGGCCGTGTTCAGGCTTTGGTAATTTTCCCCGCGCGTGATGCGCACCGGCGAGGAAGTGCGAGTTTCAACGCCGGTCAGCACCGCATCGTGCATGGAAAATCCCTTGATGTCCTTGTCGAAGGCGGGGATGGCCTCGCGCAGGGCTTCGATCACATAGTCCGGCAGCGCCGTGCCGAGGTCGCATAAATGCACGCCGGGCGTATAAGAAGGCTGCACCGAGCCGAACTGGGTAGAAGGCTTGCCTTTCAGGAAATCGCCGACCAGCTGGCCGGGTGCTTCGTAATTGCGTCCGCCCAGTTCGAAGGCGCGCTCTTCCCATTTGCGCTGGAATTCGATGCCCGCCAGCGGGCCGCCGGGATAATCCTCGGGTGTGACGTTCACCACGATGCCGCTGTTGGCATTGCGCTCGCTGCGCGAATATTGGCTCATGCCGTTGGTCACCACGCGGCCCGGCTCGGAGGCGGCGGCCACCACCTGTCCGCCCGGGCACATGCAGAAGCTGTACACCGTGCGCCCGTTCTTGCAGTGGTGCACCAGTTTGTAATCAGCTGCGCCCAGCAGCGGGTTGCCGGCGTTCTTGCCCAGGCGGCAGCGGTCGATGAGCGACTGCGGGTGTTCGATGCGAAAGCCGATGGAAAAAGGCTTAGCCTCCATGTACACGCCGCGCCGGTGCAGCATCTGGAAGGTGTCACGCGCGCTGTGGCCGATGGCCATGACGAGGTGGCTGGTGGCGATGCGTTCGCCGTCGGCAAGCACCACGCCGCGCACTTTCCCGTCTTCGATTTCGATGTCATCCACGCGGCTCTGGAAGCGGATCTCGCCGCCGAGCTCGATGATGGTGGCGCGCATTTTCTCGACCATGCTCACCAGGCGGAAGGTGCCGATGTGCGGCTTGCTGACGTAGAGGATCTCGTCGGGCGCGCCGGCCTTGACGAACTCGGTCAGCACTTTCCGGCCGTAGTGCTTGGGGTCCTTGATCTGGCTGTGCAGCTTGCCGTCGGAAAAAGTGCCCGCGCCGCCTTCGCCGAACTGCACGTTGGATTCCGGGTTGAGCACGCCCTTGCGCCACAGGCCGAAGGTGTCCTTGGTGCGCTCGCGCACCGCCTTGCCGCGCTCCAGGATGATCGGGCGGAACCCCGACTGCGCCAGTATCAGGGCGGAAAACAGTCCCGCCGGGCCCATCCCGACCACGACCGGGCGCGATTTCAGGTTCCTTGGCGCCTGGGCCACGAACTGGTAGCGCGTGTCCGGCGTGGGGGAGAGGTGGCGGTCGTTTTTCAGGCGCTGCAGGAGTGCCGCTTCATTTTTGACCTCGGCATCCAGCGTATAGGTGAACAGGATGTTGTCCGGCTTGCGCGCGTCGTAGCCGCGCCGGGCGATGGTGTAGCTGACCAGCTCTGCCGCTGGGATGCCCAGGCGCTTGAGGATGGCTTCCTGGATTGCGCCTTCGGGGTGGGCAAGAGGGAGTTTGACTTCGGTTAATCGCAGCATGTCTTTAAGTGTCGCCTATTTTCCAGTGACCGCGCCGAAAACCTTCTGCAGCAAGGCGCTGCCCGCCTGCATGGGGTTGGCGCGCAGCGCGCGCTCCTGTTCGCCGATCACCTTGTAAAGCCGGTCCAGCGCCTGCTGGGTCACATATTGTTCGACCGTGGCCTGGTTCTTGTCGAGCGCGCCAAACTGGGCGGCGGTCCCGGCATACTTGTTGTATTGCTGGGCGAGACCGACCCGGTCCGTGGTTTTCTTGACGATGGGGCCGAAGCGCTGGGTCAGCTCGGTTTCGGTCTTCCTGCGAAAGAACTCCGTGGCCGCCGTATCGCCCCCGGTGAGAATGCCCTTGGCGTCCTGCAGCGTCATTTCCTTGACCGACTTGAGCAGCAGGGTCTTCGCCTCCGGCACGGCGGCTTCGGCCGCGCGGTTCATCGACAAAACCAGCTCATCCGCCTGTTTGCCCATGCCCATCATGCGCATGGCTTTCTCGGCTTTTTGCAGGCTGGAAGGCAGCGGGATTCTGAGCGCCTCGTTGCCAAAGAAACCATCCGGCCTGCCGAGCTGGGCCACGGCGGCCTCGGAGCCGCGGGTCAGCGCTTCCTTGAGGCCGGAATTGATCTCGGCGGGTTTGAGCTGGTCCACGTTGCCGCCCCCCGCCGCTGCTGCAGAAGACGGCTGGCTGGCGGCACTTTTTTCCATTGCGCCTTTAAGCGCGCCTTCGAGATCAATGGCATGGGCGGGGATGCTGAAAGCCAAAACGGCGATTCCTGCTGTCAACCTGTTCATCATGATTTTTCCTTGATCGGATCTGGCGCTGCCGCCTTACAGGAAGCGATCCAGCAATTTGCGGCTATGCTTGTCCAGCGCATGCATGTCGCGCACCAGAAACTGGATGCTGTGGCTGTCGGCAATCAGCAGGGTGGCGGCGCCGATGCGGCGGATGTCGTCTTCCCCCTTGAGCACGAAGGAGGTTTCACCGCGGTCGGTTTCGACCTGCCAGGTGCTGGGCGTGGCAAAGCTGGAAACATGGCGGATGCTGCGGATTTCGGGGATGAATTCCCGGCTGGCCAGTTCCTCTTCTATTAGCTTGCGCTCGGGCTCGGGCAGGTCTGCCAGGCTGTCGATCCAGGCCAGTTCGTGGCCCTCGGCGCTGATCAGCGAAATGCCCGACTCGGGCGCCTGGATCGGGAAGGCGCGGACCGGCACGATCCCCTCATGCGTTTCTCCATCGGCGCGGCTGAACACCAGCCGGCCGAAGGTGTTGCGGGAGAGTTGGAAGGCGGGCGTCGGATTGTTCATTATTGAAATCTCAATTCATCAACCGCAAAGGCGCGAAGGCGCAAAGCAAACAAAAGCCAGAAGCCTTTGGTCTTCTCCAGATGGATGCATTGCAGAAAAAACCATGCCCCTTGCTTTGCATTCTTCGCGCCTTTGCGGTTCGACTGCTTTTTTCAAGGATCATGCGGTCACCTTTGCTTCCTTGACGATCGTATCTTCCATTTCGGTGTCCACGTTGCGCGCCTGCGCCTGGTAAAGGCGATAGTAGGCGCCCTGGCGCGCCATCAGTTCGTCGTGCGGGCCGATCTCGACCACCTGTCCGCGATCCATGACCACCAGGCGGTCAGCCTGGCGCAGGGTGGAGAGGCGGTGGGCGATGGCGATGGTGGTGCGGCCGCGCACCAGGTTGTCGAGGGCTTTCTGGATTTCCTTCTCGGTCTCGGTATCGACGGAGGAGGTGGCCTCGTCGAGGATGAGGATGCGCGGATCGATGAGCAGCGCGCGGGCGATGGAAATGCGCTGCCGCTCGCCGCCGGACAGGCCCTGGCCGCGCTCGCCCACCAGCGAGTCGTAGCCATGCGGCAGGCGCAGGATGAACTCGTGCGCGTGCGCGGCGCGGGCGGCGGCGACGATCTCCTCGCGGCTCGCGCCCGGCTTGCCGTAGGCGATGTTCTCGGCAATGGTGCCGAAGAACAGGAAAGGCTCCTGCAGAACCAGCCCGATGTGGCGCCGGTATTCGGCCACCGGCAGGGAGCGGATATCCACGCCATCCACCCGGATCGCGCCCTCGGAGAGGTCGTAGAAGCGGCAGATCAGGTTGACCAGGGTGCTCTTGCCCGATCCGCTGTGGCCCACCAGGCCGATCATCTCGCCGGGGGCGATGGTCAGATCCATGTCGCGGATGATGGCACGGTTGCCGTAACGGAAACCCGCGTCGCGGATCTCGATCTGCCCAGAGAGCCGGTCGAGATGAACCGGATGGGTCGGCTCGGGCACGCTGGAGACATGGTCCAGAATGTCGAAAATGCGCTTGGCGCCGGCGGCGGCTTTCTGGGTCACGGAAACGATGCGGCTCATCGAGTCCAGCCGCCCGTAGAAGCGGCCGATGTAGGCGAGGAAGGCGGTCAGGGTGCCGACCGTGATGTCGTTGTGGGAAACCTGCCAGATGCCGAAGGCCCATACCACCAGCAGCCCCATCTCGGTCAGCAGGGAAACCGTGGGGGAAAACAGCGACCACGTCTTGTTGAGCTTGTCGTTGAGCAGCAGGTTGTGGCGGTTGGCCTCGCGGAAGCGCGCCGCTTCGCGCTTCTCCTGGGCGAAAGCCTTGACCACGCGGATGCCGGGGATGGTGTCGGCCAGCACGCTGGTGACCTCGCCCCATACCCGGTCGATTTTCTCGAAGCCGGTGCGCAGGCGGTCGCGCACGATGTGTATCATCCAGGCGATCAAGGGCAGCGGCAGCAGGGTGACCAGCGCCAGCCAGGGATTGATGGAAAACAGGATGACCGCGGTCATGCCTATCATCAGCACGTCGGTGATGAAGTCCAGCGCATGCAGCGAGAGGAAAACACTGAGCCGGTCCGTTTCCGAGCCGATGCGCGCCATCAGGTCGCCGGTGCGCTTGCCGCCGAAATATTCGAGTGACAATTGCAGCAGATGCTCGTAGGTGGTGGTGCGCAAGTCCGCGCTGATGCGCTCGGAAACCAGGGCGAGCACGTAGTTCTTGGCCCAGCCCAGCCCCCAGGAAACCAGGGCGGCGCCAAAGAGGCCGGAGAGGTACAGGGCGACCGTGCCGGGTTCGATCTTCTGACCGTTCTGGAAGGGAATCAGCACTTCGTCCATCAGCGGCATGTAAAGATAGGGAGAGACCAGGGTTGCCGCCGTGGCGCCCAGCATGAGCAGAAATCCTAGCAGCAACTGCCCGCGATAAGGCCGGGCGAAACGCCACAGGCGGAACAGTGTCCAGGTGGATGGCGGGACATGGATTTCACGGTGGCAAACCGGGCATTCATCTTCGTCGGGCGGAATGGGCGCCTTGCAGTTGGGGCAGATGCCTTCTACCGGGCAGCTGACCTGCTGCCCGGTCACATGGCTTTCGAGCTGCTGTTCGAAATGCTCTATCAGCCGCAGCGCGGCCACATTATGCAGCAAGGTATAGCGCCAGCAGGCCAGGCGGCCCTTGTCGTCATGCAGTTCTATCGTGCCAACGCCGGCATGATCGTGATGCCGAAGAACAAGCCCGGTTCGGTATGCCCAGTCCTGCCAGTCCTTCCCGGAGGGCGCTCTGCTCAGAAGACGGCGGTTGGTCGCGACCAGCAGGCCGGGCGAAAAATACAGCCGTGCGTCGAGATCCACTTCCATCCAGGCAAGAACTTCCTCGTCACCGGACAGTTGGGATTCGACCTCGGTTTTCCAGGTTGCAGGGAGGGTTTTTGCGCCTGGAATGGCAAGCAGGGATTCGGTTATCATTTGGGCGAAGTTTACTGCTCTTGCCGGCAAGAGTACAGTAATGGGCGCTTTTGGAATGGTGCCTCCGGATTAAAATTCAACCGCCGTTAGACAGCCGTCCGTGATGTCCGGAGAATCTTTTGTTGGCAGGTAAACCGAAAGCCCTTAACGGCGTTAACATGTCCTTGAATCGTGTTTGCTTTGACCAGCACGGTCCCCCGAAATCATCGTCTTGAAAATATGGAAAAGTTCGACATGGAATTTCTCAAGCTCATGTCTCTGCGCGGGCCGAACATTTGGACCTATCGCCCGGCTCTTGAAGCGTGGGTGGATATCGGCGCACTGGAGGATTCGCCTTCCAACACCATTCCCGGTTTTTACGAGCGCCTGTTGGCCTGTCTGCCCTCTCTCATCGAGCATCACTGCGGTGTCGGCGAGCGCGGCGGCTTCATGCTGCGGGTGCGCGAAGGCACCTGGGCGGGCCACATTCTCGAACATGTCACGCTGGAGCTGCAGAACCTGGCCGGCATGCAGAGCGGCTTCGGCAAAGCGCGCAGCACCTCGGCGCGCGGAATTTACAAGGTCGTGGTGCGTTCGCGCCACGAAGAAGTGAGCCGCGCCTGCCTGAACGCCGCCCGCGACCTGATCATGGCGGCAATCGAAGACCGCCCCTTTGATGTGCCGGGCACGGTTGCGCAACTGCGCGATCTGGCAGATTCCCTGTGCATCGGCCCGAGTACCGCGTGCATCGTCGATGCGGCCAGCGATCGGGGCATTCCGTCGATCCGCCTGACCGATGGCAACCTGATGCAGTTGGGCTATGGTGCCCGCCAGCGCCGCATCTGGACCGCCGAAACCGACCAGACCAGCGCCATCGCCGAGGGCATCGCAAGCGACAAGGATCTGACCAAGAGCCTGTTGCAGACCTGTGGCGTCCCGGTTCCCGAGGGACGGGTAGTGGATGGCCCGGAAGATGCCTGGGAGGCGGCCGAAGACATCGGGGTTCCGGTGGTGGTGAAACCTACCGATGGCAACCACGGCCGCGGCGTTTCCGCCGAACTGATGACGCGGGAGGAAGTCGTGGCAGCCTATGACGTCGCGCTCAAAGAGGGCAGCGAGGTGATGGTCGAGCGCTTCGTGCGTGGCAGCGAACACCGCCTGCTGGTGGTGGCCGGCCGCCTGGTGGCGGCGGCGCGTGGTGAGTCAGTTGCCGTCACTGGAGACGGGCGTTCGAGTATTGCCGAACTGATAGACAGCCAGCTCAATACTGACCCGCGACGCGGTGCAACGGAGGATTTTCCGCTGGATGTGATCATTCTGGATAAGGAACCGGCCATCGGTCTCGAAATCGCTCGCCAGGGTTTTACGCCCGATTCGATCCCGCCCCTCGGCAAGAAGGTGATGGTCCAGCGTAACGGCAACGTCGCTTTTGATGTCACGGATCTTGTCCACCCCGATGTCGCCGCCACTGTCTCGCTCGCCGCCCGCATCGTGGGGCTGGATATCGCCGGGATCGATCTGGTTGCCGAGGACATCTCGCGGCCGCTCGGTGAGCAGCGCGGCGCTATTGTCGAGGTCAACGCCGGCCCCGGTCTGCTCATGCACCTCAAGCCGGCAAGCGGCGAACCGCGCCCCGTGGGCATGGCTATTCTGAATAGCCTGTTTCCCGAGGGAGAAAGCGGGCGCATTCCCGTCGTGGGCATCACCGGCAGCAATGGGGCTAGCCTGGTTGCCCGCATCGTGGCGAGCTTGCTGCACCTGAGCGGAAAACGCGTGGGCCTGGCCTGCAGCGATGGCCTGTTTCACGACCAGCGGCTGGTCGAGAAAGGGAATCGCGCCAACTGGACCGCCGCCCGCAAGCTGTTGTTGAACCGGGTTGGCGAGGCCGCGGTGATCGAGAATGGCAGCGATGTGATTCTGGGCGAGGGGCTGGCATATGACCGCTGCCTGGTCGGCGTGGTTACAAACATTGATCCAGAACGTCACTACGGCAGTTATTACATCGAGACGCCCGAGCAGGTATTCAACGTGCTGCGCACCCAGGTCGACGTCGTGCTTCCGGACGGCGTCGCGGTGCTGAATGGGAACGACCCCATGGCGGTGGACATGGCGCCGCTGTGCGACGGCGAGGTGATGCTCTTCGGCGCTGATCCGGAGGCGGCCGCGATTATTGAGCATCTGTCCCAGGGCAAGCGCGCGGTAATCCAGCGCGACGGCTTTCTGGTGTTTGCGACAGGCGATCAGGAAGTACGGCTTTTCGAGTTTGCCGGGAACGCACCGATCGAGAATGTTCTGGCGGCAGCCGGTGTGGCATGGGCATTGGATATGTCCCCGGACCTGATTCGTGCCGGGATCGAGTCTTTCGAGATCTAGAAATCCGGCGGACCTAACAGGAAACAAGTCTTCACGATAGCAGTGAAACATAGGAAATCATTCATGGAAGTATCACGTATCCGGGCACTGCGTGGCCCCAACCTGTGGAGCAAACGGACAGCGATCGAAGCCATCGTCTCGTGCAATGAGTGTCTGATAGCAGACATGCCCGGTTTCGAACTCCGTCTGCGCTCACGTTTCCCGGAAATCGGTTCCTTGCAGCCAGCCGGCCACGACGAGGCCATCTCCATGGCGCACGCCTTGACGCTCGCCACTCTTGGCCTGCAGGTGCAGGCCGGATGCCCGGTCACCTTCAGCCGTACCGCGCTGACGACCGAGGAGGGCGTCTTCCAGGTGGTGGTCGAATATAGCGAAGAGAAAGTGGGGCGGCTTGCCTTTGAGCTGGCGCAGGATCTTTGCCGTGCCGCGGCGACCGATGCGCCGTTTGACCTTGCCGATGCCTTGGCGCGCCTGCGCGAACTGGATGAGGATGAGCGCCTCGGCCCCAGCACCGGCACCATTGTTCAGGCCGCGCATGCGCGCGGGATTCCCAGCCGGCGCCTGACCTCGGGCAGCATGGTGCAGTTCGGCTGGGGCAGCCGCCAGCGCCGCATCCAGGCGGCCGAAACGGACCGTACCAGCGCCATTTCGGAGGCCATCGCACAGGACAAGGAACTGACCAAGATGCTGCTCGATGCGGCCGGAGTGCCCGTGCCGCAGGGGCGCCCGGTGTCCGATGCCGAGGACGCCTGGAAGGCTGCTTGTGAAATCGGCGGCCCGGTGGTGGTCAAGCCGCGCGACGGCAATCAGGGCAAGGGCGTTGCAGTCAATATCGAGACGCGCGAAAGGGTTCTGGCTGCCTATGCCGCCTCGTCCGAAATCAGTGACGACATCATGGTCGAGCGTTACGTGCCCGGTTATGATTTCCGCCTGCTGGTGGTGGGTAAGCAGCTCGTTGCCGCTGCACGGCGCGACCCGCCCCATGTGATCGGGGATGACGTTCACACCGTGCGCGAACTGGTGGAGCAGGTCAACAGCGACCCGCAGCGCGGTGAGGGACATGCGACCTCGCTCACCAAGATCCGCTTTGACGATATCGCGCTGGCCACCCTCGCCACGCAGGGCTACGACGCGGATGCAGTGCCGCCGAAGGGGGCGCGCGTGTTGCTGCGCAACAATGCCAATCTGAGCACGGGCGGTTCGGCCACCGATGTGACGGATGATGTCCACCCGGACATGGCTGCGCGCGCTGTGGCTGCGGCTCAGATGATCGGCCTCGACATTGGCGGCATAGACATGGTGTGCGACGGCGTGCATCGTTCACTCGAGGAACAGGGCGGCGCCGTGATCGAGGTCAACGCGGCGCCCGGCCTGCGCATGCATATTGCGCCTTCCTTTGGCAAGGGAAGGGCGGTTGGCGAGGCAATTATCTCGAACATGTTCGGCGAGGGCGAGGACGGCCGCATACCGGTGGTCGCGGTTTCCGGCACCAACGGCAAAACCACTACCGTGCGCCTGATTTCGCACCTGTTGACCCAGAACGGCTTGCGCGTCGGTATGACCAATTCCGACGGGGTCTACATCGAGGGGAGGCGCATCGATACCGGCGATTGCAGCGGCCCCAAGAGCGCTCGCACCGTGCTGCTTCACCCCGATGTCGATGCGGCGGTGCTGGAAACCGCGCGCGGCGGCGTGCTGCGCGAAGGTTTGGCCTTCGACCGCTGCAACGTGGCGGTGGTTACCAATATCGGTTTGGGGGATCACCTTGGCTTGAGCTATATCAGCACTGTCGAGGATCTTGCCGTGGTCAAGCGGGTCATTGTCGAAAACGTGGCCCCCGGTGGCGTCGCGGTGCTTAATGCGTCTGACCCGGTGGTGGCCAGGATGGCCGATGCCTGCCAGGGTGCAGTGACATTTTTCACCAGCGACCCGCATTACCCTGTCATGGCCATGCACCGTGCGCGCGGCATGCGCGTGGTGTTCGTGGCGGGCGGCGACATCGTGGCCGCCGAAGGCAGCTTCGAGCATCGCCTTCCGCTGGCGCAGATACCGCTTACCCGCAATGGCAGCATCGGCTTCCAGGTCGATAATGCGATGGCGGCCACCGCTGCCGCCTGGGCGCTGGGACTGGACTGGGAAATTATCCATGCCGGCATGTCCAGCTTCGTCAGCGATGCGGCGACCGCGCCGGGGCGCTTCAATCTCTTCGACTACCGCGGCGCGACCCTGATCGCCGACTACGGGCACAACCCCGATGCCATCCAGGCACTGGTCAAGGCGATCGACCATATGCCGTCAAAGCGGCGGGTGGTCGTGATCAGCGGCGCGGGCGACCGGCGCGATGAAGATATCCGGGACCAGACACGGATTCTGGGAGGGGCCTTCGACGATGTGATTCTTTACCAGGACCAGTGCCAGCGCGGCCGCGCCGACGGCGAAGTGCTGGCGCTCCTGCGCCAGGGCCTGGAAAAGGCCAGCCGCACCAAGGCAACCGAGGAAATCCGGGGCGAATTCCTGGCCATCGACACCGCCCTGGCGCGCCTCGATGCCGGTGACCTGTGCCTGATCCTGATCGACGACGTGGATGCCGCGCTGGCGCACATCGCCAAGCGGGTGGCCGAGGCCTGAGCCGCCGGGTTCGCTTTATGTGTGCTGGATGAGTGGTGTTGTTAAAAACAAAGATGTGCCTCTATGAGCGCCCGACATGTTGCGTTCCCTTACCACCGAATCAATTCCTGCTGACGGCCGGACCAACGTCATCCTGATTGGCGGAAGTGCTGGTGCCGGCAAATCAACGATCGCCCGCCATATTGCAAACCAGTTTCCCTTTGCGCATCATCTGGCAACCGGTTACCTTCGTGAAAGCTTACGGGCCTACCTTGATCCCGCCCAGTATCCTGAACTTTTTAATTATACTTTTCGTCCGCCACAAACGCATGATCTCATCGATACGTTTTGCCGTCAGTCCGAGCTCGTCTGCCGTGCCGTTGCGCGCTGTATAGAACGTTCCTATGCGGAAGGAACGGATATCGTGATTGAAGGTAATCACATCCTTCCCGCGTACCTTCAGCAGCACGTCACTGCCTACGTCATCCTTGCTGTTGACGACCATGCATTGGCTGAACGGCTCCACGGTCCCACTCATTCAGCACGGGTTCTTTCGCTTCAGGATGTCCATAATATTGGACAAATACAACAATTCATTCTCCAACAAGCACAGCAGTACGCTATTCCCGTTATTTATAACCGCACGATAGAACAAACGGTTGCAGCTATTCGAACCTGCATGGCGTCGTAAAGTCGATAGCATTCAAAGACCTATCAGTCCGGATCAAACAAGCGCGCGCTGATGCCGCCATCGAGGCCGACACAGGCGCCATGGAGGAAATCCATGCCGCCGCCCGCGATGGCCAGCGCCAGGCGGGCAACTTCCTCGGGCCGGCCGACGCGCATTTGAGGGTGGCAGTTTTCAAGCTGTTGATACAATGCGGGCTTGCCGGCGAATCCTGCCTTGAGCATGTCGGTTTCTATCGCTGCCGGCTCGATGGCGTTGATGCGCACCCGGGTGCCCAAGTCGACGGCCATAGCACGCGTCAGGCCGCTCAATGCGGCCTTGCTGGTGGCGTAGGCAACGAAGTTCTTCTTGGTCAGCCGGGCATGGATACTACTGACATTGATCACGCAACCGTGCTCTCTTTCCAATTCAGGCAAAAAGGCCTGAGTCCAAATAAAAGGAGCTAGAACATTGACATTCAAAGTCTGCTGCCAATCCCCGCGGGTGAGGCTATCAGCACCGCCCAATATTTGGGTTGCTGCGTTATTGATAAGCAGTTTCACGCCAGCCCCATTCAGGCGCTGTCGTATAGGGCTGAAAATCTCATTTGCATAGATTTCATCCTCCACCGTTCTGGCCAAGTCTGCCTGTATGTAGTGGGTACAAAGTATGTCATTGGGCTGGGCACAGATGTCGGTAGCGATCACGGCGTAATCAGCCCTGTGAAAGGCGCGTACCAGTGCCCGGCCAATGCCGCCATTGGCTCCTGTAATCAGGGCAAAGGGCTTGCTATCTGGCATTTGGAACACCCATCAACTTGCCGATGGCAATATCACTGGCACGGGTGGCGGCGACCTCAGTATTGGAGACCTTGTGAGCGCCAAATACATGGCGTGGATGGTTGCCCAGGTGGGGATACATAGTCAGGGGGCGATCAATCTGGAAAAAAATACTTTTCTTTTTCCGCATGGGTCAGGTTCCGGTGTTCGTGGTTGCCTTTGAAGGAACCATAATATTGGTAGAAGCGATAGAGAACAATCTCCCGCGCCTTCACACGCCAGACATTAGTGCGCATAGCATATTTCCAGTCTTTCCATACACTGGTGACGACATCACGAAGCAGATCGATCAGGTTTATTTGAACATGAGGCCTGATTTCTTTCAGGGCGATGGCTTCACGTTCAAATCGGCGTTCAACTTGGCGCCAAGACTCGTTATGGTGGTGAAAGACGCATGACTCTGCAACATAGCCTACTTTGCCGCCATCACGAACCATACGTTGGGCGAATTCCATATCTTCAAGGCCGGTGAGCGTTTCATCGAATTTGCATGCCGACCAGACCTGCCGTGAGATGGCTGAATTGGCATTGTTGCAGAAATACCCTTCCTGGGGGATACGCGATTGCTCGGGGTAAACCTTGGCGAAAATGCGGCATTCGCTGAAATGGCTGTGCGGTCCACCTAATTGGCGCCCATAGGCGTAATCGACTTTGCCGTCGAGTATGGGCTGGCATAGCTTCTGCAGCCAGTGCTCGTCTGCCGGAACGCAATGACCGCTAACAATGACCAGAATATCGCCGTTTGCGGCACTGCAACCCATGTTAAGCGCACGCCCGAAGGAAAATTCTTCGCGGCTGAGGTGCCGTATGTGGCAGCCATGGCGCTCGGCGATTTCCAGCGTGCCATCGGTGGAGCCGGAGTCGACGAGGAGAACATCGTAAGTCAGCCCATCGGTTTGCTGGGCAGCTACGCCCTGCAATAACGCTTCGAGATGGACCGCCTCGTTGAGTGTTCGGATGATGATGCTGATTCGAGCCTCCGCCAGGCTGAGTGTGGTGGGCTTGAGCAGCAGCGCAAATCCGGGATTCATGCGCTGGTGGATGAGACGAATCTCGTCCGGGTCAACCGCGTTGCTTTCGAACATGTCCCAATGGACGGCGACGACTTGCCGGGCGCCAATTTCGACTGCGAACTGGAAAGCTTCGCGCACGGACATGTTGCCGATAATGCCGCGCCGGCCGCGGAAGAAATTGTGCTCGTTGACGGGCAGAAAAGCGGTATGGATGGGGCCGTTGGCGACGAGGGTGTCGATGATTTCCTGTCTGGCGGATGTGTCGCCCGCCAGATAGATGGTGTGGCCGGCGTATTCCAGAAGGTAGCCGACGCAGTTCAGGTTTCCTTGCGCATCGCGCCCGATTTCGGGATGGGCGGCAGGGACGGCGCGCAGGCGAAGGCCGGGAGCCAGGGCGAGCCAGTGCTCCATGGCGAGTGTAATGCGCTCTTGCGCTATGCCCCACTCAATGAGGCGGCGGACAACGGGCTTGGGGCCGACAAGCCGGGCTTGTGGTGAAGCGGCAGCCAACTTGGGGAGGGTGTGTGGATCGCAATGGTCGATGTGCTCATGAGTGATGAGCACCCAGTCGGCATCTGTCACGCTTTCCGGTGAGAAGGGGATAGGCAGCTTGCGTTGCAGATCCGGGGCATCGAGTTCCTGCACGGAATTGGAGAGGTAGGGATCGAGATAAACCGTCGCGCCAGGGAAGGACAGCCTGCAGCCGGACTGGCCAAGCAATTGGACAGGAATGCTTGAGGCGCTGTTCATTTGTCGCGCCCGAATGGCTGCCGATAGCCGGATTTTTCGAAGAGGGTGCTAGCGCCATCAAGCTTGGCGTAGATGATGCGTCGCCCGGCTTTTTCAAACTCGGCTCTGGCGATAAGGTGTGACGCTCTGGGATTTTCCAGGTCGGGCTTGACCCAGGTTTGGCCTCCGCCAAAGACGGGGCTGAAATGGTGGGGGTCAGGGCCGTCGGGTGTCTTGGCTTCGTTGGGCAGGACGGTGTCTTGATAGCGGTGGTCCATGCTGATGATCCCTTCCTTGAAACCCGGATAGCAGGACGGTCGGCTGCGCAGGTGACCATCCAGCCTTCGTGGACCCCTTGCGCAATGTCGCGGCAGATACGACCCGGAGGGGTTGCTCGTGTTGATGTGGCAGGTAAGGCAGGTTTCCGGGATGAATGCGGTTGCGGTCGCTGATGATTTTACGCAATTCATTCTACTTTGTCAGACGGAATGGATATTACGTCGGGCGACCCTTCTGAAAGCCGGATAAATTCGTCAATGTGGCACTGGCTACCCAGAAAGGCGCTGCTGCTCTGATGTCGGGGAGAGATTGATCCGCGATGGACAGGGGGCGAATCCGTGGCGAATTCCCGGTTATTGATCCGGCACATTTTATTTCGGGCTGAAGGCCGACCTACATTCACGGATAATTCGTGCCATATCAATATCGATACAGCCTTGGCGCGGCTGAATGCCGGTGACCTGATCCTGATCGATGATGTGGATGTGGCGCCGGAACACATCGCCAAGCGGGTGGCCGAGACCTGAGACGCTAGAGTCACGCTAGACGCGCTCTAATGGCGGCTTGGCGAGCTTCCCCTCTGAAGCGGGCAATGATCACGGCCCCGCAGGAATCGCTGAATACATTGACCGATGTGCGGCACTTGCCGGGATCAGGCCGATGGCCTCTACCAGCAAGCTGATGGCAACCAGGCTGGCCGAGGGAATGGCGGCCACGCCGATGGAAGCCACCAGGGCCATCAGCACGATGGTGAATTGCTGCAATGTCAGTTTGCCGGCCGCAGCAGTCGCATGTGAATAAGCGCGACCCGGTTGCCTTTTTTGTCCTGCCGTTCTTCAACAGCATAAGGCTGAAATCCGAGCTTGGGATAGAACAGCAGGCCGGCATGGTTTTGATTGAAACAAGAGACTGTCACCTCGGCGGCC
The DNA here is from genome assembly GCA_964384915.1 of uncultured Sulfuricella sp. Classification (GTDB taxonomy): domain Bacteria; phylum Pseudomonadota; class Gammaproteobacteria; order Burkholderiales; family Sulfuricellaceae; genus Sulfurimicrobium. The sequence continues at coordinate 7,219 of CAYLMA010000025.1, read as the reverse complement.
AGGTGCTTTGTGAAGGCAAGATCTACCATGTGTTGGATAAGGCAACGCCCCACGCCACGGCCACGAGCTGCAGGGGAAACCATCACATTGCCGATGGCGCAGCAGCCGCCCGTTTCCCAACGGTAAAAGTTGGCGAACCCGGCCACCTTTCCATCCAGTTCCACCACCGTTGAATCTGACCGGGATGCAATTGCGTCCTGCAATTGCTCCGGAGACAGGGGGTATGACGCTTTCGGAAACAGGAAAAACAACTCTTCTTCGCCCTGCGGAAAACCGCAGATCATCGGGATGTCGTGTTCTTCCACGGGGCGATGTGTCAATTGCATATTCTGGGGCTGCCTAAACTTGCATCCGGCGCACGCGGCTTTTGGCTGGTTCTGCTGAATGCTGGATCAGGCCTTATAGTACTGCTTGAAATCTGCGCTGGGTTCACGATCGGAATAGATGTAAAGCAGGATGCCGTTAGGGTCTTGAACTGCAAAGCCACGGTCACCCCAGGGATGGTCTTCAAGGGGCATGGAGGCCTTGAGGCCCAACGAGATCAGCGAGGTGTATTCGGCATCAACGTCGGAAACACAAAAATTGTAGGTCAGCCCCGCCGGGTTGCATAAGGGCTGCCCAGCTTGTGGGTCCATGAATTGCAGGGAAGAGGACGCACTCCCAAGCTGGAGATTGACGTACCAGCCACAATCAAAAGTGACCTTTGCGCCGAAATATTGGATATAAAAGTCGCGTGATTCCTCGACCTTGGCCGTTGTGATGCAGGGAGACAGTGCGTTTGCGAGCATGGTAAAGACTCCAAAGTAAGTTCGGGGGGTGGCCTGAATCTTGTTTAAACGGCTGTCAATTAATGTCGCGGCTTCCGGTCGTTGAATTGGATGATAAACCGGTTTAGTGAAGCTTTCCAAATCGGCATGGTCCATTTCTGGCTTATGTTTTGCAGGGCCAAGTTAAGACAGCTTCAGCAACGCTTCATCGCTCGGAAATGAGCCCGGTTCCTGGTAATCTTCCTCAGCTTCATGTTGCTCGGCTGCAAGCGGCCGGCCGTTCCACCTGTGGATTTCCGCGAAGCCCGGGCGCTCTGGCCACAGCCAGGCTGGCAAACCAGGGCTCATTCAGACATTCGTCTGGGACTGTCAAAGGTCGTGTGGCGGGTGAAATTGGGTGTTGCGTATGGAGCCTTCAAGGAACTGGAGTTCAGCCGCTGTCTTGGGCGACTCTTCCAGCGATGAGGGAAGGGTGTAGAAGAATGTCGCCATTCGCACGTGTTGCGGCGGAATCGGATGCGCAACGTACCACTTGTAAATCGTTACAGGCAGCCCCTCCTCGGTCGTGCGCTCGATCAATCTTGCTAGCGCATTCCCATTGGGCAGGTTCTCGATTTCTGGGGGCTTCATGTCTTTCAAAATACACAGCGCCCTGGCTCCCGAATTTGCCGCAACCGGGATTGGTAAATTCACGGTGATGACATTGACCCGCAGTTTTGTGGTGTTTTTCCCTTTCTCGTAAAAAATCCCGTCGCCCTCAAGCTCGTATTCCTCGATCCAGTGTTTAGGAATAGAGAAAGTAACTGCGCCTTCATGAAATTTGATTTCCTTTGTTTTCATGGCTTCGGTGCCCGCATTGGCTGCGAACGCATGAGATATGGAAAAAAATGCCAGAACGATGAAAATGCTAAACCGCATTGGTCGAGCGACATATCTAATGATTGATATTGGCATCACCGGCATTTTTTTGGGGTTTGTCTTCATCATCGCTAACATCCCTATTGAGTTTAAGTTCATTCAAAAAATCCTCAACTGATCTTGTTTTCAATTCTTCGGCTTTCCTGTTCGTCAATTCAGCATGCTTTCGCAGGGCCGGTTTAATCACTGCCTGTTCTAGGCCCTCAATAAGTATCTGCCTTGTCGTGTAAGTAATTACCGGTGTTAAAACCCAATCATACATAGTTAAATCTTTAAACATCGAGAACGGCTCTTCGCCGCTTTCAAGAATCGTGACGAAGGGGATTCTGTAATCTGGAACGCTAGCCTGAAGCTCCAAAGGTGCTGACTTCGGGTTGGTGATATCAGCGATTACGAATAAGGAAAGCCCCGCGAGAATTTGAATGGTTTCAGTAAAATCCCGGTTTTTTGACCCTTCGAAATCAAAAATAATGGGCAAGAACCCTAATTCCCGGAGTTTATCAGCAATCGAATCCAACACCTCTTTTCTCTGCAGGGGTGAGAATCTGCCCAGGATGAGAACGGCCTTGTGTCCGATTGTGTCGATGACGTCGCGTATTTTCTGGTTGTCGATAAGGAGATAAATGAACTGTGCCACTTCGAGATTATCCACGGCAAGCGTGGGCGCATTTTTCTTGCTGATGATGAGGTCTTTTTGGCGAGCGCCCTTCAGTTGTGTGTTCCATGCGGAAATGCCATAGACCTGACAGTTATCCAATACGGCCTTCTCCAGGTTGGTTTCGATCAGAATGGCCGATGTTAAATCCGCCTTGCGGAGGAGCGATCCGGAAAGATTTGCCCTGCGGAGATCTGCCCTGCGGAAACTGGCTTGACTTAAATCAGCCTGACTGATGTCAGCCCTGCGCAAGGTCGAGTCATTAAAGTTCGCATTCCGGAGATCCATTCCATGGAGCTTTGCCTTGCGCAGGTTTGGCCGAATTTGAGGATTCTTTTGCCGCCACTGATTCCACACGGCCACACCTTCCCTGAGAATTTGCAGGTGTTCAGGGTTGGCCATGCATGGGACTCCTGTGTGGCGCAGGCAATGACGCGCTGTTGCCTGGGCTGGGTGGCCTGGCTTGAGGCGCTTCGCCTTCGAGCATACCGTGCCCTGAGTAGAGCCATTTGGCCGGCGCGATGTCGAAAACATCCTTGAAAAGGAGACGGGCCATGAACAAGTCCAGTGCTCTGTTAGGTGGCAAGCGATTTTCGCAAGGATACCATTGACATAGTGGAGGCGAAAGGCTGGCAATTGATCTGCAGCCGCTTAATGCAGGCGCCGCCCTGTTTGCCCGCAGGCAGTAATGGAGAAACACACAAGAACTACAGGGGGACACCTTCCTTCGGCAGTGGTAGTTATTCACCATACCTGCTGCGAAAGCCCAATTTTCTAGGTAAGTAGCGGGATGCTCACAGCACCACCTTCAACTTGCGTCCGCCAGCGATGGCGAAACCCTCGCGCTCGTAGAAGGCCAATGTTTTGTCGAATGCCGGGAGCGGCGGGGTGGTCACCTCCAGGCGCTTCCAGCCGCGCGATGCGCCGAAAGCCTTTGCCTGCTCCACGAGGTGCAGCCCCACGTTTTGCGAACGAAAAGCAGGCCGGACAAAAAGCTCCGGGATGGTGCCAAAAGCCCCTTCGGCATATAAAGCGTGGCTTTCGGTCAGCGAAATGAAGCCTAGCGGCCCTGCCTCCCCGTTTTGGGCAACAAACACGAAATATTTCTCGCGCTCGATGAAATCCTTGAGCCTGGAAGTCGTTTCATCAAGATTGAAGTTGAAGGCTCGTACGCCAATCGTGCTCATGATTTCAGTCAGCAACTCGCCAACCATGATGGCGATTTCTTGCGCGTCGTTTGTGCTTGCTTTGTGTATGCGTATATTCATGGTCTGTAATGTCGGCATGGAGGGTGCCGCAATGATACCATCAGCATAGTGGCGCCCTCAAAATGAGTATCTGGATGGGAGGAGTGTATGCGTCTCTTGTGTAATGTTTTCTGCACCCTGCTGGCAGCTTATGCCGGGCTGGCGCTATATGTTTACCTGTTCCAGGAAAGCCAGGTGTATTTTCCGGAATTGCCCTCGCGCCGGATTGAAGCCACGCCCGCCAACATCGGGCTGGCTTTCGATGCGGTCAGACTCGCCACCGAAGACGGTGAATCCCTAACCGGCTGGTTTGTCCCCGCGCCCAATCCGCGCGGCACCGTGCTGTATTTCCACGGCAATGGCGGCAACATCGGTCACCGGGTGGAAATCATCCGGGATTTTCATGATCTGGGGTTCAACGTATTGATCTTCGATTACCGCGGCTATGGCGAAAGCAGCGGCAGCCCAAGTGAGGAGGGCACCTACCGGGACGCCATGGCCGCCTGGCGGCATCTCACGGAAGCGCGCCGCATTCCGGCGCAAAGCATCGTGTTCTTCGGAGAATCACTGGGCGGCGCAGTCGCCGCCTGGCTGGCCGAGCGCCATATGCCGGGAGCGCTGGTGTTCTATGCCACCTTTACTTCCGTGCCCGACATGGCGCGCAAGCTTTATCCCATCCTGCCGGTAGGCATGCTTGTTCGCCTCAGCTACGACACCCGCTCAGCACTTGCCCGAGTCACCTGCCCGGTCTTGATCATGCACAGCAGCGAGGACGAGATCGTGCCCTATTCACAAGGCGAAACCCTGTATGCAAGCGTCCCGGGGAAGAAAGAACTGGTCACGCTGCAAGGCGGCCACAATGATGCCCTGTTCGTCAGCCGCGAACGCTACAGGAGCGCAGTGCGAGCGTTCCTGCATGAGCATTTTACGGCGGCAGGCAAGGAGCAGGAGCGCTAGCGCGGAAACTCCCGGCAGGGCGCGTATTACAAGCTTTTTAGATGCCGTCTGGTGGATTCGCTTTCCAAGTGCACCACGGCGAGCTTCTTGAAAGATTTCCTGAGGGGTTCGGTAGCTGAGGCATTTGCGGGGTCGATGATTGAGCTTATTGACGACGAACGCAAGCATTTCTACAGCGTCGTTTGGCATCACTTGCCTGTTTTGTGGGATTTCATCGTGTAGCTGAGGCTCATTCGATCTATGTCTTCGACGGACATGACCGGAGCGTACATGAGGCTCTTCGGATCACTTGTACGCTTCCAGCCTAAGCGCATCTCGCCAACGATTCGCATAAGCATTTTCGTGACGCGCTCAGCAAAGACGTTTTCGGTAGCTTTTGATCCGTCAACGTTGTACAGGAGCCGAGCGATGGAGAGTACGGACGTGTTTGCCATTGGGCTGTGCATCGAGTACTGGAAGCGGAAGTTCCGAGTCTTTGAGTTGATGTCTCGGTTCGTCAACACGATGAAGTAGGTATTTGGCGACGCATCACGAAGCGTTCGGGCAACCCTTGCTCCAACGGGAAAGTAGTCATCTGCTGGGTACTGATTGGTCCCGGGGAGCGGCTCGCTGACGTCAGATGGTGCCCAGACTGTGGACTTGATCCACAATCCCGTGTCCTTGGTAAGGGTTCGAGCGATAGTGCCGGCTGCCTGCTCTGCCACGTCGTCTGTAGGAATGATGTAGAAGCGGACAGCATCCAGGGGATTGGCAAGTGGTTGCTGCTGGTTCTGAGCGATCAGCATGTGCGCCCTTGCGATTGGGACCTTGACATGAATCTCATCATTGTTCGATGTGAGCGGCGTGCTCGAACTCAGCACAAGCGCCCAGTCGTACCCATAGCACAGCGGGTTGAATGGGCGGCGATAACCAGTCACCCGGAAAACCGTGCCCTCAGAGATATGCACGCGTTGCTTCACGAACCGATTCCGATAACCGGGAGGCACAACCAGATTCAGATAGTGGGTAGATGAATCATCGATGCTCTCGTCGAGCAGGCCTACCAGGGAGGCTTTGGTTCGTAAGATCGCCCCAACTGGAAGGTCGGGTGGGAGCACATCACCACGCTCCGGTGGGCCATACCGGCAGCTAATGCTCGTACAACCAGCGATCATCGAACCGGCTGCAACAAGAAGAACCACGCACAGGAGCTTTGACATGAGGCCTCAACGAATGAAAGGGACTTCCCCGTCCCGAAGGTGCGGCGAAGGAGCCGCAAACGGCAAATAAAGTGCCAAGATGGAAAGTGTCGATTTCATCAAAACCGCCAGGAGGGGAATGTCATGAGCATTATCACCATAGGAATGGATCTCGCCAAAAATATTTTTGCCGTACACGGCGTCAACGAGCAAGGCAAAGCCAAGCTGGTCAAACCCAAAGTGCAGCGCGAGCAGCTCCTGCCCCTCATCGCCAACCTCCCGCCATGCCTCATCGGCATGGAAGCCTGCACCGGCGCCCAGCGTTGATGTGAAGCGGGTTGGACCCGCGCGAGGTGAGCCTGGTTAACTCAAGGGGATGAAGTCAATCCCGGCTAACGATTGAGGCCCCCGCGCGCGTCTTTGATCAGGGTCAGAGCCATAGGCTCAACATGACCGGTTGTAGTTTAGCAGTCCTTCACCTTCTCGCATCGCAACTGGAAACCGGCAAGGAAATGAATATGGAAGAATGAAAAGCGAAGAAGCAAAAAACAGCATCAGGTCAGTTGCACGGACGGGGAAGCCCTTGTAGTTTGAGTTAAGGGGCGCGCCGCTTTTGGCGCGTCCCGCTTGAACGAGAGGTTAGGCCTGGCGCTGACTCTACAAGTCGCCCTGACACAAACTTGTGAAGCACGCTGGCGATTAGGGTCTGGTATGGCATACCTTCTTCAAGCGCGCGGGCCTGAATATCCATCAAGTCAGGTGTGGAAAGCCGGATGTTGATCCGCTTTTCTTTAAGGAATGTAGCGGTGGCAGCAGCTTTGAATTTTGCCAATTCGGCTTTTGAAGGTGAGGTGGACTTGAGTTCGCCCTTTTCATAGGCGGCCAAAATGTCTTCCTCAAACGCATCAAGTTTTTTCATTTGGGTTGCTCCTCAGCAAGTAGTCTCTGGTGGCCTTTCTGCTTGGAATTATCGTCTTCAAGAAGTAATAATCTGGCTCTTCAACGTATGGCACCAAGTAAACGTAGCCATCAAATGCCACGACAAGAACAGATTGGTTTGGATATTTCCCCGTGTTCGGGTGGCGCAATTCATCCAGCAAACCATCCGCCTCGATAGCAAGGGCTATGACCTCAAACGAAATGCCGCGTTCAATTTTAAGCGCTTCATTCTTATCGTGGTTCCAGCGAAATGGTTTCATGTTTTTATTTTAGCTTGGCGTGTGCCTATTGTCACCTGTTTGTGGAGAGGTAAACCCCCCGGAAATTAGCGGCGTTTAGAAGTAGAATTTTCTCCACAGCAACCCGAGGAAGTTTTACATGAAGACGTCACGCTTTTCAGATAGCCAGATTATTGCAGTACTCAAACAGGCGGAGGGCGGTAGCCCGGTGCCGGAACTATGCCGGGAACATGGCATCAGTTCGGCCACGTTCTCGCCACCGGTGTCAGGTCTTGGTTGCGGCTTGGCAATGTCGCACAATCTAGCGGGTGAGAATCCC
>CAYLMA010000024.1:0-53104 GCA_964384915.1 uncultured Sulfuricella sp. | reverse complement strand
CAGGACGGCAGTTTCCTGCCAAATGACCGTTTACACAAAAATTCTTACACCCTCGGTACTGGGTGTCGTTCACCTCAGTGAACTGGGTTACCAGCCCCCACGGTCCCGGCCAGACCGGCTGCACCCCCCACACGCCCTTGAGCACGTTGGAAGTGCGGTTATTGGTGACAGCGGGCATGCTGGGAGACACGCCGGGGGATACCGCGTGGGGATTGTGGCAATCCGAGCATTCGGCGTGACGGTATCCCGGCCCGAGATCGCGCACATCCTCGCGCACATAGCCATCGGCCTGGCGCTTGGGATTATGCTTGCCGGAAGTTGTTTTGGACGGGTGAACGTACAGCCTGTTCATCGCGGCGTCGATATTCTTTGCTGCGCTGGCGACAGAACCGTTGTGGCATGCCAGGCACACGCCGGACTCGCCGTCCTGCTTGAGGATTTGCCTTGGCCCGGTGCCGCTGTGGGGCTTGTGGCAGCTTTCGCAGCCATTGCTCTTGGGTGTGGAATTGGCGTTGAAAGCCAGGTTCTGCCCGGCGATATGGTAGGGATTGGTGCCGGTGCCGTTCCACTGGGCGATGGAGTTTCGGTGCGAATTGTTGGGAACGGTGCTCCAGTACTGCTTGTTGTGGCAGGACAGGCACATGGGTGAGCCGAAGCCGGCGCCATCGGTATAGCCTACATGCATGAACTTGGGATTGGCATCGTTATGCGCGTCATGGCAACTGGTGCACTGCATCAGGCCGGAGCCGTCGGGCTTGATCTTGCCCGTGAGCAAGGCGGGCGACACCAGCTCGAGGTTGGCGGCCGCCAAGGTGGCGTCGTAGGTGAAGGAAACCGGGTGGTCGTTGCGCAAATCGGTGCCCAGATTGGCCACTCCGGTCAGAAACATCTCCAGCCCGGAAATCGTGCCCGCCGTCTGCTGGCCGAAGGGCATGTTCTGCACCCCGCCCAGCGCCACCGTGCCATCGTGGCAGGTCAGGCATAATTTGGACGCGCCATTCGGCTGCCCCGGCGCGGCCGCCGCCAGCGTATTGCTGCTGTAAGGGGTATAAATCTCCGCCGACAGCTTATGGTTCCACAGCGGAACGGCGGGGTTGGTATTGTGCGGGGCGTGGCAGAACACGCACAACTGGGTTTCGCTGGTCGCCTTGAAGGTGCCGGTCCCGGACGCGGAAAGATTGTGCTTGGAGGTGGCGATGCCCGCCATTCCGGACGCAGTCCAGCCCAGCAGCCCGGAAACCAGCAAAATGGCGGTCAGCCATGCGTAGTAGCGCGTTTTCATAGCGGAAAGACTCCACTCAAATGACATGACATATTCGCTGCAGGTCGGGCTGAATCCCGACATTTCAGGCGGCTCTCCGCAAGGAGATCCCCCGCCGCGAGCGGCAGCAGGGCTAAAGGAGTCAGGCTCGATTTGTTTTTTCTCCTGAACATCATATTCATCCTCACCTGCTCAGAATCCGGAAATCACAGGGTTTTTCTGATCAACGAAACGCCTGGTTCGAGGGGCTTTGGGCAGATACAGGCCATTCGCCGGTGATTCCGGCCCCGTCAGAAACGGCATAATGGATCGTTACATATAAGCGTTTTCTATGGGTGCATATAATATTGCTCTATTTTCAAGAATGGAAGAGGCGGCTTACTTTATTTTTCATGACGACATCTTTTTGGTTAAAACTCACCAAAATGAGGGACGGAGCGCGCTATTACGCAGCTGGATGGCGAGGGCTATGCCTTCGAGCGCATCAGGTGTGTCAGGCCGGTATGCGTGAACGACGCAGTGCCGATCGGCAGCCGCTTTTTTCCAGCCAGTGGAGGTGGCTGTGGCCTCGATTTGTTTTTTCTCCTGAACATCATATTCATCGTCGCCTGCTCAGAATCCGGAAATCACAGGATTTTCCTGATCGATGAAGCGCCTGGTTCGAGTGGCTACGGGCCGATACAGGCCATTTGCCGGTGAACCCGCCCCCGTCTGGAACGGCATAATGGATCGTTACATATAAGTGTTTTCTATGCTGGAAATAATATTGCTCTATTTTCAAGAAGGGAAGGAACGGCTTACTTTATTTTTCATGACGGCATCTTTCTGGTTGAAACTCACCAAAATGTGGGGCGGAGCGCGCTATTCAGCGGCAGGATGTCGAGGGCTATGCCTTTCAGCGCCTCATGCGTGTCGGGCTGGTAGCGAAAGCGGGCCTGGTCGAAGGCGATGCGACCGGCAATCGGCGGCAGGCTGCTCTTGGCGCCCGCGGCTTCGGTCGGCGCATTGAGTATGTCGCCCAGGCGCTGGACGGAAATGCTGGTCTGCTGCGAATCTGCCCAAAACTCTGCGCCACCCGGAGGGCCGGCATATTGAAAGCGATGAGCTTGTTGCCGATGAGATTGGTGCTTTCGTGCGCCGGGGTATGCTTCCGGGTTCGAACGCAAGAGGTGGCGGTTCTGGGAATAGAACTGCAAAAGAAAAAACTAAAAGGCCATTCCGAAGAATGGCCTTTTAGTTTGATGACACTGGTCGGGGCGAGAGGATTTGAACCTCCGACCACTTGCACCCCATGCAAGTACGCTACCAGGCTGCGCTACGCCCCGAAGGCCGGAATTATAGCCAAAAAGAACGATGGTGGCTAGTTGCGCAGCAGTTCCAGCACGCTTTTAATTTCGTTGCGGATATGTGCAAGATTACAGTTCGAAGAGAGCGCGTGAGTTTCCTGCTCTTTCTCAACAGCGATTACTTTTTTTACATCGGGAGCATCATCGAGGCGGTTGCGAGCGCCGCTAATGGTGAAGCCCTGTTCATACAGCAACTCACGGATGCGACGAATCAGCAGCACCTCATGGTGCTGATAATATCGGCGATTACCGCGCCGTTTCACTGGCTTAAGCTGGGTAAACTCCTGTTCCCAGTAGCGAAGCACGTGCGGTTTTACGCCGCATAGCTCACTCACTTCACCGATGGTGAAGTAGCGCTTCGCAGGGATCGGGGGCAGTTCAGCTTTGGACGCTGCTTCCTGCATAAGATTCTTCCACTAGTGCCTTGAGTTTCTGGCTGGCATGAAATGTCACGACACGACGTGCGGTGATCGGGATTTCTTCGCCGGTTTTTGGGTTTCGGCCTGGGCGTTGCGGTTTGTCACGTAATTCGAAATTGCCAAAACCAGAGAGCTTTACGCCATCCCCACTTTCCAGCGCCATGCGGATTTCTTCAAAAAAAGATTCAACCATGTCTTTTGCTTCACGCTTGTTCAGGCCAACATGTTCAAAAAGCATATCTGCCAGTTCGGCTTTGGTGAGCGTCATCAATTATTCCTCAAGCTCGAAGTGTCGCATTAAAACGGGTAGCAAGAATATCCTTGATATTAGCCATGACCGTTTCAACTTCATCATCAGTTAAAGTTTTCTGAGTATCTTGCATCAGCACCTTGAATGCAAGACTTTTTTTACCTAAATCAATACCTTTGCCACGATACACGTCAAACAACTTGAGATCTGTCACCGTCACCGGAAGGTGTTTTCTCACAGCGTCCAGCAAGTTTTTCACATTCACCTCCTCATCAACAACAATGGCCAGATCGCGCCTGACTGCGGGGAACTTGGAAATTTCGCTGAATACAGGTATTTTGCGCCGCATCAACACTGCCAGATCGATTTCAAACATGACGGCGGGCTGAGGCAGATCATATTTCTGCTGCCAGCGCGGATGCAGCGCTCCAATCCAGCCGACGGGCTCTTCATTCAGCAGTATCCGGGCAGATTGCCCGGGATGAAGCGCGGGATGTGTTGCTGCAACGAAGCCAAGTTCAAGCGGATAGCACAAGGCTTCGAGATCGGCCTTGATGTCGAAGAAATCGGCCTGACGCAACGCTTCCCCCCACTGCTCCGCCTTGGCGCCGCCGAAACACAAAGCTGCGGCGCGCTGCGGTTGGGCATAGCCGTTCTCGCTCGCGGCAAAACAGCGGCCAATTTCAAATATCCTGATTCGTTCATGCTTGCGGTTGAGATTGAAGCGTAAAACATCCATGAGGCCTCCCAGCAACGTGGATCGCATTACTCCAAGCTGGCTCGCAATGGGGTTCTGCAAGGAGACAGGCTGATCGTTCCCGGCCAGATCGGCTTCCCAATCCTTGTCTACGAAACTGTAGGTCACCACTTCCTGGTAATCACGGGCGATAAGCAACTGGCGAATTTGACCCAGCCCCTGCAATGCTTCCTGCTGAGGGAGCAGGCGCAATGCACTGCGCGGCGGCAAAGCCGGGATCTGGTCATAGCCGTGCAATCTCGCCAGCTCTTCGATCAAATCCGCCTCTATGGTCAAATCGAAACGGTAACTGGGCACAGTTACATGGAAATTGCCATTCTGCTCGGTGAACACAAAGTCCAGGCGCTGCAGGATCGATGCGATGGCTGCCACGCCGAGATCAATGCCCAGCACACGGCGTGCGCGTTCTGCGCGCAAGACAATAACTTCGCGCCGCGGCAACGCCCCGGTCACTTCTGCCACCTCACCCGCATCGCCGCCGCAAACCTGCAGGATCAAAGCAGACGCGCGTTCCAGCGCGACACGGGTTGCGGCAAAGTCAACGCCGCGCTCGAAACGATAGGATGAGTCCGTTGACAAGCCCAAACGCCGGGCCTTCCCTGCAATCGCATCTGGTTTGAAAAAGGCGCTTTCGAGAAGAATATCTGTCGTGCCATCCGATACCGCGCTGCCTTCTCCCCCCATGATGCCGGCCAAGGCAAGAGCAGCTGAATCATCGGCTATCACCAGCATGTCGGGGTCCAGCTTCACGTTCTGCTGGTTAAGCAGGATCAACTGTTCGCCTGTTTGGGCAAAGCGCACCTGAATGCCTCCGTTAATCTTGCCCAGATCAAAAGCATGCAGCGGTTGGCCCAGCTCAAGCATGACGTAGTTGGTGATATCCACCACGGCATTAATGCTTCGCAGGCCAGAGCGTTCCAGGCGGCGCATCATCCAGTCAGGCGTCGCAGCGGCAAGATCCACGCTACGCATCACTCTGCCGCAATAGCGCGGGCAGGCGTCCGGCTCCATTACCTTGATTTCAGGTTTATCTGTAACAGTGGCATGAACAGGTACAAAATCCTGCTCCAGCTCAAGCTTCAATCCGGTCACGGCCGCCACTTCGCGCGCCACGCCCAGCATGCCGAGACAATCGCTTCGATTGGGTGTCAGCTTGAGCGTGAACAAATGGTCGTCGAGCTCAAGGTAATCGCGAATGGACGCACCTACGGGCGCATCTGCGGGCAGCAGCATCAGGCCACTGCTTTCCTCTGCCAGGCCCAGTTCCTTGGAGGAACACAACATGCCAAACGATTCCACGCTCCGGACCTTGGCCTGCTTGATCGCGATGCCAGGTAATTCTGCTCCGACCAGGGCGCACGGCACGCGCGCGCCAGCGTGGACATTGGCCGCGCCGCACACGATTTGCAGCGGTTCAGCCAAACCCGCATTGACCTGGCATACATTCAGGCGATCCGCGTTGGGATGTTTTTCCAGCGACACGACTTCAGCTATCACGATCTTTTCGAATGCAGGTGCCACGGTTTCCAGCGCTTCCACTTCGAGGCCGGCCATGGTCAGTGCATGGGCCAGTTGATCGCTATCGAGCGAGGGATTAACGTAAGTGCGTAACCAGTTTTCCGAGAATTTCATGTCTTTTTATGCCACAGGAAGTGCGGAGTGAATAAACAGATGCCTATTCCCCGCGCACCCTGCATACCCCGTGATTCAATCAGTTAAATTGCTTAAGAAACTTAAGGTCGTTTTCAAAAAACAGTCGTAAGTCATTGACGCCGTAACGCAACATCGCCAAGCGCTCGACCCCCAAGCCAAATGCGAAGCCGATGTACTTTTCACTATCGATGTCGACATGCCCCAATACATTGGGGTGGACCATGCCGCAGCCGAGCACTTCAAGCCAGCCGGTCCCGCTGCATACACGGCATCCATCGCCACCACAGATAACACAGCCGATGTCCATTTCCGCCGAAGGCTCGGTGAAAGGGAAAAACGAGGGGCGGAAGCGCGTGCGCAAATTATCGCGCTCAAAGAACTGCTGCATGAAATCGGTCAAAATGCCTTTCAACTCGGCAAAGCTGACATTCTCATCCACCCACAGGCCTTCTACCTGGTGAAACATCGGGGTGTGCGTCACATCCGAATCGCAACGGTATACGCGCCCGGGAGCAATGATCTTGAGGGGCGGAGGATTGTTCTGCATGTAGCGCACCTGCACCGGCGAGGTATGGGTGCGCAGCACATGCTGGGCATCCACATAAAAAGTGTCATGCATCGCGCGTGCCGGATGGTTCTCTGGAATATTGAGCGCGGTAAAGTTGTAAAAATCGGTTTCGATTTCAGGGCCTTGCGCAACCTCGAAGCCAATTGAATGGAACAGTGCTTCAATGCGCTCCAGCGTGCGCGTCACCGGGTGCATGCCGCCGCGTCCAGCGCCACGCCCTGGCAAGCTCACATCCAGGGATTCCTTGGCCAACTGGGCCTGCAGCTGTAGCTCGCGCAGCGTCTCGCGCCGTGCGGCCAGCGCTTGTTCCAGTTTGTCCTTGACCTCATTGATGCGGGCGCCTGCGGCTGGGCGCTCTTCCGCCGACAGTTTCCCAAGGCCCTTCAAAAGTTCGGTCAGCGCACCATTCTTTCCGATAAAGCGGGATTTGACCTGATCCAGGTCTGCAGGATTATCAACGGCCTCGAAAGCCGATAAGCCCTGATTCAATATTTCTTCTAATTTTTCCATATTCGGATATGTACTGCCTCACAGCGAGGTTCAAATAAAAAAGGAGGCCTGAGCCTCCTTTTTTAGGTTTTGCTGCTTAAGCGCTGAGGCTGGCTTTAGCTTGTTCTGCAATCCTGGCAAACGCCGGCTTGTCGAACACGGCCAGGTCGGCCAGCACTTTGCGGTCCATATCGATCGCAGCCTTCTTGAGGCCGTTGATGAATACGCTGTAAGTCATGCCCAGTTCGCGGGCTGCCGCGTTGATACGGACAATCCAAAGCGCACGGAACTGACGCTTGCGCTGGCGGCGGTCACGGTAGGCATATTGACCTGCCTTCATCACCGCTTCTTTGGCGATGCGATAGACGTTCTTGCGGCGGCCGCGGTAACCCTTGGCCATATCCAGTACTTTTTTGTGACGGGCGCGAGCCGTTACACCACGTTTTACTCTTGGCATTTTACGGTCTCCTTATGCGTACGGCATCATGGCGCGAACTTGACGCATGTTGCTCTCTGCAACCATGGTCGTTCCGCGCAACTGGCGTTTACGTTTGGTGGTTTTCTTGGTCAGGATGTGACGCAAGTGGGAGTGGGTGCGCTTGACACCGCCACCACCCAGAGCATTGAAGCGCTTTTTGGCGCCGCTCTTGGTTTTCATCTTAGGCATGTACAACTCCTGTTTTTATAACATGGATCTGGGCGTTCCCCGACGGAGACACTTGTTAGCCTGGATACCACTTGTAATGGCTGCCAACATTTCTGTTGGCCTCCGAATTCCCTGTTTCCTGCCGACTACTTCTTTTTAGGCGAAAGCACCATCACCATCTGACGGCCTTCCATCTTGGGAAACTGTTCGACCATGCCATATTCGGCCAGATCGGCTTCAACCCGCTTCAAGAGGCGCATGCCAAGTTCCTGATGGGTAATTTCACGCCCGCGAAAACGCAGGGTGATTTTTGTTTTGTCGCCATCCTCGAGGAAACGGATCAGGTTGCGCAACTTGACCTGATAATCCCCTTCGTCGGTTCCCGGCCGGAACTTTACTTCCTTGACTTGGATCTGCTTCTGCTTCAGCTTGGCTTCGTGCTGCTTCTTGCTCTCGCTGTATTTGAATTTACCGTAATCCATCAAGCGGCAAACCGGCGGCTGTGCCGTGGGCGCAATCTCAACCAAGTCAATCTCCGCATCTTCCGCCATCTGCATGGCAGTGGACAGACTTACGATGCCAAGAGGCTCACCTTCCACGCCAACCAACCGGATTTCCTGTGCGGTAATTTCACCGTTGATCCGGCTTTCTTTTCCTTGAGCGATAGCTAAATCTCCAAATCAAATAAAAAATTAAGCCGCGCTTCCCTTCTCGGCAAGATCCTTGGACATCCGCTCCAGCAACGCTTCCAGCGTCATCTGGCCAAGGTCCTCGCCCTTACGGGTTCGCACGGCAACTAGTTTAGAAGCCACTTCCTTATCCCCCACAATCAAAAGGTAAGGCAGCCTCTGCATGCTATGTTCCCGAATTTTATAGGTAATCTTCTCATTTCTCAAGTCCTGATGCACACGGAAGCCATTTAGCCTAAATTGATCAGCCACCTGTCGCGCATATTCCGCCTGAGATTCTGAAATATTCAGGATTGCCAACTGCACCGGCGCCAGCCACAAGGGATATGCGCCTGCATAGTGCTCGATCAGAATTCCGATGAAGCGCTCCATTGAACCAAGGATTGCACGGTGCAGCATCACCGGGATTTTACGCGTATTGTCCTCGGCCACATACTCGGCGCCAAGGCGTTCCGGTAGCGCAAAATCAAGTTGCAAGGTACCGCATTGCCACACCCGCCCAAGGCAATCCTTCAGTGAGAATTCGATTTTTGGCCCATAGAACGCGCCTTCGCCAGGCTGGAGCTGGTATTCAAGACCTTTGGCAGCCAACGCCTCAGCCAATGAGGCTTCGGCTCGATCCCACACCGCATCGCTGCCGATGCGTTTCTCAGGGCGCGTGGAAAGCTTTACCTGGATATCGTGGAAGCCGAAATCGGCATAAACCTTTTGCGTCAACTCGATGAACGCCAAAGCCTCGCTCTGGATCTGCTCTTCCATGCAGAAGATATGTGCATCGTCCTGGGTGAAGCCGCGTACGCGCATGATGCCGTGCAGGGCACCAGAAGGCTCGTTGCGGTGGCAGCACCCGAATTCCGCCAGGCGCAACGGAAGATCGCGATAGCTTTTCAGGCCCTGGTTGAACACCTGGATATGCGCAGGGCAGTTCATCGGCTTGACCGCGTAATCGCGGTTCTCGGAAGACGTGGTGAACATGTTTTCCGCGTACATCTCCCAGTGGCCGGATTTTTCCCACAGGGAACGGTCCATCACCTGCGGTGTGCGGATTTCCTGGTAGCCGTTGTCGCGGAAAATCTGGCGCATGTACTGTTCGACCACCTGCCAGATGTGCCAGCCCTTGGGGTGCCAGAACACCATGCCGGGCGCCTCGTCCTGCAGGTGAAACAGGTCCTGGGTCTTGCCGATCTTGCGGTGGTCGCGTTTTTCCGCTTCTTCCAGGCGATGCAGATAGGCTTCCTGGTCTTCCTTTTTCGCCCATGCTGTTCCATAGATGCGCTGCAGCATCTCGTTTTTCGAGTCGCCGCGCCAGTAGGCGCCAGCCACCTTCATCAGCTTGAACACTTTGAGCTTGCCGGTCGAAGGCACATGCGGGCCGCGGCACAGATCGGTGAAGTCGCCCTGGGTGTAAAGCGACAAATCCTCTTCGCTGGGGATGGACTCGATGATCTGGGCCTTGTAATGCTCGCCCAGATTCTTGAAAAAGTGGATCGCATCGGTGCGCGACAACACCTTGCGTTCGACTTTCAGATCGGCCTTGACGATTTCCGCCATCTTTTTCTCGATGGCCTGCAAATCTTCCGGCGTAAAAGGCCGCTTGTATGAAAAATCGTAGAAAAAACCGTCCTCGATCACCGGGCCGATCGTGACCTGAGCTTCGGGAAACAGCGACTTGACCGCCTGGGCCAGCAAGTGAGCGGCGGAATGGCGGATTACATCCTGTCCGTCCGCATCCTTGTCGGTGACGATGGCCAGATCTGCATCTTGCTCGATGAGAAAAGAAGTATCCACAAGCTTGCCATTGACCTTGCCGGCCAGCGCCACGCGCGCCAAACCAGCGCCGATATTTGCGGCCACTTCGGCCACCGTCACCGCTTGTTCAAACTTGCGCTCGGAACCATCAGGTAAACGAATTACGGGCATAGAAATCAAGAGCCTATTCAGTAGGTTTCATGCCTCGCGTTGAGGCCAGAAACAAAAAATGCGGCATGGCCGCATTTTAGGTAAAAGCTGGTAGGCGCGATTGGACTCGAACCAACGACCCCCACCATGTCAAGGTGATGCTCTAACCAGCTGAGCTACGCGCCTAAGGGTGGCCGAATTATACGGAGAACTCGGCAACAATACAACGAAAACCTTCGTACACGTTTATCCCACCCACTTGCGCGCGTTGCGGAACATGCGCAGCCATGGGCCATCCTCGCCCCAGCCATCGGGATGCCAGGAGTGCTGCACTGCCCGGAACACCCGTTCCGGATGCGGCATCATGATGGTGAAACGGCCGTCTTGGGTGGTCAGGCCGGTGATGCCTTCGGGCGAACCGTTCGGGTTGGCCGGGTAGGTTTGCGCGGGCCGGCCGCGATGATCGACATAACGCAAGGCCACCAGCGATTTCTGCTGCGCCTCGGACGAGGCAAACTCGGCGTAGCCCTCGCCGTGGGCAACCACGATGGGCATGCGGCTACCCGCCATGCCCTCAAGGAACAGCGACGGGCTCTCCGGCACTTCCACCATAACAAAGCGTGCTTCGAACTGTTCCGACTTGTTGCGTACAAAATGGGGCCAGTTTTCCGCGCCGGGAATAATGGCGTGGAGATTGCTCATCATCTGGCAGCCGTTGCACACACCTAGCGCAAAGGAATCGCCGCGCCGGAAAAAGGCCTCGAACTCGTCACGTGCGCGGGCATTGAACAGGATGGATTTTGCCCAGCCCTCCCCCGCCCCGAGCACGTCACCATAGGAGAAACCGCCGCACGCCACCAGACCCTTGAAGTCCCCGAGCGAGACACGTCCAGAGATGATGTCGCTCATGTGCACGTCCACAGCCGTGAAACCGGCTCGGTCGAACGCCGCCGCCATCTCCACCTGGCCGTTCACGCCCTGCTCGCGCAAGATGGCCATGGCGGGGCGAACCCCGCTGTTGATGAAAGGTGCGGCGATATTGTCATTGATATCGAATGCGGGCGCCGCCTGCAGTCCGCTATCGGACTGATCGAGAATACGGTCGAATTCCTGCTGCGCGCATTCCGGGTTGTCGCGCAGTTTTTGCATCTGGCAGGTGGTTTCAGACCAGGCGCGCTGCAATTCCACGCGGCTTTCGCTGAAGACTTCAACTTCGTTGCGCAGAATGCGCAGACGGCCATCATCATTGAGCGCACCGATGACGTGGAATTCGCTGCGCATCCCGGCATCGAAGAAAGCTTGCATCACCGCCGGTGTGTCAGCGCGGCGCACCTGCAGGACCGCGCCCAGCTCCTCATTGAACAAGACGCCAAAAATACGGCTCGAATAACTGCCGGCAGGAATTTCGGGTTCATCCTTGCCGCTTTCCTCCACATCGCTGCGGATCTGCTCGTAGCACAACTCGTCCACATCCAGCGTGACGCCGACATGGCCGGCGAACATCATTTCGCACAGGGAAACAAATAGGCCGCCGTCCGAACGGTCGTGATAAGCCACGATCTTGTCGTCGCGATTGAGTTTCTGCACCGTCACGAAAAACGCTTTGAGGTGCGCGGCAACCAGCACGTCAGGCGCTTCATTGCCCACTTCTCCGTAAACCTGGGCCAAGGCGGAGCCGCCAAGGCGGGCGCGGCCGCGGCCAAGATCGATCAGGATCAGGTCGGTATCGCCCAGATCGGCACGCAACTGGGGGGTCAGCGTGCGGCGTGCGTCCGGGGTGGGCGCAAAGGCGGAAATGATCAGCGAGAGCGGCGAGGTCACCGACTTCTTGGCGCCATCCTCATCCCAGACGGATTTCATCGACATGGAATCCTTGCCCACCGGGATACTCACGCCCAGTTCCGGGCAGAACTCCATGCCGACCGCGTGCACCGTGTCGTAAAGCGCCGCATCCTCACCCGGATGCCCGGCCGCCACCATCCAGTTGGCGGAGAGCTTGATGTCGCCGATGTCGTCGATCAGGGCGGCGGCGATGTTGGTCACCGCCTCGCCGATCGCCATGCGCCCCGATGCGGGCGCATCCAGCAAGGCCAGTGGCGTGCGCTCGCCCATGGCAAAGGCTTCGCCGCGATAGGTGTCGTAACCCATGGCGGTCACAGCCACGTCCGCCACCGGCACCTGCCACGGCCCGACAAACTGGTCGCGCGCCGTGTAGCCGCCCACGGTGCGGTCGCCGATGCTGATCAGGAAAGTCTTGTCGCCCACGGTGGGCAGGCGCAGCACGCGGTAGGCCGCATCCTTCAGTTCCAGTTTTTCCACATCGAATGCCGCCAGTGCGCGCTGAGTGTGGGCCACGGTGCGGGTCATGCGCGGCGGTTTGCCGAGCAGGACGTTCATGTCCATGTCCACCGGCTTGTTGCCGAAATGGCTGTCTTCCACCACCAGCTGGTGATCTTCCGTGGCCTCGCCGATCACGGCATAAGGGCAACGCTCGCGCTCGCACATGGCGGCAAAAGCCGCCAAGCTGTCCGGCGCGATGGCCAGAACATAGCGTTCCTGCGCCTCGTTGGACCAGATCTGCATCGGCGACATGCCCGGTTCCTCCGAGGGCACGTCGCGCAGGCGGAAGCGCCCGCCCCTGCCCGAGCCATGCACCAGCTCGGGCAGGGCATTGGAAATACCGCCCGCGCCGACGTCGTGGATGGAAAGGATGGGATTGGCCGCGCCCATCTGCCAGCAGCGGTCGATCACCTCCTGGGCGCGGCGCTGCATTTCCGGATTGCCGCGCTGCACCGAATCAAAGTCCAGGTTCTCGGCATTGGCGCCGGTATCCATGCTGGAGGCGGCGCCCCCGCCCAGGCCGATCAGCATGCCCGGTCCGCCCAACTGGATCAGCAGCGCGCCGGGCGTGACCTCGCCCTTGAAGGAATGCGAATCGGAAATATTGCCCACGCCCCCGGCGAGCATGATGGGCTTGTGGTAGCCGCGCATCTCCCCTGCGACTTCTTCCTCGAAAGTGCGGAAATAGCCGGCTAGGTTGGGGCGGCCGAATTCGTTATTGAAGGCGGCCGCGCCGATCGGGCCTTCAAGCATGATCTGCAGGGCCGAGGCGATGCGTCCCGGTTTGCCGTAATTGCCTTCCCAGGGCCGGACAAAGCCGGGAATCCTGAGATTGGAGACGGAAAAACCGCACAGACCGGCCTTGGGCTTGGAGCCCGTCCCGGTCGCGCCCTCGTCGCGTATCTCACCGCCCGAACCGGTCGCGGCGCCGGGGAAAGGTGAAATCGCGGTGGGATGGTTGTGGGTTTCCACTTTCATCAGGATGTGGGTTTTTTCGCTGACGTAGCGGTAGCGCTTGCCGTCTGCATCGGGGTAGAAGCGTGCGATTTCGGCGCCCTCGATCACCGAGGAGTTGTCCGAATAGGCGACCACCGTGCCGCGCGGCGCCTTGGCGTGGGTATTGCGGATCATGCCAAAGAGCGAGTGCGGCTGCGCCTTGCCGTCGATCACCCAGTCGGCGTTGAAAATCTTGTGGCGGCAGTGCTCTGAATTGGCCTGCGCGAACATCATCAGTTCCACGTCGGTGGGGTTGCGCCCGATGCGGGTGAAGTTCTCCACCAGGTAGTCGATTTCATCGCCCGACAGCGCCATCCCCCATTCACGGTTGGCCTGCTCCAGGGCCGCCGCCCCGCCGCCCAGGATGTCCACCGCGCGCAGCGGCTGCGGCGCCACATGGTGGAACAACTGCTCCGCCTGGGCAAAATCGGACAGGACCATGTCGGTCATGCGGTCATGGATCAGCGGCAGCAGTGCGGATTTCTCCCCCGCCGCCAGAGCCGACCCGTCGCTTTTCTGCACGTAAAAAGCAATCCCGCGCTCGATGCGTTCGACCATTTCCAGCCCGCAATGCCGTGCGATGTCGCTCGCCTTGGAGGACCAAGGTGAAATGGTGCCGAAACGCGGTGCCACCAGCAGCAACTCGCCTTCAGGCTGTTCTTCCTTAGCTGCCGGACCGTAACTCAATATCTGTTCCAGACGCTCATGTTCGGAAGCATCCAGTGCCCGATCTGCCGAAACAAAGTGCCAGTATTCGGCATAAACATGGGAGATGGCTGGTGCGCTCCCGGCCAGGGAACGCATCAGCTTGTCGTAACGAAAGGGAGAAAGTGCGTTGCGGCCACGCAGTGAAATGGTTTGGGACATCATGAGAATCCGGGCAGATACGGAAAAAGAGTGATTTTACCCCAAAAACGCCCCGCTTTATGAGGCAGTGATCTGGCTTGTGCAGCGGTTCAGATTAGCCATGATTTTTGTGCGCCTCACTTGGCCGCGTGGCGCCACACACCTATCACGCGCCACAACGCCGTCAACTGACGATAGCCGAAATTTTCCAGTAGCCCGGCGGCAAACAGTTTGAGCGTATGTAACAATTTCCACTCCGTGCGAAAAGTTATTTCGCCCTGCAGTAAAGCGCTTGTGGAAAGCAGTATGCCCAGCCCGATAGCGGCCAGCAGGAATGTCCAGAGGGCCTGATATGAAATCAAGCCGAACATCCACAGCAGCGTCATTACCGCGTAGCCCACCACTTCCAGCCACGGGCCCAGCACTTCAAACAGCAGCATGAAGGGAAAGCTCAACCAGCCCACCGTACCACTCCTGCGATCCAATAATATCTGCCGGTTCATTTCCAGGCTCTGCGCCAGGCTGGATTGTCTTTTCATGATCCGTGTTTTCAATGCTTTCAGATTTTCCGGCACATGTGCCCAGCACACCGGATCAGGCACATAGGTGATGAGGTAGCGTTTGTTTTCCCGGCGCAACAGTCGGTGAATTCGCGCTACCAGTTCCATGCCCTCATTCATGGCATCGGCGCGAAAGCCTCCGGCGGCAAGCACGGTTTCCTTGTGAAACACAGCGAAAACCCCCGTAGTGAGTAGCATGGCATTGAACCGGGACCAGAACATCCGCGCATGCTGCCCCCCGCGCAAATGTTCGACGATCTGGAATAGAGCAAGCCAGTTGCGTGGCAGGGCAATGCGACCCATGAAACCGCCGTGCTGCGTGCTGCCATTGGCGACGCCAACTGAAGCGCACGCCGCCACGGCAGCAGCGTTGTTCCGGAACACCCTTCCCATCTTGCGCAGACTGTCGCGCTGTAGGATGAAATCAGTGTCCATAGGGCAAAAAAGTGGGTAACGGGCGCAATTGAGCGCGGCATTGAGGGCGTCCGCCCGGCTGCCGCGCTCCTTGTCCACCAGCCGCACTCCGGGATAAACGGTGGAGGCGTGGAGGCCTTTTACATGCTTGACCGACATGCGGTCACGATAGGCTTCTGGAAATGGGACCAGGAAAAACTCATGCACCAGCGCTTTAAGCACCCGATCCTGCGCGCTGTCGTTGACAAGAATGATCTCAAATTCGCCATAATCGAGTTGCAGCATGGCATGTACGCTGGCGACGGCTTTTGCTGCGTCGCCGCCCGTGGGCAAGATGATGCTGATGGGAATTTCATGTTGTGCCTCATTGCGGGACTGCGTAATAGCATCTTGCTCGCGCAGATAAGTCCTAAGCATGAACAGGGACGCCAGATTAAGCAGCAGATAGCCGCCGGTGAGGGCAAAAAAGCAGAGCAGGAAAAACCAGTGCAGCAGCGGCACGCTGTCCGTCAATGCCCCGTGTAGCGACGATAGCGCCATCCCCCAGTCGAATTCCGGACCAGGCGCGGAAGGCAGAGGTGGCAGCGAAGCCAGTAGCGGGTCGTGCTGCAATACAAGCGGCGCGCCATCCGTGGACAGCCCTTCGGCAAGGTCGGCCGGAGATGGGCCGGCAGCTTGATCGAGCGCCTGATCGAGGCGCAAATGCTGCTCAGCCACGCTGTGCCGCCATGCAAGCCTCGCTCAATTCCAGTTCCGCCATGACCTGATGCAGCATATCGCGCGCGTCGCGGTCGGTCTGCATGTCCTTGATGCGGAACAGTTCGCCGCTATTCATTCCAGGCAGTCGCGACAAGGCCTGGGCGGCACGATAGCGCACCCACCACTGGCCATCTCCCAGCATATGCTCCAGCAGCGCCCCATCCTCAGGCGTGCCGAGCCTGCCGAGCGCCTTCACCGCATGCACACGTACATGCCAATTGGGGTGGATAGCCAGTGCGCGCACCGCCTCCAGTTCTTCAGGCGAATTTAGCACCCCAAGACAGGTATTGAGTAGATGATCGTCGTCAGCCGAGCCGGCAAGAACCTGGCTGACGAGCGGTGCCGCTCGGTCAGGAGCGATATTCGCCAGCAGGAGGACCAATTGACCAATCTGATCTGCAGGCAGAGTCGAAATGGCAGTTTGCAGGTGGGCTGCCACCTGCCCCGCATCAGCGTTACAAAGAATTTCCGTTACATCTCCCAGATGCCAGTCGTTGCGCCCGATCAGGCAAGGTATCAGCAGCGGCACCGCTCGAGCTGCGTCAATCCGGGTCAGCGCGCGCGCTGCCGCGAGGGATAACGCCGGACTGCCGCTCGCCAGCTGTTCCCGCAACAGATCCCACGCGCTTACAAGCCGCAGGTTCCCTGCAGTCCTGGCTGCCAGGAGGCGGGCGTGAAAGTTTTTTTTGCTCAACATCAGGCTGACCGCTGCAGGAATGCGCGCCTGCCCCGCCATCTGGTTCAGACTATTACGGGCTTCGCTATTCAGGGAGTCGTGCAGATGATTCCACAATTCGAGAACATGCGGCACATCGAAGCGTGAAAGAGGCGGCAGAGCTTCGGGTTGCCCATAAAGGCTGGACATCAACAGCGGGCGCCAGCGCAGGAGTGTCCTTTGCCGCAGCTTTTGCTGAACCAGCGACCACAGGCGCATGGACAGGAGCCATAGCAGCAACGCACCAGTCAGCGCCAGCGCTGCCGTCCCGGTCCAAAACGCCACCATGGCGATAACTTCAGTGTTTTCAAGGAATGCCAAGAGGATGGCTCAAGAGGTCAGATGAACCGTTTGGCGACACAGGGCGCAGCATGGCCCTGCCTGTGAGGTAATCGCCGTTATCAGGTTCTTTTTCCAGCAGACGTTCGTACTGCTCCAGCGCCTCGGCATGCTTTCCCTGCCAAGCAAGCACCCGCGCCAGCAGAAAGCGGGCTTCCTGATCTTCCGGGTGGCCGCTTAGCCATTGCTGCAACATCTCCTCGGCATCGCTCAAGTGTGCATTCTCGACCATTACCCTGCTTGGGTCGAATATCCCGGAACCACCCCATGCCGGAATAGCTGCAGCCAGACAGGCGCCCAGCAACAAAGTGGTAAGCGAAGGAAGTTTCATTAAAACGGATTATAAACACACAGTAATCCATCCGGGCATTCAAGATTTCAGAAGTTTAAGGAAGACGCCCAATCATCGCCTGAAATTTAATGCAATACCCAACCAACCCTGGAGAATTTCGAACTCCAGGTTCAAACTTCCCAGAATTTGCACCCAAGCCTGCGCAGCAATATTTACCGAGAAACCGCCACCACCTCAATGCTCAACTGGATGTTCACCTTTTGCACGCCACAGTCCAAGACACTCCAGCCCACAAAAATGATGCACATAATCAATTCCTTCGACGCTTTGAGACACGCTGGCAGGAACCTCTGTCATGCATACTTCGCACTGAACCACTTCGCATGCTTTATCATTCGCACAGGTCGCGACTTGCGCGCCTTCATGAGTCAAGTTCATCATGACCCCTCCTAAACGGGTGCTCCCCTTGGCTCTGGCCCATTATAAACTGGACTCCCCGGACAGGAGGTTCACCCATGCTCGTTGCAGGACTTACTCATAGCCAGCCCCTTTACCGCAACCATGAAATCCGCTCAATCGAACAGGCTGCCGCTACGCTCTCTCCAGCCCCGGCGCTCATGGAACGCGCCGGCAAGACAGCGTTTGAACTGGCTACTCAATTATTAGGCAATTGCTATGCGGTATTGGTTCTCGCCGGACCAGGAAATAATGGCGGAGATGCCTTGGTGGCAGCGCGTCACCTGCAGAAATACGGCTACCGGGTGACTGTGGTGCTGACCGGCGATCCCGCCAAACTGCCTGTGGATGCCGCGGCAGCACTTCAGTCCTGGCGTGAAGGCGGCGGGGCAGTTTTATCCAGCATTCCCACTGACGGGCGCTGGGATCTGGTGCTGGACGGCCTGTTCGGCATCGGCCTGGAACGGGATCTCAGCGGCCCTTACCTGGAACTGGTGAAACAGGTAAACCGCTTGGGAACGCCCGTTCTCTCTCTCGACATCCCAAGCGGCCTCGATAGCGAGACCGGCCAGCCTTTCCGCGCCGCGGTCCGGGCTGACCATACCCTCACCTTCATCGGCCTGAAGCCTGGCCTCTTCACTGCCTACGGCCCGGATTACTGCGGCCAGATTCATCTCGATACCCTGGGCCTGCCACCGGATCTGTTGCCCCCAGCCAAGGGGAAACTGATCGCTGTAGACGAGGTATCCCGATACCTGAAACCGCGTCCGCGCAACAGCCACAAAGGGATGCTGGGCAGCGTGGGCGTGCTGGGCGGTGCCGACTCCATGACCGGCGCAGCGCTGCTGGCGGGCAGAGCCGCGCTTTTGCTCGGCTCGGGCCGGGTTTATCTCGGCCTGCTGGCCGAAAATTCACCTGCCGTGGATTTCTCCCAGCCAGAGCTGATGCTGCGCGGGCCGGAGCAATTACTGGAGATGGAACTCGACTGCCTGGTTATCGGCCCCGGCCTGGGGCTGTCAGCACAGGCCTTGGGCTATCTCGAACGAGCGCTGAAAAGCGACCTGAGACTGGTGATCGACGCCGATGCTCTGAATCTGCTCGGCAGCCACACCGATTTGCAAAGCCTGCTGAAAACCCGCAAAACCGCCGGCATTCTCACACCCCACCCCACCGAGGCCGGCCGGATAATGGTTTGCAGCAATCATGAAATCCAGCAGGACCGCATCGGTTCCGCACAGGTGCTGGCCAGCCGCCTCAACAGCCTGATCGTGCTCAAGGGCGCGGGTACGGTTTGCGCTTTTCCTGACGACACCTGGCATATCAACCCCAGCGGCAATCCCGGCCTGAGCAGTGCCGGCATGGGAGATATTTTGTGCGGCATGATCGGCGCCTTGCTGGGACAGCGCCTCCCCGCCGACAAAGCCACACTGCTCGCGGTCTACTTGCACGGCCTGGCTGCGGACGTGCTGGTTAAAAATGGCACGGGCCCCATAGGGCTGACCGCGTCGGAAGTTGCCCTGATGGCACGCGGCCTGCTTAACCAATGGGTATATGAGCCAAAATAGCTCCTACAAATGGCTATTGGCAAGAAATAAAATTTAAAGAAGATCAGGCGCCATCACGGCACGCAGCACGACTTGTGTTTCATCCTGCCGAACCCGGCTGGAAAGCCACCACACTGCGCCTTTCTTTACGCTCCACTCCGCCTCGTCACCGCCGAGTAGGAGCGCGGCGGCCTGGCCCAGCACTGGCTGGTGCCCCACCACCAGCACCGCACCCTTGGCATCCGGCCAACCGGCGGCTGTAAGCAGGGCGGGCACCGAGGCGCCGGTGTCGATTTCCCTCAGCGTTTCGAATTTGCACTTCAGGGCCAGCGCTGTCTGTTGCGTTCTTTTAGCCGGGCTGACGATGATGCGTGTTTCCTTGGGCAGGCGCTCGCGCAGCCATTCACCCATCAGGCTGGCCTGCTTTTCACCTTTAGCGGTCAGTTTACGGGTATTGTCCGGGAAGCCGTCCTCGGCTTCGGCGTGGCGCCACAGGATCAGGTCCATTATTTCTCCTGGAATTATGAGTAATCCGCAATTTTGACAGCCCAATGTTACACTAGAAAAAATCATGCACTGCCACCTGCTCATCCCCGCCCTGTTCCCTCCGACTGCCCTGACGCGTGAGAACGATCCGCTCCATGGCGTAAAAGTCTCCGCCCTGCAAACCTTGCTGGCACGGGGCAGTTGCAGCAAATCTCCCGCCGATGACGTTGAAAGCTGGTTGTGCGAAACCTTCGGAGTTGCTCGCCAACAGGATTACCCGGCCGCCCCGTTCTGCGTAATGGCGGATGGCATGGAAGCGGGAAACGCCTACTGGCTGCGCGCAGACCCTATCCACTTGGCGGTGGAAAGAGATCAGCTGATTCTGACGGAAGGCTCCACTTTTTCGCTCAGCCAGGCCGAAAGCGACAATCTGATCGCCACGCTGAACCAGCATTTTTCCGCTGATGGCCTGCATTTTTGCGCTTCCCATCCGCTGCGCTGGTATCTCAGGCTGGAGCATCCACCCGCCATCTCCACACAGCCTATTTTCAAGGTGGCCGGGCACAACATCCATTCGCATCTGCCACATGGCCCGGAAGAACTGCGTTGGCGCTCCCTGATCAATGAAGTGCAGATGCTGTTGTTCGAGCATCCGGTCAACATCGCGCGGGAAAGCCGCGGCGCGGCGCCCATCAACAGCGTCTGGCCTTGGGGCGGCGGCACCCTGCCCACAGATTCAAGCCGCCCGTTTGATCAGGTCTGGTCAAATGACGCGCTGGCGAGCGGTCTGGCAATGAGCAGCAAGCTGTCCCATCAAGCCTTGCCAGCCCACGCCGGCGACTGGCTGGCGCAGGCTCAGCCAGGAAACCATCTGCTGGTACTGGACAGCCTGCGCCCTGCCACTTGCTATGGGACTCCGCATATCTGGCGAGAGCGTCTCGAACAACTGGAGCAGCAATGGTTTGCGCCTCTGGAGCGGGCCTTGCTCAAGGGCGAGATCGAGCTGACCCTGCACGCGCCTTCATCACATGGCACGCTGAGTTTCACCATCACCCGCAGCACCCTGTTGAAGCTGTGGCGCCGCCAACGGCCAATGATTCATTATCGCCCCGGGGATGCCGAGGCATGACGGATATTGCATCCCGCCCCTTCAATCAGGATGCCGCCAAGGCACTGACATCGCAAGGCCTGCACCCGGTGCTGGCCCGGGTCTATGCCGCACGCGGCATCCAGTCGCTGCAACAACTGGAATACGATCTCAAGACGCTGCCGCCATTCCAGCTGTTGACCCATGCACAAGCCATGGCAACGCAGTTGGCTGACGCCATTGCGGCGGGACGCCGCCTCTTGGTCATTGCCGACTACGATTCCGACGGCGCAACCGCATGTGCCGTCGCGGTGCGAGCCCTTAGGGCATTCGGCGCAGAGGTGGATTACCTGGTGCCCAACCGCTTCGAATATGGTTATGGGCTGACGCCGGAAATCGCCCAGCTCGCGGCAACAGGCAAGCCTGACATCCTCATCACCGTGGACAATGGCATCGCCAGCGTGGCGGGCGTTGCAGAGGCGAACAGGCTGGGCATGCAGGTGCTGGTGACAGACCACCATCTGCCCGGCGGCGAACTGCCGGATGCAGCCTGCATCGTCAACCCAAACCAGCCCGGTTGCGCTTTCCCGAGCAAAAACCTGGCAGGCGTGGGGGTGATTTTCTACGTCATGATGGCGCTGCGCGCCGAGTTGCGTTGGCGCAATGCCTTTGAAGGCAAGACAGAGCCCAATCTCGGAAACCTTCTCGACCTGGTCGCCCTGGGTACGGTGGCCGATGTGGTCAAGCTCGACGATCTCAATCGCACCCTGATCAGCAACGGCCTCAGGCGCATCCGTGCCGGCAAGGCTTGTGCCGGTGTCCAGGCGCTGCTCATGGTGGCGGGGCGTGATGCGCGCCGCGCCACCACCTGGGATATGGGCTTTGCCATTGGTCCGCGCCTCAATGCCGCAGGGCGGCTGGAGGATATGGCATTGGGCATCGAATGCCTGCTCAGCGACGACTCCGTGCGCGCCCTCGATCTGGCGCAGCAGCTCGACACGCTCAATCGTGAACGGCGCGCCATCGAGGCCGACATGCACAACCAGGCACTGGCCGCGTTGGAACAGATCACAGTGCAAGACAATTACAGCCTCAGCCTGTTCGACCCGGACTGGCATCAGGGCGTGATCGGTATTCTGGCCTCGCGTCTCAAGGAAAAATTTCACCGCCCGGTTATTGCCTTCGCCCAGGGTAACAATGGCGAGCTGAAAGGATCGGGCCGCTCCATTCCCGGCCTGCACCTGCGCGACGCGCTGGATCTGGTGTCCAAGCGCCATCCCGAAATGATCAGGAAATTCGGCGGCCATGCCATGGCAGCAGGACTGACCATCGCTGAGGTGGATTTTTCCCGCTTCGAAACAATTTTCGAAGAAATATGCAGCCAGTTGCTCAGCCCCGCCCAGCTGACCCGGATGGTCGAAACCGATGGCACGCTGGAATCTCCGGACATGTCGCTGGAACTGGCAAAGTTGCTGAGAGCCGAGGTGTGGGGCCAGGCTTTCCAGGAACCCGCGTTTCAGGGGGAGTTCCAGGTGGAACAGCAGCGCGTGGTAGGCGAAAAACATCTGAAACTGCGCCTCAAGCAGTCAGGGCGCAGCTACGAAGCCATGTTGTTTTTTCATGCCGAACCTTTGCCGCAGCGGCTACATGCGGTTTACCGGCTGGATGTAAACGAGTATAACGGAAGCACCACGCTGCAACTGCTTCTGAACCATTGGGAAGCTACTTAAGCGCTCGTTAATGGAGCAAGCCAGATGGACCTGTCATCCATACAAGGCAACGGTGTCGAGCATATTCCGACTTTTCTCACCAGTCTCGCAATTGGCCTGCTGATCGGTCTGGAGCGCGAGCGCAATCCTAGCGCCAAAGCCGGCTTGCGCACCTTCGCGCTTATCGCGCTGGCCGGAACCCTGGCAGCGATGCTGTCACAATTCACGCAATCGCCCTGGATACTGGCCTTGGGGCTGTTTACCACCGGCATGGTCATCGTTTCCGCCTACTTTGGCCCCCATCCTCCGGGGGAAGATCCGGGCACCACCACCTCAGCCGCTCTGCTGGTGTGCTACCTGCTGGGCGCCATGGTGTGGTTCGGCGCTGAGACCCCCGCGCTGATGCTGGCGATTGCGGTCACCATCCTGCTCTATTTCAAACCCGAATTACATGGCTGGACCCAGAATCTGACACGGCGTGACCTGATTTCCATTTTTCAGTTCGCAGTGCTGACTTTCATCATCCTGCCAATTCTGCCCAATCAGAATTATGGCCCCTACAACGCCCTCAATCCGCACCAAACCTGGCTGATGGTAGTGCTGATTTCCGGCCTGAGCCTGGCTGGCTATATCGCCCTGCGCATCGTCGGCCAGCGGTATGGCGCTCCCATTCTGGGTTTACTTGGCGGCCTGGTGTCGAGCACTGCAACCAGCTTGGTGTATGCCCGCCACGGTAAAAATGCTGACATGGCGCAACTATCCGCGATCGTGATCCTGATTGCCAACCTGGTGGTGATCGTGCGACTGGCGGTTGAAGGATTGGCTGCCTCGCCCCAATCCTTGCCCACCCTTTTGCCGGTACTGGGCAGCGGACTGGCATTCGGACTTGTGGGCACCGCCCTCCTGTGGCGCCATCTGACAAAATCCGCTGATCTGCCCTTGCCTGAAATCACCAACCCCACCGAGATCCGCACCGCATTGGGCTTTGGCTTGCTGTACGCACTGGTGCTGTTCTTTTCAGCCTGGCTGTCGGACATTGCCGGCAGCAAAGGTTTGTATGCCGTGGCCATCGTCTCCGGCCTCACCGATGTCGACGCCATTACACTCTCCAGCCTGCGTTTATATGAATTGGGAAAGCTGGAGTCGACACAGGCTGTGACGGCCATTGCACTAGCCTTCCTGAGCAATCTGGTTTTTAAATTTGTCCTGATCGCCACCATCGGCGGTGCGCAGTTGGCAAAACGCTGCGCCATCGGATTCGTTGCCATGGGTCTTGGAATGGGCTTCGGGTTGATCTGGCTGTAATTTCTTCCACAAAACAGGCCCGCCAGAAACCGGCGTCATGACAATTTCATTTATGACATATCAGTTTCTTAAATATTACAATCAATTTATGGATGTACATTAAAGATATCTAGTATAGAATCAAGAAAATGACTTAATTGCTTGTTTATAACACATATGGCACCAGTCGCTTCTCAATTGATACGAACGCTGGAGATCACGAATCTCCCTTCGTTACCGCATATCCTCTTGCGGGTACTGGATATGTGCAATCGCGACAAGACCTCGCTACGGTCTATCGCCGATATCATCGGCAAAGATACCGCGCTCAGTTCCAAGGTGATTGGCGCAAGCAACTCCGCCCTGTTTGGCAGGCAAAACAAGCTTGCTTCGCTCGAACAAAAACTTGCCCTGCTTGGCCTGGATATGGTCCAGACCATTGCCATCAGTTCTTCGGTTTATCAGGTATTCAACAATCTCAGCAGCAGTCCTGAATTCGATCTCAAACTCTTCTGGCGGCATTCCCTGACTTCGGCCTTCATGGCCAAACTGCTTGCACAGGAAATGTCCTATCCTCACCCCGAGGAAGCCTATCTTACCGGCCTCCTGCTCGATGTTGGACAGCTGGTTCTGTGGAGCAACTTTCCCAAGCAATATGCGGTGCTTTTAGCCGAAAAAATCGACGATATCCAACTCATGGCACGGGAATCGGAGGAAATTGGCAACAATCATTGCGAGGTTGGCTCCTGGCTGGTAAGCAGCTGGAATCTGAATTCCTTCATGGCCGACGCCGTGCTCTATCACCATATGCCACAAGATAAAATCGCTGATTCGCACCCTCTGATTCAAATCACGCATATCGCTAACAGTCTTGCCAAAACCGGCACGGATGAGGAAGAACACATCCTCACCGGAGAGAAACTGCTGGGGATTACGCCAGACGCTTTTCGGCGGATCGTTGAAAATGCCGGAGAGCTGGTCACTGAGGTCGCAAAATCCCTCGAAATTGATATCGATGCGCCCCCTCCCTCCACGGGGGACGACTCCCAGCCGGTAAAGGTCGAGCGCGACAACCTGCGCCAGAAAAAATTGCAACTCGCCATGGAAGTGCGCGACATCGCACTGATCGACAGAAACCCATTGGGCGCCGGCACTGCAACCTCGCTGGACAACATCCTGCTGTCAACACAGCGTTCAGTCCAGATTATTTTTGGCTTCCAGGATCTGATCTTTTTCCTGCCCGACCAAACAGGCAAAATTCTCAGAGGCAAATGCCTGTCTGGGAATGGAATGATGGCTAACGAAATGGCCATCCCCCTGAACAAGGGAAACAGCATGATCACTGATGCCTTTCTGAGCAGGACACCCGGCACCTTCCTTGGCTCAGAGGGCGCAAACATTCAGAGCATTCTGGACGAGCAGGTCATTCGCCTGATGCAAACAGAAGGCTTTTACTGTCAACCCATGACCACCCGGAGCTCGGATGCCGGAATGATGGTGTTCGGGCTCTCTCAGGCGCAATTGGCCCAGATAAGGAAACAGCACAAGTTGATATCGATGTTTGCCCAGCAGACAGCCCAGGCCGTTGTTGCGTTGAATGCATTTAATGAGCAGGAAACGCGCATCAAGTACGAGGTGATGGCATCAAACAGAACCCGCGCCCGGCAAATCGTGCATGAGGCGAATAATCCGCTCAGCGTCATCAGAAATTACATCAAACTGCTGAGCATCCGGTTACCCAAGGAAGACCCAGCTCAGGAAGACCTGAAAATCATAAAAGAAGAAATCGATCGCGTTACCCGAATTTTCAGGATTGTTTCAGTGGCGGCCGAAACCGAGGCAAATCCACAGGAAGAATTGAATGTTAACGATGTGATTCAGAATCTGTGCAAGATCTTCTTTGAGGCCCTGTTTGCACAGCATCAGGTGACCGTGCAGACCCAATTTGATCCTGTATTGCCGAATATCGTGACTGACCGGGACAAATTGATTCAGATCATGATCAATCTGATGAAAAACGCCGCTGAAGCCATGCAAAATGGCGGCACGCTGCTGATTTCAACACATGGCAACATCGTACGCAACGGTCGAGAATATATCGAAATTTCCCTCAAGGACGATGGTCCCGGGATTCCTGCAGAGGTAATGGAAAACCTGTTCAAGCCGGTTGCCACCCGCAAGGGCGCGGGGCATTCCGGCCTTGGACTATCGATTGTCAATCACATTATTGACGAACTGGATGGCAGGATATTCTGCCAGAGCAATGAAATCTCGGGCACCGTCTTTCAGATACTGCTGCCTCTGCAAGCCGAGGGCAAGACATGAGCATGGAAGGCAAACGCCAATAAACAGGGCGCAAGTGAAGGATGTTATCAATATTGGAACCTCAAATATGAATGCATTTGTCAAACAGCCAAAAATCTTGGTTGTGGATGATGAGCCGCATCTGCGCAACAGCCTAAGCGCCATACTCAGCTTGCATGGTTATGCGGCATCAACTGCAGATGGCGGCAAATCCGCCCTGGAAGCGCTTAAGAACAAACATTTCGATCTTGTTCTGCTGGACCTGTGCATGCCTGATGTGGATGGACATCAGGTCATGGATTGGATCATGGACCAGCAGCTCGATACCTGTGTCATTGTGGTTAGCGGTGACACCTCCATCGACTCCGCCATTAGCTCACTCCGTCGCGGCGCCTACGACTTCCTCAGAAAGCCCTACGAAATCGACGAACTGGTACTGAAAATCGAGAACGCATTCTCCAAGCGCAGACTGGAAAGCGAAAACAAGGCCATCAACCTCCAGCTAAGGGAATCCGAGCGCTGGTATCGCTACATGGTGAACAGTTCACCGGATATTATTTATACGCTGGATGCCAATGGTTTCTGCACATTTTGCAACGACCGCTTGGAATCGCTGCTGGGGTATGGCAAGGAAACCGTCATCGGCAAGCACTTCTCGGCTTTAGTCTATGCGGAGGATATGGAAGCCGCGCAATACGTCATACAGGAGAGAAGAACCGGCGAGCGTGCCACCCGCAACACGGAAATCAGAATTCCCCATTGCACCGAATCAAAACTATTGACTCTGGAATTCAATTCTTTCGGGATTTATGACGAGACAGGCAGCGAAACCCCGCCCAGATACATCGGCACCTATGGCGTGGCCAAGGATGTCACCGAAAGGAAAAAAGCCGCTCAGCTCATCAGTTACCAAGCCTACCACGACCTGCTCACCGGCTTGGCAAACCGCATGCTGTTCAAAGACCACCTGGAGCTGGCGATTGCGCAGGCGAGGCGTTACAAGCACATGCTGGCAATGATGTTTCTGGACCTGGATCGCTTCAAGGTGGTCAACGACACGCTGGGCCATGTCATTGGCGACCATTTGCTGATTGATGTTGCCACGCGGCTCAGGAACTGCCTGCGCGAAGGCGATACTCTGGCCCGCCAGGGCGGCGACGAATTCACCCTGTTGCTGCCGCAGATCGACTGCCAGGAAGATGCCGTACGTACTGCGGACAAGATCATCAAATCGTTTGCAGCACCTTTTCAGATCGACGGGCACGAACTCTATGTTTCCATGAGCATAGGCATCGCTCTATATCCCGACAATGGCGACAACATAGACATTCTGATCAAGAACGCCGACATCGCCATGTACGAAAGCAAGGCAAAGGGTAGAAACCGTTATCAACTCTACTCCTCGGGCATGAACGTGACCTTCGCCGAAAGACTTTCGCTGGAAATACAGATGCGCAAAGCCCTTGAAAGGAACGAGTTCCAGGTGGTTTACCAGCCGCAGATCAACGTCATCACCGGCAGGATTTCCGGCATGGAGACATTGGTGCGTTGGGCATCCCCCATCCTGGGCTACCTCTCGCCGCTGGAGTTCATTCCCTTGGCGGAGGAAACCGGCCTGATTATCCCCATTGGCGAATTTGTACTGAGATCCGCATTCAATCAGGCCAAGCTGTGGAAACAAGCCGGCCTGCTTCCGCAACGTATTGCCGTCAACATTTCCGCGCAACACCTGGAGCAGGAGGGGCTTGTGGATTTCATCGCGCAGCTACTGCGCGAATACGAGCTGGATGGTTCGATGTTCGAAATGGAGATCACTGAAAACGCGCTGCTGAGCGACGGCGAGCATATTATTGAAAAACTGCGGCTCATTTCCGGCATGGGAATAAAAATTGCGCTGGATGACTTTGGCACCGGCTATTCTTCCCTGAGCTATCTCCAGAAATTCCCCATCGACACGATCAAAATTGACCAGTCGTTCATGCGCGGATTCCCCGGCGATTCAGGCAATGATTCCATCGTCACAGCCATATGCACCATGGCACAGGGCCTGCAACTCAATCTGATTGCAGAAGGCGTTGAAGAAGCGGAGCAGTACCGGTCATTGCATACCCTTCAGTGCAACGAAGCGCAGGGTTTCCTTTTCAGCAAACCGCTTTCCAGCCACGACATTACAGTTCTATTGATGAAGGGTGCTCCGCTGGGGCCCCAACATTTAAGGCCTCAGCATTGCTTCAATTTATGAGGTCATCCGCGCTTCCCTGCGGGCCAGTCGTCAAAGCTGGTTTATATGTGCCATGAGATGGCTATCCGTCTCGTACGGACTGAATAAAAAAACGAACCCTTTAACTTGAACTCTTGCTGGTTTTTCTTTTTGCAGTTCCGCGATGAGAGGTTATTTCCCTAGGCGCCTCTGTGGTTTCGCGCTCCATTCTTTTGCTGTGGCGATTCAGGCTGCCACTCAGTTGCGCAATAATTTCCGAGGCGGCGTTGATGATCTGGCTGGAACCGAAACCAGCCCGGGTCATTTCTTTGTAAAATGATTTCGCCAGGATCTTGGCCACCTGGTCAGGATTCTGTACCGCGGCAGCCAACGCACCCCCCAAGTCTTTTTCCGCGGATTGCACCAGCGCCAATTGGGCGAAGCGTGAATTCAGGATGTTCTGCAGTTGCACTACCTGAATGGCTTTGCCAATAAACAGTGCGATCACGTCGAGCAGGCTCAGGTCGTCCATATTGAAGGCGCGCCCCTGCTGATGCCCGCTTACATTGACTACCCCGATGATGCGGCCATTAATGGTGATCGGCGATGAAATAAGGCTTTTGCGCGGATCGTTGGCACGCCGCGCCCATTGGGCAAATTCAGAGTGGTGGATATCGTCGATCAACAGCGCTTTGCCAGTAGCAACGACCCGTCCTGCAATGCCTTCCCCCTTGCCTGCGGATTCCTTGTAGGCTGCTGCCGGCAAAGGGCCATAGCTGCCACAAACGCGCATGCGCAAGTCATCCATCTCGCCATCATTGAGCAGCATGAGCGAACAGTTCTCGGCATTGAGGATTTTTGCAGCCATTGCAGCAAGCTGCCGCATATTGTCATCAAAGCTACCTTGTTCCAGAAAACATGCCAAGTCTTGCAGCTTGATCAATGGATTTTCCATATCGCCCATAATCACCCTCACCCTGGATGAACCTATAAATTCATTATAGGCGGGCAAATTAAATTTGATGCGCAATTGTAATAAAAATAATACATTTTCAAGCGCTCAAACAAGCCCATAGAGGGGTTCTTTGCCGCAATTGGCGCACCGAGCCAACCACTTTGCAAAAACAATCGCAGAGGCACATGCTTGGGCGCCCTGCCGCCAAGCCATCTAAAGCCTGCGTCAATGCAGAAGGGCTGTCTTGATTTTATTTGGCCGGACAGCAGCAATACATAAGTTGAATTTATGCCAACAAATTGACTAATTTTGATATCATGTTTTTATAATGAAATTACGATAATGATCCGGCGTAACCCGTTTGCCGGCGCTCCCTTCCAACTACGCAAGAGGTAATCCAAGTGAACACACCGCAATACACCAATACCGCGAGCTGGCTGGCTGGCTTTGCTTTAACACTTATCATTCTTACCCTTGGCGGTTGCGCCGGCACCTCTCACCCGCCCCTTTCCAACGCAGACGCACAACCTCCCACGCATAACTACCTGATCGGGCCCGGCGATAACGTGAATATCATTGTCTGGCGCAATCCGGAAGTTTCCATGTCGGTTCCTGTCCGTCCGGATGGCAAAATCACGACCCCGCTGGTGGAGGATCTGCCGGCCAGCGGCAAAACCTCGAGTCAGCTGGCGCGAGACATCGAGAAGGCACTGGCCAAGTACATTCAGGAGCCGATTGTCACTGTCATTGTGACAGGCTTTGTTGGACCATACAGTGAGCAAATCCGCGTCATTGGCCAAGCCGCCAAACCTCAAGCTCTCCCCTATCGTGATGAAATGACGCTGATGGACGTTTTGATCACAGTGGGTGGCATCACGGATTTTGCCGCCGGCAACAAGGCGAGCATTATTCGCAACGTTGGCGGGAAGCAGCAACAGCTTGGCGTCCGCTTGAACGACCTGATCAAGGATGGCGACATATCAGCCAACGTACCCATGCGGCCTGGCGATATTCTTGTCGTACCCGAAAGCTTTTTCTGATTTAAATCGCTGATTTATTCCCCAATTTGGCCTGATCTCCCTCTCGGGACAGTGCCAAGGCGGGTACGTGACATTCAATATGTCATATGGCATTTTGGCGGATCTTCGCAAGATCCAGAGACAAAGCACAAAATACAGGCAGCGGCAAGGGTTTTGCCGCAAACGAATGCCAATGGCAATTTTTCTAGGGGGCTTTTGACAAAATGGAGGAACTGATAACCCAGTTGCTTACCTATGTAAAGGGGGTATGGAAATATCGCTGGTATGCGGTAGTTGCGGCTTGGGCCGTTGCCATCACTGGATGGATTATTGTCTACAAGCTTCCTGATGATTTTCAGGCTTCCGCACGGATCTACGTGGATACCCAGAGCGTTTTGAAACCATTGATGTCCGGCATGACGGCGCCCCCCAACCTGGAACAGCAAGTCACTATCATGAGCCGCACGCTAATCAGCCGCCCGAACGTGGAAAGAGTCATGCGCATGGTGGATCTGGACATCAAGGCCAAAACAGTGAAGGACCACGATGAATATGTTAAGGAGTTGATGTCCCAGATCAAGATTGGGTCAGCCGGGCGGGATAACCTCTTTACGATTTCCTACAGCAACGACAATCCCAAACTGGCCAAGGACGTTGTTCAGTCATTATTGACCATTTTTGTCGAAGGCAGCCTCGGGAGCAACAAGCAGGAATCCGCCTCGGCACTGCGCTTTATCGAGGAGCAGATCAAAGCTTACGAAGAGAAGCTGGCAACTGCGGAAACCGCCCTCATGAATTTCAAACAAAAGAACGTAGGGCTGATGCCCGGCCAAGGCAGTGATTATCTGGCGAAGCTGACTGGAGCCGCGGAAAGCCTCAACCAGGCCAAGCTGGAGTTGCGGGAAGCCGAACAGGCACGCGACGCCATCAAGAATCAAATATTTGAGGAAGAGCCCATGCAAGTTGTGGAGCAATCGCCAGTCAATCCGGAAATTGATGCCCGCATCCAGTCCCTGAACAAAAATCTTGATGCCCTTCGCCTAAATTTTACCGAACAGCATCCGGACATTCTTTCCACGAAACGCCTGATTGCGCAACTCGAGGAGCGCAAGAAGCAAGAAGCCAAGCTGCATAAAAACAGCGGCGACCCAGGAAAGAATTACAGCCCCATGCTTCAGCAGCAAAAAATCGCACAAATGGAAGCCGAATCAAGAGTAGCCTCCATGAGAGCCCGCGTAGCGGAATACACTTCCCGCTACGCCCACCTGAAGTCGCTGAGCAATGCAGTGCCCGAAGTGGAAGCAGACCTCACCCGCCTCAATCGCGATTATCAAGTCAACAAGTCCAATTATGAAAGCCTCATCCAGCGGCGCGAAAGCGCAAAAATGTCCGGCGAAATGAGTTCCACCACGGAGTTGATTTCATTCAAGATCATCGATCCTCCAACGGTTCCGGCAATACCCGCGGGACCTGACAGACTAAGACTGTTCTCGCTGGTATTTTTGGGCGCCTTGCTGGCAGGGGTCGGCGTCGCATTCCTGATGAGCCAGATCCGCCCCACCTTTCATACCCAAAGCAGTCTTCGTGAGGTGGCCGGGAGGCCGATACTGGGCACGGTAGCCATGATCTGGACCGCGCAAGAAAAGCTCAAGCGCAAACGGCGCCTCTATGCCTTCGGCCTCTCATTACTTTCTTTGTTGGGCTTGTATAGCGCATTGATGGTAAAGATGGCTCTATGACACCTCGCCACTTTGATTTCAAATATTTTGGTCACTGGAAAAACCACGGGGCCGGAAATTCTCAGCAATACCCGATCCGGAATGGCAAGCTAACCACCAAGGATATGGATACTACCGGGAGGCAGCGTGAGCATCATTGAAAAAGCAGCAGAAAAAATCGGGAAGGAAGTAAAGGCCTCCGCGAGCTTAAGCATCATTGAGAAAGCAATAAATAAGATCGAGGAAGAAGGCGAGGCCTCTGCAAAGCCTAGCGCAGAAAAGACCGCGACAGATTTCAGCCAGGAATCCCTTAACGCAAAGAACACGCGCGAGAATGGGTTCGATCAAACCTCTGCGTCTGGCGTCGTCCCCGTGTCAAGAAATGGCACGATCAACCTCGCCAAATTGCGGCAGATGGGCATCATCACGCCGGAGGCGGAGAAAACACAAATTGCCGAGGAATTTCGCCTGATCAAGCGGCCGTTGATCAATAACGCCTTCAACCATGATACCGGGGCAGTCAGCAATGGCAATCTGATCATGATCACCAGCGCTCTAGCTGGTGAAGGAAAAAGTTTCTGTGCCATCAACCTGGCAATGAGCATCGCGATGGAGATGGATCACACCGTATTGCTGATAGATGCCGACGTGGCCAGGCCTTCAATTCCCTCTTACCTTGGCTTGAGTGCAGAAAGAGGCCTTCTGGACGTCCTTCTGGACGGCAAACTTGAACTGGCTGACGTCTTGATCAAAACCAACGTCGAAAAACTCTCGATTCTTACGTCCGGGAGAAAGAGCAAACATGCAACCGAGTTGCTGGCAAGCCAGAGCATGAGCGACTTGTTGAAGGAAATCGCTCACCGTTACAGCGACCGCATTGTCATTTTCGACTCGCCGCCATTACTGCTGACCAGTGAGGCGCACGTTCTGGCAAGCCAGATGGGGCAGATTGTTCTGGTGGTGGCGGCTGAAAAAACGCCACAAAATGCAGTCAAGGAAGCCCTTCGGCAGATCGAATCCTGCGATATCGTCAACTTGATATACAACAAAGCCAGTACTTTCCCGGGTGGAGAATATTATGGCCAGTACTACAGCTAACATGACCAAGAGCAAATACCGTCGCAGCATCTCTGTAACGGCCGCACTCTCTGCCACGGCGGCAATGTTGCTGCTGCCTCCCCATGCCAACGCTGCCGATTGGAAAATCACACCCAGCCTGGATTTGAAAGAAACTTATTCCGACAATATCAGATTGGCATCAGCCGGGAATGAAAAGAGCGATTTCGTTACCCAGATCAACCCCGGAATATCCCTGACTGGAACCGGCCCCCGCCTGAAGGTCAACGCCCGCTATGGGATGCAAAACCTCATCTACGCGGATGAAAGCAGCCGAAACACATTAAGGCACTTTCTAAATGCCGGGGCAGACGCGGAACTGATTGACGACCTTCTGTTTCTCGATGGCAAAGCCTCAGTCAGCCAGCAGAACATCTCCTCGTTTGGTCCTCAGTCAACGGGTGACAACATCAATATTACGGACAACCTCACCGAGACCAGGACCTATAGCATCAGCCCCTATCTGCGCCATCGCTTTGGCAGTGTGGCCTCAACTGAATTGCGCTACACCCATGATTCAGTCGACACGAGCACAGGCGGGCTATCAGCCAGCCAGGCAGACCGCATCCTGTTCAACTTGAACAGTGGAACCGCCTTCAAAACACTGGGCTGGGGCTTGAATTACAATAAGCAAAAAATCGACTACAGCAACAGAACCTTCGACATGGAAACCGCTTCGGGCAGTCTTCGCTACATGGTTTCACCCAGGTTCAGCCTGACTGCTACCGGCGGATATGAAAAGAACAACTATCTCGCGATCAGTGTTAAGCCGGAGGGCTCATTCTGGTCCGCTGGATTTTCCTGGGCGCCTGCCGAAAGAACGAGCATTGTGGCCAGTGCCGGGAAAAGGTTTTTTGGCTCCACATACTCGCTCTCGGCCAATCATCGCACGCGTCAAACCGCCTGGAGTCTGGGTTATAGCGAGGACATCACCTCAACCCGATCCCAGTTTCTGGTTCCCGTCACGATCGACACATCGAACTTCCTGAACCAGCTTTGGACTTCCAGCATTCCCGATCCTGTCGTGCGCCAGCAAATTGTTGATGCATTCATCCGCGACACAGGAATACCCCTCTCCCTTTCGGACCCTATCAACTATTTCACCAACCGATTCTTTCTGCAAAAACGTTTGCAGGCGTCCGTAGCGTTAAACGGCATAAAAAACACGCTCGTTTTTAGCTTATTCAATATGACGCGCGAGGCGCAAACAGCTCAGGAAATGGACAGCACTCTGCTTGGATCAAACAATCTGGCGCTGAACGACTATATAAAACAAGTCGGCGGAAACGCTTTGTGGAATTGGAGAATCACTCCGCGCACCAGCACCAACATGAATATCAACTATACAAGAAGCAGTTCACCCTCGACTGACAGGCAGGATGACACCACGATGATCAGGTTCGGCCTGACAAGGACGTTCCAGCCCAAGCTCACTGGTTCACTTGATTTTCGACATATCCAGCGGGACTCCAACCAAAGCAGCGGCGATTATCGCGAGAATGCCATCACGGCCTCCCTAAACATGAGATTCTAGCGGAGGCCAAAAGATGTACGAACAATACTATGGCCTCAAAGCCAAACCTTTCCAACTGAAGCCTGACCCGAATTTCTTCTTTGGAAGCAAAGGTCACAAACGTGCCATGGCCTATCTTGAATACGGCTTGTCACAGGGAGAGGGCTTCATCGTCATCACAGGCGAAGTCGGCGCGGGCAAAACCACGCTGGTGCGCAATCTCTTTCGCAACCTGGAGTCGGAAAAAATCATCGCAGCGCAAATCGTCAACACCCACCTGGATTCAGACGATACCTTGCGAATGGTGGCCTCGGCTTTCGGACTTCCTTATGAAGACGCCACTAAAGCCTCCCTGCTGACCAGGCTTGAGCAGTTCCTGCGAGCGTGCGACCGGCAAGGGAAACGCGCGCTCCTGGTGGTGGACGAAGCGCAGAACCTTTCTCCCCGCACGGTGGAGGAGTTAAGGATGCTGTCCAATTTCCAAACGGATGACAAGTCCTTGTTGCAAACCTTTCTGCTCGGCCAGCCCGAGTTCAGGAGAACGCTTCTTAGTGACGACATGCAGCAATTGCGGCAAAGGGTGATTGCCACCTACCACCTCGGCCCCATGGATGCCACGGAAACCCGCTCCTATATCGAGCATAGGCTGCATACTGTTGGATGGCATGGCGACCCTTCCGTGAGCGAAGATGCCTTTTCCGCCATTTACGATTATTCGGGAGGGATTCCCCGGAAAATCAATACCCTTTGCGACCGCCTCTTTCTGATGGGTTACCTTGAAGAAATTCACGATTTCAGAAGCTCAGAGGTGAAGGTTGTGATTGGCGATATCCAGCAGGAGTTTAATCTTCCCGCCTCGGAAATCGAAGCCAGGAACACGGCCAAACTCACTAACACCGAACAAAAGTCAGACACGCCGGCCAGCCTGGAAAACATGGATGAGCGGCTTTCCAAAATGGAAAAATCCGTCATCTCCGTGCTGGATTTGCTCAAGCAGATTCTCTCCCTGTCCAGCGTCAGGAATCTTCCAAAAGAAAAGAGCTAATGCATACGCCTACGCCAGTCTCCCAAGCCACACGAAGCATCCTCTGTGTCGTTGGCGCGCGCCCGAATTTCATGAAAATGGCGCCCATCATGGCGGCCTTGGCTGACCTCGGACCGAAGTTGGCAGTAAGCCTGGTTCACACTGGGCAGCATTACGACGTCGCCATGAACCACCAGTATTTCGAAGCCCTCGGCATCCCGCAGCCCGACATCAATCTTGAGGTGGGCTCCGGAAGCCACGCAACGCAAACGGCCGAGGTCATGCGCCGTTTCGAGCCGGCGCTGGACGAAAAACAGCCTTCTGCCGTGCTCGTGGTTGGCGATGTGAACTCCACCCTCGCCTGCGCGCTTGTGGCGACGAAAAAAGGGATTCCCGTGATTCATGTCGAAGCCGGCCTGCGCAGCTTCGACCGCGCCATGCCCGAGGAAATCAACCGGATTTTGACCGACCAGATATCCGACCTCCTTTTCACGACCGAGCGTAGTGGTCGCGAAAATCTGTTGCGCGAGGGGATTGACGAATCCCGCATCCGGTTCGTCGGCAATGTCATGATCGACACCTTGCGCCGCAATTTGGAAAGGGCTGTCCCAGTTGCTAAAACCCTGCAAGACTCCGGCAGGGAAGCATTCCCGGCTGGGCATGAAGGATACGCCGTCCTCACCATGCACCGGCCTTCCAACGTCGACAATCCCGATACCTTGCGCGTTTTGCTTGATACCATCCGCAAAATAAGTCCAAGACTGCCCGTCATTTTCCCTATGCATCCACGCACCCGCGCCATGATCGAAAAATTCGGCCTGGGCGAAATGCTGAATGCGCCTGAACTGATCCAACTACCTCCCATGGGTTACCTGGAGATGCTAGGCCTCATGAAGGATGCGCGTGTCGTACTGACCGATTCGGGCGGCATCCAGGAAGAAACCACCGCGCTTGGCGTACCCTGCATCACGCTCAGGAACAATACCGAACGGCCGATCACGGTAGACGAAGGAACCAATACCATTGCCGGCCAGGACCCGGTCAAGATCCTGGCGGCATTCGACGAGATCATGCAGAGCGGCGGCAAGGCCGGCAGAATCCCCGAATTCTGGGATGGACAGGCCTCGATGCGCATTGCCGCGGCGATCCACTCATGGCTGGATAATGGCTTGCGGAGCTGATCATGCAGACCTCCGCCGGAAAGATATCCCCAGCGCCGATACGCAATGCGATGACCATCGACGTGGAGGATTATTTCCAGGTTTCGGCTTTCGCTCCCCATATTCCAAGAGATAGCTGGCCGTCCCTCACGAGCCGGGTGGAAGGAAACATTGAGCGCATCCTCAAGCTGCTGGATGAGAGTGGCGTCCATGCAACCTTTTTCACCCTGGGCTGGATTGCGGAGCGCTATCCCGCCATGGTGCGCCGGATTGTCGAAAACGGCCACGAGCTTGCCAGCCACGGTTATGCCCATCTCAGGGCTTCCGACCAGAAAGCCGAAGAGTTTCTTGATGACATCACCCGCAGCAAGGCACTGCTTGAGGACATCGGTGGCCAGAAAGTGCTGGGCTACCGTGCACCGAGTTTTTCCATAGGCAGCAAAAACCTCTGGGCACTGGATCTGCTGCTTCAAGCAGACTACCGTTACAGTTCAAGCATTTACCCCATCCGGCATGACCATTATGGGATGCCAGACGCACCCCGCTTCGCCTTTTACCCCAATGGCAAGGATGGG
The DNA here is from genome assembly GCA_964384915.1 of uncultured Sulfuricella sp. Taxonomy (GTDB): domain Bacteria; phylum Pseudomonadota; class Gammaproteobacteria; order Burkholderiales; family Sulfuricellaceae; genus Sulfurimicrobium. The sequence continues at coordinate 15,716 of CAYLMA010000024.1, read as the reverse complement.
CTGCTGGAATTGCCCATCACCACCGTACGAATCTTCCAGAAAAATCTGCCTGCCGGCGGCGGCGGCTATTTCCGCTTTTGGCCCTACCCGGTCTCGCGCTGGTTTCTGCAAAGAGTCAACAACCACGATATGCAATCAGGGATATTCTATTTCCACCCTTGGGAACTGGACCCCGGGCAGCCGCGCCAGGACGGCATAGGCATGAAAACACGTTTTCGCCACTATTTGAATCTGCATCGCATGGAAGGCCGGATCAAGGCCCTGGCCCGCGATTTCAACTGGGACCGCATGGACCGGATTTTCCTGGAGTAAAGCGCATGATTCAGCCGCTTGCCGACCCCACTCCGACCATCCATCAGATGCAGCCCGCGGATGCGGCAAGATGGGACGAGTTCGTCCATAACTGCCCGAAAGCCACTTTCTTCCACCGTGCGGGGTGGAAGAAAGTGATCGAGCATGCTTTCGGACACAAGACCTGGTTCCTCTATGCCGAATCGGATGGACAGATTCAAGGCATCCTTCCCCTCGCCGAGATCAATAGCCGGCTTTTCGGGCATTCCTTGATTTCCCTGCCGTTTTGCGTCTATGGCGGCATAGCCGCGAAGTCGGAAGCCGCCGGAGAAGCGCTGGACCAAGCCGCGCAGGCGCTGGCAAGACAACGAAGAGTCGGCCACCTGGAATACCGGAACATAAAGCCCATGCATCCTGATTGGCCGGGCAAGGATCTGTATGTGACTTTTCGCAAGGAGTTGGACCCGGATGTGGAACAAAACATGCTCTCCATCCCGCGCAAGCAACGCGCGATGGTTAGAAAGGGAATCAAGGCTGGGCTGGTAAGCGAGATCGACGATGGCGTGGAGCGTTTTTTTTCCGTTTTCGCCGACAATGTCCACCGCCATGGCACACCCGCGCTGCCCAAGCGCTATTTCGAGCTGCTTAAGGAAGTATTCGGCAGCGACTGCGAAGTGCTGTCCGTGGTCAAGGACGGGCAGGTTTTGAGCAGCGTGCTGAGCTTTTATTTCCGTGACGAGGTGTTGCCCTATTACGCCGGCGATACGCTGGAAGCACGCGATTTTGCGGCCAACGATTTCAAGTATTGGGAACTGATGCGGCGCGCCTGCGAGCGCGGCATCAAGGTTTTCGACTATGGTCGCAGCAAGCGCGGCACCGGGCCGTTCGACTTCAAGAGGAACTGGGGCTTCGAGCCGCAGACGCTATGCTACGAATACCAGTTGCACCAGGCCAAAGCGGTGCCGGATCACAACCCGCTCAACCCTAAATATCAGCTCTTTATCAAGGCCTGGCAAAAACTGCCTTTGCCACTGGCCAACCTCATCGGCCCACACATCGTGAAGAACCTGGGGTAAAACAATGACTGAAGAACTGTTGTATCTTACCCACCGCGTGCCCTATCCGCCCAACAAGGGCGACAAAATCCGTTCATTCCATTTGCTCAGGCATTTGAGCCAGCATTACCGGGTACATCTGGGCACTTTTGTAGATGACGAGGCTGACTGGCAACACGTGGAAACCGCCAAGTCATTTTGCGGCGAAAGCCATTTCGCCAGGCTCACCCCATCCACGGCGCGTTTGCGCAGCCTGACAGGCCTCTTAACCGGCCAGGCACTGACACTGCCTTATTACCATAATGCCGGGATGCAACATTGGGTAAACGATCTGCTTGCCAACAAGCCAATCAAACGCATCCTGGTTTTCTCATCGGCCATGGCACAGTATGTAAAACAGGCCCAGGGCATGAAACGCGTGATCGACTTTGTCGACATCGACTCCGACAAATGGACACAATATGCAAAAAGCAAACGCTGGCCGCTGTCGTGGCTCTATCGGCGTGAAGGAAAACTGCTGCTGCGCTATGAGCGTGAAGTAGCAAAGGAATTCGACGCTTCGATGTTCGTTTCCCGGGAGGAGGCTGAGCTGTTCAAGCAACTTGCCCCGGAATGCGCGGATAAAACAGGCTATTTCAGCAATGGCGTAGACACCGAATATTTTTCTCCCGAACGCGAATATCCCAACCCTTACCTGGACGGCGAACAAGCCTTGGTATTCACCGGAGCCATGGATTACTGGCCGAATGTGGATGCTGTACGCTGGTTTGCCGAGGAGATTTTTCCTGCAGTATATGCAGCACTCCCCCAAACCCGGTTTTACATCGTGGGCTCACGCCCGACCGCGCTTGTTCGTGAATTGGCACGATTGCCCGGAATCACGGTAACCGGCACAGTAGCGGATATCAGGCCATACCTGGCTCACGCCCGGCTCGCAGTTGCGCCATTGCGCATTGCAAGGGGATTGCAGAACAAGGTGCTGGAAGCGATGGCCATGGCAAAACCCGTGTTAGCATCTCCACAGGCGGCAGAAGGAATCCAGGCTATTCAAGGCAATGAGTTGCATGTTGCCGCCAGCGCCCAGGAATTTTGGCAGAAGATATTGACGCTGCTGATGGAAAAAACGTGCGGCAAAGCTGCGCGTGCTCGAATTCTGGCTGATTATGACTGGGATAGCTGCTTGGCGCAGGTGGACGCATTGCTCGCGGAAACACCAGAAACCGGGGGCTCGCAGGGAATAAATCGCACGACCACTCTCGGGGAAAAACAAGCATGAAGGAAACAAATTCCCAAGCGACAACGCCCTCCTCCCCTGACGGCATCGCCAAGCCTGAATCGTCATGGCGCATGGCAGCGATCCTGATGTTTGCCAGCATTGCGCTCATGCTGGGCATATACCAGCAAACCGTGCTGTCCACGGTTGCCATCTGGGAGCGATCCGAGACATTCGCACACGGCTTTCTGATATTCCCCATCAGCCTCTATCTCATTTGGACGCAACGCAGAACGCTCGCCAAAATTACGCCCCGCCCGGATTTCCGTGGCTTGCTGGTTATGGCGGGACTGGGCTTCGGCTGGCTTTTTTCTGATGCCGGAAGCGTTCTGGTCATCGCCCAGTATTGCCTGGTTGCCATGATCCCAGTGGCAGTCTGGACACTCCTCGGCGCACAGGTAGCACGCGCAATCGCGTTTCCCCTCGGGTTCCTGTTTTTTGCGGTTCCGGCAGGTGAGTTTCTGATTCCGCCCATGATGAATTTCACTGCCGACTTTGTCGTGACTGCCCTGCAATTAACCGGCATTCCGGTTTTTCGCGAAGGAACCTTCTTCACGATACCCAGCGGGCAGTGGTCAGTTGTTGAAGGCTGCAGCGGACTTCGCTACCTCATCGCCTCGTTCACCCTGGGCAGCCTTTATGCCTATTTGACCTACCGCAGCACAAAACGCAGGTTGATTTTTGCCGCCCTGTCCTTAATTGTCCCAGTGATCGCAAACGGGCTGCGTGCCTACATGATCGTGATGATCGCCCATTTGAGCGACATGAAACTTGCATTGGGTGTGGACCATTACATTTATGGCTGGGTGTTTTTTGGCATCGTCATGCTGCTGCTTTTCTGGATTGGCGCTTTCTGGCGGGAGGATCAGGAAGACCGCCAAACCAGCGATATCAGATCAACTGAGGAGGCCGCTGGCTCGCGGGCTCCGGGCCGTGCGTTTGCCATGGCTGGCATTGCGATCATCGCCGTTGCCGCTTTGTGGCCTGCCTACGCCACGTATCTGGACGGCCGCCCGGTCAAGACCAAGGAGCTGGCGATCGAATTGCCAGATTCAATGAACGGCTGGGTCAAGCAAAATACGCAGCTTTCAGACTGGCAACCCCACTACATCGGGCCCGATGCGCACACCATGCAAACTTACCGGAAGGATGGCCTGACTGTCAGCGTATTTGTAGGCTACTACCGGACTCAACGCCAGGGCGCCGAACTGGTCACTTCGCAAAACTACATGGTTCCCCAAAAACATCCGGTATGGAGCAACGTGGGCGAAGCGCCTCGCGATATTTCTCTGCACGGCAGGAGCGAAGCCATCCAGCAGACCATGCTGCGTTCAGCCAACAAGCGCTTGCTTGTGTGGAGCTGGAACAGCCTGACGGGCACTTATACCGTCAACCCCTACCTGGCGAAACTGCTTCTGGCCAAGGCCCGGATGCTCGGGCAACCAGATGATGGCGCGGCGATCATCATCAATTCGCCCTACGAAGACACCCCTGAACCGGCAACGTTGGCGATGCAGGCATTTATACAGGACATGCTTCCGGCCATCCAGGAAAGCATAGTCCAGGTATCACGGCAATAAGCTGCAAAGGGTCCATAACATCAAGCACCATAATGAAAAAAAATGAAACCCCACTGATCGCCCATATCGTTCACCATTTCAGGGTCGGCGGCATGGAAAATGGCATGGTCAATCTGATCAACCATATGCCGAAAGAACATTTCCGCCATGTGGTGATCTGCCTGGATGACTATACTGATTTCAGGGCGCGCATCCAGCGAAACGATGTGGATTTCTATGCCTTGGCAAAACCTGCCGGACGGGATGTGTCGTGGTATTTTCGATTATGGCGCTTGTTGCGGGCGCTTTCACCGGACATCGTGCATACCCGCAACCTGTCCGCAATCGAGGGCCAGCTTGTCGCCGCGGCCGCCGGCATTCGCGCCAGAATCCATGGAGAACATGGCCGCGATGTATTCGATCTGCATGGCAAAAATCGCAAATACAATTTCCTGCGTAAATTGGTGCGCCCTTTGGTGCGGCGCTATATCGCCGTAAGCCGTGATCTGGAGCAATGGCTGATACACACTATCGGCGTCCCGGCGCAACGAGTGAGCCAGATATACAACGGTGTCGACAGCACCCGTTTTCACCCGAGAGAGGGTGCGCGTCATATCGGCCCGGCTGGATTCGCAACGGAAACCAGTTTTGTGATAGGTAGCGTAGGAAGAATGGCGGAGGTGAAGGATTATCCCAATCTGGCGCGCGCTTTTATCAGATTGCTGGAAATTGAACCTTCTGCCCGCCAGCGGGCACGGCTGGTGATTATTGGCGAAGGCGTCGCGCGCGAAGCTTGCCTGAAGCTGCTCAGGGAGGCCAACGCCGAGCGACTCGCATGGCTTCCCGGTGAACGAACGGATGTGGCGGAACTCATGCGCAACATGGATTTGTTCGTACTGCCTTCGTTGGGTGAAGGCATTTCCAACACCATTCTGGAAGCGATGTCCTGCGGATTGCCGGTGGTTGCCACACGGGTTGGCGGAAATCCGGAACTGGTGGAAGATGCCCATAATGGCACTTTGGTACCCGTTTCAGATCCCGAAGCACTGGCACAAACTTTGCTGCATTATTTTCGAAATGAAAGCGTGGTCGAAGCGCAAGGAAAAGCAAGCAGGACAAGGATTGAATCCCAATTCAGCATGCAGGCAATGGCACAGGGTTACCTCTCTGTGTATGAGAACGTGCTCCCTCGCGCTACCACTGAAAATTCAGTTCCCCATATTAAATACAAATAACAGGCTTACGTCATGTGCGGCATCGTCGGCATTTTTAATTTAAAAGACAAGCGCGAAATCGACCAGCAGGTGCTGGGGCGCATGAACCAGACCCAGTTCCACCGCGGGCCGGATGAAGGCGGATTGCATACCGAGCCCGGCGTGGGTTTGGGGCACCGCCGCCTTTCCATCATCGACCTGTCAAGCGGGCAGCAGCCCTTGTTCAACGAAGACGGCAGCGTCGTCGTGGTCTTCAACGGCGAAATCTACAACTATGTCGACCTGATGCCGGAATTGCAGCAGCTTGGCCATACCTTCCGCACCCACTGCGACACAGAGGTCATCGTCCATGCATGGGAGGAATGGGGTGAAGCCTGCGTGGAACGTTTTCGCGGCATGTTTGCATTTGCCCTTTGGGACCGCAACAAGGAAACCTTGTTTCTCGCCCGCGACCGCCTGGGGGTAAAACCACTGTATTACGGCGCATTACCCGACGGCACGTTCGTGTTCGGTTCAGAGCTCAAGCCCTTGCTGGCTTACCCCAATTTTCCGCGCGTGATAGACGATTGCGCAGTGGAAGAATATTTTGCCTATGGCTACGTACCGGAACCACGCACGATATTCAACGGCGCCCAAAAACTCCCTCCCGCCCACACCCTGACGCTCAAACGTGGGCAGGCCATGCCACTTCCCAGGGAATATTGGGATGCGCCTTTCACCCCCCACGGCCCCATCTCGGAGCAGGAAGCTCAGGAGGAGCTCATCGTCCGTTTGCGCGAAGCCGTGCGCATCCGGCTGGTCGCCGAAGTGCCGCTGGGCGCATTTCTCTCCGGAGGCGTGGATTCGAGTGCCGTCGTCGCCATGATGGCGGGTTTGATGGACGAACCCGTCAATACCTGTTCCATTTCTTTTGGCGACCCTGCCTTCAATGAGGCCGCCTTCGCGCAAAAGGTGGCGGATCGCTACCATACCCGCCATTACGTGGAGCAGGTCGAGTCCGACGACTACGATCTGATCGACAAACTGGCAGAGCTCTACGATGAGCCATTTGCGGACAGCTCTGCCATTCCCACCTACCGGGTATGCGAGCTGGCGAAAAAACGCGTGACGGTGGCCCTCTCCGGAGACGGAGGAGACGAAAACCTCGCCGGCTACCGGCGCTATCGCTACCACCTGTACGAAGAGCGCATGCGTGGCATGCTGCCGCTGGGCATACGCAAACCCTTGTTCGGCCTGCTCGGCACGGTCTATCCCAAGGCAGACTGGGCACCAAAAGTATTTCGAGCGAAATCCACATTTGAAGCGCTTGCGCGCGACCCCGTCGATGGCTACTTTCACAGCGTATCCGTCATGGGCGACAAGCTGAGGGACAAGCTATTCAGCAGCCACTTCAAATTGAAGCTGCAGGGGCACCGCGCGGTCGACGTAATGCGCCGCCACGCTGACCGCGCCCCCACCGATGACCCGCTTTCCCGCGTGCAATACCTGGACATCAAGACCTACCTGGCGGGAGACATCCTCACCAAGGTGGACCGGGCCAGCATGGCCCACGCCCTGGAAGTGCGGGTCCCCATTCTGGACCACAAGCTGGTGGAGTGGATGTCGGGCTTGCCCTCCTCCTACAAGCTGCACGGAAAAGAAGGCAAATACATATTCAAGAAGGCGCTGGAACCCTATCTTCCCGACGACATCCTTTACCGGCCCAAGATGGGGTTTTCCGTGCCCCTCGCCAACTGGTTCCGCGGACCGCTCAGGCAAAGGGTGCGGGATGCCATTCTGGGCGAGACGCTGGCCTCCACCGGCATATTCGACATGGCTTTCCTGCGCGAAATGGTGGATCAGCATCAATCAGGCTTGCGGGACTACAGCGCCTCGCTGTGGACGATCCTGATGTTTGAGGCGTTTATGCGCAAGGTAATGGGAAATTCACCCTCCGAAGGGGTGCATATCTGATGAAAATCCTTCACATCCTCGACCATTCCATCCCGCTGCATAGCGGCTACACCTTCCGCACGCTGGCAATCCTGCGAGAGCAACGCGCCCTGGGATGGGAGACACATCACATCACCAGCGCCAAGCAGGAAAATTGCAAGGTACTCGAGGAGGATGTCGACGGCCTGCATTTCTATCGCACCCCGCCGGCAAAGGGGGCGCTCGCCACCCTTCCCATTTTCAACCAGATCAGCATCATCAACACCCTGGCCAAGCGGCTTGACGAGATCATGCCGCTCATCCGCCCCGATATCCTGCATGCCCACTCACCCGCCTTGAACGCCATTGCCGCATTGCGCGCCGGGCGCAAGCATGGCATCCCCGTCGTCTATGAAGTCAGGGCATTCTGGGAGGATGCTGCAGTGGACCACGGCACCAGCAAGGAAGGGGGGGTGCGCTACCGTCTAACCCGGGGGCTGGAAACCAGCGCTTTCAAGCGTGCCGATGCGGTAACCACGATCTGCGAAGGCTTGCGCCAGGATATCGTTGCCCGTGGCATCCCTGAGCAGAAAGTCACCGTCATCCCAAATGCCGTGGATATTGAGAAGTTTTCCGTAGGCGGCATGGGCGATGCATCCCTCAAGCAGCAGTTAGGGCTAAGCGGCCACCGCGTCATCGGCTTCATCGGCTCCTTCTACGCTTACGAGGGCCTGGATCTGCTGTTACAGGCGTTTCCGGCGATACTCAAGGCCGCTCCCGACGCTCGTCTCTTGCTGGTTGGAGGTGGCCCGCAGGATGACAAGCTCATGCATCTCGCAGCCGAGCTTGGCATTCAGGACAAAGTCATCTTCACCGGCCGCGTACCTCATGACCAGGTGCAACGCTATTATGACCTGGTGGATATCCTGGCATATCCACGCCACTCCATGCGGCTGACCGAACTGGTAACCCCCTTGAAACCCCTTGAAGCCATGGCTCAGGGAAGACTGCTCGTCGCCTCGGATGTGGGCGGGCACAAGGAACTTATTCAGGATGGCAAAACCGGCATCCTGTTCAAATCAGAAGACCCGCTGGCCCTGTCCAACGCAGTGCTGCGATTGCTTGCCGAAGAATCAAGATGGCTCGACCTGCGCACTGCCGCCCGGAAATTTGTGGAAACCGAGCGTAACTGGCCAAAATCCGTGTCAAATTACGTCTCTATTTACAACCGGCTCGCGGGAAAAAGCGCCAGCAATGTCTGACGATCATGGCAAACCGCCGCCCCAGATCATGAAACAGCGATTCGCCATGACCGATTCCCTCTCTCCTAGCTCTCTCCCGAAGAGAGAGAGGGACGAGGTCCAGCTTCGCGAGTTTCACGTTAAAAGCCCCCACATCGTGGTTTTCACCACCCTGTTTCCAAATGTGGCGCAACCTGGGGCCGGCGTTTTCATTCGCGAACGCATGTTCCGGGTGGCCAAGGCCTTGCCGCTCATGGTGGTGGCACCCGTGCCCTGGTTTCCGTTTCAGGGGATCATCCGCCTCGTTCGACCCCATTTTCGCCCACTTCCACCCTACAGGGAAATTCAGGATGGCATCGAAGTGCTGCACCCGCGTTTTTTCTCGATACCCGGCATATTCAAATCCCTGGATGGTTTTTTTCTCGCGCTGAGCACATTCGCCTTGATGCGCAGGCTCCAGCGTGAACAGCGCTGCGACATCATCGACAGCCATTTCGCTTACCCGGATGGTTATGCGGCAAGCTTGCTGGGTAGATGGCTCGCCCTGCCCTTTACCGTCACGCTGCGCGGCACTGAGTCACGCCTTGCCAGAAAGAAGGCATTCCGGAAGCGCATGGCCCTGGCTCTGCAAGCCGCGGCAAGGGTTTTTTCCGTTTCAGACTCCTTGCGACAGGTGGCCCTTTCGCTAGGCATTCCCGAATCCAGAACAGAAGTGGTGGGAAATGGTATCGACCCCCAAAAGTTCCATGCCACCGACAAGTCCGATGCCCGCGCCAAGCTTGGCTTGCCACCCGATGCGCCAGTGCTCATCTCAATAGGCGGCCTGGTCGAAAGAAAAGGCTTTCATCGTGTCATCGATTGCCTCCCCGCCCTGCTTGAAAGCTTCCCGGCGCTGCATTACCTGATCGTGGGCGGCCCCAGCCCGGAGGGCGACATGGGCGCTCAATTACGCGCCCAGGTTTCCAGACTTGATCTGGAAAAACACGTCACTTTCACCGGCCCGATGAAATCCGATCTTTTGAAGTCCCCCCTTTCCGCTGCGGACGTGTTCGTGCTTTCCACCCGGAACGAAGGCTGGGCCAATGTTTTTCTTGAAGCCATGGCCTGCGGCCTGCCTGTCATCACCACTGACGTTGGCGGCAACGCAGAGGTCATATGCAGACCGGAACTGGGGACAATTGTCCCATTTGATGAACAGGCAGATCTGGAGCGGGCACTTAAAGCAGCCCTTGAACGAAAATGGGATCGAAATAAAATTATTGCCTATGCCAACGAAAACGCATGGGATGCCCGCATTGTAAAACTGGTTGAAGCATTTCAGGATATTGCCCGGCACAACAAAACCGCAAGGCCAATCACGCCTCCGCACGCACAACACAAGGAATCAGAAACGTGTCGCTAAATCTGTACACACGAATGGTATCCTCCTGCCTGTTTCCACTGCATGAAAAAGTGAAGCATCACGATACTGTGCAGATCTTCAAGGAAATGGAACGCACTCAGTGGTTATCGCGAGAACAACTGAAAACATTGCAAGTTGAGCGGCTGTGGGAGTTTTTGTCGAAGGCAGGCAGGCACGTGCCCTATTACCGGAACCTGTTCCGCGACATGGCATTCGACCCCGCATGCATCAGCAGCCTTTCCGATCTTGCACGGCTGCCATTCCTGACCAAGGCCGTCATTCGCGCCAACACCGAGCAACTGAAATCAGACCTTGCGCAAAACCTTTCCCGCTTCAACACCGGCGGCTCCAGTGGCGAACCGCTCATATTCTTTCTCGGCAATGAGCGCGTCAGCCACGATGTGGCCGCCAAATGGCGGGCAACCCGCTGGTGGGATGTGGATATCGGCGACCCGGAAATCGTCGTGTGGGGCTCGCCCATCGAATTGGGCAGCCAGGACAGGGTGCGCCAGATTCGTGACAGCCTGCTGCGCACCAAGCTGCTGCCCGCATTTGAAATGTCAGAAGCCAAACTCGACCGCTTTGTGGCGGACATTCGCGCCATGCGCCCAAAAATGCTTTTTGGCTACCCTTCTGCACTGGCTCATATCGCCCGGCACGCCGAATCACGCGGTCAGCGCATGGATGACCTCGGCATCCGTGTCGCCTTTGTGACCTCGGAAAAACTCTACGACCACCAGCGTGAAAGAATATCCAATGTCTTCGGCTGCAGGGTTGCAAACGGCTATGGCGGACGGGATGCCGGCTTCATCGCGCATGAGTGTCCGGACGGCGGCATGCATCTCACCGCTGAGGACATCATTGTCGAAATCGTTGACGAGGCCGGCCACCCAGTGCCACATGGCACAGCCGGAGAAATTGTCACCACCCATCTCGCCACCGGCGATTTCCCCTTCATCCGCTACCGTACCGGCGACATCGGCGTGCTGGACGACCAGCACTGCCCCTGCGGGCGCGGCCTGCCCCTGCTCAAGGAAATTCAGGGCCGCACCACGGACTTCGTCGTTGCGCGGGATGGCACAGTAATGCATGGTTTGGCACTGGTCTACGTGGTGCGCGACATTCCGGGGGTGAAAGAATTCAAGATCGTTCAGGAAACGCTGGAGCTCACCCGGATTTTTCTCGTGACCGAGCCGCCCTTCCAGCCAGAAAACAGACAAACCATCATCGATGGCTTCAAGCGGCGCCTTGGACCAGAGGTAGACATACAAATCGAACATGTCGCATCGATCCCGAAAGAAGCCTCGGGCAAATTCCGCTACATCGTCAGTAAAGTGGCAGCCACTAGTACAGGGTGCGTGGCATGAGGGATATCATTGTCACCGTCGTAGTATTCGGCGCCCTGCTGCTCGTATTCAAGCATCCTCACTACGGCATTTACCTTTGGTCCTGGCTGGGCTACATGAACCCCCACAAGCTGGCATGGGGATTCGCGCTCACCATTCCATTCGCGCTCATGACCGCCGTAGTCACCCTGACGGCATACCTGTTATCGAAAGAACCAAAACGCATGCCGTGGGCCCCGGAAATTATCCTGTTGTTCGTCTTTCTGGGCTGGGTAACATTCACCACCTTCTATGCATTTTATCCAGAGCTCGCCTGGGCGCAGTGGGACAAGATCATGAAGATACAGATCATGACACTGCTGACCGCGATGTTGATAACAAGCCGGAAACGCCTGGAGGGCTTGGTGTGGATAATCGCACTCTCCATCGCATTTTACGGGCTCAAGGGCGGAATCTTTACGATTTTGAAAGGCGGCGTACATCATGTACAGGGCCCTGCAACCACTTTCATTGCCGGCAACAACGAGTTAGGGCTGGCAATGATCATGACGATCCCCTTGCTTCGTTACCTGCACCTTCAGGCACAGAGCAAGTGGATGCGACTAGGGCTGGCAGCCAGCATGGTGTTGACCGGGCTGTCCGCCATCGGGACGCAGTCACGCGGCGCCTTGCTGGCTGCGGCAGCCATGGGCGGCCTGCTTTGGCTAAAAAGCCGCAACAAGGCAACCACGGCGATCTATATCGTCATGGCAGTCGGATTGATCGCCGCAATCATGCCCCAGGAATACTGGGAACGCATGAGCACCATCAAGACCTACGAGCAGGATGCCTCGGCGATGGGCCGCATCAATGCCTGGCATGTCGCAATTAATTTGGCGAAAGACCGCATCACCGGCGGTGGATTCGAAACCTTTCAAGCTCCAGTTTTCCGCCAGTACGCCCCGGACCCATGGGACGTGCACGACGTGCACAGCATCTATTTCGAAGTCATGGGCGAGCACGGCTTCATCGGCTTTGGCTTGTTCGTGCTCATAGGTCTTCTGGCATGGCGGACGGGAAGCAAAGTTATCAGGGAATGCCGAAAGGACCCGAACAGGAAGTGGGCAGTCGACCTGGCTGCGATGACTCAGGTGAGTATGGTCGGCTACGCGACGGGCGGCGCATTTCTTGGTCTTGCGTATTTTGATTACTACTACCATCTGGTCATTATTCTGGTGCTGACATACCAGATTGCCGTCAAGAACAAGTGGGGTACACTTGAACAGGGCAAGCCTGCTGAACCCGACGCAACTCAACCCCCTCGCGCCACAATGAATAACTAAATCTGAACTGGCAATTCGCAGACGGGATACTGCTTTAGCACTTGAATAATGCCGGCCAATCTAGAGCACTTCAGAATTTCAGCTGGAATGTTGTTGCCAGTAAGACAAGGGAGACAAGACAATGGAATTTAATCGAAATCTCAAAAACAGGGTCGCCACATGCGGGTTGGTGATAGGAACTGTTTTTTTTGCCGTTCAAGCACAAGGCGCGGCAAATATCACGGATGCAGAAATGGCCATGCTTCCACCCTATTGTAAGGTAAAGCTGCGCAGCAAAGATCCTGTTTTAATTCAACCATGGGAGATGCGATTTGGGCATGACAATTGGATTCACATGCACCATTACTGCGATGCGCTTGTTGAGATGAAGCGTGTGTATCGCGTGAATGCATATGAAAAAAAACAGACTCTGCATAATGCTGTCTGGCAATTTGATTACATGTTGACACAAACGCAACCGGATTTTTTTATGCGGCCTGATTTCCATTACGGCAAAGGGCTTGCCCTGCAACTGCAAAAGAACGAAGGAGCGGCCATTGCCGAATTTCACAAGGCAGTCGCGATCAAGGCCGATTACATTCCTGCGTTAACCGAACTGGTAACGATTTACAATAAAATGGGAAAGAAGGACATGGCATTAAGCATCCTAAAACAGGGCCTTGATAAATCTCCTGCAAACAAGGGATTACGTAGACGCTTCCAAGAGCTTGGAGGCGATCTCTCCGCGATACCGGAAGCCGTGATTGAGCCACTTAATGACTCATCAAAGCCGGCCGAAGGCGACGGGAAGATGGCTGAACAACCAGCAGTAAAGGCTACTTCGAACCCAGAAAACGATCAACCTTTGACGTCGAGCCCTTCCAAACAAAATATTGGGAATACAAAAAATCCCTGGTGTAGGTTTTGTACAGATGATGAGTCGCCCGTAGAAAATAAATAACAAGGGATTAACATCGCAGCAATTGGTTAAGAAATAATGGGATGCTATGTTCTATAAACAAAAGGATTGGTTACAACGTTGGGTTTTTGGCCGCCGTGTAAAGGCCGCCCTGAAAACACAGCCATTGAAACTAGGAGATGCGGAATCTCCACAAGTGTTATCCCAGCTTCAGCACAAAGATGTGTTGATGTATTTGGCAGCAATCAAGTCCTTTGCGCTACATGTGCCGCCGGGCGGTGTGCATGTGGTGGATGATGGCAGTCTTACGATGGAAGACCGCTCACTACTAGCGCAACAGGTGCCAGGCGTGCGGTTTCATTCACTGGAGGATTGTCGTGAGCCGGGTTTGCCGACCGGGGGCACTTGGGAGCGGCTCATCGCCATCGCGCGCCTGTCGCAGACGCATTATGTCATTCAGCTTGATGCGGACACGCTGACGCGAGGGCCAATTGACGAAGTGGCAACTGCCGCGCGGGCCAACCTCGCCTTCACTATCGGCACCTGGAATGATCAGTCTATTGAGACTGCGTGCGAACGAGCTGAACAGACACGTGCACGTAATGCATCATTGAACCATGTTCAAATGCTGGCAGAAGCACATTTTGATCAATTACATGAAGCAGAATCGCTGAAATATATACGGGGCTGTTCCGGTTTTTCAGGCTTCCCTTCTGGCTCTGGAAAACTTGAGTTGATGCATAGTCTGTCCAGTCAGCTGCAGCAACTCATCGGAGATAAATGGCGGGAATGGGGCAGTGAACAGGTGATGTCCAACCTGGTAGTGTCGAATCAGCCAGGCGCCCTTGTTCTTCCGCACCCTGAATACACAGACTGTGAAAATATGCAGCCGGATATATCCCGTTTTGTGCACTTCATTGGCACTTGCCGCTTTCGTGGCGGTTTTTATGCAGATATGATCAATAGCCTGGACTGGAAAATGAAGGCGAAACGATGAAGATAAAACCCTATGTAAAGGCTGGATTTCACGCGCTTGGCTTTGACATTATTCGCTATGTACCGGACCTTAACCGCCCTTTTGATGTTCTGTCGTTAGTTGTGCGCGAGCACCTGGAAAGAAACCCTGCTTTCTTCTTTGTGCAGGTCGGGGCTAATGATGGGATTCTTGATGATCCCCTGAGAAAACTGATACTTGAGCACAATCTAAGTGGATTGCTCATCGAGCCCCTCCCCGATCTCTTCGAACGACTTGTTGAGAATTACGCTAACAGTCAAGGCCTGATTTTCGAGAACGTCGCCATCGATACCAAACCGGGTGCCGTTCCGATTTATCGCGTGATGAAAAATGCACCTACCCCAAAGCATTGGGATGGAATTGCAAGCTTCGACAAAAAACACCTCATAAAGGAAGGTGTGCACGAATCCTATATAGAAACATTGGAAGTCAAAGCAGTGACCATGCAGTTCTTGTTATCAAAACACAGTATCAAGCGCATAGACCTTCTGCAGGTAGATACCGAGGGCTATGATTACGTCATCCTGAAATCTGTGCTTGAAGCTGGATTCCTCCCAAAAATTATTAACTATGAGCATTGTCATCTGGTTCCCAAGATTAGATTCGCCTGTAAGCATTTGCTAGAAAGCAAAGGTTATCAATTCTTGGAAGTTGGGAAAGACACGCTTGCAGTTCAGCTCGCCTGAAATATAAAAACCAAAGTGTAAATGCGAATAAAAACACAATGGACCAGTAGCCTTCCTCATCTTTTTAAGATGGAGAGTGATTTGCTGGGTACAGCATATAAAAATCATGTGGTTGAAACATCGCAACCCAGCACCCGATTTGGCCGGAGCACGGTCATCCGGGAATACCGAAAGGATCCGGGCAGAAAGTGAGCAGCTTACCCGGCAACCATGACTCATGGTGAGCATGGTCGGCTATGCGACGGGCGGCGCGTTTCTCGACCTTGCATATTTTGACTACTACTGCCACCTGACGATTATTCTGGTGCTGCCCTACCAGATTGCCGTCAAGAACAAGTGAGCACACTGGAACCGGGCAAGTCTGCTGAACCCGACGCAAATCAGGCCACGCCTGGCGCTCATAAGCGGCGCATGCAGTTGCCATAGTGAATCCGGGATATATTTTTATCGGGGGTGTCCTGAATTTTGTGTAAACGGGTTTTCGTTTAACGTTGCGGCATCCG
>CAYLMA010000023.1:0-55851 GCA_964384915.1 uncultured Sulfuricella sp. | reverse complement strand
AATCGTTCCCACGTTTACGTGCGGTTTGGTACGCTCAAACTTGCCTTTTGCCATGATCTAGTCGTCCTCTCTAGCGCGAAATTAAAATGGTGCCCATGGACAGAATCGGACTGTCGACCTCTCCCTTACCAAGGGAGTGCTCTACCACTGAGCTACATGGGCAGCAACCTGGAGCGGGTGAAGGGAATCGAACCCTCGTCGTAAGTTTGGAAAACTTCTGCTCTACCATTGAGCTACACCCGCAGCTTTACTTATCGACCAAAAACAGCCTTTACGGCTGTTCTAGCACCCTATTTATTCTGGTGGAGGGGGAAGGATTCGAACCTTCGAAGGCAGAGCCGTCAGATTTACAGTCTGATCCCTTTGACCGCTCGGGAACCCCTCCGTGAAGAAGCGCGCTATTCTCTATTTTTTCATGGCACATGTCAACACAAATCATATAAATCGCCTTCAAGCCTTCAGCCGCCCGCGGTTTCCTTGACGATATGCCGGTGGCGGCGGCTGATCGGCAATCTTTCTTCCAGGCCGAGCAGCATGACCGACCAGGCCACGCCCCCTGCCTCGTGTTCGCTGGCGTGGCGCTGTTTTTCAAAGCCGGCGATGAAGTCCTTGGCCACGATGCAATTGCGGTGTATGCGCACGAAACGCTCGCCAAACTCCTGCTCCAGATGCATCAAGGATTCTTCCGTCAGATATTCGTGCGCCAGGGTTCTCATGGTTACGTATTTCTGCTCCGCTCTCAGGTAGACGATATCCGTCACTGGCACCAGCATCACTTTTCCACCGACACTCACGCTGAGATTGACGCGCGGCTGGCGCGACACGGCCCCCAATTGCAGCTGCGAATATGCCTGCGCCTTGCGCAGCGACATTATCAGGCGGTCGCGTCTCACCGGCTTGAGCAGGTAATCAATAGCGTTTACCTCAAATGCTTCAATGGCGTGCTGGTCAAATGCGGTGCTAAAAATCACCGCTGGCGGATTTTTCAGCTTCTGCATGTGCCGCGCCAGCTCAATCCCATCCATTTCCGGCATGCGTACATCCAGCAAAACCACATCCGCCTGATTGCGCTCCAGCCAGTCAAGCGCCTCCCGCCCCGACGCCGCCTCGCCTGCCGCGACTACCGGCAAAGTTTCCGCGCAATCCGCAAGCACTTCACGTAGTCGGTTGCGCGCCGGCGCCTCGTCGTCCACGATCAATATTTTGATGGGGTCAGTCATTTTTCACCGCCTCATGCTTCACATAGGGGATCACGATGTGCACTTGGTAGGCGTTGTCGCTGATTTGGGTGGTCAGGCTCGCCTCGGCATCAAAATGCAGCGCCAGGCGCTCGCGAATATTGCCCAGCGCCATTTTGTTGCCGCCATGGTGGCTTCCCTCGTTACGATAGGGATTGCGCAGCACCAGATGGACCTGGTTACGGCTGCTGAAAATGTTGACGCATATTTCACCCGGCATGCTCGATGGTTCAATACCGTGGTATACCGCATTTTCCAGCAAAGGCTGCAAAACCAGGGGGGGGATCAGCGCATTGGACGGCATTCTTTCGATGTGCCACGTTACCTGCAGCCGCTCCCCAAGCCGCAACTGTTCCAGCCCGAGGTATTGACGGCTCAAGGCCACTTCCTGTTCAAGGCTGACAAGATTCCGGTTGTCCGCCATGAGCACGCGGAACAAATCAGCCATGTCCTCCAGTGCGCTTTCCGCGCGTTTCGGATTGCTTCGAATCAGGCTCAGCACAGCGTTGATACTGTTGAACAGGAAATGCGGACGGATCCGCGCCTGCAGCGCCTGCAATCGGGCCTCGGCCAGCGCCGGCGAAAGGGCGCGGCTGCGTAAGTTAAAGTAAGCCAGCAGCGCTGCGGTCAGCATAAAAGTGAACACCCAATATCGGTAAAGCTGAAACACCCCTCCCGTCTCCAGCACCCCTCTCCCCAGAACATACGCCAGCGTGGCCAGCGATTCTTCCAGCAACACGACCATCACAATGCCGCCCATATAAGGCAAGCGCTCCAGAAGCTTTCGCCCAAGGCACAGCAGCAGCAGACTCAATAGCAGCACTGGCTGCACCACCACAGCAATCCCGATCAATTCCTGCCACAACATGACCCAGCTGGAGGACTTAAGGCCAGCCGCGACCAGGCTCATGCCATTCACGGAAAGCAAAATGCGCAGGCTCACGCCCAGATTGCAAAAGTTGGGCAGGGCCACCGGGGGTCGCTGATTTTGATTTATACTTGCCATTTTTCCAATTCTGAATAAGACCCCGACACGATGCAAGATAAAAGCCCGTCTGCAGCTCAGGCCTGGTCCGGCCGTTTCAACGAACCTGTTTCAGAGCTGGTCAAACGCTATACCGCATCCATTCATTTCGACCGCCGTCTGGCTGAATTCGACATCCAGGGTTCGCTTGCTCACGCTGGCATGCTTCATGCCGTCGGCATCTTGAACATAGACGACCTTTCATCCATCCGCAAGGGGATGCTGCAAATTCAGGAAGAAATCCGTTCCGGCCTGTTTGCCTGGTCTCTCGACGCGGAAGATGTGCACCTTAACATTGAAAAGCGTCTTACCGGGCTGGTCGGCGATGCCGGCAAACGTTTGCATACCGCCCGTTCGCGCAACGATCAGGTTGCCACCGATACCCGTCTGTGGCTGCGTAGCGAAATTGACGCCATGAGCAGCCTGATTCGGAACCTGCAGGTCGCCCTGCTGGATATCGCGGAACAGCACACCGACACCGTAATGCCCGGCTTCACGCATCTTCAGGTCGCCCAGCCGATCTCGTTCGGCCACCACCTCATGGCCTACTTCGAAATGCTCAAGCGCGACGGCGAACGCCTAGCCGACTGCCGCAAGCGGGTCAACCGCCTCCCGCTGGGGGCTGCTGCACTGGCCGGCACCAGCTACCCGATCGACCGCGAGATGGTGGCCCGCGAACTGGGTTTTGACGGCGTATGCGAGAACTCGCTGGACGCGGTTTCAGACCGGGACTTTGCCATCGAATTCACCGCCTGTGCCGCACTGATCATGACCCATCTCTCGCGCCTATCGGAAGAGCTGATCCTGTGGATGAGCCCCCGCTTCGGCTTCATCGATATTGCCGACCGCTTCTGCACCGGCTCCAGCATCATGCCGCAGAAAAAAAATCCCGACGTGCCGGAACTGGTGCGCGGCAAAACCGGGCGCGTCAACGGCCACCTGGTCGCACTGCTGACCCTGATGAAATCCCAGCCCCTGGCCTACAACAAGGACAACCAGGAAGACAAGGAGCCGCTGTTCGACACGGCGGACACCCTCAACGCCACCCTGCGCATCTATGCAGAGATGATAAGCGGCATCACGGTCAACAAGGACGCCATGCGCCAAGCTGCTTTCCAGGGTTATGCCACGGCCACCGACCTGGCTGACTACCTGGTAAAAAAAGGCCTGCCCTTCCGCGATGCTCACGAAGCGGTGGCGCGTACTGTACGCTATGCGGAAGATCGCAAATGCGGTCTGAGCGAACTCACGCTGGCGCAGTTGCGCGAATTCTCGCCCCTGATCGCCGATGACATCTTCGGCGTCCTGACGCTGGAGGGCTCGCTCAATAGCCGCAACCACATCGGGGGAACCGCGCCTGAGCAGGTCAGGAAAGCCATACAAAGAGCGAGAAAAGCCTTGGGGGCATAATCAACCTCGAAAAATCATTTTAACCGCCATGGAACATGCAACCCGAATATAAACATTGTGCCATCGGAATCCGCCCAATCCACCAGATGACTCGCATATGTTTGTTTTGTTCACGGCTTCGCGCCTTTGCGGTCAAGAACTGCGGCTTCCAGGATCAATGGATACGCCATTTTCTGGCGCATGAGCGCCACATCAGGGCAGGCATAGCGTAAATACCGCGCCATTCAGGGAACCGCCATTGCTCAGCCGAATGAAGCCTTTTTTCCCCTGATTGTGGTGCAGCGCAGCGGTAGTGGCGGAAAAATACAATCCCAGCCCTGTACCCCCTCCCCGCAGGTCGAGCTTTGTCTGGGCGCCCCCTGCTGCCAACATTTCCGGCGGAAAGCCGGGGCCGTCATCTTCAACCTGGAAGCACAAACAATCATCTTCGCTAGCCGCGCTGATGCGGACTTTCCCTGCACTGAAGCGCAAGGCGTTGTGGACAGCGTTTAGCAGGATGCTCCGCACGATCTCTCGATCGAAAAAACCGTACAGCGCCTCTCCTCCTTCCACGACCAGCTCTGCTGCGCGTTGCTCCCCCAGCAATGGACTGACTTCGAGCACAACATCCTGCAGCAATTCAGCCGCCTCGTGATAGGCGATATCGAGCTGGTAATTCCCCTGGGCGATGCGATAAAGCCCCAGCAAGCGGGCCAGTTGCCGGGCAATCTGGGCGCCGCCCTGATCAAGCCGGTTTAATGCCGTCTGCGCGGAGGCGTGCTCCTTGACCCAGGCTTCCTGGCTGACTTCCTCCACAGCGCTCTGCAGCAGGAACAGTTGATTCTTGATTTCATGGATATTGGAAGCGAATAAAGAAGCAAAATCGAGGGTCGCCAGTGGCTCGCCCTGCCCATCAGGGCGAATCACTTATCGACTCCGAACTTGATGGCAAGATCCTTGTACATCGCGTTCAGGGTGAGATATTTCTTGTGCTGGGGATCACGCTGCTTCACCGTACCCAGGTATTCCCGCACGGTGTTTGCCAACCGTTCGTCCCAGCCGGTTTGCCCGAGATAAGTCAGGATCGCGTGGGCGGCATTGAGCACCACCACGTTATTCGCCTTGAGCTGATCGGCCGCCTGCATCAGCAACTCGACCGAACCTTTCAGATCGCCCGCCTGCGCCAGCTTCACGGCGCGGTTGTTGAGCGCGATCACTTCACGCGAGGAAGTATGGATCAGATCCTTGCCGTGGTCATGCATGCCCATGCGCTGGAACATCTGTTCCGCGCGTTTCAATACGGCTGGATTGTCATGATTGTTCTTGACCAGATCCTGCGTGATTTTCTCGCCCGCCGCCTGGTCGCCTAGCTGAAAGCAGGCGCGAACCATGTCCAGGGCAAGGGACTCCGGTTTTTTGGCGGCCGCATCGAATAGCGCTTGCGCCTCAGCAAATGCGCGCTCCGCGGCCTCTTTGTCGCCCGCCTTGTCGTAAATCATGCTGCCCAACACGGCGGCATGGAGCATGACCTGCGGAGAATCTTCAAAAGTCTTGCGGGCATTGCCCATGACCTTCAACGCCTGATCATACTCACCCTTATCGAGAAAAATGCGGCTCAGATTAGCGAAATCCTCAGGCTCGGTAAAAGTGGAATATTTGCCGAATTCCAGTACGGCTTCGAATGCGCCCTGCGCAGTATCCAGGTCCTCGTTGAGATAAGCGGTTTCACCCAGCTCTTTCTGCCGCTGCAGGGTTCGTGGCGACTTGGCCACGGCATCCATCAGCACCCGCTGCGCCGAGCTTTCGTCCCCGATGGCGGTATAAGCCTTGGCCAGCCAATCATAGGCGGACATGTAATTAGGATGCTCGGCGACTATCTGCTGGAAACCGTCAGCCGCTGCCGCGTAGCTTTCAAGATAATACTGCGCCTGGGCCAGGCCCATTCTGGCCCATGGAATTTCGCGCATGGCCAGAATGTGTTGATAAACCTGGCTCGCACCCTGGAAATCCGAAATCAGCAGCAGCAACTCGCCCTTGAGGCGCAACACATCGAGCAAATAGGGGCCTGCTGCTTGCAGGCGCTGATCGCACATCTGCACCGCTTTGTGCATTTCCTGGCGTTCCATCAACTCGTAAATTGGCGCCAGAAAGTTCTTTTTGTGCGTCAGGCGTTCAAGCCGGCTACGCAGCACCTCTCCGCTGAAAGGTTTGATCAGATAGTCGTCCGGCGCCAGCTCTACCGCGCTGACCACTTTTTCGTAGCCACGCTCGGCGGTTACCATCATAAACACCGTGGTGTTCCGGATCAATCGCCGCCGCTTGAGCTCCTCCAGCAACTGCTGCCCATCCTTGGCTTCGCCCAGGGAATAGTCGCAGAGGATGATGTCGTAGTTGCGATGCTCGATCTTGTTGATCGCGTCCGCTGCATTTGCCGCCATGTCAATCTTGACGCCGCCGAATGTCGTGATGGTGATGCGCATCGAGGAGCGCACGCCGATAATGTCATCAATGACAAGAAAGGTCTTGTCCTTAAAATCGACCGGCGCATTTTTCGCGCTGCGCAGAGCGGACATCTAGGCTCGTCTCCCCAGCTCCACCTTTTCACCCGCCTGCTCACTGACATAGATGCCAAGAGAAGCGAAGAGCTCGCTGCCGTCGCGCGTATTGCGCCAGGCGTTGTCTTGCCATTGATAGTGGTAGCCGCCGGATTTTGCCGCCACCCACAGCTGCTGAGTTGCGCTCTGGCGGTTGATGATGATTTTGCTGCCATTCCCGAATTCCAGCTCGAGAATGCCTGCAGTCATTTCAAAATCGATGTCCGCTTCGCTGGCCTCGACGGCCTGCTCGATTTGCGCCAAGGTCGCATCGACCAGCTGGCTAAACTCGGTTTCAGTCATGGCTAACCCGTGTGTTAAGATTTTGCGGTTAAATTCCCCTCTGCCCTGACTTCTCTCACACGGAGAGAGGGGGAGCCGAAGCGCGCCTCTGGCGCAATTTTTCATTAGGAGGATACTATGCGGCCCGTTTTGATGCTAGTTCTGTGCGGCCTGCTGCTCGCCGGCTGCGGCCACAAAGGCCCGCTCTACCTGCCGCCCCCCTCCTCCGTGCAACAGGACCCAAAGTGAACGCTTTTCCCACCCTGAACGGCGAACTGTACGCCGAATCCGTATCGCTAAGCCACATTGCCGCACAGTTCGGCACGCCCTGCTACGTCTATTCTCGCGCCGCGCTGTCCCAGGCCTACCAGGCCTTTGACAGCGCGCTCTCGGAACGGGAACACCTGGTGTGCTACGCCGTCAAGGCCAACCCCAACCTGGCCATTCTCAACCTGTTCGCACGCCTCGGGGCAGGCTTCGACATCGTTTCCGGCGGCGAACTGCAAAGGGTGCTGGCGGCCGGCGGCAGCCCGGAAAAAGTGGTGTTTTCCGGCGTGGGCAAAACCGCCGGGGAAATGCGCCAGGCCCTCGAAGCCGGCATCCTGTGCTTCAACGTCGAATCGGAAAGCGAACTGCTGCGGCTCAACCAGGTTGCAGGAGAGATGGGCAAATCCGCACCGGTGAGCCTGCGCGTCAACCCCGATGTCGACCCAAAAACCCACCCCTACATCTCCACCGGCCTCAAGGGCAACAAGTTTGGCGTCGCCTACCAGGATGCCCCGCGTCTCTACCGGCTGGCGAGCACCCTGGCGCACATTTCCATCCAGGGCATCGACTGCCATATCGGCTCGCAAATCACCGAAGTCACGCCTTTCGCCGATGCGCTAGACAAGGTGCTGGACCTCGTTGACCGCCTCCAGCAGGACGGCATTACCCTGCATCATCTGGATCTTGGCGGCGGAGTGGGCATTCGCTATCAGGACGAGACCCCGCCATCGCCAGAGGAATATGCCAGAACCCTTCTTGCCCGGCTAGGCAACCACAATCACAAAATCATCATCGAGCCTGGCCGCGCCCTGGTCGGCAACGCCGGCGTGCTGCTCACGCGGGTTGAGTACCTGAAGCATGGCGAAACCAAAAACTTTGCCATCGTCGATGCCGCCATGAACGACCTCGCGCGCCCC
The DNA here is from genome assembly GCA_964384915.1 of uncultured Sulfuricella sp. Classification (GTDB taxonomy): domain Bacteria; phylum Pseudomonadota; class Gammaproteobacteria; order Burkholderiales; family Sulfuricellaceae; genus Sulfurimicrobium. The sequence goes on along the minus strand of CAYLMA010000023.1, from coordinate 48,140 downwards.
GCTCTGTATGACGCCTACCATGCCATCCTGCCGGTGCGGGCCGCCAAGGCTGCCGGGCAAAACTATGAAATCGTCGGACCGGTGTGTGAAAGCGGCGACTTCCTCGGCCATGACCGCGAGCTCGCGCTGAGCGAGGGCGACCTGCTGGCGATCATGTCGGCCGGCGCCTACGGCATGAGCATGAGTTCCAATTACAACACCCGGCCCCGCGCAGCGGAAGTCATGGCGGATGGCACACAGGTCCACCTGGTTCGTGAACGCGAGCAGATCGCCCGGCTTTTCTCCGGCGAACGGCGGTTGCCGGATTAAGTTCGAAAGGGCGATATACCTCGGAGAACACGGAAGGCACGGAGAAGTTCACAACCCTATGTAACACATTGCTTTTCTTTGTTCTCTCCGTGGTTAAAATCCCGTTAAAGGATCTAGCTTGCTCAAACTCCTGATTGCCCCGTTACTCGGCGTACTGGCGGTTCTAGGCTTCGCGCCTTTCTACTGGTTTCCGCTAACCATTCTGGCCCTGGCCGGGCTTTTCCTCCTCTGGAGCAATGCGCCCAGCGCCAAGCGTGCCGCCCTCGACGGTTTCACTTTCGGCTTGGGATTTTTCGGCACCGGGGTGAGCTGGGTTTATGTCAGCCTGCATGATTTTGGCGGCATGCCATTTGCTGCGGCACTGGCGGCTACCGCGCTCTTCTGCGCGCTTCTGGCACTCTTTCCCGCTTTGGCCGGCGGGCTGCAAGGGCGCTTCAAGAGCGCCCCGACCACACTACGCATATTGGCGTTGATGCCCGCCTTGTGGGCCCTGAGCGAGTGGCTGCGAGGCTGGGTCCTGACCGGCTTCCCCTGGCTGGCGGTGGGTTATACCCAAGTACCCTCCAGCCCCTTGGCTGGTTTCGCTCCGCTGCTCGGGGTCTACGGGGTTTCGCTCACGGTTGCGCTGTGCGCCGCGGCGCTGGCCCTGCTTGCAACAACAAGGCAGCGACTCCGGGCTGCCATCGCGATCACGCTCCTGCTGTCCACCGGCTGGACGCTTAAACAGGTGCAATGGGTTGAAGCGCTCGGCGCACCGGTGACGGTTTCGCTGCTGCAGGGCAATATCGAACAGGACATGAAATGGCGTCCGGAAAAGGCCCGCGCAACGCTGCAGACCTACGCCGATCTGGCAGCCGCCAGCCGGGGCCGGCTCATCATCATGCCGGAAACCGCCCTGCCCATGTTCATCAATGACCTGCCCCCGCTCTATCTCGAGGAACTCAAGGCAGTGGCGCAACAGCGTGGCGGCGACCTGGTGTTCGGCGTCCCCGAGGAAGGCGCGCCGGACGAATATTTCAACAGCGCGTTAAGCATGGGTGCATCGCCGGCCCAGAATTACCGCAAATCGCATCTGGTTCCATTTGGCGAGTTCCTGCCGCTACGGCCCTTGCTGGGCTGGGTGCTGAATATTCTGCACATCCCCCTCTCCGACTTTTCCCGCGGCGCCGATGTGCAGCAGCCGATGAATGTTGCCGGCCTGAAACTGGCAGTGGATATCTGCTATGAAGATGTCTTCGGGGAAGAAATCATCCGCCAGTTGCCACAGGCGACCATGCTGGCCAACCTCACCAACGATGCCTGGTTCGGCCACTCCATCGGTCCCTGGCAGCATCTGCAGATCGCCCAGATGCGCGCGCTGGAAAGCGGGCGCAGCATGGTGCGCGCCACCAATACCGGCGTCACCGCCATCATCAACCAGCGCGGGGAAGTTGAAAAGCAAGCGCCCACTTTCACCACCACGATTCTGGAGGGGAAGGCGCAGCCCTTCCGGGGCAGCACGCCTTATGTCCGCTTCGGCAACCTGCCCGCGCTGCTGCTGATGTGCCTGCTGCTGGTTGCGTCTTGGCGATTCCGGCCTTGAGCTGGTTCTGCTACCTGCTGGAATGCGCCGACGGGACGCTCTACACCGGCATCACCAATGATCTGGATAAACGCCTCGCCGCGCATAACGATGGCACGGGCTCAAAATACACCCGCTCCCGCCTGCCGGTGCAGATGGTTTATACCGAGCCCCATGCCGACCGCGCCAATGCCTCGCGGCGCGAAACAGCTCTGAAAAAACTCAGCCGTGCGGCCAAACTTGCCCTCATAGCGAGTAACGCGGAAAACCAGCGTTTGGCGTCTTAAAATGCCCCAGGCTTCCGCATCCGGCGAAACACAAATACAATGGCCACGGATCGGAAGATCATATCTACCCGGATTGACCTAAACCAACCAACACAGTTGGTGCCAAACATCCAACCCAACCGAAGGAGCGACAATATGAAACTGCGTTATCTGGCTGCAGCTGCGTTTTCCACTTCCATCGCCATCCCTGTACAGGCCGACGACATGGCCAAGTATCAGGATGAGGCCCGCAAGGTTGCAAAGGAGTTTGCGACCCAATTGGGCGGCGAGCTGAAAAAAGAGATGGAAGCCAACGGCCCGGGATCGGCCATCAAGGTATGCCGCAATGTAGCGCCGGCCATCGCTTCCGAGCTGTCGCGCAAGAACGGCTGGCATGTCGGGCGCGTTTCGCAGAAAGTACGCAACCCGCTGCTGGGCACTCCAGATGCGTGGGAACAGAAAGTGCTGGCCGATTTTGACCGGCGCCTGGAGAAGGAAAATCCGGCCAACATGGATTTTGCCGAAATCGTAGCAGAACCCCAGGGCAAGTATTTCCGCTACATGAAAGCGATCCCGACTCAGGACGCCTGCCTCAAGTGCCACGGCACGGATGAGGTCCGCGTCCAGGCAGCCAAGGACACCCTGGCCGCCGAGTACCCGCACGACAAGGCTACCGGTTACACGCTGGGCCAACTGCGCGGCGCCATCACCATCAAGCGCCCATTGTTCTAAAATTCACCTCCAGGGGCGGGTTCGCCGCCCCTGATCCAGATTGCTTTATCGCTAAAACTATGGTGGAATTAAGACAAGATTTTTTCAATGTCGTCATCATAAGCACCTGCTCTGCCTCTTTAAGATTGTCCTAAAACTCACTAGTTATCCACGATCAAGGCGCGCACAAAGCGCCATGATGCTGACGTTAACACAGGCCTTCGTTCCCGGATCGCCCTGCCAAGCAGCTGGCGGCAGGCCATACCGAGGGAAAAACCCATGTCGCCCCCAGGGGAGACGCCCACCTGATCTTGGCGAGTAATTGCAATGAAATTTAGACATGGTCTTAATTTAGTCTTGCTCTGGGTCTTGGCATCGGCCCTGCCCTGCCTGGGCGAAGAGGGTGAAGCCGCCAGCAACTCAAGCATTTCCCTGAAGGGCTTCGGCACCCTGGGCATCGCCCGCTCCGACAATGACACGGTCCAATTCGTGCGCGATCTATCCTCACCGGATGGCCTGAGCCGGAACTGGTCGGGCAAGCTGGACTCGCTCCTTGGGCTGCAGGCCAACATCCAGTTGAGCGAACAAACCGAGGGCGTCCTGCAGGTGGTCAGCCGTTATCGCTATGACGGCACCTACACCCCTGAAGTCACCTGGGCGTTCCTGCGCCATGATGTCTCGCCGGAACTCAGCCTGCGTGCCGGCCGCCTGGGCACCGAATTCTACATGCGGGCCGATTCGCGCCTGGTGGGCTATGCCAATCTCGCGGTGCGTCCGCCGCCGGATTATTACGGCGCCCTGGTCTTTTCCTACATTGACGGCCTGGATATCAGCGCGGCCTCGCCTGTGTCCGGCGGCCTGCTGCGCGGCAAGCTCTACGCCGGCGCCTCCCCGGAGAAGACCCCCTTCGTCACCCAGCCGTGGGACCTGAAGGGCTCCCTGATCGTGGGTGGACATGTGGATTACCTGCAAGGCGCCTGGCAGATCCGCCTCGGCCACGCCTGGATTCGCTTCGAAAACGAAACGCCCATGAACGCCCTGGTGGAATCCATGGGGGGGCCGGCAAACTTCCTGTCCTACGTCCCGGAATTGTCCGTGGCGGGCAAATCGAGCCGCTTCGACTCCCTCGGTGTTGTCTATGACGACGGCCCGCTGCAGTTGCAACTGATGCTCAGCCAGACCCGGCATGAGAGCACCCAATATGAGAACAGCAAGGCCGGCTATGCCATCGCCGGCTACCGCCTGGGCCATCTTACGCCCTACCTGGGCTATTCCCAGGTGAAGTCATCCACCAAGGCCCTGGCCTCGCCTCCTCCTGCAGCCCTGGCCGCTCTAACGAGAGGCCTCATGTCCCAGACCCACAGCGACCAGCACACCCTGTTTCTGGGCGGGCGCTGGGATGTGCGACACAACCTGGCCCTGAAGGCCCAGGTGGACTGGATACGCGGCACGCCCAATTCCCTGTTCCCCTTCCGAAGCGATGACACATCCGCCGTCTGGAACGGCAGCATGAGCGTTTTCAGCCTGGCGCTGGATTTCGTGTTCTAACGGCATCCCCATGAACAACCGTATCCAACTTCCCGTCCTGCTGGCCCTGCTGGCCTGGCTGACCGCGCCTCCAGCCGTGGCCGAACCGGTAGTGGTGGTCAACGCCGGCAACGGCATCGAGCGTCTCAGCCGTGACGAGGTTATCAACATCTTCCTGGGCCGTTACCGGCAATTCCCCTCAGGCCTCGCGGCACTGCCCATCGACCAACCGGCAGACCAGCCTCTGAAAGCTCAGTTCTATCACAAGCTGGTCAACAAGGATCTGGCGGAGATCAATGCCTATTGGGCACGCCTGATCTTCTCGGGCAAGACCTCACCACCCCGCCAGGCCGCAAGTTCAGAAGAGGTATTGGAGTGGCTTGCCCGCAACCGCGGGGCGATCGGTTACGTTGACCATAGCCAGGTCGACGCACGCCTCAAGATCGTCATGGAATTCCCCCGCTGAGGGAATGGCCATGAGAGTGCTCTGGAAACATAACCTCCTGTTTCGCTCCATTGCCATGCTTGTTGTTGTTTCCACCCTGTTAGGCCTGCTCACCATGAGCATTACCGCCGTGGTCACGCATAAACGGGCTTATGAAACGGCAACCACCCGGCTGCACCAGCTCCTCGACACGGTGGAAAGTACCGTGCAGGTCGCCTGTTTCGTGAGGGACCAGACCCTGGCCGACGAGGTGGCTCAGGGCCTCCTGAGCAACAGTGAAGTATTGGATGTCACCATCATGGCGGGCAAGCAAAAGCTGGCCCACAGGCAACGCGCCGGGACATCGGGGGTGGCCGCCCCCGCCTCCATCCTGAGGCGCGACATCCTTTCCCCCTTCAACCCCGCGCAGGTGATCGGCAGCATTCAGCTGGCCCCCCATCATGAGCTCATCGAGCAGGGCATTCAGGAAGAGATCCGTTTTGTCGCTCTGCAACTGGGCTGGCAGTTCATCGTGCTTGTCCTGGTGATAACCGGCGTCCTGCTGCTCATCCTGCGCCCCATCAAAGCCATGTCCGACCACCTGCACCACATGGATGCGAAAGCCGGTGACCGCCTGTCGGCGCCCAAGGGACACGCTCACACGGAAATCGGCCGTCTCGTGGACGACGTCAATGCGCTGGCCGGTCATCTGGTGGATTCACTGGAAGAGGAGCGGGCACTGAGCCTGCAACTGGAAATGGATGAAAAGAAATACCATGCCATTTTCGAAAATGCCGAATCCGGAATTTTCATCATCGACCGCGAAAGCCGTCTCTCTTCCTGGAACCCGGCCTTTGCCCGCCTGCTGGAAATCCCCGACTCCACGGCCCTTGAGGGCGCGCCACACCTTGGCGCGCTGCCCTGGAGCAATGCTTTGCGCCTCACTGAACTGATTCAGGAAGTGATCTACAACAACACATCCAAAGCCAAAGATCTCTCCCTGCATCTGCAAGATGGCTCCCGCCGCTGGCTGAACCTCGTCCTCAGCCCCATTGGTGAAAATCTGCTGCAGGGGGTGGTGCACGACGTTACCGAGCTCAAGGAGGCCGAGGCCACGGCCAAGCTGCTGGCCGTCACGGACCCGCTCACCGGCCTGGCCAACCGCCACGGCCTGGAGGCAAAACTGCACACCCTGGTGAAGGCATACACCCTCACCCAGAGCGGCGGATTCACGTTGATGCTGATTGACCTGGACGAGTTCAAGCGCATCAACGAAGGCCTCGGGCGGCCCGCCGGCGACGACATTCTCAAGGTCACCACCACCCGCCTGTCCCACTGCATCATGGACAATGACACCGTGGCCCGCCTCGGCGCCGACACCTTTGGCATCATCCTGCACAACGTCACCCTGGGCGGGGATGCCGACAAGGTCGCCAGCCGCATCCTGCTGGCGTTGCGCCAAAGCCATTTTATCGACGGCTCGCCGGTCAGGCTGCATGCCAGCATCGGCATCACCCTTTTTCCCAACGATGGAACCGATGTTCCCACCCTGCTGCGCCATGCCGAACTGGCCCTGGACAACGCCAAGGCCGGCGGCGGCGACACGGCGGTCTTTTTCGATCCCGACCTGGCCGAGGTGGCGGAACAGCGCCGCCATCTCGAGAATGACCTCCGCCTGGCCCTGCGCAATGGCGATTTCCGGCTTTACCTGCAACCCATCGTTGACCTGAGCTACAACCGGCTCGCCGGGGCAGAAGCCCTGATCCGCTGGCAGCACCCCAGCCGCGGCCTGGTCCCGCCCGATGCCTTCATCCCCATCGCCGAACAGACCGGCCTCATCAACGACATCGGCCTGTGGGTACTGGATGCAGCCTGCGCCCAGCTTGCGGTCTGGCAACAAGCCGGCCGTGACCTCCACCTATCCATCAACGTCTCCGTCCGGCAAATCCCGGAAGGGCTGCCCCCCTACGCGCTATCGGAAGCACTGCAACGGCACAAGGTTTCCCCCGCCCGGCTTGCGCTGGAAATTACCGAAGGCGTATTCCTCAGCGACATCGAAAAGGCCCTCGGCTGGCTCAAAGCAGTGCATGAAATAGGCTGCCGCGTCTACCTGGACGACTTCGGCACGGGCTATTCCTCCCTCTCCTACCTGAAGCGCTTTCCCGTCGACACACTCAAAGTGGACAAGTCCTTCGTGCAGGACATGCAAATCCATAGCAGCGAGCGGACGCTGGTCGAAGCGGTGGTTGCCATGGGCAGAAGCCTCGGCCTGGATGTGGTGGCGGAAGGGGTGGAGGCTGCCCACCAGGCCCAGCTCCTGCTCGAAATGAATTGCCGTTATGCGCAGGGATACCATTACTCCCGCCCCGTTCCCATCGAGAACTTCGACATCGCCGCCGAGCGTGTGGCCGCCCTGTTGTCCACTCCGGCGCAGTGACACCGGGCCAGTGCCATTTGAGGCGGGAAAAGTGGCACGGAAACGGCACGACGGAGAAGTTTCGATCCCCCCGGAACAAGCTGAAAATCGCTGCTCTTAACCGCAAAGGCACAAAATAAAACAGGCACAAACATTTCATCCGGCATTCACCTGATCGGCGGCCAGGATATTTATGGTTACTGATTGTTTTTATTTAGCATTCTTTGCTCCTCTGCGGTTCGAATGTTTTTTCCAGGATAATCGGCCAGGCAAGGAGCACACTGGGATCACGGGGCACAATCAATTCTTTCCGGACATTCCCGACACCCCGGAAATGCAGTAAAATCAGCGCTTTTCCCCATTCGTCGGTACTCATGCTGAGCTTTCAACAAATTATCCTGACCCTGCAGGAATACTGGGACAAACAGGGTTGCGCCCTGCTCCAGCCCTACGACATGGAAGTGGGCGCGGGCACCAGCCACACCGCCACCTTCCTGCGCGCCATCGGCCCCGAGCCATGGCGCGCCGCCTACGTCCAGCCCTCGCGCCGCCCCAAGGACGGCCGCTACGGCGAGAACCCCAACCGCCTGCAGCATTACTACCAGTTCCAGGTGGTGCTCAAGCCCGCGCCGGAAAACATCCTCGAACTGTACCTCGGTTCGCTCGAAGCCTTGGGTTTCGATCTGAAAAGGAACGACATCCGCTTCGTCGAGGACGACTGGGAGAACCCCACCCTGGGCGCCTGGGGGCTGGGCTGGGAGGTCTGGCTGAATGGCATGGAAGTGACCCAGTTCACCTATTTCCAGCAGGTCGGCGGCATCGACTGCAAGCCGATCACCGGCGAGATCACCTACGGCCTGGAGCGGCTGGCGATGTATTTGCAGGGGGTGGAGAACGTGTTCGACCTGACCTGGACCGGGAATCTCACCTACCGCGACGTCTACCACCAGAACGAGGTGGAGCAATCCACCTACAACTTCGAGCACAGCGACGTGGAATTCCTGCTCACCGCCTTCAACGCCCACGAGAAACAGGCCCGGCACCTGATGGAAAACGAACTGGCGCTGCCGGCCTACGAACAGGTGCTAAAAACCGCCCACACCTTCAACCTGCTGGATGCGCGCGGCGCCATCTCGGTGACCGAGCGCGCCGCCTACATCGGCCGCATCCGCAACCTGGCCAAGAGCGTCGCCCAGAGCTACCTGGACAGCCGCGCCCGGCTGGGCTTCCCGATGGCGCCCAGGGAATGGGCTGCCGAAGTATTGGCGCAGATAGAAAAGAAGGTGGCGGCATGAGCACTCAAAACCTGCTGGTCGAAATCTTTGTCGAGGAACTGCCGCCCAAGGCGCTGAAAAAGCTCGGCGAGGCCTTTGCCGCCGCCATTGCGGATTCCCTCAAGGCACAGGGGCTGGCGCCAGCCGCTGCCGCCGTGACGCCTTTCGCCTCGCCGCGCCGCCTGGCGGTCCACGTGGCGGACGTGGCCGCCCAGGCGGCGGACAAGCCGGTGTCGCACAAGCTGATGCCCGTGAGCGTGGGCCTGGATGCCAATGGCCAGGCCACGCCCGCGCTCTTGAAGCGGCTCGCCGCGCTGGGGCTGGATGGGGCGACCGTGCCGCAGCTCAAGCGCGCCGGCGACGGCAAGAGCGAGGCGCTGTTTTTCGACAGCGTGGCCACCGGCGCGACCTTGGCGGAAGGCCTCCAGAAAGCGCTGGACGAGGCCCTGGCCAAGCTGCCGATACCGAAAGTCATGACTTACCAGTTACATGAAAACTGCGCCCAGCCCGGCTGGAGCAGCGTCAATTTCGTGCGCCCGGTGCACGGCCTGGTAGCCCTGCACGGCGCCGAGGTGGTGCCGGTGAGCGCGCTCGGCCTCTCTGCCGGCCGCACCACCCAGGGCCACCGCTTCGAGGCTGCGGTCAGCCCGGTCAACCTCAAGGAGGCCGACGGCTATGCGGCGCAGATGGCGAACGAAGGCGCGGTGATCGCCAGCTTCGAAGAACGCCGCGCCGACATCGTGCGCCAGCTTCATGACGCGGCAGAAAAAGTCGGCGGAGGAGTGAAAGCGGTAGAGGATGATGCGCTGCTGGACGAAGTCACCGCCCTGGTAGAGCGCCCCAACGTGCTGCTCGGCTGCTTCGGCGAGGAATTCCTTGGCGTGCCGCAGGAATGCCTGATCCTGACCATGAAGGCGAACCAGAAATACTTCCCGCTGCTGGACCAGGCCGGCAAGCTCACCAACCAGTTCCTGATCGTATCCAACATCACGCCCACCGACCCGAGCGCGGTGATCGGCGGCAACGAGCGGGTGGTGCGCCCTCGTCTCGCGGATGCCAAGTTCTTCTTCGACCAGGACCGCAAGAAAACCCTCGATTCTCGCGTGGCGAAGCTGGGCAATGTGGTCTACCACAACAAGCTCGGCACCCAGCTCGAACGCGTGCAGCGCATACGCAAGCTGGCCGGCGAGATCGCGCGCCACCTCAACAGCGACGTGGAGAAAACCGAACGCGCCGCCTGGCTTGCAAAGGCCGACCTGCTGACCGACATGGTGGGCGAATTCCCCGAACTGCAGGGCATCATGGGGCAGAACTATGCGCTGCATGACGGCGAGGCGCCGGAGGTGGCGCGTGCCATCGAGGCCCATTACCATCCCCGTTTTGCCGGCGACTCCCTACCCCTGGACAATATCGGCGCGGCCGCCGCCCTGGCCGACAAGCTCGACACCCTGGTTGGCATCTACGGCATCGGCTTGGTGCCGACCGGGGACAAGGACCCCTTCGGCCTGCGCCGCCACGCCCTGGGCGTGCTGCGCATCCTGATCGAAAAGCAGATGCCGCTGGACCTGCTATCCCTGCTGCAACTGGCAAAAACGCAATTCCCCGGCGAAGTCGTGGCGGAAAGCGTGGTGGTGGACGTGCATAGCTTCATGCTCGAACGCCTGAGGAGTTACCTGCGCGACAGGGGTTTCGAGGTGAACGACATCGAGGCGGTGGTCAGCCAGGCCCCGACCCGCATCGACCTGGTCATCCCGCGCCTGGAAGCGGTGCGCGAATTCGGCAGGCTGCCCGAGGCCGCCGCCCTGGCCGCCGCCAACAAGCGCATCCAGAACATCCTGAAAAAGACCGACGCCCCGAGCGGCAGCGCCGACCCGGCGCTGATGCAGGAAAGTGCGGAGCGCGATCTGCTGGCGGCGGTCAACCAGCTTGCGCCCCGTGTCACGGCCCTGCTCCTGAACGAGGACTACACCGGCGCGCTGACCCAACTGGCAGGCGCGCGCCAGGCGGTGGACAGCTTTTTCGACGGCGTGATGGTAATGGTGGACGAGCCGCTGATGCGCAACAACCGCCTCGCCCTGCTCAAATCCCTGGGCGACCTGATGAACCAGGTGGCGGATATTTCAAAACTAGCCAGTTAGGAGTGAAGGGTAAGGAGTGAGGAGCTAAGGCGATGTGAGGAGATTTTACCCCTCACTCCTTACCCCTCACCCCTCACTGAACAGCCATGAAACTCATCATTCTCGACCGCGACGGCGTGATCAACTTCGACTCCGACCAGTTCATCAAGTGCCCGGAGGAATGGAAGCCCATTCCCGGCAGCCTGGGAGCCATTGCCCGCCTCAATCAGGCGGGCTATCGCGTGGTGCTGGCCACCAACCAGTCGGGCATCGGACGCGGCCTGTTCGACATGGCCACGCTCAACGCCATACACGACAAGATGCACAAGGCCCTGGCCCAGGTGGGCGGACGCATCGACGCCCTATTTTTCTGCCCCCACGCGGCGGATTCCAAGTGTGACTGCCGCAAGCCCAAACCGGGCATGTTCGAGGAAATCAGCAAGCGCTTCAACATGGAACTGGACGGCGTACCCGCCATCGGCGATTCGCTGCGCGACCTGCAGGCAGCGGTCGCCTTGGGCGCGCAGCCCATCCTGGTGCGCACCGGCAAGGGAGAGAAAACCCTTGCCGCCGGGAACCTGCCCGAGGGCACGCGGATATTTGCCGACCTGGCTGAAGCGGTGCAGCACCTGACCGCCCACAATGCATGATGATCTGGCTGCGTTCCGCTCTGTATGCGCTGGGACTGCTCATTGCCACCCCGGTTTTCTCCATCCTCGCCGTGCTGGCTTATCCGCTGAACCCGCTCACCCGGTCGCGCATCATCGCCCAATGGTCGCGCGTCATGCTGTGGTGGGCGAAACTTACCTGCGGCCTGACATATCGTGTGCTGGGCGCGGAAAATATCCCTGACCATCCCTGCGTCATTCTCGCCAAGCACCAGTCGGCATGGGAAACCATGGCATTCCAGTGTATTTTTCCGCCGGTGGTCTGGGTCATGAAGAAGGAATTGCTCAGAATCCCTTTTTTCGGCTGGGGCCTGGCCATGACCAGCCCGATCGCCATCGACCGCAGCGCCGGCAAGGAGGCGCTCAAACAGGTCACCAAGCAGGGCAAGGCCCGTTTGGAGATGGGCTTCTGCGTGGTGGTTTTTCCGGAAGGCACACGGGTCAAACCTGGCGTCAAGGGCAAATACAATATTGGCGGCGCCTTCCTCGCCACGCACAGCGGCGCAACAGTCCTGCCGGTGGCGCACAACGCGGGGGAGTTCTGGGGCAAGAACGCTTTCCTCAAGCATCCCGGCACCATCACGCTGAGCATAGGCAAGCCCATCCAGGCAAGCGGGATGAAAACCGGGGAGCTGAACAGCCAGGTAGAGGCCTGGATTGAGCAGGAAATGCAGCGTATCGCCCGCGACTTTAAAGGTGGGCCGCTTGGTCACTCACCGCATCCGGCTCGATAACGAGGAAATTCCCTACCTGCTGCGGCGCAGTCCACGGCGGCGCAGCATTGGCCTGAAAATCGGCCCCACAGGGCTGACCGTGAGCGTGCCCGCCCGCCTGCCTCAACGCGAGTGGGAAGCGGTGCTGCGGGACAAGTCCGGCTGGGTGAGGGACAAGCTGGAACAAATGCGCACCCATGCCGTGCCCGATTTTTGCTGGCGGGATGGCGAGTTCATTCCCTTCCTCGGCCGCACACTCGAACTGGTGGTGGAAGCAGGTGGCCCGCGCACCAGACCCGCGCGCTTCGAGAGCCTGCTGCAGGTAGGGCTGCCCGATCCGGACGACAGCGACGCGCTTAAAAACAGGGTAATGCACTGGTATCGCAGCGAAGCGCTGGCCTTTTTCCAGGACCGCGTGCAACTCCTCGCCCGCCAGCTGGATGTAAGCGTGTCGCGCCTATCCCTCACCAGCGCCCGCACCCGCTGGGGGAGCTGCAGCAGCTCGGGCGCCATCCGCCTCAACTGGCGCCTGATCAAGGCCCCCCCTGCGGTGATCGACTACGTGGTGGTGCATGAACTGGCCCATCTCATCGAACTCAACCACTCCGCCGCTTTCTGGCAAATCGTCGCCCAGGCCTGCCCGGATTTCAGGGAGCAAAGAATTTTCCTGAAAAAGCACGGGGCAGGCTACCACCAGTTCTGAATTACTGCGACACTCCGCCACACACCCGTACCTCGCAGCCCGACCTTACGCCCATTAACGTCATGGTTTTTTCCATGTGCCGGGCGCGCTATGATATATGAAATGTTGCACGGTTCAGCTTCATCCAACCCCTTGCAGGAGACCACCCATTGCGCTTGCTACACACCATGATCCGCAGCGGCGACCTGGACCGCTCCATCGCCTTCTATACCGAAGTGCTCGGCATGCGCCTATTGCGCCGAAAAGACTACCCCGAGGGGAAATTCACCCTGGCCTTCGTAGGCTACGGCGACGAAGCGGACCACAGCGTGATCGAGCTAACCTATAACTGGGGTGTTTCCTCCTACGACCTCGGCAACGGCTTCGGCCATCTGGCGATTGAGGTGGAGAATGCCGCCCTGGCCTGCGAGGAAGCGCGCAAACACGGCGCCAAGGTGGTGCGCGAAGCCGGGCCGATGAATGCGGGCACCACCATCATCGCTTTCATCGCGGACCCGGATGGGTATATGATCGAGTTCATACAAAAAAAACAGTACACTCAAGAAGCAAAGTAATGGGGAAATCAAAATGAAGCCGAGTGTTCTACGCAATCTGATGTTGTCATTCCTGGCACTTGGCTTGGTGATGGGCGGGGTGTTTCCGGTGTTCGCCAATCTCTTCGTGGAGTGGAAGCCCGGAATGCTGGTGTGGTTCGTGATCAGTGCGCTGGCGGCGGGAGCCATTGTCGGCCTGGCCAATTACTGGCTGGTAAACTGGGTGCTGCTGTCCAAGCTGCGGCGCATCTCGCAGGTTGCAACGGCCATCAGCAACAAGGACATCAGCCATACCTGCAGCATGGAAAGCCATGACATGATCGGCGAAATCATCCATGGTTTCAACAAGATGTCAGAAAATCTGCGCGGCCTGATTGGCGATGTGGCGAACATGAGCGGCCACGTCAACCGCGACGCCAACACCATCCAGGGTCTCATGGCGGGAGTGCGCAAGCGCTTCGATGCACAGCGCCAAACCGTCGGCAGCATCAACTCCAGCACAGAAACCCTGTCGGAAACCGTGGCGGAAATTTCCAGCAGCGCCAGCCAGGTTTCCGAGGCGGCGCGCAATGCCTCCAATCTGGCGAAATCGGGCGGCAACATCGTGCAGGAAACCATCGAAGGCATGCGCCAGATCAACGCGTCCGTCACCCTCGGCTCTTCAGCCGTGGACAGCCTGGGCCGCAAGTCGGATGAAATTGGCGCCATCGTGGCGGTGATCAACGGCATTGCCGAACAAACCAACCTGCTCGCCCTGAATGCCGCCATCGAAGCGGCGCGCGCCGGCGAGCAGGGGCGCGGATTCGCGGTGGTGGCGGATGAAGTGCGCAAACTTGCGGAAAAAACCGCCCAGGCCACGCAGGAAATCAGCGGCATGATCCAGAGCGTGCAACAGGAAACCCGCAATGCCATTTCCACCATGCAAAGCGGCACCGAGCAGGTGCGCGGCGGCGTGGAAAAAGCCACCGAAGCGGGCCGCGCCCTGCAGGAAATCGTCCTCTCAGTGGAACGGGTGTCGGAAATGATCGAGCGCATCGCCGCCAGCGCGGCATCGCAGAATCAGATGGTGTACGAAGTGCGCAGCCATGTCGATGAAATCGGCCACATGGTGGAGGATGCATCCACAGATACCCTGGCCGGCGAACAAGCCACGACGGCGCTCGCCAAGCTTTCGGCGCAACTAGATCAGGTGATCAAGCAGTTTAAGTTGCGCTAGGGGCAACCACATCGCGGTAAAAGCGGACGTTGTTCCGGCCATTGCGCTTGGCATGGAACATGGTGTTGTCGGCCGCAGCCATGAGCGCCTCGGCGCTGCCGGCGTCATCCGGATAAATCGCGAAACCAATGCTCAGCGTTGGCAGGATTTCCCGCCCCTCCACTCCCATCGCCTGACGCCCCGCTTCCATCAGCCGTTCGGCAATGTGGCGCACATCCGATTCCTGGCTGAATTCAGGCAGCAGGGCCACAAATTCGTCGCCCCCCCAGCGGCAAAGCGTATCCATTTCCCGCATGGCGCTTTGCAATCTCAGGCTCAAAGTCTGCAATACGATATCGCCGGCCTGATGTCCGAGAGTGTCGTTGATTTGCTTGAAGTGGTCGAGATCAATGAATCCCAGGGCGACTTTTGAGCCATTGCGCTGCGCCCGGACAATCGCCTGGTGCAGATGATCATGCAACAGCAGGCGATTCGGCAAATTTGTCAGCGGATCGTGCAGCGCCATCTGAGTGATCCGCTTCTGTTCAAGATAGGATGCTGTGACATCACGCAGAATGCCACGTATGCAGGCCACATGTCCCTGCGGCAAGCGGTGTGCGAGCAGGCGCGCCTCGACCCATAGATAATCCCCATTCGTTCTGCGCAGGCGAAAACGCAGGGTGTTGCCCGATTCTTTCACCCCCGCCCCCAGCTTGCCGAGCATGGCTTCGACTTCGCCCTGATCTTCGGGGTGCACAAACTGCAGCAGCGACTGCTCGTGCAGCATACACTCTGACTTCTCCCCGCCGCGCAGCTTCTCCCAGCCGGCACTGACATTGGCGAGTTTGCCCTGCGGGGTCATGTCGACAATGGCTTCTTCCAGCAGATCCAGCGTCTCCAGCATGGTCTGACGCCGCGCCTCGGCCTGTATCTGAACCGTAACATCACGAATCAGCGCAACCAGATGCACGCCCTGGCCGCTCTCGGAGGGAACCGTTTGCAGCCGCCCGGTGAAATATTGATCGCCCAGCGCGTCCTCCAGGGAAAAATCCACCACATCGCTTTTACCGCTGGCCAGCACGTGCGGAGCGGCCCTCATCAGAGCTTGCGACATGTCGGCGGGTAAAGCCGAGCTGAGGCATTTCCCCCGGCCAGTGGCAGAAGGCAATAGGCCGTGCTCAGACCACACATTGTGAATCTCGCCGCCGGCATCGAACTCGATCACGATATCCTCGGTGGCCCCCACCAGCACTCGCAAACGCGATTCGCTGGCACGCAGGCTATGCTCCATGCGCTGCCGGGCCAGCATGGCAGAAAAGTTATTGGCCGCAACGCACAGGATATCGATCTCCATCGGCAGCCAGTCGTGCTTCTCACGCTGGCTGAAGAAACCGAGGAAACCGGACATCTCTCCACCTACCAGGAGGGGAATGCACATCACGCTGGCGCTATGCAGACCTCTGAAGAGATTGAATTCAGGCGTTGGCAATTCCGCCATGTTTTTGGTCAGCACCATGCCGATCTGCAGCGTATCGTTGAGCAGGACATACTCGTCATAGTCCACGCGTTGCAAGCCAGCGCCGACGACTGTACGGGAAGGCCAGAATGAGCGCAGCATCGCCTGCAGGCGGCCATCGGCGCCCTGCTGGTTGAGGTACAGGGCACAGTGATTGGCGCGCGAGGCCTCAGCCAACAATTGCAGCACCTCCCCCCAACTGTCATCTCCCGAATCTTCGAGAAGCAGGTTGGTGACGCGACCGAGCGCGTCAAGATAACGCCGGTACAGCCCAGGTTCATACGGCAGGCCCTCGAAACCAAGCATATCCGGCATGGCAGGGCCGCTGTTCATGCCTTCTGGCCTAGATAATTCACGATCCGCACATAATCCTGCACGCCGAGATTCTCGGCCCGCAATCCCGGATCAATTCCTAGCTGTTCAAAATCGGCCGGTTTCAGATAGGCGTGCAGCGTGTTCTTCAGCGTCTTCCTGCGCATGGCGAATGCCGCGGTGACGACCTGCCCCAGCAGATCTGCATCACACAATGGGAAGGGCCGCTCGCGCCATGGAATCATGCGCACCACCGCCGAATCCACCTTGGGCGCGGGCGAAAAAGCCTGTGGCGGCACGTGCAGCAGATTTTCCATCTCGAAATAGTACTGCAACATCACCGACAGCCTGCCATAAGCGGATGTCGAAGGCGCGGCCACCATGCGCTCCACCACTTCTTTCTGCAGCATGAAATGAAGGTCTCGAATGAGGGAAATGTGGCTGGTCAGATGGAATAGCAGCGGCGTCGAGATGTTATAAGGCAGGTTGCCGACCACACGCAGACCATTGCCCAGGCTGCCAAAGTCGAACTTGAGCGCATCGCAGGCATGAACCGTCACACGTTCGGGCGCATATTCCCGATGCAGCCGCGCCACGATATCGCGGTCGATTTCCACCACGTGCAGGTGGCGCAGGGTCTTGAGCAGAGGCTGGGTGATCGCCCCCAGCCCGGGGCCGATTTCTACCATCACATCATCAGACTGGGGGCGAATTACCGCCACGATATCGGCAATAACCTGGCGGTCGATCAGAAAATTCTGGCCAAAACGTTTGCGCGGAATGTGGGATCGCGATGGCATCTAGTTTGGGCCCTTAACTGGTTTGCCATTGCGCGGGAAAGTTTCAGTGCAGGCTAATGTTCGCGCAGCGAACGTTATGCCGGAACTAAAGCGCTTTCTGGGAATATGCTTCATCGTCTCACCATCATGGCTGCAAGTTGCAGCGCCGCCAGCAGGCTGCCCGGATCGGCCTTGCCGCTGCCCGCCAGGTCCAGCGCTGTGCCGTGATCCACCGAAGTACGGATGACGGGCAGGCCCAGCGTAACGTTCACGCCGCCGCCAAAACTGGCATGCTTGAGCACCGGCAAGCCCTGGTCATGGTACATCGCCAGCACGCAGTCGCATTCGGCCAGCATGCGGGGCGTAAACAGCGTGTCCGCCGGCAGCGGGCCGCGCAGATCCATGCCCTCTGCGCGCAAGGCTTCCAGCACGGGAGAAATGATCTCGATTTCCTCGCGCCCGAGGTGCCCCCCCTCGCCGGCATGCGGATTGAGGCCCGCCACCAGGATACGCGGATGGACGATGCCGAAGCGGGAAACAAGATCATGGTGAAGAATGCGAATGACCTCGGCGAGGCTTTCTCGCGTAATGGCGCCGGCCACATTCCTGAGCGGCAAATGGGTCGTCGCCAAGGCGACGCGCATGCCGCCGCCCACCAGCATCATCACCACCCGCGGTGTGCCTGTCTTTTCGGCCAGGAACTCGGTATGCCCGGTGAAGGGGATACCCGCATCGTTGATCACACCCTTATGAACCGGCGCGGTCACCATGGCATCAAATGTACCGTTCAGGCAGCCTTCCACGGCGCAACGCAAGGTTTCCAGAACATAGGCGCTATTAGCCGGGTCAAGCCTGCCGGGCTGCACTGCTGCAGCCAAGGGCACAGCCATCACCTCGAGCACGCCTGGAGGGGCGGGCTGGTCGGCGAGAGGAGCATAATCCATGAGGGACAGCGGAAGTTTGAGCGCCTTGGCGCGGGAAGCCAGCAGGGTTTTATCCGCCAGCACAACCACCCGTGACTGGACAGGCTGCTGGGCAAGCAGCACACACAGATCGGGGCCGATCCCGGAGGGTTCACCTGCAGTCAGTGCGATAATCGGCAGATTCAAGGCCAAGATCCGATTCGTTCATGCAGTGCGTACATGCTCTTTAAATCGCCAATACAGCGAGCGTTCTCCATTCCCTCCATTATTTATCTGCCAACCGATACTCGACATATGCCCGGTCGCGCAACTGGCGCAACCACTCCTGGTAGGCCTCATCCGCTTTGCGGGCGCGAATTTCCTGGCGCGCCTGCAGACGCTTGCGCTCCTTGCTTACATCCTCGTCACGGCGCTCCTGCACCTGAATCAGATGCCAGCCGAAGGGAGAACGCACCGGCTCCGACAAGGCGCCCGGCTTGAGTGCATTCATGGCCTTCTCGAACTCGGGCACGGTATCGCCCGGGGAAAGCCAGTTCAGATCGCCGCCGCGGCTGGCCGATCCATCTTCGGAATGAAGCCGCGCCAATTCGGCAAAATCGGCACCGTTATCCAGACGCTCCTTGATTTGCAGGGCACGGTTTTTGGCATCCTGCTCGGACATAATTTCATTCACCTTGATCAGGATATGACGGGCGCGCGTTTGCCGCACCACGAAAGGAGCATCCTTGCCACGCTTGTCGAGCAGTTTGAGGATGTGAAAACCATTCGGACTGCGCAACACCGGGCTGGTTTCGCCGGTATTCAGCGCCTCCAGCGCCTCCGCGAACAAGGAGGGCAACTGGCCGGCCGGACGCCATCCCAGGACACCCCCCTGAAGCGCATCGGCGGCATCGGAATAGCTGGCGGCGACCTGCCGGAAATCCTTGCCTGCGCGCAGCTCTTCCAGCGCCTGCAGCGCCTTTGCCTTGAATTTCTGCAAAGCTTCGGGGCTTGCCTGTTCCGGCACGCGGATCAGGACATGGGCAAGGTTGAATTCGTTGCCGCCGCCCTGCGCCTCTCTGCGTGAATTCAGGTAGTTCTCCACTTCGCCATCGCTTACGGTAATGCGGTTATCCACTTCCCGTTCGCGCAGGCGAGCCATGATGACCTCTTTGCGTATTTCCTCGCGGAATTTCCTGAAATCGATGCCGTCCTTTTCCAGGGCGGCTCGGAATTGCTCAAGGCTCAACTGGTTCTCCTGCGCAATACGCTGCAGGGTTTTTTCGAGTTGCGCATCGTCCACCTTGACCCCGGTCTCCTGCGCGAACTGCAATTCCACCCGCTCCAGAATCACGCGTTCCAGCAATTGCTTTTCCAGCACTTCCCGCGGAGGCAGGGGCGTACCCTGTTTCTGCAACTGCTGGGTTACCATGCGCAGCCGGTCATCGAGTTCAAGCTGGGTGATGACTTCGCTGTTCACCACCGCCACGATGCGATCGAGTGCCACCACTCTGGCTGGTGCCGTTTCTGCAGCAAGGGACAGCGCACTGGCTCCCAGCAGGGAAACGCCAAAATAGATTGAAAGCAGCTGTTTTCTAATACTGTTCATAAGTTGTGGCCGGTGAAGAAAGTTGATGAGTCGGAGAAAATCCGGAAATGTTCCGTTTCAGAATATCCAGCGGATTGGATCCGATTCTGCCCATGCCGAAAAGTTCGAGCTGGAAGAAAATCGAACTGCTCGTATCTGCAGTCGTAGTGGCGAACTGGTGCATCACCACGCGCGCAGCCCAGCAGCCGCCATTATATTCAAGCCCGGCCAGTCCCTCCAGAAGCCTGTTGTCGAGGAAGGAATAATTGAAGCGCCCCATCCCCTGCCAGCGGCCAGTTATCGGCCATTGGGATGAGATATCCACCTGCTTCAGTGCGTCGCGGGTAAAGCGGTAGCCCAGATTCAGCACTTTGCCCGCTTCGGGCTGGTAACGCACGCCAACGCCGGTTTTCTGGAATTGCTGCCGGCTGGTGTTGTACTGCACCCCGGCATCCACGCCCCAGGCTGGCGTGACGCGGCCACTGAATGCCGCCAGGATATCGGACGACTTGTCGCTGCGGGCAACCCCACCCGGCAGCACTACCTGCTGCTCCTTGAAATAATAGCGCTGGCCGATGGTTGCACGCAGCCATTCCTGGCCGCTGGCCGGATCAAGCAATCGGGAAGTCAGGGCGGCCGTCAGCTGGTTTGCATCGTTGACCCGGTCGCTCCCGACGAACTGGTTTTCAGAGAATATCTGCGCATAGCTGAAATCCGCCAGCGCCGAATCGAAGTTGGGCAGCCGGCTCTGATCCTGGTAGGGAATATTAAGGTAATACAGCCGCGGTTCCAGCGTTTGCAGATATTCGCTGCCACGCATCTGCCATTCACGCTCCATGAAAAGCCCGCTGTCGAGGCTGAAAATCGGCAGGGTGCGGGTCATATCCGGCACTTCGTTCGGATTGTTCTCCGATAGCGCATAACGGGTATGGTGCACCCCGATCTTGGGCGTCACGAAAGCAAAACTCTGATTCAGGGGCAGGCTGATGCTGGGATAGAAGGAGAAGCGCTTGCCATTCAACAGCGTGGGGTGGCGGAAATCCGTCCACTCGCTGGCCAGGCCCAAATCCACTGTGGGGAAATTTCGCCATACGCCATTGAGCAGCAGTTGCGGACGGCGGCTGTAAGGCGGCGTGATGGGCGCGAGAGGGTCCTGCAGGGTCTGGAAGCTCTGCACCCGCGTCAGGAAACTAAGCCCGTAGCCGTTGTAAGCCAGCGCGCCCTCGCGCGGCAGGTGAACCTGGGACGTTGTGGCAACGGTGGTGTTGAGATCGCGGAAATAATTGTCGTCCGAGACCTTCTGCACGTTCAGCCCGCCCGACCAGCCGGCGCCCAGCGACTGTCCGTGATTAAGCAATAGATTGTAGCGGTTGGTGCCGGTCAGGTTGTCATTGGGCAGAAATTCAATATTGGTTTTGCCCGCATAAGACTGATCCAGGTAGCGGTATTCGCCGTTCAGTTGCAGCCCGCGCTTGCTTAGTAGCCGAGGCGTGAGCGTGGCATCCCGCTCGGGCGCGATATTCCAGTAATAAGGGAGGGCCAGCATGGCACCGCTTTTGCCGGTGCTGCCAAAAGTGGGCGGCAGGAAACCCGATTTGCGCTGGTTATTGAGTGGGAATTGCAGCCACGGCGCATAGAGGATAGGCACGCCCTTGAAAACCACGCTGGCGTGATGCGCCGTTCCTACCTGAACCGTACGGTCCAGTTCCATTGAACCGCTGCGCAGGAACCAGTCATCGTTACCCTCGCTGCAGGTAGTATAGGTCCCCCCCGTCATGTTGTATTTATTTTCCCCGGCAAATTCCAGGTTCTCGGCCGTCCCGTGCGCATCGGGCTGCTTCATTTGATATGCCGGCTGGCGCATGAACCCCTGATACGTATCCAGCTTCATTCTGAGTTCCGGCCCGGTTACTACCGAATCCTCTTGCTCGATACGCACATTGCCCAAGGCATGGATCTCCTCCCCCGCCTGGCGGTAGATGAGACGATCTGCATTCACCACCTGCCCCCGCTTGCGCAGCTCAACCTCGCCCTCGGCCTCGATCTCGACATCCTGACGCCCCGACATGCGGTCGGCATCAAGAAAGATGGGCGACTGTTCATCTTTCGGAAAGCTGGAAATGAGCGTGGTTTGCTGACGCAACTCGAGTGCGCCTTCTTCGGCATGAAGTGCGACAGGCACGGTCAGCAGGGCAATGGCAGTAATAGGGAGGCGCGCGCGCATTATTATTGGAGTGCTTCGAAGAGGTGCTAAAATCGCACAATTTCATGAATTAAGCAATCAGACGGACAAACAAATGACGCGCACCGAGCTCATGCAGAACTGGCTGCAACAGCAATTTCCAGATGGCGGCTGGAGCATCGAACCGGCCTCTGCGGACGCCAGTTTCCGCCGCTACTTCCGCGCCACAGCCAATGGCGCCAGCCATATCGTGATGGACGCTCCGCCCCAGCATGAAGACTGCGGCCCGTTCCTGCATGTGGCGCAGATTTTTACAGCAGCCGGGGTGCATGTCCCGAAAATCATCGCCCAGAATCTGCAACACGGTTTTCTGCTGCTTTCCGATCTGGGGCGCACCACTTATCTGGATGCAATCGACGACAGCAATGCCGACAGCCTGTACATGGATGCGATCGATGCACTGATCAGAATCCAGCTCGCCAGCCGCCCGGATGTTCTGCCTGTCTATGACGACGCCCTGCTGCGGCGTGAATTGCAGCTATTCCCGGAATGGTACGCGGGCAAACATTCACAGGCCGAATTGAGCAGTTCGCAGCGCGACGTTCTGGAACGTACTTTTTCCCTCATCGTGCTCAACAACCTGGCGCAACCCCGAGTCTACGTCCACCGCGATTACCACTCGCGCAACCTGATGCTGTCGGCCCCCAACCCCGGCATCCTGGACTTTCAGGACGCAGTGTACGGCCCCATCACCTACGATCTTGCCTCCCTGTTCAAGGACGCCTACATCCGCTGGGACGAGGAACGCGTGCTGGACTGGTGTATCCGGTACTGGGAACGCGCCAGAAAAGCGGGCCTGCCGGTGAACGTGGATTTCCATGACTTCTACCGCGATTTCGAATGGATGGGCGTGCAGCGCCACATCAAGGTACTGGGTATCTTTGCCCGCCTCTGCCACCGCGACGGCAAGGACGGCTATATCAAGGACATGCCGCTGGTCATGACTTACCTGCGCAAGGCCTGCGAACGTTACAGCGGCCTGGGTCCACTGCTGCGCCTGCTGGATGAACTGGAAAACCGCCAGGCCACCGTGGGATACAGTTTTTGAAGGCCATGATCCTCGCCGCCGGGCGCGGCGAACGCATGCGCCCGCTCACCGACACCATCCCCAAACCACTGCTGGAAGTCGGGAGAAAGCCGCTGATCGTATGGCACATTGAACATCTCGCCCAAGCCGGGATACGCGAACTGGTCATCAACCACGCCCACCTCGGGCAGCAGATCGAAGCCTTCCTGGGGGACGGCAGCCGCTTCGGGGTGAGCATTCACTATTCACCCGAGACTGAAGCGCTGGAAACAGCAGGCGGCATCGCGAATGCGCTCCCCTTGCTTGGGAGCGATCCCTTCCTGGTGATCAACGGGGATGTGTTCTGCGATTTCGACTACACCCTGCTGAGCAGGGAAGCGGCACGACTGGACCAACACATCGCCTGCCTGGTGCTGGTGGACAACCCGCCCCACCACCCAACAGGCGACTTTTTCCTGGATGGCGAAAAAGTACGCGCGCAGGGCATGCCCCTGCTCACTTTCAGCGGCATCGGCCTCTACCGTCCGCAACTGTTCAACGCCATCCCCCGGGGAAGCAAAGCCAAACTCGCGCCTCTATTGCGTGAAGCCATGGAGTACGGCACAGTGAGCGGCATGCGCCACCATGGCCGCTGGGTGGATGTCGGCACGCCGCAACGGCTTGCCGAACTGGATAAGGAGATTGGGGGAAATTGATGCAAGCCAAAAAGCACGTTCTAATCGCCATCGGCATATTGGCGCTGGCGGCATGGTTAGCGCTCACTCTGACACAAAAACCGGCAGCACCGCAGATCACGCTGAGCACGCTGGATGGCAAGCAAATCCCCCTGGAGAGCCTGCGCGGCAAAGTCGTGCTGGTCAATTTCTGGGCCACCAGCTGCCCCGGATGCGTCAAGGAAATGCCCCAACTGGCAGACACCTACCGCAAATTTCACAAGCGCGGGCTGGAAGTGGTGGCAGTGGCAATGAGTTACGACCCGCCGGAATATGTGCGCAATTACGCCCGGCAGCGTACGCTGCCTTTTACCGTAGCGCTGGATGTTGACGGCAAGGCAGCCCAGGCATTCAATCAGGTCAAGCTGACGCCGACCACCTTCATCATCGGGAAAGATGGGCATATCCTCCAGCAAACCCTGGGCGAGCTGGATTTTGTCAAATTACACGCGCTACTGGAACAACAGTTAGGAGGTGCCGCATGATGACCACACTGAAAAAACATTTCGTTTACCAAGCCGATTACCAGCACTGGGCCAACGATGCCCTGTTCGCGGCAGTGGACGTACTCGACGAAGCGGCGCGCCAGGGTAACCAGGGCATGATGTTCGAGAATATCCACAAAACCCTGAACCATATCCTGGTGGCGACACGCAACTGGATGGCACGGCTCAAGGGCGACAGCCAGGACACCGGCAGGGAAGAACTCTATGTGGCCGACTGGAAGGAACTCAAAAACGCCCTCCGCCATGAATTCCGCGAAGCGCAGCGCTGGCTGGAATCCCAGCCGGAAAGCTTCTTCGACGAGCCGATAGACTATATCAATGCGCAGGGGCAACCGCGGCAAATCTGGGTACGCGATGCCCTCACCCACGTCATGACCCATGCCGCCCACCTGCGCGGGCAGGTCACCAGCGTCATCGTGCGCCTCGGCGCCCCGCCCCCGGAGATGGACTATATTTTCTACAAGGGTGAAATGGAAAAAAGCCTGGAGAACCTGCGCTCGAGCAATAAGCCCTAAAGCTCTAGCCGCCTATTCTGCCAGCAAAGGCTCGATCAGCCCCTTGAGCCGCGCATAGTGGACCTGGCCGCTGATTTTGTGGCGCACCACTCCTTTTTTGTCGATCACGAAGGATGTCGGCAGACGGCTCACCCCGCCAAGTGCAGCGGCGCTGGATGCATCCGCCATCGCCACGGGAAAGCGATAGCTTTCCTTGTCCATGAAATCAACGACGGTGGCTGCGGCATCGTCCTGGCTCAAGGCCAGGATTTCAAAGCCCTGAGCACGATAATCGCGGTAGAACTCTTCCATTGCCGGCATTTCATGGCGGCAATAAGGACACCAGGTTGCCCAGAAATTCACCAGCACGACCTTGCCGCGCAACTGCCTCAGGTTCACCTCGCGCCCGTCCAGCAACTGCACCTGAAGTTCAGGCGCGGACTGATTAAGGTCGCTGACCCAGGCAGGCGGGCGAAACCACACATACACGATTGCGCCAAGCAGCAATAGCGTCCAGGCATCCGGACGCCACTTTTTTGCCGCAAAAAAGGCACTCAGGTTTTTCAAAATCATAAGGGGTTCAAATCAGTTGGGCTTGCGTCGCGGGTGTCGTCAGGGCGTATAATCGGCCACATATTACTGCATAAATCACGACTTCATGCTCTGGATCAAAGCCTTCCACATCATTTTCATTGTCTCCTGGTTTGCCGGGCTGTTCTATCTGCCCAGGCTTTTCGTGAATCACGCCATGGATGTGGATGCCGCGACAGCGGAACGCCTCGCGCTGATGGAGCAGAAGCTATACCGCTTCATGACCCCGCTGGCGATCCTGGCGCTGGCATTCGGCACCTGGTTGTGGCTCGGTTACGGTTTCAGTGGCGGCTGGCTGTATGCCAAGCTGGCGCTGGTGGTTGTTCTGATCACTTACCATCTCTACTGCGGCAAGCTGGTGGAGGATTTTGCCCGGCAGCGCAATCGCCGCAGCCATGTCTTCTACCGCTGGTTCAACGAACTACCGGTGCTGATACTGAGCGCGGTGGTGATCCTGGTGGTAGTAAAGCCCTTTTAACGCCACGGAATTGAATGCCATGGCGGCCCCCGGAGCGGCGCTGGCTACCTGAATTCCATGCCATTGATGATGTCGCCGGCCACTTCGCCGGCCTTGCGGCGCTGATCGCGCGCCGAGCGGCGCAGTTTTTCGAAGGCTTCCTGCTGGCCGTAATTGTAGCGTTCCATGAGCATGCCGATAGCGACACTGATATCGCGGCCGCTGTTCAACGCATGCTGGAGGTGCTGCTCATTCTGCTTCAAGGCGCGCAATTCCCGTGCCCGCGCCAGCGCGGCATGCAGCGTGGGCAGGACGTGAGGCACGTCGACCGGCTTGACCAGATAGCCCAGCGCGCCCTCGGCAACCGCCTGCTGCACGGTTTCATGATCGTCGTAGGCGGAGAGGAAAACGAACGGTGCGCCATTATTTTCCTTCAGCCAGCGCGCCACATCCAGGCCCGACAATCCGGGCATGCGCATATCCAGGATAGCCAGGTCCGGCATAAAATCAGCACACATTTCGAGTGCCTGCTCGCCACTGCCTGCCTCGATCACGGCAAACCCCGCGTCACGCAGGCCTTTGGCAAGCGTGAACAGGATCAGGCGGTCGTCATCCACAACCAGGATGGAGGTCGGTTCCATTTATCAGCACTCCCTTTTCCCTGCCGCCATGGAATGGGCAGGATCATTAACGCAGCACGCGCCTTCCAGAACCGAAATCACTGGCGAACCCAGCGTCAGCCTGGCATGCACCAATCCGTTCGCCGCGAAGATTTCCAGCCGCGCGCCCCGAGCCGGCAGAAGCGCCTTGACCAGATCCAGGCCGGTCCCCAGGCAGTGTCCGGCATCGAACCTGAAACCCTTGACCAGCAGGCCAGGATTGATGATTTCGACCACCGCGCCCTCCGCACCGCCAGACAGGGCAATCCGTACCGGGCACGCCACATCGCCGCTGCGGTGCTTGAACGCATTGAGGATCAGTTCGTTCAGCACCAGCGCCAGCGGAACGCCTTCGTCAACCCGCACCAGAAGCGGCGCATCAGGGGGGAATTCGAACTGCGGCGCGACACCGCCGCCCACGATCTCGCCCGCCGCAAGCCCGATCGCTTGCAACATTTCGGCCAGAGCCAGTTGCTCTGGGGCGCCTTTGCTCTGCAGCCCGTAAACCAGGGTGACCGAATTGACCTGGCTGATGACCTCTTCCAGAATGCCGCGCACCTCCGGATGCGACTCCATCTGCTGGCGCAGCAGGCCCGTCATGCCCTGCAAATTGTTCTTGATGCGGTGATGCACCTCGCGCACCAGGGCGCGGCGCTGAGCGGCTTCCTGGTCCAGACGCAGGGCTTCTGCCTGTTTCTGGGCGGTAACATCCTCAACCACCGCCAGAAAACCGACGAAATGCCCCGCATTGTCACGCATCAGGCTGCTGCTCAATGTCACCCACAGGATTTCGCCATTTTTCTTCACGTAGCGCTTGTTCAGGCGATAACCGTGGATTTCACCGCGCAAGGCCTGCTGCGTCAGAAGATCATTTTCGCTTCTGTCATCCGGGCAAGTAATCTCCAAAAAAGTCTTCTCCAGGAGTTCTTCCTCGCTATAGCCCAGCATCCGGCAGAAAGCCGGATTCGCCGAGGTAAGGCGTTTTTCCGCATTGGCGGTGACGATCCCGACAGGCGCCTCCTCGAACAGGATGCGGTAACTGGTCTCTCTTTCCAGCAACGCCCTCGCTGTTTCGCCACGTTGCGCCATTTCCTGCAGCAAGCGCTGGTTGGCGATTTCCAGTTCGGCGGTGCGCTCCGCCACGCGCCGCTCCAGTTCGATACGAGCCAGGCGTGAATGGGCTTCCATTCGGTGCCGCGTCAAGGCGAGCTCAATGGTGAGCTGCAATTCATTTTCCTTCAACGGCTTGACAAGATAGGCCAGCGGCCCAATGCTCTTGGCCCGCTTGAGCAAATCCTGATCCGAATAGGCCGTCAGGAACACCACCGGAATGTCGTGCTTGAGGCGGATCTGGCGCGCCGCCTCGATACCATCCATGGCGCCATACAGTACGATGTCCATGAGGATCAGGTCCGGCTTGAGGGCCGCCACCTGCAGTTGGCTTTCCTCCCCGCCGGCAACAATCCCCGCCACGCGATAATCCAGCATTTCCAGACGTAGCTGGATATCCTGGGCCATCAGGGAATCATCTTCAACAATCAGGATACGCGGCGGGTTCATGGGTCAGTTTACGATGGGGCCAGAAGGAAGATGATACCCCGCTTTCAGCGCAGGTAAAGCTGCATGATGCGCTGCCCGTAATGCGCCTCCACCGCCCGGCGTTTGACTTTCTGGGTTGGAGTGAGGAGTCCGTTTTCGACCGTCCACGGGTCGCTGACGGGAATCACGCGGCGTATCCTCACATAGCGGGGAAAAGTTTTCAACTGCGCATTGGCGCGCCGGACCAGGGTTTTCTCATCCTGTTCCCGAGTGACGGCCAGCAGGGCGAAAAAAGGCTTGCCTTCGCCGATCAGCATCACCTGTTCGAACAGGGAATCGTCCAGGATGGCGATTTCCACATCCTGAGGCGAAGCCTTCTCTCCATTGGAAAGCACCAGGATATCCTTGCTGCGCCCCCCGATGATGATTTTGCCATCCTTCATCTCTGCCAGGTCGCCGGTATTGAGCCAGCCTTCGGCGTCCAGCACTTTTGCGCTCGCTTCAGGGTTGTTCCAGTAGCCCAGCATCACCGAGGGTCCGCGCACCAGCAGTTCGCCTGCCGCGTTGATGCGGGTTTCGACCTGCGCCAGCGGCGCGCCGACGGTCTCGGGATCATTGTCCCACTCCCGATTCGCCGCCACCACCGGCGCAGCCTCGGTCAGGCCGTAACCCTGAATCAGGTTGAGCCCAAGTCCGATGAAAGTGCGCGAGATACGCAACTCCACCTTGGCCCCGCCCGCTACCGCCAGGTTCAGGCGACCGCCCAGGCGCGCCAGGATCGGCGCAGCCACGATGCGCCGCAGCAGGGTATAAAGGATTTTCTCCACCCCGCTGGCCCGCCCCTTGAAGCGGCGCCAGCCGAGATGAACCGTCAGGCGAAACAATGCGTGCTTGATGAAGGACTCAGACAGGGTCTTTTCCAGCCGCGCCAGAAAGCGCTCGAACACCCGGGGCACCGCAATCATCACCGTGGGCCGGTGATGAGCGAGATCCTCGCCGATCTGCTGGACGCCCCGTGCGTAGGCAACCTTGATGCCGGCAGCCAGCGGCAGATAATAGCCGCAGGTACGCTCGAACATGTGCGACAGGGGCAGCAGGGAAAGCAGGCTGTCCTCGCCATGCAGGCGCACGACCTCGCTTGAGGCCGCGACATTGGCCAGGATGTTGGCGTGGGAAAGCATGACCCCCTTGGGGCGCCCGGTGGTGCCGGAAGTATAAACAATGGTGGCCAGAACGTCCGGCGCAAGGGATAGAACCTCGAACTGCGTCTCGGTCGAGAGCGGCAGCCAGTCCGCCAGCTCAATCCCGCCCGCCGCGCCATCCTGCACGCATACCAGCGGCGGCAGTTCGTCAGTACAGGCCTGCAGCGCGAGGCACTGGCGCGCATTCTCCAGCACCAGCAGACGCGCCCCCGAATCGCGCAGGCACCAGGCCATGTTTTCCGCGTTATCCTCCAGATAAAGCGGCACCACCACCAGCCCCAGCCCCAGGGCAGCCAGGTCCAGCGTCACCCAGTTCACCCCGTTCTTCAGGCACAAAGCCACCCGGTCACCGGCCAGCAGTCCCTCCCTGCGCAGCGCCTGCTGCCAGCGCGCGGCCAGGCCGGCCACTTCGGCCACAGAATAATCGCGCCAAACGCCATCCTCGAACTGGCTGTAGAGGATTCTGTCCGGCGAAGCGAGATGCCGGGCAAGCAATTGGGCAAGGTTGGTCATGGGGGAATTATCTTGAGCCATTTTCAATCATCCCTCTGATTGCTGATTGCTGATTGCTGATTGCTGATTGCTGATTGCTGATTGCTGATTGCTACTAGTGTATATTCCAGCTTCTTTCATCACCAGATTTTCGCACCATGCCTGAACATTTTTTTGCCCCCTGCCCGCGCGGACTGGAAAGCGTCCTGGTAGCTGAACTTGAAGCGCTGGGCGCGTCCGGACTGCAAGCTACTGACGGGGGCGCCGGATTCAGCGGCCCATTCGAACTGTGCTACCGCGCCAACCTGGAAAGCCGAATAGCCAGCCGCATCCTGTGGCGCGTGGGCAATGGCCGCTACCGCCGCGAAGAAGACATTTACAAGGCTGCTTATGCCCTGCCCTGGCAGGACTGGTTCGAACACTCGCGCACCATCATGGTCAAGGTCAGCGCCAAACGCTGCCCCCTGCAAAGCCTGGATTTCATCACCCTTAAAATCAAGGACGCTGTTTGCGACAAGTTCCGAGCCCTGACCGGCGAGCGGCCGAGCATCGACACCCATGAGCCGGACCTGCGCATCCACGCCTTCCTCGAGGAAGAGAGCTTTGCGCTCTACCTCGACACCTCCGGCCCCGCGCTATTCAAGCGCGGCCTGCGCCGTTCGTCCGTTGAAGCGCCTCTACGCGAAAACCTGGCCGCGGGCATCCTGCACCTCGCCGGCTGGAAGCCGGGCGAGACCCTGCTCGACCCGATGTGCGGCAGCGGCACCTTCCTCATGGAAGCGGCGCAAATGGCGCTCGATATCGCCCCTGGCTTGGGGCGCGACTTTGCCTTCAGCAAACTGCGCCAGTTTGATGCCCAGACCTGGGAAAAATTACGCAGGGAAGCCGAGGCAAGGCAGAAGCCGGTGCAGTTCTGCCACATTTATGGCAGCGATTTATTCGGCGATGTATTGAAAGTGGCGCGCGAGAACCTTGAAACCGCCGGGCTGCTGGACGCGGTACAGCTCAAGCAGTGCAACGCGCTGGAAGCGCCCGCCCC
The DNA here is from genome assembly GCA_964384915.1 of uncultured Sulfuricella sp. Classification (GTDB taxonomy): domain Bacteria; phylum Pseudomonadota; class Gammaproteobacteria; order Burkholderiales; family Sulfuricellaceae; genus Sulfurimicrobium. The sequence continues at coordinate 17,665 of CAYLMA010000023.1, read as the reverse complement.
TGAGCCGCAAGGCGTGCTGGTCACCAACCCGCCCTACGGCGTGAGGATCGGCGAACAGGAAGAACTGGCGGCCATGTACCCGGAACTGGGGCACGCACTGAAGCAGAAATTCACCGGCTGGCGCGCCTATTTCTTCACCGCCGATTTCCGCCTGGCGAAACTGATCCGGCTTTCCGCGTCACGGCGCATTCCACTCTTCAACGGACCGCTGGAATGCCGCCTGTTTGAATACAAGATGGTTGCCGGAGGGATGCGGCGGGAGAAGCCGCTGATAGCTGACAGTTAGCCGTCAGCGCTCAGCCAAACCGGTCTGCCGGCTGCTGCCTTCTTTACACAATCCCGAGATGGTCGATGCCGGACATAAGATCCCTGTCCTTGGATTCCTGTCCATGCAGCTTGATCCTGAGGCGCAGATCGTTGACCGAATCTGCATTGCGCAATGCATCCTCGTAAGTGATGTAACCCGCCTCATAGAGATCGAACAGCGACTGGTCGAAGGTCTGCATGCCCAGTTCGCGTGATTTGGAGATAATTTCCTTGATCTCGTGCACATCCCCCTTGAAAATCAGGTCCGAGATCAGCGGAGAATTGAGCATGATTTCGATTGCCGCAGCACGTCCCTTGCCTTCCTTCATCGGGATCAGGCGCTGTGAAACAAAAGCCTTGAGATTGAGGGAGAGATCCATCAGCAACTGGTCCCGGCGCTCTTCAGGGAAAAAGTTGATGATCCGGTCCAGCGCCTGGTTGGTGCTATTGGCGTGCAGCGTGGAGAGGCACAGGTGGCCGGTTTCGGCGAAGGCGATGGCGTAGTCCATGGTTTCGCGGTCGCGTATCTCGCCGATGAGGATCACGTCCGGCGCCTGGCGCAGGGTGTTCTTCAGCGCCGCAAACCAGTTGTCCGTGTCCACCCCGACCTCGCGCTGGGTCACGATGCAGTTCCTGTGGTCGTGCACGTATTCCACCGGGTCTTCGATGGTGATGATGTGGCCGAAGCTGTTTTCATTGCGGTAACCCACCATCGCCGCCAGCGAAGTGGATTTGCCGGAACCCGTGCCGCCGACGAAAATCACCAGGCCACGCTTGGTCATGGCAACATCCTTGAGCACTTCGGGCAGGCCGAGCTCTTCGAATTTCGGAATCTTGGCCGTAATGGTACGCAGCACCAGGCCTATGCGTGATTGCTGAACGAAGGCATTGACGCGGAAACGGCCGATATCCGGCGGGCTGATGGCGAAATTGCATTCCTTGGTGGACTCGAACTCGGAGGCCTGCTTGCTGTTCATGATCGCCATCGCCAGTTCCTGCGTATGCGCCGGCGTCAGGGTCTGGTTGGAGACCGGAGTCACCTTGCCATCCACCTTGATGGCGGGCGGGAAACCTGCGGTGATAAACAGGTCGGATGCCTTCTTGCTGAGCATCAGCCGCAGCAGATCGTGCATGAATTTCTGTGCCTGTTCGCGTTCCATTATATTTCCTCTCTACCGAACCCTCTCTCCTGGCTATCTCCCCGGGGGGTACCCGCAAGGAGTGTCCCGCCGGGATTGGCGGCAAAGCCGCTCAATCCGGCGGGGCGCGGGATCGCTTTGCGATTCCTGTTTTTAGCCGCCGAAACTTTCCTTGTTTGCCGCCTTGGTGCGCGCTTCATTCTGCGCAACGACATTGCGCCGTACCAGGTCAGTGAGGCACTGGTCGAGCGTCTGCATGCCCAGATTCTGTCCGGTCTGGATAGCGGAGTACATCTGGGCGATCTTGTTCTCGCGGATCAGGTTCCGGATCGCCGGCGTTCCGACCATGATTTCATGCGCCGCAACCCGCCCGCTGCCGTCCTTGGTTTTCAGCAGCGTCTGGGCGATGACGGCGCGCAGCGATTCGGACAGCATGGAGCGCACCATTTCCTTTTCCGCAGCCGGGAACACGTCGATGATCCGGTCGATGGTTTTGGCTGCAGAACTGGTATGCAGGGTACCGAACACCAGGTGGCCCGTTTCAGCGGCGGTCAGCGCCAGGCGTATCGTTTCCAGATCGCGCATCTCGCCCACCAGAACGATGTCCGGATCTTCACGCAAGGCCGAACGCAAGGCATTGGCGAAGGACAGGGTATGCGGCCCGACCTCGCGCTGGTTGATCAGGCAACGCTTGCTTTCATGCACGAATTCGATCGGGTCTTCCACCGTAAGGATGTGGCCGTACTCATTTTCGTTGATGTGGTTGATCATCGCCGCCAGGGTGGTGGACTTGCCGGAACCGGTTGGGCCGGTCACCAGCACGATACCGCGCGGCTGGTCGGCGATTTCCTTGAAGATGGGCGGGCAATTGAGCTGTTCGAGTGTCAGCACCTTGGAGGGAATGGTACGGAAAACCGCAGCCGCGCCCCGGTTCTGGTTATATGCATTGACGCGGAAACGTGCCAGGCCCGGGATTTCGAAGGAAAAATCGACTTCCAGGTTTTCCTCGTAGAACTTGCGCTGGCCGTCGTTCATGATGTCATACACCATGCCGTGCACGCCCTTGTGGTCCAGCGAATCTACATTGATGCGCCGCACGTCACCGTTGACGCGGATCATCGGGGGCAGACCTGCGGAGAGATGAAGATCGGAGGCCTTGTTCTTGACCGAGAAGGCGAGTAGATCCGAGATTTCCATTTATAATCCCCTAAGTGCGGCCACATGACCGCATGACCGATTGATGAGGGCATTATGACAACAATCATAAGCGCCTTGCAAGCCGTTAAACAACGCATCGAGTGCGCGGCAATGCAGGCGGGAAGAGTACCACGGGACATCCGCCTGCTCGCGGTCAGCAAAACCTTTTCCGCGGAAGCGGTGCGGGAAGCATTCCTGGCAGGGCAAACCGCGTTTGGCGAGAGTTACGTGCAGGAGGCGGTGGACAAAATCGCAACACTCGCCGATTTGCCGCTGGAATGGCATTTCATTGGGCCCTTGCAGAGCAACAAGACACGCCTGGTCGCCGAGCATTTCAACTGGGTGCACAGCGTGGACCGGGCAAAAATCGCCGATCGCCTATCATCCGCCAGGCCCGCAGCGCTGCCGCCCCTGCAGGTATGCCTGGAAGTCAACGTGAGCGGCGAAGCCAGCAAGAGCGGGGTTGCCCCACAGGACCTGGAAGCCCTGGCAGCTCATGTACGCGCCTTGCCACGCCTGCAATTGCGCGGATTGATGGCCATTCCCGCGGCAACGGATGATCCCGGCATTCAGAGACAGCAATTCCGCGCAGTGCGCGATTTGCTCGACCAACTTAACCACAAGAACTTCAGGCTCGACACCCTGTCCATGGGCATGTCTAATGACCTGGAAGCCGCGATTACCGAAGGCGCCACCATCGTCAGGATAGGGGCGGCGATATTCGGCGCCCGGAATACGCGCAGATAGGTAGAACCTTAAGCAGTGCCACCACTATAATAGCCCCTTCATTGCCATAACTAACCGCCAAATCCGCCATGCCAGACAGCAACCAAAACGCCCCGCATGAAAGCGTTCAGGAAAGCCTGAAGCGCGTGGTCGATCTTTTACACAAGCATGAGCTGGTGGAGTCGCTGGTAAACAAGCAGGACATGCCGCGCCACGACCTGGTGCAGCAACTGGTGCACAAGCAGAACCTGGCTGAACTGCAGAAAATACTGGATGCGCTGCACCCTGCCGACGTCGCCTACATCCTTGAAGCACTACCGCTAAACCAGCGTCTGGCGGTGTGGGAACTCGTGCGGGCTGACCGCGACGGCGACATCCTGCTGGAAGTGTCTGACGCGGTGCGCGAATCCCTCATCGCCACCATGGACACCGACGAGCTTCGGGCTGCGGCGGAACAGCTGGACACCGACGAGATCGCCGACCTGGCCCCCGACCTGCCGCGCGAGGTGATAGAGGACCTGTTCAAGTCGCTGGACAAGGAAGAACAGGCTCAACTGCAATCCGCTCTGTCCTATTCTGAAGGCACGGTAGGCGCGCTGATGGATTTCGACATGGTCACCATACGCGAAGACATCAGCCTGGAGCAGGTGCTGGCAGATTTGCGCAAACTTGGCGAATTACCCAGCCATACCGACAAGCTGTTCGTCGTGGACAGCGAGGAAAAACTGCGCGGCATTCTGCCCCTGAAACGACTTCTGCTGCACAACCCGGAAGCACTGGTCGCGGCAGTCATGTCTGACGACCCGGTGGTTTTCAACGGCAACGACAAGGCCAGCGATGCGGCGTCCGCCTTCGAGCGCTACGATCTGGTGACCGCGCCGGTGGTGAATTCCTACAACAAGCTGGTAGGGCGCTTGACCGTTGACGAAGTGATGGATTTCATCCGCGACGAGGCGGAGAGCGATGTACTTGCCATGGCCGGTTTGCGCGAGGAGGAAGACATGTTCGCCTCGGTATGGAAATCCATGCAAAACCGCTGGACCTGGTTGGCCATCAATCTGGTGACCGCCTTTATCGCCTCGCGCGTGATCGGCGCGTTCGAAGGCTCGATCGAGAAAATTGTCGCCCTCGCAGCGCTGATGCCCATCGTCGCGGGCATCGGCGGAAACTCCGGCAACCAGACCATTACCATGATCGTGCGCGGCCTGGCGCTGGGGCAGATCCACCCCAGCAGCATGCGCAAGCTGTTTATCAAGGAAATCGGCGTCAGCCTGGTCAACGGCCTGATCTGGGGCTCCATCCTCGGCCTCCTGGCCTACGCCCTGTACCGCAATGCGGCACTGGGCGCGGTCATGACCGGAGCCATGGTTCTCAACCTGCTGCTGGCGGCGATCATGGGCGTATTCATCCCGCTGGTCATGCAAAAATTCGGGCGAGACCCCGCCTTGGGATCGAGCGTACTGATTACCGCCGTGACCGACAGCGGGGGGTTCTTTATTTTCCTCGGCCTCGCCACCATATTTCTACTGTAAAGCGCATACGCCTCAAATTGAGGTGTTGGTTCCTTGCTTAACCTGGTCAGGAGAACAAAATGGGTAAAAACGTAGGCGGTGTAGACAAGATTATTCGTATCGTCGCAGGTGCGGCACTGATTGGCCTGAGCCTGGCCGGCATTATCGGCGTATGGGGCTGGATCGGCGTAGTGCCTCTGGCGACCGGCCTGATGGGCTGGTGCCCGGCTTATACCCTGCTGGGCATCAAGACCTGCCCGATGTCCGACAAGAAATAATGCAAAAGCCCCCGCTACCGGGGGGCACTCAGGATTCGTCCACGATTTCCGGGGTGAGACTGCAGGTCATCCCACGTATCGCCTTTTCCATCAGCACCATGCCGGTATGAGGCTGGTCCAGACCGGCATTGAAGTAAAGAAACTCGAACACCTCGTCCGCCTGTGCCACTGTCGCCAGCACGGTGATCACCTCGCGCTCCACGTAGAACGGCGCCTTGTTGCCACGCCCGCTATCGACCCCCGCGCCACGCGCATGATGCACAAAGCCGCTGTATACCCCTTTCTGCTTGCGCAGATCATCGAGCACATCCTTGCCCTTACCCGCGGGCAAGAAACAGGTGATCACCTTGTAGGATTGCTGTTCGCCTGTGTCAGTCATGTCCGGGAACCCGGGCAATCAGGTCATGCGGCACATACGTCGCCATTTTCTCCAGATGCGTCATGTAAATCATGCCCATGCCCGGCGTATCGAGCTTGGCCGCAACGAACACACGCTCGAAAATCCGGTCGGCCTGGTCGGTGGATGCCACGACATACACCACCTCCTTTTCCGAATTGACCGCGACGCCCAATATTCCGAGGTGGCGCTGGCGTACCCCGGTGCCGCGCGCATAGAAAATGGTCGCTCCCTGCGCCCCCGCTTTCTGGGCTGCACGTACCACCGTGTCCGCCGCGCCACGCTGGACGATGACGGTAATCAGCACGACATCGGTCAGTACAATGATTTCTTCATTCATCTGTGGTTGATCCTTTCGCCAGCCATATGGTTACTTTTCACCCGCCACCGGATCCATAGCCCGGTTGCGAGTACGCTCAGAATCGGCCCAACCGAAGCCATCGCCAATATTCCAAATCCGTCCTGCGCGCCAACCGCCTTGCCCAGCCCCAATCCCAATGCCAGAACCAGGGGAACGGTCACGGGTCCGGTGGTGACCCCGGCGCTGTCCCAGGCCAGGTTGACATATTCCTCGCTGGAAATCACCGTCAAGGCCAAGGTCAGCAAATAGGCGGGGATCAGCATCAAGACAATCGGGATGGCAAAAATCACCTTCGCCACGCCCAAGGCCACGCCCAGACCGACGCCCACGGCCACTGCGCGAATCAGGAGTTTCTTGGTAAAAGCGCCATCGGTAAGATTCTGCACCGTGACGCCCATGGCATTCAATGCGGGCTCGGCCACCGTGGCGCCAAAACCGAGCAGCAGGGCAAACAGCAAGGCAATGCCGATGCCCGTCCAGTAGGGATACAAGGGCGACCCCTGAACAGCCTGAAACGGTGCGAAAGCGGCCGGCACCATCCCTCCCGCCTGCCCGCCCAGAGGCGTCAGGCCGTAATCCAGGCCGACATTGAAAAGCATCATGCCCAGCACGGCGAGGGTGATGCCATACACCAGCACCTTCCCTTCCTTCACCGGCTCCTTCAGCCACCAGTGCTGCACCAGCCAGAGAAACAGGGTCAGCGGAAGAATCGCGCGCAACGCGGCGATAATGTCGTCAAAGGGGGAAAGCTCATACCAGGCCGATGTGGCTGTAATTTTAGCAGCCGTCTCCAGTGCCGGGAAATCGCCAAACGAAAGTGCCAGGCCAAGCGACATCACTGCAATGGGCGGAAACAGCGACGCCAGGGTGACGATACCGAATCCGGAAAGCGGATTGTCTTCGGCGCTGGTAGCGGCGGACACACCAATCCCGATCGCCAGTACCAGCGGCACGGTCACCGGCCCGGTGGTAATCGCGCCGCAGTCCCAGGCCAGCCCGATGATCGGCTCCAGCCGGCTATCCATGGAGAAAAACAGGGTCATGCTGAGCACCGGCACCAGGGTGGCGATAATGAGCGATTTCAGGCTCCAGCCAAAAATAAAGCGCAGCATGCCGGCCAGAACAGCCAGGCCGACCCCGAAGCCAACCGCCAGCACCAGCAAATCCGAGCGTTCGTTGAGCAACAAATGCAGATAGGGTGTTTCATCCCGGCTCACCAGGCTGCCGGCCGCCCTGAGAGCGCCGATGGCCGGCTCGGCCAAGGTTGCCATGAAACCCAGCACGAAAGCAACGCCCAATACCATCGGAGTGGAAAACTTGCCCGGCATGGCATAACCGATATTCTCGCTGAATGGCATGAGGCCACGCTTGACCCCTTCAATGAACAGCATCAGGCCAAGGATCACCGCCGTCATTCCCAGGGCAATGCTTTCCCAGCCATGCACCTCGGAATGCAACGCGCCAAACTGGAATAGCACCAGAAACGACGCCAACGGCACGACCGCCATCAACTGTTCGGCAAAACGTACGCCAACATATGGCCCCAGCAGGCGATACAGGTCGCGTGGCCGCAGTTTTGTTTTGCGAGGAGAAAGCCTGGTATGCGCAACCACTGTGTTGTAACTGAGCTTGCGCTGGCGGTGGCGCACTGCACCAAGGTAATCGCCGTAACGGAGTTTTTTCGCCATAAGCCTGATTATATCCAGTGCAAGGCAGCAGTGAAATCAGGACTTACTTATCCGGCACGGATTGGACCTTCAAAAACCCATGAAAGGTGAAGAATGCGAAGGCATTCAAATGCTTATTTCTTGCATGCCGGCGAGACACCGGCTGCAAGGCCAGGTCAACCCGCCTTTGCCGCAGCGACCTCGACGGCGCGCTCGCTGGCTGCCAGCTTGTCGAGCACGCCATTGACGTACTTGTAGCCATCCGAACCGCCAAAACACTTGGCCAGCTCGATGGCTTCGTTGATCACCACGCGGTAGGGGATTTCAACGTGATGCGCAAACTCATAGGTCGCCACCATCAGGACAGCGCGTTCGACCGGACTCAAATCTTCAATAGGGCGGTCAAGGCAGGGCCGCAGCCTGCTTTCCAGATTGCTCACCTCATTGATTGCGCCATGCAGAATGGCGGAAAAATGCGCCCCATCGATTTTTTCGAAGTCCTCGTGCTCACGCAACTGCGCTTCGATAATCTCTACCGGGTCGCCGGTGAGCTGGCGCTGGTAAAGGCCCTGAACAGCAAGTTCGCGCGCTTTGCGGCGGTTTTTTTTCATGTAAAGCCTATTTAAATTTTCTTCAACAGATTAACCATCTCAACCACCACCCGGGCAGCATCAGCCCCTTTTTCGGACATCCGGACCAAGGCCTGCTCATCGTCCTCCACCGTGAGAATGGCGTTGGCGATAGGCATGCCGCTATCCAGCATGACGCGGGTCACGCCGCTGCCGGACTCGTTGGCCACCAGTTCGAAATGATAGGTCTCGCCACGGATGATCGCGCCCAGCGCGACCAGCGCATCGAATTTTCCGCTTTTCGCCATCTTTTGCAGCACCAGGGGAATCTCCAGCGCGCCGGGCACGCTGGCCAGAAAGATATCTTCCTTGGCGACGCCCAGCTTGAGCAGCTCGGTCACGCAGGCGCCCAGCAGCCCCTCGCACACATCGATATTGAAGCGGCTCATGGCGATGCCGATTTTCAGACCGGCGCCATTCAGGTCGGGATGGAATTCAGGCAGTTTGTTGGGGGTTCCCATATCTCATTTCCTATTTCGGTTCGTAATAGCCGGTCACTTCCAGGTCGAAACCGGTCATGCTCGGCATCTTGCGCGGCAGCGAGAGTAGGCGCATTTTAGTGACATTGAGGTCGCGCAGGATCTGCGCTCCAATGCCATAGTTGCGCAAGTCCACCTTGGCCGGCACCTTGGGTTCGCTGCGCTGGATGCGCGCCAGCAGGTCGGCGGAAGACTCGCCGCCACGCCGCATCAGGACGATCACGCCCTTGCCTGCATCGGCCACCGCCTGCAACGCCTGATGGACGCTGAAGGAATGCTCGAAGCTGGTGGTGTCGATAAAATCCATCACCGACAGCGGCTCATGCACGCGCACCAGGGTTTCCTCTCCGGCCTTGATCTCGCCTTTCACCAGCGCCAGATGCACTTCATTGGCGGTCTTGTCGTGGTAGGTGATGAGCTGGAATTCGCCGTAAGCGGTCTGCACCGCTTTTTCCGCCACGCGCGCCACCAGGCTTTCAGTCTGGCTGCGGTAGTGGATCAGGTCGGCGATGGTGCCGATCTTGAGGCCATGCTCCTTGGCGTATTCCAGCAGATCCGGCAAGCGCGCCATCTCGCCGTCTTCCTTGAGAATTTCACAGATCACCGCGGCCGGCTCCAGCCCCGCCAGCGCAGCCAGGTCGCAACCCGCTTCGGTGTGGCCGGCACGCACCAGCACGCCGCCGTTCTGCGCCTTGAGCGGGAAGATATGACCGGGCTGGACAACGTCGTTCGGCCCGGCATCCTTCTTCACCGCCGCCAGCACGGTCTTGGCGCGGTCGGCGGCGGAGATGCCGGTGGTCACGCCTTCCGCGGCCTCGATCGAAACGGTGAAATTGGTTCCCAGCGGGGCCTTGTTGCTCGAAACCATCAACGGCAGATCGAGCTGGCGGCAGCGCGCCTCGGTCAGGGTCAGACAGATCAGGCCGCGGCCGTGCCTGGCCATGAAATTGATGGCCTCGGGGGTGGCGAACTCGGCCGCCAGCACCAGGTCACCTTCGTTTTCGCGGTCCTCTTCGTCCACCAGGACGACCATTTTGCCGGCCTTGAAGTCGGCGATAATGTCTTGAATCGGGCTTATGCTCATTGATTTTCCTTGCCGTAGTTCAGCATGCGTTCCAGATAGCGCGCCACCAGATCGACTTCCAGGTTGACTGGCTTGCCGGCGCACAGATGTTTGAAATTGGTGGCCTGGATGGTATGGGGAATCAGGTTGATGCTAAAAACAGTCTCCGACTGTTTCGGTGCAGACTTACCCGCTTGCGGGTTAGTCGTAGCCCAATCCTCGTCCTTCACCCAGTTGACCGTCAGGCTCACCCCGTTGACCGTGATCGAACCCTTGTGGGCGATATAGCGCGCCAGCGCTTTGGGCGCGCGGATCACCAGTTCATGCGATTCGCCCACCGGCGCGAACTTGACCACTTCGCCCACGCCATCCACATGACCGCTCACCAGATGCCCGCCAAGCCTGTCGGACAGGCGCAGCGCCTTTTCCAGGTTGACCTCGCCGGGTTCGCCCAGACCTGCGGTGCAGTTCAGCGTTTCGCGCGAGACATCGACCTTGTAGCCCTCTGTGGTTTTCTCCACCACGGTCAGGCACACGCCGTTGGCGGCAATACTGTCGCCCAGCACCACGTCGCTCATGTCCAGCCCGCCTGCATCAATATTCAGACGCACGCCTTCCTGCAAGGGTTCGATGGCGGCGATTTTTCCCACCGCCTGGATGATGCCGGTAAACATTATGATTTTTCCTTTAAATGCGCCACGATGCGCATATCCTGACCCACCATGCGCAGATCGCGAATATCCAGCTCCTGGCGCTGTTCCATGGTTTCGATATCCGGCAGGCCGAACATGCCGCGCGCATTGTCGCCGAACAGCATGGGGGCGAGATAGAACACCAGTTCGTCCACCAAACCCGCCTGCAGCAGGGCCCCATTCAGCACCTTGCCGGCCTCGGCGGTGATTTCGTTGCAGCCGCGCTGCCCGAGTTCCTGCATCAGCCGCGCCAGATCAATCTGTCCATGCAATGCGGGCAGCACCAGCACTTCGGCGCCCGCCTCGCGCAAAGCCCGGATGCGGCCTTCTTCATCACAACCCGTTGCAACCAGCAGCGGCGCACCGGAAAGTATTCTGGCATCCAGCGGCATGCTCAGATTGGCATCCACCACCACCTTGAGCGGCTGGCGCGTGGTTTCAATATCGCGCACATTGAAGGATGGGTCGTCCGCCAGCACCGTGCCAATGCCGGTCAGCATGGCACAGGAGCGGGCGCGCCAGCGATGCGCATCGCGCCGCGCATCCGGGCCGGTAATCCACTGGCTGACGCCGTTGCCGAGCGCCGTCTTGCCGTCCAGCGTAGCCGCAACTTTCAGCCTCAGCCATGGCCGTCCGCGCCGCATGCGCGACACAAAGCCGATATTGAGATCGCTGGCCGCTTGCTCAAGTAGGCCGCATTCCACCTGAATTCCCGCATCTGTCAGCATTTTCAGACCCGCGCCCGAAACCAGCGGATTGGGGTCCTGCATGGCCACCACCACGCGCGCCACGCCCGCCTTGACCAGGGCGTCGGCGCAGGGCGGCGTGCGGCCATGGTGGCTGCACGGCTCAAGCGTCACATACACCGTCGCCCCCCGCGCCTTTTCTCCCGCCTGCTGCAGGGCATGAATCTCGGCGTGCGGTTCGCCGGCTCGCTCGTGCCAGCCTTCCCCCGCCACACTGCCCCCGCGCACGATAACGCAGCCGACGCGCGGATTGGGCGTGGCCGTATACTGGCCGCGCTCGGCAAGGCGCAAGGCCTGCGCCATGAAACCGTGATCATCCGCCGAATAGGTCAACTTACTTGTCCAAGTCCTGGATCGCGTCGCGGAAATCATCCACGTCCTCGAAACTGCGATACACCGAGGCAAAGCGGATGTAGGCCACCTTGTCCAGCTTGCGCAGTTCGTTCATCACCATTTCCCCCACCTGCAGGGAAGGGATTTCACGCTCGCCCAGGCTCAGCATTTTCTGCTCGATGTGCTGGATGGCGCCATCCACCAGGCTGGTGGAAACCGGGCGCTTGTTGAGGGCGCGCATGAAGCTGGTGCGGATCTTGTCGCGGCTGAATTCCTCGCGGCTGCCGTTCTGTTTCACCACCGACGGCATCCTGAGTTCCGCCGTCTCGTAGGTTGTAAAACGCTTCTCACAACTGGTGCAGCGGCGGCGGCGGCGCACGCTGTCGCCTTCCTCGCTGACGCGGGAATCAATGACCTGGGTATCGGCTTCGCCGCAGAAGGGGCATTTCATTTTATGATGTGAAAAGTGAGCCGTGAAATGTGAAATGTGAAGCGCAGCAACGTACCCTGCAACGCCTCACCCTTCACTTTTCACATTTCACACTTTTCACGCCCCATAGACCGGGAACTTCGCGCACATCGCCTTGGCCTCGTTGGCCACGCGCGACAGCACGGTTTCGTCGGTGGGGGCGGCCAGCACGTCGGCGATCAGGTTGGCCAGATGCTCGGCCTCGAACTCCTTGAAGCCGCGCGTGGTCATGGCCGGGGTGCCGATGCGGATGCCGCTGGTGACGAAAGGCTTTTCCGGGTCGTTGGGGATGGCGTTCTTGTTCACCGTGATGTGCGCCTTGCCCAGCGCGGCCTCGGCCTCCTTGCCGGTGAGCTTCATGGCGCGCAGGTCGACCAGGAACACGTGCGACTCGGTGCGGCCGGAAATGATGCGCAGCCCGCGCTCGGTCAGCACCTTGCACATCACCAGCGCATTCGCGATCACCTGTTCCTGATACAGCTTGAAGTCCTTGCTCGCCGCTTCCTTGAAAGCCACCGCCTTGCCCGCGATGACGTGCATCAGCGGCCCGCCCTGCAAGCCGGGGAAAATGGCCGAATTGATGGCCTTTTCGTGCTCCGCCTTCATCAGGATGACACCGCCTCTCGGTCCCCGCAACGTCTTGTGCGTGGTGGTGGTGACCACGTCGGCGTGCGGCACCGGGTTGGGGTAGACGCCGGCGGCGATCAGCCCGGCATAGTGCGCCATGTCCACCATGAAAATCGCGCCCACGGCCTTGGCCACTTTGGCGAAGCGCTCGAAGTTGATTTTCAGCGCATAGGCCGACGCGCCGGCGATGATCAGCTTGGGCTTGTGCTCGTGCGCCAGCCGCTCCATCTGCTCGTAGTCGATCTCTTCATTCTTGTCGAGGCCGTAGGCCACGACATTGAACCACTTGCCGCTCATGTTGAGCGCCATGCCGTGGGTGAGGTGCCCGCCCTCGGCCAGGCTCATGCCCATGATGGTGTCGCCGGGCTTGAGGAAGGCCATGAACACGGCCTGGTTGGCCTGCGAGCCGGAATTGGGCTGGACGTTGGCGGCTTCGGCGCCGAACAGCTTCTTGACGCGGTCGATGGCGAGCTGCTCGGCCTTGTCCACGTATTCGCAGCCGCCGTAGTAGCGCTTGCCGGGGTAGCCCTCGGCGTACTTGTTGGTCAGCACCGAGCCCTGCGCTTCCATCACCGCCGGACTGGTATAGTTCTCGGAGGCGATGAGTTCGATGTGGTCTTCCTGGCGCTGGCGCTCCTGCTCGATCGCCTGCCACAATTCAGGATCAAAGTTGGCAATGGTGTTTTTTGCGCTGAACATGGTGGTCTTTCACTCGGCTTGGAAAAGGCGGGAATTTTAGCATGACTGACAAGGGTTTAACCAATCCGCGTCGACAATCCGCCCGGTTTAGTCCAGTTCTTTTTCCGGCGCGGCCCGGACCGTATCGCTTGCCCGCATCAAGGAGCGCAGTTCGGCGATCTCGCGCCGCAGCTCCTGGATATCGTGGTGCATTTCACGGCGCAGCTTTTTCTCGTCCTCGCCCACGAAGAAAGCGGAAATGCTCGCGGTAACCAGGGAAAGCACGGAAAATCCGACGAACACCATGACCACGGCCAAAATGCGCGCAGCGGTGGTGGTCGGCACGAAATCGCCGTAGCCGACGGTCGCGCCGGTAATGAAGGCCAGCCACAGGCCTTCGCCGAAATTGTGCACGGTGGGCTCCAGCCAGTAGAATCCGGCGCCAACGGCGGCCAAGGTGACGATGCCGAGAATGAAGGCGTAGGGGATGGCGTTGGTGGACAGCAGGGTGCGCACCGACGTCAGCAGGTGCGCCACCACCAGGGCGACGTAGGCAACCCGCAGCAGGCGCACCAGCGGCAGCCAGTCGCTGGGCAGGCCGACCAGCCCCAGCCCGGAGGCACAGATAATGAGGACGTTGAGCCAGTTATACCTGATGTAGGTCAGCTTGGCGTGGCACAAGTACAGCATCCATGCCGTTTCCAGGCTGAAGGCCGCGAAAATGAACAAATCCAGCTCCCAGCCGATGTGTTGCAGCGGCTCACTGGTTTGCAGCACCTCCAGGTAGAAAGCCGGCAGGGCAAGCAGGGCGACCACCACCATGACCCAGTGCAGGCGATGCTCCCAGACATAGGCGCGCGGGTTGTCGTGGGGCGGCACACCACCCATGCCGAACCAGCGGCGCAAATCTATAGCCATCCACATCCCCTCCATCACCAGCCTCGCCAGATTTTACTATGGATCGCATCCTCAGCGCGCTCCCAAGTTGATTACCCTATTGCTATCATTTGCTTGGTCTGGTTCCGGAAACTGTCAGCATGCACAATTCTGCGATGCACTCTCTTGGATGGCGGCCGATCACCATCTTTGGCGCCTTTGCCGGCCCGGCCCTCTGATTGACCCAAGCTTTCGAGCAGGCAATAAAAATGGCGCGCAGCAAGACGATGCCGCTTGAAGAGGCGCCCGCGCATTTGACGCCTTTGCAGATAAAAGGCATAATCTGCGCCCTCGGTGGAGCACATCAAAGCCCATTCGGGGCGGTTAGCTCAGCGGTAGAGCACTGCCTTCACACGGCAGGGGTCACTGGTTCGAACCCAGTATCGCCCACCAAATCACCAAGGGGTCAGGATTTTCCTGGCCCTTTTTTCATTGCGCCGGCACTTTCTCGGAAAAACTGGATCAGATCCAGTTCAATTGCAGGAGAAAAGCATGACTGATTCTGCCTGGCACGATCTGGCGCTCTTGCTGTGCTACTGGCTGGTCTATTTTGCGCTGCATTCCATACTGGCTTCGCTCGGGATCAAGCGCCATTTTGCCGCCACTCGCCCGGAACTGATGCCGGCCTACCGGCTGGCCTTCAACATCCTGTCCTTGTTGCTGATCCTGCCTATCCTGTGGCACATGTACCAGCACCCGGGACCAATGCTATGGCAATGGCAAGGCGCTGGCGCATGGACGGCAAATGGGCTGGCATTAGTGGCCTGCCTGGGCTTCGTGCGTTCGCTGAAATATTACGACACCGAGGAGTTTCTGGGCCTGCGCCAGTTACGCGAGCACGCGCGGAACGTGGAAGACCAGGAACATTTCCACCTTTCCCCCTTCCACCGCTACGTGCGCCACCCGTGGTATTTCTTCGGCCTGGTTCTGATCTGGACGCGCGACATGAATGCTGCGATGCTGCTCACCAGCGCGATGGCCACGCTCTACTTCATCATCGGCTCCAGGCTGGAAGAGCGAAAACTGCTGGTCTATCACGGAGAAATTTACCGGCGCTACATGGAACGCGTGCCCGGCCTCTTCCCACTGCCGTGGAAATTCCTCAGCGCCAAGGCAGCGCGGGAATTGCTGGAGCAATCGGGCCCGTCAGCCGAATAGCAGCCACCATCGTCCCGGCTGTCCATTTTTCATCCAAGCCAAAACTCAGAACCACCAGAAAATCACATGCGCAAACAACAGCAACTTCCGTACCCGCTGGAACCCCTGTTCGGACAGGTTCTCAGCCCATTCGAGCGCTTTCTGCGGCGCACCACGGCCGGCGGCATCGTTCTGATTGGCACCTCGCTGCTCACCCTCCTGATTGCGAACTCGCACTGGGGAGATGGATTCCATCATTTCTGGGAACAAACCCTGGTGCTGTCCATGGGCTCATGGGAACTCGGGCAAAGCCTGCACCGCTGGGTAAACGATGGGCTGATGGCCTTGTTTTTTCTGCTGGTCGGGCTGGAAATCAAGCGGGAAATCCTGGTTGGAGAGCTATCCTCCCCGCGCGATGCTGCACTGCCGATCGGGGCCGCCTTGGGTGGCATGGTCGTACCCGCGCTGGTCTACGCCCTGTTCAATTACGGCACGCCCAGCGCTTCCGGCTGGGGCATTCCCATGGCAACGGATATCGCCTTCGCTATCGGCATTCTCGTCCTGCTCGCGTGGCGTGTACCGCGTTCGCTGATCATCTTTGTCACCGCGCTCGCGATAGTCGACGATCTCGGCGCAGTATTTGTCATCGCGCTTTTTTACACCGATGCAATCAACTGGATTTCGCTCGCCTGGGCTGCATCCGTGCTGGCATTGCTCATTTTGTTCAACAGGGGTGGCGTCCGCCATCCCTTGCCCTACATTCTCGCGGGCATCGTGTTATGGTATTTGACCCTGCTGAGCGGCCTTCATGCCACCGTAGCAGGCATCCTGCTGGCATTCACCATACCCGCCAGGCCCGCTTTCTCCCCGGAACAGTTTAATCAGCGCTTGCAAGAGCTTGGCCAGGGATTTCATGCCGCCGTTCTCGACCCGCAAGCGCCGGACCACCCCCTGAGCAACCACCGCATGGCAACCATCGCGGAAAACGTGGAAAGAGCAGCCATGGCGGTACAGGCTCCCTTGCAGCGGATGGAACATGGGCTCAGTGCCTGGGTCACTTTTCTGATCATTCCCATTTTCGCGCTTGCCAATGCAGGAATTGATTTCAGACCCATTGATTTTTCCGCTTCGATTAGCGCACCCGTCACCCTGGGCGTCATGTTCGGCCTGGTACTGGGGAAATTCATCGGCATCAGCGGCAGTTGCTGGCTGATCCTGAAACTGGGCTGGGGGCAGATGCCGCAAGGCATGAACTGGCGTCACCTGACTGGCGCAGCCTGGCTGGGCGGCATTGGCTTCACCATGTCCCTGTTCATCGGCGGCATGGCTTTTAGCGATCCCCAGTTGTTTCAGGATGCTAAGCTTGGCATCCTGCTCTCATCCCTGATAGCAGCCACACTCGGCCTGGTCTGGCTTTACTTCGGGTCTGGCGATAGCAAGGAAGAATAGTTGGCATCGCTCCAAAACATCTTGGAATCGACGAGTAATAATAAACCCTCTATTGAGGCCTGTTCTCCCCTATCACCGATAGCCAAAAAAGCGCAGGCGCTGCTGGAACAATCCAGCCAACTCAGCCCAGTAGAAGCCTCACCAGCCCCCTGCTGAATTTTTCCCGTGCCAGCCCTCGGCATTACCCCAAGGCAATCCATTAAGGCAGACATAAAAAAACCCCACATCGCTGTGGGGCTTCTTTGTTTGGTGGGCCCGCACGGACTTGAACCGTGGACCAAAGGATTATGAGTCCTCTGCTCTAACCAACTGAGCTACAGGCCCGGTAAGCTTTAGCCTTCGTTGTCCAGGAAGCTGCGCAGCCGCTCGGATCGGGTAGGATGGCGCAGCTTGCGCAGCGCCTTGGCTTCGATCTGGCGTATCCGCTCGCGCGTCACGTCGAACTGCTTGCCCACTTCTTCCAGCGTGTGGTCGGTATTCATTTCGATACCGAAGCGCATGCGCAGCACCTTGGCTTCACGCGGCGTGAGGGAACCCAGAACTTCGTTGGTCGCCTCGCGCAAGGAAGCGTACATGGCTGCATCCGCCGGCGCAAGCGTGGATACGTCCTCGATGAAGTCGCCCAGGTGGGAATCCTCGTCGTCGCCGATCGGCGTTTCCATGGAAATCGGCTCCTTGGAAATCTTGAGGATTTTGCGGATCTTTTCTTCCGGCATTTCCATCTTCTCTGCCAGGATCGCGGGATCCGGCTCCTGCCCGGTTTCCTGCAGGATCTGGCGCGAGATGCGGTTCATCTTGTTGATGGTTTCGATCATGTGCACCGGGATACGGATGGTGCGCGCCTG
>CAYLMA010000022.1:0-58172 GCA_964384915.1 uncultured Sulfuricella sp. | reverse complement strand
CGGTCTGTCTCACTCTCATGCAAAGGTAAGATCAACCATTTAATCCGCTTACCCATCCTTATAAGGGCTTTTGCTTTTCGGAGCGCTGCCTGAGATCATTCTTTACCTTTCAAGTAGTCCGCAAGCATTTGGGCGAGCGCTTTGATGTCATGCTCCTGAAGAATTTCTTTGGGAATCTGAAACTCCCCAACGAGGCCATAAAACTGCCGAACCGCTGCCTCCATCTGTGCAAGCCCGTCAGCTCCAATCTTGGAATCGCCAAGACGAACAGAAGAAATTCCAGACCGTTGCATTTGCTGCATGGCCCGCTTAACGCTTTCGAACTGGGCAATCACATGCCGGTGAAAAATCACCAATGCAAGCACTAGTTCAGTTACGGAAAAATCCCGCTTGAGTGGCGCCAGCCGCCGGTTTCCTTCTGCCATTCGTTTCAAAATACTTAGCAGGTCGTAATGCTCCCTAAGCATATGCCTGTAAACGTCTGGAGGAAGCTGAGAACGAAACAAGTGGATCACAAGGACATCTCTGCCAAACTGCTACCAATCAGGCTTCCCACTGAGTAGCCAGCTCCCTTGAATAGACCTTCAGTCATCTGACATCCCCTCAGGGCAGCGATATACCACTGATACGTTGGTACAACTCAACTGCATACGAATCCGTCATGCCAGAGACAAAGTCGGTTGCAACCAGAGCGCGTTGATATGGCGTCAATCCCTCGATAGACGCAGCACCACCGGGGAGAAGACTGAGAACGGTCCTGGACCGCGCCTTACCATTCGGAAGATTCTGTGCTTTTACCTCGATGGCGTCCACGAAGGCGTTAAGCAGGCCACCAATGACTTCGAAACCGCAGGCCTCGATTTCCACCACCGGCCTTGCACTATAGACCTTGGCTTTAGCAACAGTCTTGAAGGCCGCGAATTCAGCAGCCCGTGAAATACAAGCTGCCAGTTCATCATCGAATGCGCCCGACATGAGACCGTCGTATTTGTCCTCAAAGACGGCCACCAGCTCACGGGCCATTTGGTCTACCGTCACAGCGCGGAAGTATTCCGCGCGGCGTTGGTGATCCTTGATTGCATTCCCGCGATTAAGTCTTTCGGGCGTCAGCCATGGCTTGTGTAGCGCTTCAAGCTCGTCATAGGTAAGGACACCCGCCTTGAAACCGTCTTCGACATCCATGACGTGGTAACAGATATCGTCGGCCGCCTCGACGAGGAACGCTAGAGGGTGGCGATGCCACGCCATTTTTTCGCCGTGCTTCCGAATCAGCCCAAGTTCGTCGGCAATCTCATGAAACAACTCTGCCTCACTCTGCATGAAACCAAATTTCTTGCCGCTGATGCCCTTGGCTTGTGCATCGTCGATTAGCGAAGCTCGGGGATATTTGGTGAACGCCCCCAAAACTGCACACGTGAGCTGCAACCCGCCACGCTGAGGGTAATTCTGCAGTGTGCATAGCGTCCTGAAACCCTGCGCGTTACCTTCAAATTTCAGCAAATCCCCTTGTTCGGCCTCAAGTATCTCACTAAGGCCAAACACTTTTGTAGCCTCGAACCATTCTTGAATCGCCGACTCTCCGGCATGCCCAAATGGCGGATTGCCTATGTCGTGGGTCAGGCAGGCCGTTGCGACGATCGTGCCTATATCCTGCGGAATTACCACGCCGACCAGTGAGGGATCCTTTCGGAGTATAGCCTCAGACGCGAGCATGCCCAGAGAGCGTCCCACGCTAGCCACTTCGAGACTGTGCGTCAGACGAGTCCGCACGTAATCACTTTTGGCCAGCGGGAAAACCTGTGTTTTGTCCTGCAAGCGACGAAAGGAAGACGAGAAAATGATCCGGTCGTAATCTCTTGTGAATTCGGTACGAGGGAGTGGCGCGTTATCGTCGCCATCGGTACTTGATCTTCCCAATCTCTTGGTGGATAGCAATTTCTCCCAATTCATTATTTTCAAGTCATATCTCCGAAGATAGTGTTATCCCAAGTTGCCAGTATTGGCCAGAGGGTGCGGTATTCACTGAAGCCGTTCTCTTCGTTCATTCAAAAAAGCTGCGGCAGCAAGCGGCGTTTGAAGAGCAGATGCTCCTCTGCGCCTGGAAGTAACTCCAAAACAATATGCCGTGGTGTCCGAAGTGCTGCAGGCGGAGCGGAGGTTGTCGTCACAATGTATTGAAACGGGACAGCGCCATCAGCAAACAACAACTCGGCTGCCTCTGCCGCAGTCAATAAGTATTCACGATACAAGCGCTCGCTCATATCGGCCTCACGTGGGCAATCGTGCACAGCAAACCCAGGATGATGGCTTTCTGGGGCGATCGCCGCGTCGAGCAGGCATGTCATGTCGCCAAGAAGCACTTCGAGTACCTGATAGGCTTCCCCGCCCACCGAAATCTCGAACGGATGGTCATCTGATTCAGGAACGAATCTGCCATAGCCTTCCTCGCCGAGTAGCCTTGCGGCAATTGACCGGGTCAGCGCTTTGAGAGCCTCAGCCCGTTCGGAACGAACTTGGGTTTGCCTGATCAAGTCAGCTTTCTTGGCGTTTAGCTCCTTGGTAAACTTCTGTTGCTGGCTTCGGACAAGTTCTAGTTCTTGGTAATCTTTCCCATCGGCGCGAGCAGCGATGCGCAGTTGCAAGTCGCCCCAAACCAATTTGAGGTAATCGCGCTGCGCCTCACTTGTACCTTTGCGAACCTGGAGCCGCCGAATCTCTGCCTGTTTTTCTTTAACGAGAGGTTCCTGATGACGCAGCTTGGCCGCAGTTGCTTGCTCGGCCCCAGTTGCCTCCCGTAGTGCCGCTTGACGCTTAGGTTGATTGGCTTTGGCTTCGAGCAGGCTCATATGCCACGGCAGGTTTGGAGTACTCCGGCGATTGAGAATGTAGTCACATTTCGAAAAATCGACATTGCCATGCCGACAATGCCCCTCAAGATTCTCCAACCGCTGCATCTCGGTCGTCAGACGGGTGTATTCGGCCTCATTGGCATCCAGCAAAGCCTGGGCAATCTCCCGTTCCTTTTCACGAATCGTCGCCTCGCGACGGAGCGCTTCAAACCCGACCAGCAACGGCGCTAAGCCCTCCTCTGCTGATTCAGTATCGCTCTCCAACGTGGTTTCAGCTCTCTCGGCTTCAGCCAGTGCATCCGCCACCATCGACTGCAGTGATGGCCCCAAGATCGTCTCGAAAATGGGCAAGTCGTCATCGGCCTTTAACTGCGCCCTAAGCTTTCGCTCTAAATGAGCCACCTCATAAACCGAATCTCTTTCCAACACCTCTAATTCATGCTCAAGGCTAGTCAAGTCAGATTGCGCATGCTCCACTTCTCGCATGAGTCGATCGGTGTCCGCATCCAGCAATCCCAACACAGTGTGGACAAAAAGAGGAGGATCCTGCCTGGGTCGGCGAAACCCCAATCCGTCTCCATCGCGCCAATGGAAAAAACTGTCAAAACGTGTTTTCTGGTCGCGAACACACCAGGCCAGCAGGTGGCGCCATTCCAAGGTCTGACTGCTGCCGGGGAGCGACGAGGCCGGCAGCTTGGCGATGAATGCCTCATGTAGTGCAGCCGAGAATGCCGAGAAATCGCCATCCAGCTCTCCGGCCAGCAAGGATTCGAGGCTATCGCCCATACCTGCGCTGGAGTGACCATATGAACCGTAGGGACGGTTAACGATCCACGTTGTTCCATCTACGTGAACCTTGGCGGCCACACCGCCCTTCGGAAAACCAGCCAAAGCTTTCTCGCGCAGTGACGATATCGACGGCGCCTCATCGCCAAGGCAGTAGCGGAATAGCAGGCACAAGGATGTTTTGCCGACACCGTGCCCTGCGCTTGCTAGGCCCGAGGCCACTTCAGATTCAGGCTCTCTCGCCCAAACAATATTCAGGCCCGGATGCAGATCAATGGTCCGCACGACTGCAAGGGGTTCCTTGGATTCAAGCAGCCATAGCCGCTCGATCCAGAGGCGCGGAAATGATCGAGGCGTTGAATTAGCTGGTAGCCAACTTGCCGTCATGCCGCCTCAACCTACACCGCTGCCGCGTTCGCCCTGCTCGTTGCTCACCAAGTCAGCGCTTTGAGCACACCGCCGGTGCGCATCGAGCGCCAACATCAAGTCGGCCAATTCCGTTTGTACGGGGCTCATTCGTACATCCGCCGGGAGCGGATTGCCACCCGGCCTGAACAGGGTTGTTTCACCTTTGCGCTCTCGACGGACCGAACCACTCGCCTCCAGGCGCTGAACAAACTGTGGAATCAATGCCAGCGCCTCGGGCGAGGTCAGCGCAGCCATGCTCCCGACCAATGACTGAAGCCGTTCGGCTTGTTTCGATTCAAGCAACAGTTCCGGATACCCGGTTCGCGTTGCGGAAGCAACCATCTCCTGCAACTCGGCAATGGAAATGCCCACCTCACGCTGAACCACCAGCGCAGCAACCAGCCCCGCCAGCTCGGCCTCACTCGCGTTCCGGATGACAGCAAGTTCAGAATAAACAACCGAAGCCCCATGTTCCGGTAACACTGCAGGAATGAGCTCACCCGACTCCAGCCTATCCCACGTCTCCAGCACCAGCCGCCGAGTGCGGTATTCGCCAAACTCTCGCATCTCGCTGTTTTTGAGGACGCGGAAGGTTTCGCTGGGGTATTCGTCGCCCATGACATCGGCGGGGTCGATAATGTAGCGGAGTTCGTCGCGGGTGAGGCCGTAGAGACGGGCGTACCAGGCGTCGAGTTCGGCGCGGAGCTGGGCGCGTCGCTCAGGGTTCCAACCGAAAGGGGTGGCGCGCTGGTCTGCCGGGCGGGTGTCGTAGGCGGCGAGATCGTCGGCCCAGGGCTTGAGGTCGTGGGCGGTGTAGGTAAGTTCCAGCACGCGCGGGACGATGAAGGCGAGGTCGCCTTCCGTGTAGCGGTCGGGGGGGAGTACAGGGAACTGCTTCATGTAGAAGTAGTTTAGCGTTGTGCCGCCTATCTTTTGTCTTGCGACGAAGTCGAGCGTCAACGATGACAGATTTGCCAACAAAGCGGCAGATTGACCCGGCGGAATGGAAACAGCAGGAATGAACAACGGAATCTTGTTACCCACTCCCACCCTCGACACCACGGACGCAATCACCGTGCGCAACACATGGGCACTGGTGATGTCGCGCCACCCCATCAGCCAGCGCGGGCTACGTGCATCCATCCAGGTGTCGAGCAAGGCCAGCAGCGCCGCCAGTTCGGCGGCGGCTTGGGCCAGAGCGTCCAGTTCGACGTCAATCAGCCCCACCCCGGCATCCAGCAAGGCCCATTTGCCGAACTCGGCCAGTGCTTTTTTTCCACTAATGTCGGCGGCCTTGAGGGTTTGCGCCAGCGTCGGAAATCGCTGGGCGAGTCCTACTTCGGCGGCCTGCAGGCCTTGCAGGCGCTGGCGGCTGGACCAGTCGTCGCCGGCTTCCGGCGCTCCGGCTGCGCGGCGGAACAGCTCGCCCGCCACCCAGGCGGCGACGGCGAGCTGGAGTTTCTGTTCGACCTCGGCCTGGCCGCCCGGATTGGAGGTATGCACAGCCAGCCAGACGCTGGCGACACGCGCAGGTACGAGTGCTATACGGGCCAGCACCTGGCGTTCGTCCACCCAGTAGCGCGGGCGCACTACAAAGCCGGGGTCGGCCTTCTCGGCGTCGGTGCAGTCGGCGGTGTCCAGCCCGTCCGGTTTGGCAGGGGCGTCCACGTAGGTGGCCCAGCGGTGGTCGAACTGGTGGATCATCTTGGCCTCGTACAACGGCAGGCGCGGCGCTTCACCGGGGGCAGCGGGTTCGTCACGGAACAGGCCACTATCGTTGGACATGTGGAACATGATCGAGAAACGGATGCCCCACGAATTTTTGTCCGTTTCGCCCTCCTCGATCAGCACCGGCGCGGCGCGGTAGAGCTTCTTGGTCAGCTCAGCGTCGCGTTGGCTGCGGAACACCGGGCAGGTACGGGTGTTGGGGTTGATAAGGTTGAATTCCTCGGGGGTAAGGGAGAATCGGCGGTTGGAATCATGAATGTGGGCAGGTTGCCTAGCAAAAAATACAAATTCCGCTTGCGGTGACTTACCAAGAGTAAGCACACAGAATCGAAATGAGTGATGAACCGCAGGAAAAATAAACTCCTCATTTTCAAAGGCCATCAAGCTGACAAGCCTCCCATTTTGAGAAATTGCAGCAAAGTAATTCTTGGTGGAGTCGTCCGTGGCGATGCCGGTGGGCACGATAAAACCGGCACGTCCGGCGGGTGCAACCAGCTGGAAAAAACTCTCGGCAAACAAGGCATAGGTATTGACGTCGCCTACGCCGGTCAATGGGTATCGCCCGCTGTCATGAGCGTAGAGGCTGGCGGCTTCGGCACCGCGACGGGCGCTGATAAATTCTTCGTGCAGCCGCATCTCAGCGCGGTTAGGTGGACTCAAACCTTCGGCGGCCTCGACGTCCGGGAACAGGGTGTGCAACAGCAGGCCTTGGCGCAGCCATTCAATGCGTTGGCCGCGTTCGGCTTTGTTTTTGGCCATGGCCACCAAAGGACTACGAGCGGCAAAGAATTCTTCTTCCTGTAACTTGATGCGCTCCCACGGTGGATTGCCCAACATGACCGAGAAGCCACCGCGTGACCGCACTTGCGGGAAAGCCAGCCACCAATGAAACACACTATGGGCTCGGCAGAGTTCGCTGGCTGCGTTGTCCACCTCGGGCTTGCTCTGCTCGCCTTTGACGAGCCCCCATAGGTAGCCGGACAGGGGGATATGCAGGGCATCCTGGGGCAGTTTGGGAGCGAGAAAGGCTGCGACATAGGTGTCCGCCAATCGCGCCAGGGTGCTGTGCCGAGCTTGGTCGGCTGCCTGCGCCCAAGCGGCGCGTTTGGCCTCGATGCCGGCAAGGCTGTCGTCGGCCAGATGCTCGACGGCATCGGCCTGAGTGGCCAGATCGGTCCTGGCGAACAAATCGCCGGCGGCAATGGCTTGCCAGCTTTTGAGATCAACTTTATTCTGTTTTTTCAGTGCGCTGGCAGTAGCTTTGTCATCACCGGATAGTGCCGCGTAAGCGGCGTCGGGAATACCATTTTCAAGCACCTTGGGATCAAGCACGCCAAGTAGCGCGTCACCGACCTGCAGGTGGTGGTCGAGGAAGCTGAGCGGCATGTCTGGCGTATAGGCTTCCAGCCACAGCGCAGTCTTGGCCAAGGCAATGGCCATGGGATTCTTGTCGACACCGAAGATGCAGTGGCTGACCACGTCGCGCAGGGCGTGGCGGTAGTCGGCCTGCGTTGGTGCGCCACCGGGAGCACGGTGCTTGGCGACTTCATCCGCCAAGCGGCGGGCGGCGGCAAGCAGGAAATGGCCAGAGCCACAGGCAGGGTCGCAAATAGTGATGTCGAGCAGGGCTTCGACAGGGCGCTGCGGGTTCGCTCGCAGGGTGTCGGCAATAACGGGCACCAGCGCGGACTGGATAAGTTCCTGCACCAGCGGGTCGGGCGTGTAGTAGCTGCCAGTGAGCTTGCGGTTGTTGCCCCGGGTTGAGGCGGCCGCATCGTCGTCACCCACAAACGCCAGCCGGGCGGCATGCGGCTGCGACAGATTCTGCAGATCGGGAACCAGTTCGAGCAGGCTTTCGTACACGCTGCCGAGTTCTTCCGGCCCCATATCGCGGTAATTGACGCGGGTAAGTCCGGTGGACTCGCGGAAATAGCCGAGCTGGAAGATGGCAGCAAGCAGCCAGCGGTTTTCGATCTGGGCAGCGCCGAGGTCGGCGCATTGGTCGGCATCGAACAGCCCGCCCAGCGCAGGCAAAGCCAGGGCGGGTTCGCCCCGTCCCAGAGCGTCGAAGGTGATGGTCAGGGCTTGCCAGAGGTCGCTGTGGGTGTCGAAACCACTGCGACGGGCAGCGCGTTCGCGCAGCCAGGTGAGCGAATAGCCGGCGAGGTATCGCTGCTGGGCGTCCTTGGGGCTGCTGGGGGTGAAGATGAGCGGCAGGCCGGTGGCGCCGTCAGTTCGATCTTCCACAGTAGCTAAGAAAATAAGGCGATAGACCAAGCGCAGCAGTTCTTCGAAGAAGGCTTGTTTGGACAGGCCGTTTTCCTGTTGCAGTGCTTGGCGCAGAGCGTTGTTGTCGCGGTGGCTGAGGAAGCCGGTACCCAGCGCCCGCAGCGCCTCGGCGACGCCGTCGCGCAACCGATCGCGCGCACGCACACCGGCTTCCTGCCCTGCGTTGCGCCAACGCTCCCAGGGGCAGTCGGCTGGGTCGGATGGTAGCGCACCAGCCCTGCCCTCGCCCTGCGCGGCGGCCGCGCCCGCAAAACGGCTGGCATGCGCTAGCAACCAAAATGCAACGAAATCGGCATACAGATCTTCGGTGAAGATGACCTCAAGGTCGATCTCTACATAAACCGGGCGGGTGAGGCTGGGGTTGTCACGCAGGACTCGGAGGCGCAGGCCATTGCTAACCACGGCCCAAAGCGCGTCATCCGAGGCGTTGAGGGCTTCCTGCGCCAGCATGAAGGGGGAACGGCGGCGAATCTTGCCGGTTTCCGGATTCGTCTCACCAAAACGATCATCCGACGCATCTAGCGTCTGATCGTGGGCCGCCAGGATGAGGGGCACGCGCCCGTCACCGGAGAGATGGCCGACGTTGTAAGTGTGACCCGAGACCTCGATACGGGCGCCCTCTTCCAGGTCAGCAAAGCCCAGCACGCTGCGCAACATAGGCAGCAGGAATTCACGAAGGGTAAGGTTGTGAGCGTTGACGTCGGCGCGCTGACGCTGCGTCTGTAAGTCAGCCCAGAGGTTCTGCGAGATTTTCCAGTAGCGGGCGACCTCGTCGCGTAGCTTGAGGCCTTTGGGAATGCCGTAATTGGTTTCGGTCTGCTCGGTCTTGTCTGGCGTTTGCAGTCCAGTAAGGCGTGCGAGTTCATCGGCGGGAATAAGGCCGCCTTCGATACGGATGGCCTGGTAGGCAAGTTGAGTGGCACTGCGGCGGGACATGACTTACACCCCTGCTGCGACAGGAACCAGCACATAGACACCCATGATGTCGACTGGCAGGCTGGCGGTGACCTGGTACGTACCCTTGGCTTCGGCGGCATCGCGCACTCGGCGGTGGTCTTGCAGCAAGGTTTGGGCGCGGTCACGGGCGAGGTTTTCAAGCTGTGCCTGCCAACCTGGAATAGCCTGCAAGGCCTGCTTGATGTGCAGGTCGCGCACCTGCGGCGGCATGTTGCGCACTGCTTCGGCACCAAGCAGCGCGTGGGTTTGTTCGGGTGTCAGCACTTCGGGCGAAGTAGATCCGGAAGACGCAACGGCGATGGTTTCCTCGCACAGCATCAAGCGAGTGCCGGTTTCGCGAATGACACTGAGCTGATGGCGCAGGCGCAGCAGCAGCACGGTGGTCTTGAGGCTGACATTGCCGACGAAAGCTGCGCCGGCGCGCGCAACGGCATCGGCATCGTTAGCCTGGGAATCGGACTCCAGCGCCCGCTCCAGAAGGGTGTCGGCCAGTGCCACAACCAGCGGGTGGGTGCGCTGAATGAAGAGTGCGCCCTGTGCGGCAGGCTGTTGGAAGTCAATGCGCAGTGTGCCGGTGAGACCGTCGGCGGCCAGTCGCTCCCGCACGGTGGCTGGCAGGTGGTCAAGATGAAGCTTGTGATGCTGCTTGTAGGGTTCCAGCGCAGCCCCCAACTTGGCGATGGCGCGGCTGACGAAACGCGCCACGTCGTCCTCTCCCCCCAGTACGGCGGCGGATTTTCGCCACTCCGGCAGCACGTCTTCAGGCTTCAGACGGCGCTGGGCGAAGATGGAGCGGTTTTTTGCGGCCTTTTCGCGGGCACTCTGCCAGGCGGTTTCGATTTCCTGGGCGGGCTCACCAAAGTCAAACGTCGCCTGCGCCTTGTTGCCAACGACATTGTGCTTGCGCAGCAACACCGCATTGAGCAGCGCCTGCGTGAGCTTTCCCTCGTTGTCGGGCATGGGCACCAGCACGCCCAGCTCCTTGCGGATGCTTTCAGCCTTGCGCAGGATGACCTGTAGCACGGCGCCATCGACCGGATTGTCTTCGCCGTAGAGCATGGTGCTGCGCACTTCGCGGGCTTTCTGGCCAAAGCGGTCGACCCGGCCTTCGCGTTGCTCGTGGCGAGTGGGGTTCCAGGATAAGTCGTAGTGGACAACGGCGGTGAAGAGATGCTGCAGGTTGATGCCCTCAGACAAGCAGTCAGTGGCCACCAGGATGCGCTTCTCGGTATCACCCATTTCTTCAATCGCTGCCTCACGCTCTCCAGAAGTCAGCTCGCCGGTGACGGCCTTGATGGTGACGTCTTTGAACTTACTGCGAAGGAACTCAGCCAGGTAGTGCGCGGTGGCGATGTAGCGGCAGAACACCACTGGCTTGAAACCCTCTTTGACCAGGGCGACCAGGTGATCCTGCAGCTTGGCGAGTTTGGGATCATTAGCGGAGCCAGCCAGGTTCTCGGCGGCGACGATGAGTTCCCGCAAGCGGTCGCTGTCTTCTGTCTGGGCGGCAGGTTCGATGTCGTCGGTGGAGAGCGCGTCATCAAGGCCGTCGAGGACGCGGTCACCGGCCTGGGCTTCGATGTCATCGAGGGTAAGCTCGTTACCTCCCGCCTCTTCCGAAGCACCTTCGAGACGGGTGCGCAGGGCATTGACTGCGGCGGCTGGAGAAGAGGAAATGCAACGCAGCAAGGCCAGGGCTGCCCACCAGTTCATGCGTTGTTCTCGCTGCCCCCGACCTTCAGCCCGTTCGACCAGTTCACGAGCATAGTCCAGCACATCGTTGAACAGCTGCCCCCAGGCACCAGTCAGGCGATAGGTCAACTCAGCGGTCTTGCGGTCGGGGAACATCGAGGTGTCCTGCCATTCGGCGATATCCGGGCGACGGCGCTGGACGAAGTGGCGCGAAAGATCGTCGCGCAAGTCCATGCGCGCGCCGGGCGGCAGATCTTTCAGCGCAGTGAATTCGGGGCGCAACAGGCCAAGCAGGTTGAAGAAGGCGTCTTCGTCTCCACTGTGCGGAGTGGCCGTGAGCAGCACCATGTGCCGGTTGGCGTCTTCTGCCAGCCCCTTGAGCAGCTGGTAGCGCTGTTGGCGGCTCTGGCCGCCTTGGGTGCAGGTGTGCGCCTCGTCAACGATGACGAATTCTGGGCAGAAGCGCTGGAATGCCTCGCGACGACGTTCTGACTTGATGTAGTCAAGGCTGACCACGGTGAAGGGGTTGGCGTCGAACACCGAGGTGCCGGGGGGCAGATCGCGTTCCAACCGGGCCGCCGATGAGGTGCGCACTATCACCGACTGGATATGGAAGTGCTCTGCCAGTTCGCGCTGCCACTGCTCGCACAGGTGCGGCGGACAGAGCACGGTTAGGCGCTGAATCTCGCCCCGGTCGAGCAGTTCGCGGGCTATCAGGGCGCCTTCGATGGTTTTTCCGATACCGACGTCGTCGGCGATCAAAAGGCGCACCGTACCCAGCTTCATCGCCATCAGCAATGGCACGAGCTGGTAGGCACGTGGCTCGACGGCGATGTTGCCAAAACTGCGGAATGGTCCGGCGCCATTGCGCAGCTTGAGCTGCAGGGCATCCATCAGCAGCTGGCTGGCGGCATGGTTGCGTGCCTGCTCGACCTGGGGAAAAGGGAAGGTGGCCGGTTGAACCGGTTGGCGCTCCAGCGGCAGGAAAATCAGGGATTCGTCTTTCTCACCTCCCCCCAGAGGGCGAAGACGCAGAGTTTCGGCGGTGGATTCCGGCAGAACGATCCATTCGCGGCCGCGGGCCGAGACAAGGCTACCGGGATAAAACTCTGGGGTAGGTGCATTCATGTTTTATGCCGTAATGCCAGCGCCAAATAGGTCGGCGTAGGTGGAGAAGATTTGTGGCCAGGCCCCTGTGTCTTTGGGGAACCGAACCACGAGGTAGCCATGCTCTTCCAGACGACGATTGATTGCGGCGTCTTTCGCCCGCTGGGATTCGCTTTCGTGGTGCGGGCCGTCGATAAAGATTGCAAGCTGGTAGTCGTCGTAGAAGAAGTCGGCGCAGGTCTGAGCTGAAG
The DNA here is from genome assembly GCA_964384915.1 of uncultured Sulfuricella sp. Taxonomy (GTDB): domain Bacteria; phylum Pseudomonadota; class Gammaproteobacteria; order Burkholderiales; family Sulfuricellaceae; genus Sulfurimicrobium. The sequence continues at coordinate 46,105 of CAYLMA010000022.1, read as the reverse complement.
CGATGGTGTGCTGGCCACGATCCGGCTTGCGGTGTCCATGTGCTTCCACATAATCCAGCCAGGCTTGCTCTAGGGTGCTGCCCGAGACACGAGCCAGTTCGGCGCTGTGCTGGTCAGGCGCACGCCCCTGGGTACCCTGCCTGGTCTGGGCGGCGGCGAGTCGGCACAGCATGTCGAGCACTAGACCGTCGGCTTCCTTATCCTTGCGATCAATAAGCGGATGGTCGGGCTGGTTGTAGTAGGAAAGCAGGCACTTGTAGCAGCCAGCCTCGCAGAGGGACTGGCCATTAGCGTCAAGTTCTTCGGTCAAGCCCACCTTGGTCCAAGGCTGGCCTGCTGATGGAGGCTGAAAGTGCATGATTTCCAGTGCTTCTGCCGCAACCGCCGCCAAGGCCTGGGGTTCGCTGGCGAGACGGGTGAGCACGCCTGCGCCGCCCTCAGCCGCTTCGTAGAGCAGGATGGACTGGCGGGCTTCGCGGGTAGGCAGCGGCTCGGCCATGAGTTCGCTCTCTTCGAGCTGATAGACCGATTCGATACCGCGCTTGAGTGCATATTGCAGGGTAGTCAAGGACGCTGCCGAAAGTTGACCGAGCTTGCTGTGGGGACGCACGATGAGGATGTTGCGACGGTCCTCCACGTATGGAACGATGCGCTGGGGCGGGGTTCTGTCCGGCGGGGCATTTTCGTCCCCCTCTTTTTCACTTTCATCAACCCCACCGACCCAGTGGCCGGTGACTGGATTGATCATGAATCCCAGGATCGACTTTTCCTTGCGACGGCGCCAGCCAAAGTTCATGCGCCACACAGTTGCAGCGGCACCGTATTGGAGTTCCAGTAAAGGGCCAGCGGCATCCTCAACCACGCAGGTGACCATCTGCGGTTTGCCGTCGATTTCGGCGAATTGCAATGTGGTCTGCATCTCGTAGCCCTGGCGGACGCGCTCTTCCTCGTTGGCGGTAATTCGCTCCGCCCGTTTGGTGGAGACGTTCTCGATGCGGTAGAGATTCTTCACCTCCTCGGCGCTGGCCAGGGAAGCACCGCAGGATACGCAGCAGTCAGCGTCACGCTGCGAGCGGAAATGGCCGTAACCACAGGCCGGACAAAGGCGCGCGACTTCAGTGGATAGCTTGGCACCTTCGGCGACCTGATCCTGGCTGGTGATGGTGAGTAGAGCCTTGGTGACACGGTATTGGCTACCCTCGTGATAAATGAGACTGTAGGGGCCAAACTCGCTCAGCGCCAAGAAACGTGGACGAGAAAGAAATCGCTCGCGGCCGATGTTGCCCCGGCGTGCCGGGATATAGGCCATCAAGGGCAGGCGGGGGAAATTGTAGCCGGGCAGGAAGCCTTGGCTGGCCAGGTAGCGGTAAGTATAGAAGTCGCTATTGAACGCACTGTCACCCGCCAGCAGTAGGTCGCGTTGTTTACGCGCCTCGTTGTGGCGCTGCTGGGCCTCACGTCGCTCGCGCTCGCTGGCGGCCGGGTTGTTCTCGATTTTGAAGTTGAGCTCGATCTGGCGGGCGGTGGCTCGATAAAGGTCACGCCAGCGTTTGAGGGAGTCATCCAGTTCCTTGTAGGCGCGCTGAAATACTGTCTCCGGCCAGGCATCGGTGAACCAGGGTGCGCGATCGGGCGTGAGTTCGTCCTTGAGCATGGCCAGCACAGCGAGGCCACGCTGGTGGGCGCGCTTCTTGGCATCGGGCTTGTCGAGATCGGCTGCAATCTCTTCCAGGATTGGGAGCGCGTCGGGCTGATTCATGTCGAGCAGGTCGCGAATGCTGTTGCCGAGCCGCTTGCTAGTTTCGGCCAACCAGATGGCGTGCATGTGACTTTGCACCAGTTCGCGGTTGGCCAAATCGAGCGTGGGTGCCTTGACTTGGCCGTGCACCATCTTCACTGGATCGCGGAAGTAATATTGGTCGTGAGGACTCTGGCTGGCACAGTAAGTAATGACCAACGCTGGTTGACCTGCACGCCCGGCTCGACCACTACGCTGGGCATAGTTTGCAGGCGTGGGCGGCGCGTTGCGCATGTAAACGGTGTTCAGTGAGGCGATATCTACACCTAGCTCCATGGTCGGGGAACAGAACAGAACCGGCAGCCATTCCAGTTCACTGCCATGTTTCTCACGCCATTCCTTGCGATCCTTTTCGGTGAAACGGAAACGCGCTTCACGCTCCATCCGGTCGTCCTGCTCGACCTGGGCAGTGTGCTCACGCGCCTCGAACTCAAACAGTTGGTGGAAGGGATTGGATAACAAACCAGCGATGTTCCGGTAAAGGCCGCGAAAGAAGACGTTGTCGTTGGCCTGTTTGGGGCTAATACCCTCCCCCGCAATCCATAGAAGCGCCGAGCCATTTAGTTGCCAGCCAACCAGACCGACATCTGTGTCTTCTTTGCGTACCAGGCCATAACTTTCAGCCGCCTTAAGCAGGGCGCTGATGACTTGAGGGTAGGAAGCGTCATTGATTTGGCGGGCGTAGGGATTGCTCCCACCCCAGGTGCTGGCTTTTTTCAGTTCGCGCCCAAGGCTGGAGCGGCTGGAGCCAACAACCAAGTATTCCTCGATATTGTTCTTGCGTCCGCGCGGCCCGCCGTCATCCCGCGGACGGCTGGTAACAAACCACTTGGCAGGAACGGGACGCTCGTCTTCGGTGAATCCCCAGGGCTCACGCAAGTTTGCGTAGCTCTGAGTGCGAAGCTGGTCTAATTCGGTTCGGTCAAGGTAACGGGTGGCGATACACAATCCCTGGCGCATAGTTTCGAACAAGGCACGCAGGGCATTGGCGCGTTCGGCGGGCTTGGCAGCTTGCAAGACGGCGGGCGCCTCGGCCCACTCCGCCTTATCGGCGGCAAGGTCATCGATGTCCTGATAGACAATGCGCACCAGGCCAAGTTGTTCCAGGTTGGGGTTGTTGAAACGCCAGCCGCGCCGCAGGTCAAAAAAGCTGCGGTAGCCGAGGATGGCGCGCATGGCGTCTTGAACCTGGCGGCGGTTGTTGCCCTTAACCTCGGGCTGCTGCATGTATTCGCCCCGTACTACGGGGTCATCACGATGAAAACCAAGCGCCTCGAATATCGCATTGGCTACCTCTTTTTCAGTAAGGGGCTGGGTGCTGTTCTGTATGGCAGACAGCAACGCCGCACGCATCAAGAGCACTTGCACGAAATCGTTGAAGTGCCCGGCCTGTAGAGCAGCGTCTTGCCGGTTATCGGAGAAGCCCAGAACCTTTTTGGCATCAGCACTGAGTTGCTGATCTTGCTCGTAGAGGTAACGCAGCGACGACAGCGTAAGCATGGTCGTCGCGGAACTGCGACCCTCACCCGATAGCGAGGTCAGGCGCAATGAATCTTTGCCCGAGGTGGTGTGGGTCGTGCCACAATTAAGGCAGAAACGAAAGCCGCCAGGGATGAACCAGGCGTTTAAGCCACTCTGGGTAGTTGTCACGCCATCGGGGCGCACCCTGGCTGGATGGGGAACAAATTTCTTGTAGGCGGATTTGATGCGCCACTCACCATCTGCCCGCTCTTCGATCCAGTTTTCAGGGAGGCGCTCCACGGAGTCATCCCACCTGTTGCCGGCATCGGGCATGAGAAATCCAAATTTTACGCCCTCATCATCGTGTTGGCGTTCGCCGATATCCCTGCGCTCAAAGCTACGACCTTCCGCTCCATCGGTATCCCACACGGGAACGTATTCCTGTCCGCAGTCACGGCAGAAATGGACGTTATAAAGAAGGCGGCTACGGTCGCCGGCGACAAACAGCTGCCCATCCAGGGTAATGTGGCGTTTACCAGGTTCTTCGAGGGTGGCGTAGACCTTGCCGCCCCCCGAAATGAACTGATGCAGCTTGAAAGCAAAAAGGGAATTGCCGGAGGCATTTTTGACGTTGTATGCACGCAGCAGAAACTGTTGTAGGTAGGTGTCGCACGATTCCTCGTTCAGGCCAGATGCTTCGGCCAGCTGCTTTGCAGCCTGTTTGAGTGTCTTGGGCTTGGCCCGGCGGGGTTTGCCACTTTCATAATCCAGCCCAAGCGTCATTTCCACCCATACCGAAACAGGGTGCTTGGCCATCTCCTCGTAAGTCTGGCTCTGAGGCACACCTGCCTGTATCGCCGCTGCCAATCCGGGAGCTACCGTCAACGCGGTTTCATCTTCGGGCGTAGTGCGGCGCAGGGTCTCGGTAATGATATTTCGGTCGGGAATCGCCACGCCAAACAAGCGGGTTGCTACGCGCGCAACAGCGGCATTGCGTTCCATTTCCGTTCCGTCGGTGGCCATGGTGGCAGATGTACCGATACATATCAGCCTGTCAGTCAGAGCCTCACGTACACGGCGTACCAGCAAGGCGACATCGGCTCCCTGCCGGCCCCGGTAGGTATGGAGTTCGTCGAGTACCAGAAAGCGCAGCCCCTTGGCATTGCGCATGACGGCCTTATCAATGTCGTTCTGCCGCGTCATCAGCAGTTCGAGCATCATGAAGTTGGTCAACAGGATATCGGGCGGGTTGGCGGCCATGGCCTGGCGCTCTTCGTCGCTCTCTTGGCCGGTGTAGCGGCCAAAGGTTACCGCGCGCGAGGTAGGTTCACTGCCCAGAAATTTCTTGAGTTCTTCCAACTGGCTATTGGCCAGCGCGTTCATCGGGTAGACAACAATGGTACGCGTGCGGGGCGTGGGGTCTGTTTCCTTGACCTTGAGGCAAGCGTCAACGATGGGGATGAAATAGGCCAATGATTTGCCGGAGCCCGTCCCGGTGGTCAGGACGTAACTTTCGCCTGCGGCAGCCAGACTGATGGCCTCTTCCTGATGCCTAAAAAGATTGAGTGGCGTCCCCTGCGAAGCAGCGGTCTTCCCAGACCGAAAGATCTCCGCACATTTAGGATGGATATTTCCAGCCTGTGCAAGCTCTTCTATTGAATGGCCCGCCTTGAAATTTGGATTAACCTGAATCAGTGGCGCGGGCCAGTAGCGCTCGGAATTATAAGTTTCGTCGACGAAACTGGAGATGTCTGCAGCCTGAATACGAGTAAAGCTGCGCGTAAAGTCAGAATAATCCCCGACAAGCTTTTCTCTGAACTCGAAGACGTCCATGAACTCCCTCTATCCTCGGTCAAATGGGAACCTTAATCATGGCAGGCGCGGTTAGCAGGAGCCATTCTCCAACTCTCTCTACCGTGCACAAAGCTTGCGAGGTTCCCTTGTTATTGTGCTGAAATATGGGAAAGTTTACGGCAGATGATGATGTCAAGTCCAACTGTTGCGGTAAATTCTCTTCGCCCGGTTTAATTACACTTTTCAACTGGAGAGAATAAACATTGTCAGCATTCTACAATAGCAGCGTGGGCTGCGTGGACAGCCGACCGAGCCCTACACCACCATTTATGATGCTCCTATCAAGATGTTTCTGTTCTTCATTTAGTAATTTCAACGATTACGATGTGGGCCAAATGAAAAGATATGCTCGTCCCGGCTCAAGAAATAAGTTTCCTATTGACGGAAATTTGCGATTAATTTTGTATGGTTTTTCCCCGTTGGCAATGGCTTTTAACCAGGATTGAATTTCATCAATATGGACCAATGCCTCCTCGTAAAGGAGATCCTCGATTAGCCTCTTAAGTTCAGGATCGAGTGCCAGCCTGACTTTGGGTTCAAAGTAGTGGTCAATGTAAATTTGTTGGTCATGAGAACCTTTGCTGACATGCAAGGGTGAAACATAGCCAAGTTCATGAAGGATACTTGCCAAAAAGACATAACGAAACCACCATGTTTCGAGCTGCCGATATGAATCATCCTTAAGTGGAAAATCCGTCCACTCCCTCCGCAACTCTCTAGCAGCTAGTCCAGTTGGTGTGATTAAGTTCCAATAGGGCCATCCATCAGGGTCAACGCGTCCCCAGCCACCTTCTTTTGACCATCCCCAATCGCTGGGGTGTTCTTCCCCTTGTATTTCTATTTTCTTAACAGCCGTCAGCACCAGCTCTCGATACTTTGTGTTCTCATTGGATAATGCAATTGTCTTTTTGTAAAACCAAGAAAAATTCGAGTAATTGAGCTTTGACAGCAAGGATGCCAGTTGATTAACGATTTCTGTCGGGTAATCAACGATAACTGGTTCAAGTGGTTTTGTTGTTACATTAAATAAACCACGGACACATTTTGGAAGTGGAACAGCCCAGCCAATTCGACCAAGGAGTATATCGATATCAACCAGCGAATAATCTCCTCCTCGCAAAGAAACTAAATTCGATGCACTCGTAACTCCATTGAAGCGCTGAACGGAACGGACCCATCCCACAAACTTCTTAAAGTTGGCTCCATTTAACTGTGTCGTGGCATCCGAATTTGTTTTGATGCTGAACCAAGACGAAGTGCCATGATCGAGCAGTTCTTCAATTATATGAATGTACCGGTCAAATTTGGAGTTGCCGCCCGCATAAGGGACAATTTTCTGGATTAGATTAGTCTGATGTATCGGGCATTTCTTGAGCCATGGATATTCGTGAAACGAGGCGTGATAGCCAATGCCAAGGCATTCTGGGCAATACGAAACCTTGTTATATGAGTCATCGATGTTGTTGATGAATGAGAAGGTGCCATAACAACCAGGTAGTTGTAATTTGTTTGGACTCAATTTATCTACGACAGATTCTTTTTCGTCGAGTAATCGCGCCAAACTTTTGACCTCAGAAGCGCTAAGGCCAGTGCTGTTCCATTGGGATTGTCCAATCAAGTCATCCAGGAACCAGCGGAATTCCCTGGGTTTTATTCCATTCAGCCTACAAAACTTAGCTGCAAAGGCACCAACTGATTCGTACGGTAACAGCCGTCCTCTACCCCAGTTGATTCTGGGATAATGGGGTACACGTCTTTTTTTTGGAGAAAAGTTAGCATGGAGATTAAGAAGCTTAATTAAGTCAAGCTCTTCACTCACAACTTGATGCCGCAAAGCTGGTTCTGGAAACGTGGCCATGCTTGGAAGTCGACTCGACGCCCTCTGCGTCAGGAGGGTACTGATATCATGCGAAGATGATCGGTAATCCCGGTCTTGGCGATCATCCCCAGCCAATTTTTATACTCAGTAACATTACTCCACTCTTCACCTTTAGCTAATTTGCGTAGGGCCTCTTCAACGGTGAGCGCCACATGCTGCATTGGTATCTCAAGCGGATGTTTCATGTTACCTGCCTTCATCTCCGGTGGAAGTAGTTCCCCGAACGCCTTCCACATGTCCTCGGCGCAATTCTGTAGGCGATTATTTCTGGCAAACTCGTCGGGAGCAAAATATTTCAAATACGAGGTGTTGGTTCCAGAGGGCCAATCAGAATCAAGATCGTAGCCGTTCAAGACATAAACCAGATCCTCCTGGCTTCTGATACCATAAAACCTTGCATCTGCGGCGAAGAAACGAGCTGTGATATGAGCATTTCCAGTTCTGGACAGATAGTCTGGCTGGTAGCCGATCTGATGCGACCCGATCGAAAAAACACTAAGACGGAACCCATCATAGTCCATCTCGTTCTGGAGCCCCAGTAGCCATTTCCATTCGTTCAAAGTGACGTCATGTCCCTCATCAATAATGAGCGCAACATAATTTTGACGAGCTGAGCGAGCCAATGTAATTAGCTGCTGTTTGAGTAGGAATCTAGCTTCGATTTTCTTCTTCGGCTTAAGGGGGGAGAAGAAACGGAATTTTGAAGCCCCCAGTAAAAGGTTCCAGAATTCAGCCTCGTTCCTCATGCTTGATGGACGAATCCAGACGACCATGGGTAGTTTCACCCCGAAGCGTTCCTCCAGGACGGATCGAATAAACCACTTGACGCCCCGTGACTTACCGAAGCGTGATGGACCATAAATATATCCCCCGCTCAACCGCTGGTCGATCCAATCCCCGATGGTATTTATCATTTCATCCATTGGAGGCGTGTAAATTGCATACTCCTGACGAAGCACCGGGTGCTTTGGATCGAGTAGAGGCCGATTAACGACGGGTTCCATGATTATTCTTACTCTGAAGCGGCCAAGCGCCTAGCGGGCAAGCGTCTTTTGCTCGGGCTTTGTTTAGGGTCGCGAATTCCCTTGCCCTTATCACTGGAATCTATGCTATTGGAGTTTGCGTTATCGCGGACGCACCTCTCCAGCGCGACCTCCAGCATCGATTGGCCTGTTTTAAGCTCAGCCTCTTGAACCAAAATACGTCGTGCTTCAAGATAGGCTGGATGTACGGGCAGTTTTCGACCCTTCTGCTGCTCACTGAAATCGAGGAACACCTCAACCGCATCTGCTCCAGATGCGATCGAAAACATTCGCCTGCGCACGCAGCTATTTATTGCGCGTCTAACCGCCAAGCTATGCGGCAGTTTGTGCCAAGGTGGAGCAGCCCGGAGAATGCCGAGCGATAGCCCGTCCAATGTTGATGCTTCTGCGACCCGGGCATCATCCTCGAAATGATTTACCACCCAGACGTAACTCCCCACCAGATCGTGCCTTTGAACAAGCGTTTCCCCACTGTAGCGGGCTCCCTCAAAATTGACATATGGTCGTCGTCCTTCTGCGACACCGCCTCTGACCATGCATTTTTTTCGATAGCTAAGAATTGACTGCACCGAATTCGGGTCTGCATAGCGAAGCTCAATATCTCCGCGGGAAGCGACGAACCCCAGATATTGGAGAGGCGATCTATTACCGAGTGCCGTATGAGGCGTCGCGTTGTAGTTTGCAATAAGTACGTCAAGCAGTTCCTCTGCGTACTCGATTTGGAACTGGCTATTTATTGCCACCGCAGCTGGGTCTCGGCCTTTCTTGTCGGCGGGTTTACTGCCAGTTGTATTTGTCATTCTGTGGAAGCCGCCAGAAGCAAGGTTCTTGAAAAATGCCTCAACGAAGGGCCTATCATCTTTGCTTCTGCGGCTGGAAAAGCCGTGACTTGGATCGATAAGCTCCGAGCCGACGACATCTCTAAGGGTCTCTTTGACGTGTTTGCATGTCTCGGCCATGGCTCCATCGACACTAGTTTCGCGCCAACAAACACGCAGAAATTTTGGGGAAAGGCTGGAGGGAAATCCCGCATCCTCGCGGTAAGCCATATCGCCGAACGAAATCTTACGAGGATGCCAGGCGCTTAGTGCCTTCTTTATGGCTCGCAAGACATCCTCTTTTGATATCTCGCGGCGTAAGCTCAGGTGGTACCCAATAACAGCCCTGGAAATCAACTCAATAATTACTAATATCCAAATACGATGGACGATTTTTGCTGAATAGCCACCCGATGGCTGCGGCAACATCACGCAGAATCGCCCATCTATTTTGTGGGCATCCATCTCAACACGTTGAAAGACCTCATTAACAGGGCGGTTTACACCATCTCCACTGAGAAGTTTTTTCTCGAGATCGGGGCCGCCAATGACACGGGCTGCTTTCTTTGGGTTAGCGGCGAGAATATGGTCTATGTATCTGCATACTGTGTTGTATCCATTCGTTTGGGTATTAAACGGCCATTCGTGACGCATTTCGTACCCAAGTTCGCGCAACTCATCTAGAAACCATTTCCAATGGGCCTGCCGTGGCCGCTTGGTGGGTCCCAGTTCATCTGCCTGAGGCGATTTTAGTATACGGTAATCAAACGCCTTTCTTAATTCAGGATGTAGGTCTAGGACAGCCTGCATCGCTCCAGCAGCGCCGTACCCAAAAACGCTGACATTTACGGGCCTTTTCCGACGATAGGGTTTGATGTGGAGGTTAGGCACCAGCCCGCGCCAACCATAGATAAGACCATCAGAATGAGTCTCAAGGCATCTTTCGGTAATCAGTCGATAAATATGTTTGAGTCCAAGGCCACAAGTTTTTCGAAGGGCTTGCTCAGATTGCCCATCCAAATACATTTTTACAGCCTGCTTCCTCTTGAGGTATTTTTTTAGGTCATCCCCATGAAGTGCTCCCTCATCGGGAGTCTGCCATTTTTCCAGATCAGCGGAATCTGAATCTGTCAGGCCTCGCACTCGACGTCCAGAAGGACTTGGCTTGGAACTTTCGGAATTGGAAGCCATCTCACACCCCATTCAACTTGGCATCGCAGTAACAACTTGGTGATAATCATCACTGTAGTTACTTTTTGCTGAAAAACAAGCTCAAATGAAGTTAAGACCCATCATTTTATTACACATTGATTTAATGGATATTTAGAACTTATCTTTAGATACAAATTTATTGTGATGAACGTGGATTTTCGATTTTCGAGGAAGCCAACTATTGGGGGGTAAAAGCAGTCGAGAGTGTGTTGCAGCACCCGCATTTATCTCGACGAAGCAGGTTGTAAGGCGTATTGCCGGACAATATACTGAAAATGCTCAACTCGCAAAACGATACAAAGGAATGGGTGAAATGATGGTCAAAAAAACCGGATGGACCCAGCGTGATCTGGATGCATCGAATATCGCCATGGTCATTCTTGGCCTGGCCGGCAACATCACGCTTATCAACCAACCCTGTTGCGATCTCATCAACGCCACCCGTCGCAGCCTGAGCGGGAAAAACTGGTTCGATCTCTACCTTTCGGCAGGCAAGCGGGAAGCCGCTGCGCGGCTCTTCCAGCACATCATGGCTGGTGATAAATCCCTGATTCCCCAGTTTGAGAAAGCGGCTATTACAGATACAACAAAGCAGCGCTCAATTTCGTGGAGGCTCTCGATCCTTCATGATCGGGATGGCAATATCACTGGCGTGTTTTGCATCGGCACCGATGTCACCGAGCAGAATCGCAACGAAGAAACCCTGCGCTTCGAAAGCGAGGAGCAAAGCGCTCTCAACACGATTCTGCGCGTCAGCCTTGAAGATATACCGCTGATGCAGCAATTCGAGCGCGTGCTGGACATTATCCTGGCGCTCTCCTGGCTGCCGGTCGAGCCCAAGGGCGGTATTTTCCTGGTGGAAGGCGACGAGGAAGTGCTGACACTCAAGTTCCAACGTGGGCTTAACCCTGCCCTGCTCAATATGTGCGCGCGCGTACCCTTCGGCCATTGCCTGTGCGGGCGCGCTGCAGCCAGCCGGGAAATCGAGTATGCGGCCTGCCTAGACCCACGGCACGAGATCAGTTATCCCGGCATGGCGCCGCACGGGCACTACAATGTGCCCATTCTCTCAAGGAGCGGTGTGCTCGGGGTTATGGTGCTGTATCTGAAGCATGGACACGCCCGTGATGACCGCGAAGTTGAGTTTCTCGGCAGCGTGGCCAATACCCTGGCCGGGATAATCGAGCACCTGCGGACGCGCGACGCCCTGTTCGAGAATCAGGCCCGGCTGGCGGAAACGCAGCGTATCGCCCATCTCGGTGGCTGGGCATGGGATATTGCCAGCGATGCTTTCCTGCTTTCTGACGAAACCTGGCGCATTCTGGAAATGCCCCCCCAATCCTCCAAACTGAGGCGTGAGGACGTACTGGGCATGGTGCGACCCGATGACCGCGACAAGGTGGAGCGGGCTCTCGCGTTGGCCACAGGCCGAGGCAGCGAATTTTCCACCGATTTTCGCATTCTGCTGCCGAATGGACAGGAGCGAGCAGTGCATGGCCGTGCCGAGGCTACGCGGGACATCAGCGGCAAGGTGATTCGCCTGAGCGGGACATTGCAGGACATCACGAAACGCAAGCAGGCAGAGGAAAAACTGCGCCAGGCAGCGGCAGTATTCGAAAACACCACGGAGGGCGTGATGATCACCGACGCCGATGGCCGCATCATCGCCATCAACCGGGCCTTTACCGAAATTACCGGTTATATCGAGGAAGAAATTATCGGATTGACCGGAGCCTCTCTGAAATCTGGGCGGCACGACGAACAATTCTATGCCTCGATGTGGAGCACCATCCGCGAGAATGGCCACTGGCAGGGCGAAATCTGGAACCGGCGCAAGAATGGCGACATCTTTCCGGAATGGCTAAACATCAGTGTGGTCAAGGACGAACGCGACCGGATTACTAATTACGTGGGCGTGTTTTCCGACATCAGCGCCATGAAGGAGTCAGAGTCCAGGCTCGACCATCTTGCCCACCACGACCCCCTCACCAGCCTCCCCAACCGCCTGCTGCTGAATGCGCGCATGGAGCATGCGCTGGCGCGCGCCCACCGCGGCCACAGCCTCCTGGCTGTCCTGTTTCTCGATCTGGACCACTTCAAGAATATCAACGATACCCTTGGCCACCCTATCGGCGACCTGTTGCTGCAGGAAGTGGCGCAGCGGCTCATCCACTGCATGCGCGAGGAGGATACGGTTTCCCGCCTGGGTGGAGACGAATTCACCATCCTGCTGGAAGATATGGAAGACTCGCGGTTTGCCAGCAGTGTTGCCCAGAAAATCATCGTCGCGCTGGCTGAGAGCTTCATGCTGCAGGGGCATGAGGTTTTCGTCACGTGCAGTGTCGGCATCAGCATTTATCCTGCCGACGGTGGCGATGTCGCCACTCTTTTCAAAAATGCGGACAGCGCGCTTTACCGCGCCAAGGAACAGGGGCGCAACAACTACCAGTATTACACCGAGGAACTCACCACTCGCGCCATGGAACGCCTGACGATGGAAAACGACCTGCGTCATGCCCTGCAACGCAATGAACTGGTGGTGCATTACCAGCCCCAGGTCGATCTTTACAACGGCCGCATCATCGGCATGGAAGCGCTATTGCGCTGGCAGCATCCGGAAATCGGACTGATTTCACCCAATTCTTTTATTCCCCTGGCAGAGGAAACCGGTCTAATCGTCCCCATTGGCGAATGGGTGCTGCGCACCGCCTGCACCCGCCTCAAGGCTTGGATGGACGAGGGTATGCCAAAAATTCGCGTGGGTGTGAATCTGTCCTCGCGCCAGTTCAACCAGAACAACCTGGACGAAGTCGTCGCTGCCGTCCTGCGCGACACCGGATTGCCTCCGGATTGTCTGGAACTGGAACTGACGGAAAGAATGATCATGCAGGACGCGGAGAGCACCATCACCATCCTGCATAAATTGCGCGCACTGGGCGTACAGTTTTCCATTGATGATTTCGGCACCGGATATTCCTCGCTCAGCTACCTCAAACGCTTCCCGATCGACCGTATCAAGATCGACCAGTCCTTCGTGCGCGAAATCACCAGCAATCCCGAAGATGCAGCCGTATCCCAGGCCATCATTTCCCTGTCCCACAGTTTGAACCTGAAAACCATAGCCGAAGGGGTGGAAACCGCCGAGCAGCAGGAGTTTCTGCGTACGTTGCAGTGCGATGAGATACAGGGTTTTCATTTCAGCAGACCCGTGCCAGAACAGGAAATGAGCAAGTTGCTGAAGGAGGGGGTGAAGCTGAAAAGCAGGCATGAATTCGTTCAGGAAGAGCGAATTCTGCTGCTGGTAGATGACGAGGAAGGCATACTCAATGCCATCGCCCGCGTTGTGCATGCGGAAGGTTACCGCATCCTGCGCGCCAACCGACCCCGCGTTGCTCTTGATTTGCTGACAACACACGCCGTTGGCGTCATTATTTCGGATCAGCGCATGCCGGAAATGAATGGTATCGAACTGTTACGCAAGGTCAGGAAACTATACCCCGACACCGTACGCATCATGCTGACCGCCCATGCCGACCAGCAGGTGATCGCCGCCGCCATCAACGAGGGCGCGGTATATAAATTCATTTTCAAGCCATGGTCGGACGAACAACTGCGCACTGATATCAGGGAAGCCTTCCGCAAGCACGACCTCAATCTGCGTATGCGGGTTGGGAAGACGCCGCAGGAATGATTAACAGCACAGAAAGAACCGAATATGCACAGCCAGAAACCATACGATGATGCCTACGTTCATGGCAACAGGACGAGAAATAAAAAACCGGCTTGAGCCGGTTTTTTATTAGCTGGCGGAGAGGGAGGGATTCGAACCCTCGGTGAACTTGCGCCCACGCCTGATTTCGAGTCAGGTACATTCGACCACTCTGCCACCTCTCCGGTGGGCGCCATTCTACATCGGTTACCCTGCTTCTCAAAGCGGGCTGATGGACAAAGTCAGAAAAGTTGTCCACACTTTCGCCGATGAGAAAATGGATCTTGGTGGTTTTACTGCTGACAGGACTGGGCGGATGTGATTTTACAGTCCCGCCAAAACCTGTGCTGCCTGTGCAACAAACAGGAGAACTGGTCGTTCTTACTCGCAATAGCCCAACCACTTATTATGAAGATGCCGAAGGTCATCTGGCCGGAATCGAACATGATCTGGCCGAACTTTTTGCCAAGGATCTGGGTGTCAAGGTCCGATTTGTCGTGGCAAACCAGTTCAACGAAATTCTGCCCGCGCTGCAAAATCATCAGGCCCATCTTGCCGCGGCCGGCCTTAGTATCACGCCCGAGCGTCTGAAGAAATTCAAGTTTTCCAGCCCCTACCAGACTATCAAACAACAGGTTGTGTATAACACCTCCGGCTACAAACCTGCCAGCCTGAAAGACTTGATCGGGCAACGTATCGAGGTCGTGGCCGGCTCCAGCTATGCCGAAAAGCTCAGGGAAGCAAGAAATAAATACCCTGAGCTCGCCTGGAAGGAAAACACTTCGATGGAAAGCGAGGAATTGCTGGAGGTGCTTGCCATGGGCCAGTTGGATGCAGTGGTTGCGGATTCGAATGTCGTCGATGTATCCAAGAATTACTTGCCTATTCTTGAGACAGCGTTTGACCTGAGCGAAGCGCAGCCTCTGGCCTGGGCTTTCCCGAAAGATGTGGATAATTTCCTGCTTGAAAAATCCAATGATTTCTTTGCGCGGATAAGAAAGGACGGCACCTTGAAGCGCCTTCTAGACCGCTATTATGGGCATGTAAACCGGCTTGCGCGGATTGACGTGGAAGGGTTCATGATCGCCAGGAATGGCGTGCTGCCTAAATTCCGCCCTTTTTTTCATCGCGCGCAGGAGTTGACTGAACTGGATTGGCGGCTAATTGCCGCCATCGGTTATCAGGAATCGCATTGGGATCCACTTGCCACCTCCCCCACCGGGGTGCGCGGCCTGATGATGTTGACCGGCGATACCGCGGATCGCCTGGGCGTCACCGATCGCCTGGATCCGAAGCAGAGCATTCTGGCCGGAGCGCGATATGTGAATTATCTCAAGGATACTGTGCCCGAGCGGATTCCGGAGCCGGACCGGACATGGATGGCGCTGGCAGCCTACAACATTGGCTATGGGCACTTCGAAGATGCACGCATCCTGGCGAAGAAAATGAAGCTTAATCCGGACTCATGGACCGACCTCAAGGCCACCCTGCCGCTGCTGGCAAAGTCCGAGTACCACGTCGAAGCCAAGCACGGTTATGCGCGTGGCGGTGAAACGGTGATATTCGTAGAGAATATTCGGACCTACTACGACATCATGAGCCGGTTTGAGAAACCCTACCAGCGGCTATTTTCCTCTACGCAGCCCAAAACAGAAACGGGAAGTGCCACTTCAGATTCAGAACAACGCTATGGCCTGAACAAGGCAAGCTCGGCCAAATCCAGCCTGGGTCTTAAGGCGCCAGCTTCCGCGCTTCGCCCAGATAAGGCCGCAGGGCAAGAGGCACGCTGACGCTGCCAGTCGGCATTCTGATGGTTTTGGCTTCGGCCGCGCTGCGCGCTTAACATCGGCCGAGCAAATGTTAGCCTGCACCGAAACATCAGCGCGCCAGGCCGATGACTTTTTGTCCCATCATGTAGGGCTGCAGCACACTCGGGATATCCACAGCACCATCGGCGCGCTGATAGTTTTCCAGGATCGCCACCAGGGTGCGCCCTACCGCCAGGCCTGAACCATTCAGGGTGTGCAACAGCTCCGGCTTGCCCTTGTCGCCACGAAAGCGCGCCTGCATTCGGCGCGCCTGGAAAGCTTCGAAGTTGCTGCAGGAGGAGATTTCGCGGTAGGTGTTCTGCGCCGGCAGCCAGACTTCCAGGTCGTAGGTTTTGGCAGCGGAAAAGCCCATGTCGCCGCTGCACAGCGCCATCACCCGGTAAGGAAGATCGAGTTTCTTGAGGATCGTTTCTGCATGGCCGGTCAACTCTTCCAGGGCCTGGTAGGAATCTTCCGGGCGCACGATCTGCACCATCTCCACCTTGTCGAACTGGTGCTGGCGGATCATGCCGCGCGTATCGCGGCCGTAGGAGCCGGCTTCCGAGCGGAAGCACGGGGTATGGGAGACGAATTTGAGCGGCAGATCTTCGGCAGCGAGGATTTCGTCCCGCACGATATTGGTCACCGGGACTTCTGCTGTGGGGATCAGGTACAGTTTTTCGTTTTCGTTCTTCTGCACAGAAAACAAGTCGGCCTCGAATTTCGGCAATTGCCCGGTGCCGCGCATGGAATCGGCATTGACCAGGTAAGGCACATAAACTTCGGTGTAGCCATGCTCCTGGGTGTGAATATCGAGCATGAACTGCGCCAGCGCACGGTGCATGCGCGCCATCTGGCCTTTTAGCAGGGTAAAGCGGGCGCCGCTGATTTTGCCGGCCGTAGCGAAGTCCAGTTGTTTCAAGCCCTCGCCCACATCGACGTGATCCTTCACCTCGAAATCGAAGCTGCGCGGGGTGCCGACCCGGCGCACTTCCACGTTGTCTGCCTCGGACTTGCCTGCCGGCACGCTTTCATGGGGCAGGTTGGGGATGCCGGAAAGCAGTTCCTGCATCCTGATCTGGATAAATCCCAGCTTTTCCTCGGCCGCCTTCAGTTCGTCGCCCAGATTCGCCACTTCGGCCATGATGGCGGAAATATCCTCACCCTTGGCCTTGGCTTGGCCGATCTGCTTGGAACTGGCATTGCGCTTGGCCTGCAGTTCCTGGGTATGCGTTTGCGTCAGCTTGCGGTCCTGTTCCAGTTCCTGGAAGTGAGTCACATCGAACTCGAAACCACGAGAACTCAGCCGTTTGGCGACGTTTTCCAGATCCGAGCGCAGCAATTGAATATCCAGCATTTACTTATCCCTTAAAAATTCATTTTGATTTGCGCGTCTTCGCATCCAACTCGCGCAAATGCGCCAACTTCTCGCTAATTTTGCCCTCCATGCCGCGCGGCGTGGGGCGATAGAAATTCACCGGTTGCATCTCATCCGGGAAATAGTGTTCACCTGCCGCGTATCCTTCCGGCTCGTCATGGGCGTAGCGGTACTCGCGCCCAAAGCCGAGTTCCTTCATCAGCTTGGTGGGTGCATTGCGCAAGTGTTCCGGCACACTCCGCGATTTGTCGTTGCGTATGAAAGCACGGGCCTCATTATACGCCAGGTAGGCGGCGTTGCTTTTCGGCGCGGCAGCCAGGTAGAGCACCGCCTGGGCCAATGCCAACTCCCCTTCCGGGCTGCCCAGGCGCTCATAGACTTCGCACGCGTCCAGGGCCATGCGTAGCGCGCGCGGATCGGCCAGGCCGATATCCTCGCTGGCCATGCGCACGATGCGCCGCCCCATGTAGAGCGGGTCCGCCCCGCCATCCAGCATGCGGCACAGCCAGTAAAGCGCCGCGTCCGGGCTGGAACCGCGCACGGACTTGTGCAGTGCGGAAATCTGGTCGTAGAACTGGTCGCCGCCCTTGTCGAAACGGCGCGCGCTTTGGCTTAATGTGTTTTGTATGAAATCTTCGACAATATTTTGAATATTTTTGTTTATTGCGGCATTGTTGATCTGCTCCATGAGGTTCAGCAGGCGGCGCGCATCGCCGTCGGCATAGCCGATCAAGAGCGCCCTGGCGCCGGGATTGAATACCATGCCCTGGAGCGCCTCCCGGCAGGCCCGGTCGAACAAGGTGCCCAGTTCGTCATCGGAAAGCGGTTGCAGCACGTACACCTGGGCCCGGCTCAGCAGTGCGCTGTTGACTTCGAATGAGGGGTTTTCGGTCGTGGCGCCGATGAAGGTCACCAGCCCCTGCTCCACGAAGGGCAGAAAAGCGTCCTGCTGGGCCTTGTTGAAGCGATGCACCTCGTCCACGAACAGAATGGTGTGACGGCCATATTGCTGCAGCGCCAGTTCGGCCTTCTGGATGGCTTCGCGGATTTCCTTGACGCCGGAAAACACGGCCGACAGCGCGATGAATTCGGCGTCGAATGACTCGGCCATGAGCCGTGCCAGGGTGGTTTTCCCGACACCTGGCGGGCCCCACAGGATCATGGAATGCAGCTTGCGGGATTCGAATGCGAGGCGCAAAGGCTTGCCCGGGCCGAGCAGATGGGATTGCCCCACGACCTGGTTCAGCGAATGGGGCCGCAGTTGCTCTGCAAGAGGCTGTTGCGGCGTCCGTGCAAACAGGTCACTCACCGACGACATCCGCACCCACCGGAGGCACAAAGGTAAATAACTGGGGAGAAAGACTGGGGTTGAGTTCCAGCCCGGTAAAGCGAATGACCGTGGTTTGGCCGAAATGGTCGCGCAGTTCCATCACTGCCAGCGTCGATGCCCTGAAAGCGAGTCGAATGCGCTCAAAACTGCCTTCCTTGCCCTTAGGCGCGGCCTCCACCCACTCGAGTCCATTGTTCTTTCCGTCGTCGGCCAGCGTAAAGTTCTGTTCGATGGCGTTGTTGCCCGCCAGCAATGCCGCAGGGGTATTGCCCAGCGCCTGATCGAGCTTTCTAACCGTGACCTGATTCAGGTCGGCGTCATACATCCACACCTTGGCGCCATCGCCCACGATCAATTGCGGATAGGGCTTGTTGTATTCCCAGCGGAATTTGCCTGGCCGGGAAAATTGCATCACGCCGCTGGCGTTCTGCACCTGCTTGCCATTCCGGTCCAGCACGGTCTGGGTAAACTGCACTTTCACGGTGCGGCTGTTCTGGAGGAAGTTTTTAAGGCTGTCCACTCCCGAAGCAAGCGCCACGCTTGGGACAAATAGCAATAAAGCAATGAATTTCATATGGATGCAAACAATTCTTTAAGTTTGTTCAGGTAGGAACTTGCTTCCGGATCGCTCTCGGCCGGAGCCCATGAGGTTTTTTCTTGCGCCGTCAGGGGCTGGTAAGGCCCCGCTTTGGACTCGAAGAAAACGCTGCCCGGCTCCAGCGCCACCAGGCTATGAAACTGACCATGCGGGATGTTGATGCCGATCCGGTCGCCGCATTCCTCTAGCACACAGGTGCTGGTGATATCCCCTTCGGGACTGAACAGCACCATGCCGATGCGGCCGCGCAGAATGAGGATGGTTTCGTCCTTGCCGGCATCAAGATGGCAGTGCGGCGGGATGTAGGAATCCGGTTCAATCGCGTTGAGCAGGCGGTGACAGGCATCCGTGTCAGCGGCATGAAAATTGTAGTTTTTCCTGCGCCTCGGTGAAGCTGCTCCCGACTCTGCCACTTGCTGCAGCAGGGCCTGATCGATGATTACGATTTTACTCACGCTCGGGCACCAACACTTCGCGGTTGCCGTTGCTTTGCATAGAAGATACCAGGCCGGCCTTCTCCATTTGCTCGATCAATCTCGCCGCCCGGTTGTAGCCGATGCGCAGCTGTCTTTGCACGGACGAAATCGAGGCGCGGCGGGATTTCAGCACGATGGCGACAGCCTCGTCATACATGGGATCGGACTCGGAGTCGCCACCGCCCTCCCCGTCTTCATTCTCCAGATCGGAACTGCCGCCTTCCAGGATGCCTTCGACGTATTGAGGCTCGCCCAGGGATTTGAGGTAATCCACGACCTTGTGCACTTCGTTGTCGGCGACATAGGCGCCATGCACGCGTTGCGGGTAGCCTGTTCCAGGTGGCAGATAAAGCATGTCGCCTTGCCCCAGCAGCGCTTCGGCGCCCATCTGGTCTAGGATGGTGCGCGAGTCGATCTTGCTCGAAACCTGGAAGGCGATACGGGTCGGGATATTGGCCTTGATCAGGCCGGTAATCACGTCCACCGAGGGGCGCTGGGTGGCGAGCACCAGGTGAATTCCGGAAGCGCGGGCTTTTTGCGCCAGACGCGCGATCAGTTCTTCCACCTTCTTGCCGGCGACCATCATGAGGTCCGCCAGTTCATCGATGAACACCACGATGAAGGGCATTTCCTCGATCGGTTCCGGGCTGTCCGGGGTCAGGGTGAAGGGGTTGGTCAACGGCGATCCGGCCTTTTTGGCGTCGCGTATCTTCTGGTTGGCGCCGGCCAGGTTGCGCACGCCCAGGCTGGACATCAGCTTGTAGCGCCGCTCCATCTCCGCCACGCACCAGTTCAGCGCATTGGCGGCATGCTTCATGTCCGTGACCACCGGCGCCAGCAAGTGCGGGATGCCCTCGTAGATCGAGAGCTCAAGCATCTTCGGGTCGACCATGATGAGGCGCACCTGGGACGGCTCGGCCTTGTAGAGCAGGGACAGGATCATGGCATTGACCGCCACCGACTTTCCAGAGCCGGTGGTGCCCGCCACCAGGGCGTGCGGCATCTTGGCAAGATCCGCCACCACCGGCTGGCCGCCGATGTCTTTGCCCATGGCAATAGTGAGGGGCGAATTCATCCCGGCATAGGCCTTGGAGCTTAAAATCTCAGACAGGCGCACGATCTGGCGTTTCGGGTTGGGCAGTTCCAGGCCCATGTAATGCTTGCCGGGGATGGTTTCCACCACGCGGATGCTGACCACGGACAGGGCGCGCGCCAGATCCTTGATCAGGTTCATGATCTGGCTGCCCTTCACGCCCACGGCCGGCTCGATTTCGTAGCGCGTGATCACCGGACCGGGATAGGCTGCGACCACCTTGACTTCCACTCCGAAGTCGGCAAGCTTGCGTTCGATCAGGCGCGAAGTGTATTCCAGGGTTTCCGGGCTGATGAATTCGATATTGGCTTCGGCCCCGTCGAGCAGATGCAGGGGCGGCAGGGGCGAGTCCGGCATGTTTTCAAACAGCGGCGCCTGTTTTTCTCTTTCGCTACGTTCCGACTTCGGAATATCGAAGGCTGGCGGCTGGATACGAATGGGTTCCTGCTCTTCCATGCGTTTTTTTCCCACCGTGACGATCTGTTCACGTTCGGCTTCGGCTTCCTTTCCGGCCAGACGGTCCTGCCTTGCCTCGCGCAGGTGGACAACAAAACTGTAAGCGTCCTCAATCCAGCCGCCAATGCGTTCAATCAGTTCCAGCCAGGACAGGCCGATGAAAAAGCTCAGGCCTATGGCCATGGTGAGCAGCATGAGCAGGGTTGCGCCCGTAAAGCCTAAAGATTTCCACAGGAAATCGCTGACCGTCGCGCCCAGCATTCCGCCCGGCGCCAGAGGCAGGGCCACTTTCAGGCTGTACAGGCGGAGTGCTTCCACTCCGCTGCTGGCGACCAGCAAAATGATGAAGCCGATAAATGCCACAAAGAGGGAGCGGCGATCACCCACGTTCACCGTGTCAATACGGCGATAGCCCCAGGCAATGGCAAACAGGAAGAAAGCAGCCCACCAGTATGCGGATAATCCAAACAAGTATAGGAACAGATCCGCCAGCCAGGCCCCCAGCTCACCACCCGCATTGTGTATAGTGCTCACGGTGACGCTATGGGACCAGCCAGGGTCGCCGCGATCATAGGTGCCCAGGATCATGATGAAGTAAAGCGCAACGACAACCAGCACCAGCCACCATGATTCACGCAACAGACTGGCTATTCTGGGCGGAAAGGGGTGGGCTGTTGCTTGTTTTCTGGAAGAAATATTATTTGCTGATGCCATATGAATTGGGTAAACAGGTTTCGCAATTATAGCAGAAGGACTGTGAAGGCAATCCGGGCAAAATTCACGAGGTTACGGCATGCAACATTCTTGATAAAATCTTGTCCGATTCCAATCATGTTAAAACAATAACCCCAAAGCTCACCATTAACTGGAGTACACACATAATGTCCGTCAAACACTGCCAATTACTTATTCTTGGTTCCGGCCCCGCCGGCTATACCGCAGCTGTTTACGCCGCGCGCGCAAACCTGAAGCCGGTTCTGATCACCGGGATGCAGCAGGGCGGGCAACTGACCACCACCACTGAAGTGGACAACTGGCCCGCGGATGTTGATGGCGTCATGGGACCAGCCCTCATGGAGCGCTTCCAGAAACACGCTGAACGTTTCAACACTGAAATCATCTTCGACCAGATCCACACCGCCAAGCTGACCGAGAAACCTTTCACCCTGATCGGCGATTCCGGCACCTATACCTGCGACGCCCTGATCATTGCCACCGGCGCATCCGCAAAATACCTCGGCCTGCCTTCGGAACAGGCCTTCATGGGGCGCGGCGTTTCCGGCTGCGCCACCTGCGACGGCTTCTTCTACAAGGGCCAGGACGTGGCCGTGGTCGGGGGCGGCAACTCTGCCCTTGAAGAAGCCCTGTATCTGTCCAACATCGCCAAGCACGTCACCCTGGTGCACCGCCGCGACACCTTCAAGGCGGAGAAAATCATGGTGGACAAGCTGATGGACCGCGTCAAGAACGGCAACATCACGCTTGAAGCCTTCTGCGAACTGGACGAAGTGCTGGGCGACAAGTCCGGCGTCACCGGCATGCGCCTCAAGAATGTCAAGGACGGCTCCACCAAGGACATTACCCTGCAAGGCATCTTCATCGCCATCGGCCACAAGCCCAACACCGACCTGTTCGAAGGCCAGCTGGAACTAGAAGGCGGCTACATCGTGACCCAGGGCGGCCGCAACGGTTTTGCCACCCAGACCAGCATCCCCGGCGTTTACGCTGCCGGCGACGTGCAGGACCACATCTACCGCCAGGCCATCACCAGCGCCGGCACGGGCTGCCAGGCCGCGCTGGATGCCGAGCGTTACCTCGACAGCCTGCACAAGTAAGTCGGCTTGTTGAGTGGTGGATGAAGATGATCTGATGCTGTTCCGCACAGCGGTCGGCGATGCCAGGCCGCTGCGGCACGGGTCCAGATTCCTTCATCCGCTGCCCAAGCCCAGACCCATTCCCCTGCAGAGCCTGCGCGACCAGCGCGAGGTTCTGCTCGATTCCCTCAGCGATCACGTCTACTGGGCCGACAGCCTTGAAAGTGGCGAGGAACTGGCTTTTCTTCGCCCCGGCCTGCAAAACCAGGTATTACGCAAGCTGCGCCGTGGCCACTGGGTGACCCAGGGCGATTTGGACCTGCACGGCCTCACCGTGGCGGAAGCCAAGCTTGAGCTGGTCCAGTTTCTGCAGCACTGCCAGAAAAAAGGCCTGCGCTGCATACGCATCATTCACGGCAAGGGTCTGCGCTCCAAAAACCGAGAGCCGGTGCTGAAGCACAAGGTCGCCCACTGGCTGATGCAGCGCGATGAGACTCTGGCCTTCTGTCAGGCCAGAGCGACGGATGGTGGTGGCGGCGCGATGCTGGTTTTGCTGAAGGCATACTGATTCTCTGCTATACTCGCCGCCATTTTGATGCCCTCCAATCCATTCCCGTCCAAACCCATATCGCAACGCAATCTATGGTTGCTGCTGCTGACTTTTGCCCTGATCTGGTTCAGTAATCTGGATTATCGCCACCTGGTCAAACCGGATGAAGGCCGCTACGCCGAGATTCCGCGCGAAATGGTCGCCACCGGCGACTGGACCACGCCGCGCCTCAACGACATCAAGTATTTTGAAAAGCCTGCCCTGCAATATTGGGCCACGGCGACCGCCTATAGCCTGTTTGGCGAGCACGAGTGGACGGCACGGCTGTGGAGCGGGCTGACCGGTTTTGCCGGTGTGCTGCTTGCTTTCTTTGCCGGGCGCCGCCTTTTCGGCTCTGAAGCCGGGCTGAATGCTGCACTGGTGCTGGGCAGCAGCTTCTTGTATATCGGCATCGGGCATATCAACACCCTGGACATGGGAGTCACTTTCTTCATGACCCTGGGGCTGTTCGGCTTCCTGCTGGCGCAGCATTCCGGCGCCACGCCGAAGGAAAACCGGGTGTGGATGCATGTCACCTGGGCAGCGCTGGCCTGCTCGGTGCTGAGCAAGGGACTGATCGGCATGGTGCTGCCGGGCGCTGTACTGGTGCTGTACACCCTGATCCAGCGCGACTGGGGCTTGTGGAAACGCCTGCATCTGCTCACCGGCTTGGGCTTGTTCCTGCTGATCACGGCCCCCTGGTTCGTCGCCGTCTCGCTCACCAATCCCGAATTTTTCCACTTCTTTTTTATTCATGAACATTTCCAGCGATTCCTAACCAAAACCCATGGCCGTTTTCACCCCTGGCACTACTTTGTGCCGATTCTGCTGCTGGGGATTCTGCCCTGGCTGGTGATGATGTTCGAATCCCTGTTCAAGGCTTGGAAAAGGGAAGATCAGCAGGGTTTCCAACCCCGGCGTTTCTTGTTGATCTGGGTGGTGTTCATCTATTTCTTTTTCACCATCTCCAGTTCGAAGCTGCCTTCCTACATCCTGCCGATTTTTCCGGCGCTGGCGCTGCTGATCGGCGATCTGCTGCTGAAACTGGATGCACGGCAGATTTTCTGGCGCATGCTTCCGATTGTCGTTCTGGCAGCCTTGGGCCTGATTTTTTCACCCTTCACCGTGCTGTTCGCCAGCGATACAGTCCCCCTCCCCCTTTATGAAAAATACCGCCTGTGGGTGGTTGCAGCTGCTGGAGCCTGGCTGCTTGGTACCGCACTGGCACTTTTCTTGACCTGGCGCCAGCAGATTCGCCGTGCCCTGATTCTTTTCGCATTCACTGCCCTGATCGCATTCCAGCTGGTCCTGTCTGGCCATGAAAGCCTGGCACCTTCAAACTCTTCCAATCACCTGGCTGAACAGATCCAGCCCCACCTCAAGCCGGGCATCCCGTTTTACAGCGTCAACATGTACGACCAGACTCTGCCCTTTTACCTGAAACGCACCTTCACGCTGGTGGCCTACAAAGATGAGCTGGGGTTCGGCTTGCAACAGGAGCCGGAAAAATGGATTCCCGACATGCCTACATTCAAGCAGAAGTGGAGCAGTGGAAGCTATGCCTTGGCAATCATGACGCCGGACACCTTTGATTTGCTGCATAATCAGGGCCTTCCCATGCAGGAAATCGCCCGCGATACGCGCCGCGTGGTAGTGAGAACTCCTTGAATCTGCTGAGCTTTTCCCTGATCCTGACCGGCGTTTTGCTCAATGCCGCCGCGCAGTTGCTGCTCAAGGCCGGCACCAACGCCGTCGGCCACTTCGAATTCAGCCGCGACAACATCCTGCCAATAGGCTGGCAACTCGCCACTGAGCCGCATATTTTTGCCGGCCTGAGTTTCTACGTGATCAGCGTGGTGGTGTGGATCATGGCCCTGTCCCGTGTGGAAGTCAGCATCGCCTATCCCATGCTTTCCATCGGCTATGTGGTCAACGCGCTGGCTGCCTGGTGGCTGTTCGGCGAGGCGGTTTCCCTCACGCGCCTGGCGGGGATCGGCATTATCATCGTGGGCGTTTACGTCGTGGCGAGAAGTTGACTTGAGTTTTCTGCCTTTTACCCGTCCCAGCATCGACGAGGAAACCATCCAGGGCGTGGTCGAGGTGCTGCGTTCCGGCTGGATCACCAGCGGCCCCAAGGTCAAGGAATTCGAGGCCGCGCTGTCGGCATATTTCGGCGGCCGGCCAGTGCGCGCCTTCAATTCCGGCACCGCCACGCTTGAAGTGGCCTTGCAGCTGTGCGGCATCGGGCCTGGCGACGAGGTCATCACCACGCCCATGTCATGGGTCGCCACCGCCAACGTCATTCTGCATGTCGGCGCCAAGCCGGTGTTTGTCGACATCGACCCGGCGACGCGCAATATCGACCTCGATCTGATCGAAGCCGTCATCACGCCCGCCACCCGCGCCATCATCCCGGTGGACCTCGCCGGCCTGCCGGTGGATCGCGACCGCCTCTATGCCATCGCCTCCAGGCATAAGCTGCGCGTGATCGAGGATGCCGCCCAATCCGTGGGGGCGAGCTGGCATGGCAAGCGCATCGGTTCTTTCGGCGACCTGGTTTCCTTCAGCTTCCACGCCAACAAGAAC
Source organism: uncultured Sulfuricella sp. (assembly GCA_964384915.1). Lineage (GTDB taxonomy): Bacteria > Pseudomonadota > Gammaproteobacteria > Burkholderiales > Sulfuricellaceae > Sulfurimicrobium. The sequence goes on along the minus strand of CAYLMA010000022.1, from coordinate 20,203 downwards.
ATGACCACCAGCGAGGGCGGCTGCCTGGTGCTGAACGATGAATCTCAAATCCCGCAGGCCGAAAAACTGCGCCTGCAGGGCGTGGTGCGCGCTCCGGACGGCACCATGGACGTGGATGTGGCGGGTGGAAAATCCAACCTGACCGACATCGCCGCGCGCATCGGCTTGGGGCAGTTGCCGCACATCGACGCGTTTACGGAAAAGCGGCGCGAACTGGCTCGGCACTATTTCACCTGGTTCGACCGCTCCCTGGGCTGCCAGTTGCCGCCCGAGAATTTTACCGGCAGCAACTGGCACATGTTCCAGATCCTGCTGCCGCTGGATCAAATCAGCATCAGTCGTGGCGAATTCATCGACCGCATGCGCCAGCGCGAAATCGGCGTGGGTGTGCATTATCCCGCCATCCACCTGTTTACCCTGTATCGTGGCCTGGGTTTCAGGGAAGGCGACTTTCCCCATGCCGAAAAAGTGGGCCGCGAAACCGTCACCCTGCCCCTGTTTCCGGATATGTCCTTGCGGGATGTGGAGCGGGTCTGTTCCGCAGTCAAGGAAATCATCGAAAGCGCCAAAAAATGAGCTCGCCTGACGTTTCCATCATCATTCCCGTCTACAACGAGGAAGAAGGCCTGCAAGCCCTGTTCGACCGGCTTTATCCGGCGCTGGACAAGCTGGAAACCAGCTACGAAATCGTTTTTATCAACGACGGCAGCCGCGACCGCTCCGCTGCCATTTTAGGGGAGCAGTTCAGGCTGCGCCCGGATGTCACCCGTGTCATCCTGTTCAACGGCAATTTCGGCCAGCACAAGGCCATCATGGCTGGTTTCGAGCACTGCCGCGGCAGGAAAATCGTCACCCTCGATGCCGACCTGCAGAACCCGCCGGAAGATATCGGCAACCTGCTGACCAAGATGGACGAGGGCTACGACTACGTCGGCTCGATTCGCCGCCAGCGCAGCGACTCCTGGTGGCGCCATGCCGCCTCCCGCGCCATGAACCGGTTGCGCGAACGCATCACCCACATCAAGATGACCGACCAGGGCTGCATGCTGCGCGCCTACAGCCGCGACATCATCGACACCATCAACCAGTGCCATGAAGTCAATACCTTCATCCCCGCCCTGGCTTACAGCTTTGCGCGTAACCCGACCGAGATCACGGTCGGCCACGAGGAGCGCACCGCCGGGGAATCGAAGTATTCCATATACAGCCTGATACGCCTCAATTTCGACCTCATGACCGGGTTCTCGCTGGTGCCGCTGCAAATGTTTTCCATGGTGGGCATCCTGGTTTCGCTTTTCTCCGCGCTGTTCTTCATTTTCCTGGTAATTCGCCGCCTGTGGGTCGGCCCCGAGGCGGAAGGACTGTTTACCCTGTTTGCCCTGATCTTCTTTCTCATTGGCATCGCCCTGTTCGGCATCGGCCTGCTGGGCGAATACGTGGGCCGGATCTACCAGGAAGTGCGCCACCGCCCGCGCTACCTGATTCAGGCGATCCTGGAAAAAACCGAATGACCCAGGCCGTGGTTTTCGCCTACCACAACGTCGGCGTGCGCTGCCTGTCGGTGCTGCTTGCCCATGGCGTCAAGGTGCCGCTGGTGGTGACGCATGCCGACAATCCCGGCGAGACCATCTGGTTCGAAAGCGTGGCGGAACTCGCCGCTCTGCATGATATTCCGGTGGTCACGCCGGACGATCCGAATACGCCAGAGATGGCTGGGCGCATCCAGGCTTTGCAGCCGGATTTCCTGTTTTCCTTCTACTACCGCAACATGCTGAAGAAGGAAATCCTTGATCTTCCCAGTCGCGGCGCCTACAACATGCATGGCTCGCTGCTGCCCAAATACCGCGGCAGGGTGCCGGTCAACTGGGCAATCATCAAGGGCGAAAAGGAAACCGGCTCGACCCTGCATGTGATGAACGAGAAGCCGGACAATGGCGCCATCGTGGACCGGCAGGCGGTGCCCATCCAGCCCGACGACACGGCGCTGGAGGTGTTCCACAAGGTGACCTGTGCCGCCGAGCTCACGCTGAACCGCTGCCTCCCCAGGCTGATCGATGGCAGCGCCAGGTTGACGCCGCAGGATTTGTCCCAGGGCGGCTATTTCGGCGGGCGGCGGCCGGAGGATGGTAAAATCCGCTGGAGTGATTCAGCACAATCCATCCACAATCTGGTGCGCGCCGTTGCCCCGCCCTACCCCGGCGCTTACACACAGCTTGCCGGGAAGCCCATGCGCGTGCTGCGCACCCTGTTGGCGCCAGCGCGGGCAAGCCGCAGCCCGGTTCCGGCTTTTTATTGTGAACATGGCCGCTGCCATGCCGACTGTGGCGATGGCGGGGTATTGCGGGTACTGTCGTTCGAGCTGGATGGCCAGCCCCTGACGCCGGAACAATTTGCGGCACGCTTTGGCACAACGCCGCTGCCGTTTGAAGATTATTGAATTGAAAGGGTAAATAATGAAAAAAGTGCTGATTCTTGGCGTCAATGGTTTTATCGGCCACCACCTCTCCAAGCGCATCCTGGAAACGACGGACTGGGAAGTCTACGGCATGGACATGTACAGCGAGCGCGTGAGCGACCTGATGGACAACCCGCGCTTCAATTTCTTCGAGGGCGACATCACCATCAACAAGGAATGGATCGAGTACCACGTCAAGAAATGCGACGTGATCCTGCCCCTGGTGGCCATCGCCACGCCCGCGACCTACGTCAAGGAGCCGCTCAAGGTGTTCGAACTGGATTTCGAGGCCAACCTGCCGATCGTTCGCCAGTGCGTCCAGTACGGCAAGCACCTGATTTTCCCCTCCACTTCCGAAGTCTACGGCATGTGCCGCGACGAGGAATTCGATCCGGAAAATTCCGAACTGATCCTGGGGCCCATCAACAAGCCGCGCTGGATCTATTCCTGCTCCAAGCAGCTGATGGACCGGGTGATCTTCGCCTATGCCATGAAGACCGAGTTCAACTTCACCCTGTTCCGCCCCTTCAACTGGATCGGCGCCGGCCTGGACAACATCAACACCGCCAAGGAAGGCAGCTCGCGCGTGATCACCCAATTCCTCGGCCACATCGTGCGCGGCGAGGACATCAAGCTGGTGGACGGCGGCACGGCCAAGCGCTCCTACACCTACGCTTCGGACGGCATCGACGCGCTGATGAAGATCATCGAGAACAAGGACGGCGTGGCCAGCGGCAAGATCTACAACATCGGCAACCCGTCCAACAACTATTCCGTGAAGGAGCTGGCCAAGATGATGCTGGACCTTTCCATGGAATATCCTGAGTACAAGGATAGCGCCAAGAAAGTGAAAATGCTCGAAGTGACCTCAGCTGAATACTACGGCAAGGGCTACCAGGACGTGCAGAACCGCGTGCCGAAAATCGAGAACACCATGCGCGAACTGGGCTGGAAACCCCAGGTCACCATGGCCGATGCGCTGCGCAACATTTTCGACGCCTACCGCGGCCAGGTGGCAGAAGCACGCAAACTGATGGATTGATCCCTACCGCATTTAACCACGGAGAACACGGAGAAAAGCAAAGCAATCCAGTAACCTGCTTTTGCCTCAACTCCGTGTTCTCCGTGCGCTCCGTGGTAAATTGTTTTTCAATGGATTCCGAACTCCCTGATCAGCTCAAAAACTGGCCTGCTCGATCTCCAGGTAGGCACGGCTGACGTTGCCGCCGATATTGGCATCAAATCCTTCCAGCTTTTTCCAATCCTTCACATCCAGCGTCTTGCGCGTTTCGCTATCGCTCAAACCCTTCTTGTACCCGGCTTCAATTCCCGCATAAAATCCCGCCATCTGGCGCTGTAATTTAATCACATCCTGTTGTTTCATCAGGGGGCCATGACCTGGCACGATGGTAGTGGCATCAAATGACTGAACCTGCTCCAGCGTATCCACCCAGTTCTTTACCATGGCATCGCGCATCACCGGGATGGTGCGGTTGACCAGGATGTCTCCACCCACCAGCACCTTGTCATCCGGCAGGTAGACCATCATGTCGCCGACGGTATGCGAGCCTTTTGGAATCCAGAACACCATCTTGACGCCCTGAATCGTGCTTTCGATACGTGCGTTCTCTCCTGAAAAGACGACTGAAGCCGGCACTGCCCGGGTATTGGGCAGCTTGTGCCCTACCAGATTTTCAATCAGGGCAATCCATTCATCCCCCGTCTGCCTGACCATATCCCGGCAAATTTCAGAGCTGATGATTTCGGTTTGTCCAAATGCAATGTTCCCCAGTACATGATCGCCATGATGATGGGTGTTGATGATGTGGGTCACGGGTTTTGTAGTCAGTTTCGCAATCGCCTTGCCGATATGTTTCCCGACTTCATCCGAGGACCCGCTATCGATCAGGATCACGCCCTGCTCGCCAAGAATCAGCGTGCTGTTCACCATGTAGCCCTGGTTGTGCGCGTTCGGCTGGCCCATGGGCCCGAGCAAGGCGAAAATACGCTCATTGATTTTGACCACCTTGGGCTGAGGAATGGCCGGCGCCGCTCCAGCCGCAGTGGAGAAAAATACCGCCAAAACAATAATAATCAGTCTATTCACGTTTAATCCTTGTCCATTACTTTAGAGTGCATCGGTGATATTCTTTTTCCTGCCAAATTAACACACCACCTCATAGTTGAGAATGATTCTAATGCAACATCATGCCAGAATAGCTGAATTGTGGCCCGTAATCGATGCTCACATCTCGCAAATGACGGGGCAGCCTTTCAATTCAGCGACACACATCCCGGTGGGCGGCGGTTGCATTAATTCCGCTTACCATATTTCCGGAGCAGGACTGGATTGCCTTGTCAAAATCAACGCGCCTGGAAGACATGCGATGTTTGCGGCGGAAGCGGCGGGCCTGCAGGAAATCCTTGCCAGCGGTGCAATGCGGGCTCCTGTGCCTATCTGCCACGGGAGCGCTGCGCATGCTTCCTATCTGGTGCTGGAATTTCTCGCCATGGAAGCTTGCAGCGGGCACGCCTGCGAACGGCTGGCGCGGCAGCTGGCCTGCATGCATGCCCATACGGCAAGCCAGTTCGGCTGGCGCATCAACAATACCATCGGAGCCACGCCCCAGAGCAACACCCTTCACGATGACTGGGTCAGCTTCTGGCGCGAGGAACGGCTCGAATTCCAGCTCAAACTGGCATCCCGGAATGGCATTAATGACAGCTTGCAGAAAAAAGGAGCGCGTTTGCTGCCTCTGATCGATCAGTTTTTTCCCGGCTATGCCCCTTCACCCTCCTTGTTGCATGGCGATCTATGGAACGGTAACTGTGGCGTGCTCGGGCAAGGCGAGCCGGTTGTTTTCGACCCGGCCGTGTATTATGGCGACCGCGAAACCGACCTCGCCATGAGCGAACTGTTTGGCGGATTTCCTGCGCGCTTCTATGCGGCTTACCGCGAGGCTTATCCCCTCGATCCCGGTTATGAAGTACGTAAAACCCTGTACAACCTGTATCACGTCCTGAACCATGCCAACCTCTTTGGCGGCAGCTATGCAGGACAGGCCGAACGCATGCTGGATCAGTTGTTGAGCGAGGTCCGCTGACACGCCCCGCATCAAGACAGTATTTCGCGTTTCATGGTATAAAGCGAAACCCATGGCACAAGCCACAACCACACAACCGCCGCCTTCCAGATGAATCTCGGCTTTTACATCATCCTCACGGCGCAATTTCTGTCTGCACTGGCCGATAATGCCCTGCTCTTTGCGGCCATCGCGCTATTGATGGAGCTGAGCGCGCCGGACTGGCATACACCGCTACTGCAACAGTTCTTCGTCGTATCCTATATTCTGCTTGCACCCTTCGTTGGCGCCTTTGCCGATGCCATCCCCAAGGGACGGGTCATGTTCATCAGCAACAGCATCAAATTCATAGGTTGCCTGGCCATGCTTTTCGGCGTGCCGCCCCTTTACGCCTACGGCATCGTGGGCCTGGGGGCCGCAGCCTATTCCCCGGCAAAATACGGCATCCTTACCGAATATCTACCCCCGAACAAACTGGTGCTCGCGAATAGCTGGATGGAAGGCGCCACGGTTGCAGCCATCGTGCTGGGGGCCATCATTGGCGGGATTCTCCTGAATCCGGCGCTGTCCGCTTCATTGCTTGCCGGATGGAATTTGGAAGGCAGCGTCAGCGTTTCCAAGTTTGCGGTCATTGTCGTCACTTTCCTGTATATCAGTGCCGCGGTCTTCAACCTGTTCATTCCCCGTGTTGCAATCGACCATAAATTGCCCAAGAAGAACCCCTTCTACGTCCTGCACGACTTCTGGCATTCCTTCATCCTGCTCTGGCGCGATCCGCAGGGGCAGATTTCGCTTGCCGTCACCACCCTGTTCTGGGGCGCTGGTGCAACGCTGCGTCTGGTGGTGCTGACCTGGGCTGGCCTGATTCTTAAATTCGACCTGGAAAAAGCCACCCAACTGACCGCCGTGGTGGCCGTGGGCATCGCCGTGGGAGCGGTTGTGGCGGGGAAATTCATCACGCTGGAAAAATCCGTCAAGGTGCTCCCGACCGGGATATTGATGGGCTTCACCGTGATGTCCATGGTTCTGGTCGACGACTGGCGCATTGCGGTCGGACTGTTGTTCGTGATCGGGGCACTGGGCGGGTTCTTCGTGGTGCCGATGAACGCCCTGCTGCAACACCGCGGCCATTTGCTGATGGGGGCCGGACACTCCATCGCGGTGCAGAATTTCAACGAAAATATCAGTATCCTGCTTTTGCTTGGCTGCTACGCGATGATGGTCAAGTCGGGCATGCATATCAACACCATCACTATTGCCTTCGGCGCCTTTGTCAGCCTTTCGATGTGGCTGATCAACCACCGCTACAAGCGGGTGACGGCTTCTTCATAGCACAACAGGCCGGTCCGGTAATTCATTTGGGTTCTCGTTTCTGACCGGAAAGTGCAGCACAAGCAAGGCTGTGATTTCTCTCATTCCCGCCATCACGCCCTCCTCGAACCGCCTCGCGCGGAACGCCGCTTCCATCTGGCGGCAAATGCGCTCCCACTCCGCACTGCCCACTTTTGCGTGAATGCCCCTATCGGCGACGATTTCGACATCACGGTCTGCAAGCAGGAGATAAATGAGCACGCCGCTGTTGTGCTCGGTGTCCCAGACCCGCAACTGAGAAAATACTTCCATGGCCCTTTGCCGTGCATTCTGCCCATGCAGCAGAGCGGGCAGATCCAGCGCGGCTTCGACGGCAAAGCGGATTTCCCCATTGTGAAGCGCCTCGGATTCGCTGATCGCACGCTCGATTCGAGCCATGGCGGCGCGAGGGAAATAGCGCCTTGCCAGCCAGGGTGGCATGAAGAGATGCCGCAGTATCCTTACCATCTTCCCGAAGCCCCTCCGCCGCCAAAACCGCCGCCACCACCCGAAAACCCGCCGCCCCCTCCGCCGCCGAAACCGCCCCCGCCCCCGCCCCCGCCCCCGACATAAGTGCCGCCCCGGCCACTGCCGGAAATGGTGATCAGCATAACGACGATGGCAATGACCAGCGCAGTCAAGAATGAGCCGAGCAGCAGCCAGGCACCAAAAAATGATACGGCACCAGCCACCAGGCCGCCGAAGATGCGCCCGAGAAAGGCGCGCAATATGCCGCCCACCACAAAAATGAACAGCATGGCCAGCGGCAGGATGTCCTCGAACAAGCTCAGCCCGCCCCCGGCGCTTGCCTTAACAGGCTGCGGGGGCAGCGGCTCGCCATCGATCACCTTGATGATACGCTCGGTTCCGGAACGGATGCCGCCGTAAAAATCGCCCTGCTTGAAATAGGGTGTGATCACCTCGCTGATGATGCGTTTCGTCACCGCGTCGGGAAGCGCGCCCTCCAGGCCATAACCCACTTCGATGCGCATCGCGCGGTCCTGTTTCGCGACCAGCACCAGGGCGCCATCATCCACGCCCTTGCGCCCCAGCTTCCATTGCTCGGCAACACGCAAGGCGTATTGCTCTATCGTTTCAGGCTGGGTCGTGGGAAGCATGAGCACGGCGATCTGGCTGCCCTTGCGCATTTCGAACTCCCGCAGCAGGGATTCGAGTTCGCCGGCCTGCTGCGCCGTCAGGGTGCCGCTCAGGTCGGTCACGCGCGCCTTGAGCGGCGGCACGGCCACCTCTCCCAGCGCCTGGCCGGCGCCAAGGATCAGCCAGGCAGTGAAAAAGAAGCGCCACAGGATGCTGCTGGCGGGCACGATTTATTTCTGCGCCGGCGCCGGCGCGCCAAAGTCCACCCTGGGCGCCTGGGAGATTTCCTTCTCGTTTTCGACCGTGAAGCTGGGCTTGGTCTTGAAGCCGAACAGCATGGCGGTCAGATTGCTGGGGAAGGAGCGCACCGTGACGTTGTAATCCTGCACCGCCTTGATGTAGCGGTTGCGCGCCACGGTGATGCGGTTCTCGGTGCCTTCGAGTTGCGCCTGGAGATCGCGGAACACGCCGTCCGCCTTCAGTTGCGGGTAGTTCTCCGCCACCACCAGCAGCCTGGAGAGCGCGCTGCTCATTTCGCCCTGCGCGGCCTGGAATTTGGCGAAAGCCTGCTCGTCGTTGATCAGCTCGGGCGTGGCCTGGATCGACCCCACCTTGGCCCGCGCGGCGGTCACCTGGGTCAGCACGTCCTTCTCGTGGGCGGCGTAGCCCTTGACCACATTCACCAGGTTGGGCACCAGATCGGCGCGGCGCTGGTACTGGTTCAGCACTTCCGCCCAACTGGCCTTGATCTGTTCGTCGGTCGATTGCAGGGTGTTGTAGCCGCAACCCTGCAACGAAATGGCGGCAAGCAGAATCATCAGAAACGACAGAAATTTACGCATTAAAGATCTCCTGGGTAAGGACCTGATTCAAGATGCGGCCTGGGCGGTGGATTGCAAGCCTTGCATGGTGCGCACGGCGAAGCACAGATCTTCCCACGCCTTGGCCTTGTCCGGCAGGCTGCGCAGCAGATAGGCGGGGTGATAAGTCACGATCAGCGGAATACCCTGCGCCTGGTGCAGCTTGCCGCGCAGGCTGGCGATGGAGTGGTCCGTTGCAAGCAGCCGTTGCGCCGCCACCTTGCCGAGCGCGATGATCAATTTTGGCCGGACCAGCGCGATCTGGCGTGTCAGGTAGGGCTCGCAGGCAACCACTTCATCGGGCTCGGGGTTGCGGTTGCCGGGCGGACGGCATTTGACGGTATTGGCGATATAGACATTCTGGCCACGCTTCAGGCTGATCGCCGCCAGCATGTTGTCGAGCAGCTTGCCCGCCTGGCCGACAAAGGGCTCGCCCAGCTTGTCCTCTTCCGCGCCCGGTCCTTCCCCCACCAGCAGCCAGTCGGCCTGCTCGTCGCCGACGCCAAAAACCGTCTGGGTGCGGGTTTCGTGCAGGCGGCAGTCCGTGCAGGCGGATACGGCCTGCTTGAGCTCGCTCCATTCCATGGCAAGGATGGCCTCACTGCGGCCGGGCGGCAGATGAGCCGGAGGCATTGCCGCTTCACTGGTTGCGGCGGGCAGTGGTGCGCCGGCAGCCGCGCGCTGCCGCCACAGTGGCCACAAATTCAGCTCCCGGAGCACCTCCTGGCGCGGCATTACAGGGACGACCCCATCACGATGGCATCCTCGCGGCCGTTGGCGGCCGGATAGTAGTTGCGGCGCAGGCCGATTTCGTTGAAGCCCTCGCTGAGATAAAGCTCGATGGCCTTCTTGTTGGATGGGCGCACTTCGAGAAACATCATGTCCGCCCTGTCCTGCCGCGCCACCTCGATCAGATGGCGCAAGAACTTGCGGCCCAGGCCCTGGCTCTGCCAGTCGTGGGCAATGCCCAGGTTGAGCAAATGCGCCTCGCCCGCGGCAATCATCAGGATGGCGTAGCCGATGGGGTGGTCGCAGAAATCATAAGTCCAGCAACTGTAACCGGCGCTGAGGGAATCGGTGAAGTTGCCGAGCGTCCAGGGAAACTGGTAAATCTTCTGCTCGATGGAGAGCACGGCGGACACGTCTTCGGGGCGCATGGGCCGGAGCATTGGGCGCTGGTAGCTTTTGATCTGCGCGTTCATGTGCGCTCCGCCGTTTTCAGCGCGACCTTGTTGCGGATGTAGAGCGGCGCCGCCAGCGCGGCATCCCTCCCCCGGCCCCGCTCGAACAAAGGGGCGGCCAGCCTGGCCATGTCGCGCGCCTGGGGGTAGACACTGCCTTCGAATGACAGCAACTGGCCCGCGTAGCGTTGCTGCAGCGCCTCTGTATAGGCCGCGAAGGCGCTGCCGGCGCCAACCCAGCCCGCCCCGGGAAGATCCGGGGCATCCTTGGCGTAGCACAGGCTGGGCGCGCTGACGGTATGCCATGTTCCGTCCCGTTTTTCATAGGCTGCATGATAGATCTCGCCGATTCGGGCATCGAGGCAGGCCAGCACCCTGTCGCCGGGTGCCGCGGCCGCCAGCGCCAGCAGGGTGCAGATTCCGATCACCGGCAGATCGCCCCCCAGCGCCAGCCCCTGCGCCACGCCGCAGCCAATGCGCAGGCCGGTGAAGGAGCCAGGCCCTTCGCCGAAGGCGATGCCATCCAGGGAATTGAGCGCGATGCCGGCCTCGCCCAGCAGTTCTTCCAGCATGGGCAGGATCAGGTCCGAATGGCGCTGCCCGGCCAGCTCCTGGCGCGAAACAACCTCCCCGTCCAGCCACAGGGCGACAGAGCAGTTTTCGGTGGAGGTATCGAGTGCCAGCAGCTTCATCAATGTTCCATGTAAACGTCGAATTCTATCCAGCGGCCGCGCCGCTTTTCCTTCGGCAATGCGCTAATGCGCGCTTCCAGGCGCTGGCCGTGATCCATGAAGCGTGCCAGTGAGGCATTGTCGCTACGCGGCACATGGCCCAGCTTGCGCCCCCGCCATTCCACGCCGATGGCATTGGCGTCGTAGGGATTGTCCGCCTCGCGCACCAGCTTGAGGGCATCGCCCACACGCAGTTGCGGCCACAGCTTGCGTCCATCATAGTACTTGAAGCCCGCCAGGCGCGAGTTTTGCAGGTAGACCCTGGCTTCAGCGACAGGCTGTTGCGCCCATGCGTTTCCAGCGCCTGCAAGCAGCATAATCAGACAGCATTTTACCCAAATCCGTTTCATTGCTGTTGCCCCTGCTCTCTCCCGGAGGGCGAGGGGGACGCAGTCTCGCTGCGCGAGTCCTGTTCACTGAAGAAAGCTTCAACTTCCTTCAGCTCGCGCGTGCGCTTCATCGGCGGCAAGCTTTGCCAGATGCGCTTGCCGTAGGATTTGGTCAGCATGCGCGGGTCGCAGATCATCAGCACCCCGCGATCGGTTTCGTCGCGAATCAGGCGCCCCGCCCCCTGTTTCAGGGTGATGACCGCATGCGGCAACTGGTATTCCATGAAGGCATTGCGCCCCTCGCGGTTGATTTTTTCGATGCGCGCCGCCAGCACCGGATCGTCCGGCGGGGAGAACGGCAGCTTGTCGATGATCACCAGCGACAAGGCCGAGCCGCGCACGTCCACCCCTTCCCAGAAGCTCTGGCTGGCCACCAGCACCGCGTTGCCGAGCTTGCGGAAACGTTCCAGCAATTCGCTGCGCGAGCCTTCCCCTTGCAGCAGCAGGGGAAATTCCAGCCCCTCCTTGTCGAACGCCGCCCTGAGCAGGCCATGCGCCTCGCGCATGGCGCGCAGGCTGGTGCAGAGCATGAACGCCCGCCCGCCGCTGGCGCGGATCACCGGCAAGGCGGCAGCCACGACGGACGCGGTGTAATCGCCGCTGTTGGGGTCAGGCAGCCCTTGCGGCGCGTACAGGATTGCCTGCTTTTCGTAGTCGAACGGGCTTTCCCAGTAGCCGGTGGCCGCTTCAAGCAGCCCCATTTGCCCCTGGTAATGGCTGAAATCCCGTTTCACCGCCAAGGTGGCGGAAGTGAAAATCCAGGCGCGTGCCTGGCCTGAGAGCTGCTTGCTGAAAATTTCCGCGATCGAAAGCGGCGTGGCATTCAACTGCAATGCATGGCTGAACACCTCCACCCAGCGTACGAAATCCAGGCCGGATTCGTCCTGCCAGTGGCGCAGCTTGGCGGCCAGTTCCTGCCCCCGTTGCCAGCAATGGCCCAGCCCTTCGCTGCGTTCGGCCTGGGATTCCAGCAGCTTGACCAGTTCAGCGAGGCGCTTGCCTACCCCGGCCAGGGCGTCGTTGAAAGCGGGCAGCGCCTCTGCCCGCTGCGCCGGCATGCGCCCCGTGTCCTGCGAAAACACCAGGCGCAAATCGCGCGCTGCCTTTTCCAGGGCTGCCGTGGCGTCAGGCAGGGCGGTAAAGTCCTTGGCCGAGGTCAGCGCCTCGCCCAGGCTGTCGCGCGCCAGTTCCAGGATCTGGCTGGTGCTCAAGCTGTCGCCGAAAAACAGGCTGGCTGTTTCCGGCAACTGGTGGGCCTCGTCGAAAATGACGGTGTTGCTGGCCGGCAGCAGTTCCGCCAGCCCCTCGTCTCGCAGCATCACATCGGCGAAAAACAGATGATGGTTGACCACCACCACGTCGGCGGCCTGCGCGCGGCGGCGCGCTTCCAGCACGAAGCACTCCTTGTGGTGGGCGCACTCCTGCCCCAGGCAGTTGTCGCGCGAGGAGGTGACGAAGGACCAGATGCCGGCGTCTTCCGGCACCGCGCCCAGGCCGCTTTTATCGCCGTCGCCGCTGACCTTGGCATAGCGCTCGATGAGCGGCAGGTATTTGACATCCTCGCGGTTGAAGAAGCGCCCCTCGTTCTTCGCCCGCTCGAGATGGTAATGGCAGACGTAATTGGCGCGCCCCTTGAGCATGGCTACGCTGACCGGCACCTGGAGCGCGGCGCGCACGGCCGGAATGTCGCGGTTGAAAAGCTGGTCCTGCAGGGTCTTGGTGCCGGTGGAAACAATTACCTTGCCGCCCGAGAGCAGCGCCGGGATCAGGTAGGCAAAGGTCTTGCCCGTCCCCGTGCCGGCCTCGGCGACCAGGATCTCGTGTTTTTCGATCGCTCCGGCGATGGCGCGCGCCATTTCCAGTTGCTGCGGCCGTAGACGATAGCCCTCGGCGGCCTGCGCAAGGGGGCCGCTGTCGGAAAAAATCAGATCCAGATCGGGCATGCGTTATCGGACAAAGGCAATAAGAAGCCGTGAGAGCGTAAAGGTTTAGTCAATGAGGATGCGCAGTTTACCGGATTTGCCGTACTAGTGACGGTTGGAACGCCAGATCGATAAAATGATCCAAAGGCTGTTGATAAAAGCCAGCAGGAATCCGAGCAATCCAAACAGGGGCAGGCCGAACAGGGTCGGCCCGCCTTCCACCGTCATGACGATGGATGAGCCGATCACCAGGGAAGCGGTCATGATGGCCATGGTGAGGCGGTTGGCGCTGTGGTCGATTTGCTGGCCAAAGTGGTCCAGGCGCTTCAGGTCCAGTTCGATTTTGAACTTGCCGCGGCGGATTTCCCGGATCAGGCGGCCAAGATCGTGCGGCAGGCCTGTCAATAATCCATAGAACTGGTTTAGATCCTGCCGCCCGCGTTGCCACAAGGCCGAGGGCGTGTAACGCTCGCGAATCACATGTATGACAAAGGGTTCCAGATGGCTGACCAGGTGAAACTCGGGGTCCAGCTGGCGGCCCAGGCCTTCCAGCGTAATCAATGCCTTGAACAGGAGCGTTAAGTCGGATGGCAGCATCAGGGAGTGCTCGCGCATGATCATGGTGATTTCCTGCAGCAAGGCACTCAGGCGGATGTCCTTGAGTTGGACATTTTCATAGTTCACCACCAGATCGGCCACGTCGGCGGCCAGCTTGCTGTCATCCACGCTGGCGTCTCCCACCCACTCCAGCAAAACTTCCAGCATGCCTTGTTCGTTACGGCGCGCCAGGGAGGCCAGCAGATCCACAATCTGGTTGCGCCGCTCGTGGGTGAGGCGCCCCACCATGCCGAAATCCAGCATGGCCAGGCGGTTTCCCGGCAAATAAAAAACGTTTCCGGGGTGAGGGTCGGCATGAAAAAAACCGTCGATCAAAATCATCTTGAGCACGGCGTCAGCGCCATGTGACGCCAGAATCTTGCGATCCAGGCCGGCTGCATCGACTGCGGCGAGGTTGTTGCCATGGATGCCGACCACACGTTGCTGAACATTCATGACTGCGCTGGTCCACTCCCAATACACTTTTGGAATCAGGACGGTTTCGTCTGTTGCAAAATTTTGGGCGAAGCGGTCGATATTGCGAGCTTCCATCGCCAGATCCAACTCACGACGCAAGGAACGGGTAAATTCGGCAACGATATGAGCCGGCTGGTATCGTCTCACTTCGGGCAGTTCGGACTCCAGAAGATGGGCGATATGAGCCAGAATACGCAGGTCGGCCTCAATTTTCTGCTCAATGGCGGGGCGGCGGATTTTCAGGACGACCTCGGTGCCATCCAGCAGTTGGGCCAGATGCACTTGGGCAATGGAAGCTGCGGCCACCGGCTTGACCTGCACCTCGCGAAAAATATCAAGCGGGGATGCGCCCAAGGCGCTGATCAACTGTGGCAGCAAAGCCTCGAATGGAACCGGTGGGACATCGCTTTGCAGCTTTTCGAATTCGCTGATCCAACTGGGTGGAAACATGTCCACCCGGGTGGCCAGCACCTGCCCTAGCTTGACGAATGTCGGGCCCAGTTCCTCAAGTGCACGCCGTACCCGCACCGCGGGTTCAAGATGCATGATCTCCTCGGCCTCGGTCCAGTGCAGGATGTGGCCGGCACGTTCCAGCACCCCGATGATGCCAAGCCGGCGCGCCACGTCGCCCCATCCGTAGCGGATGAAGACTGCGGTGATTTCATGCAGGCGGGAAATGTCCCGCATGACATGCAATGTTTCCAGCAGCATGGCAGGCGGCTAATTTTTTTTCGTTTGTTGCTGGCTCTTCTCGTGCAAGGCATCGGCCATGCCGGCCAGGATGCCGCTTGCCAGCGCCGCCAGGCGGCTTGTGACCGTCTGCGCGGCTTCCTGCCCGCTCGATTTTCCTGTCTGCAGGGTGGATGAAATACGGTTGCTCAGGTCACTCAGGCTGGCCTTGACGCTGGCGCCGGTGTCGGTGCCGGAATGGCGCGCATGCTCGACCGCAGCCTTGAGCTCCTGTTTGATCCTGCTGCCCGTGGTTTCAGCCACCTGGCTCAAAATATCGAGAAAAGCCTGCTCGGTGATTTTCAGGTCATCCAGAGCCGGTTGCAGGTCCTGTGTTGAAAAATCCTTGCCCTGCGAGATCATTTCCTGTAGGGCCAGATGCGTTGCTTGCGCGGTTTTGAGCAAGGCTGCGTCGAGGCCGGAAATCGCTGCTGCCAAGGCATCTTTCACCTCGCCGCTACGCTGCTCCGCCCCCAGGCTTACGCCCTCCGCCACGGAGCGCACCACGTCGCGGATCTCCGATGCATCCAGACGCCGCTCCCGCAAAACTCTTAGGGTCAAGTCATGCACCCGTGTCCGGATGTCGCCATCATCCTGCATGGATGCACTGGCGGCAGTAACAATCTCTTGTGTCGTCATAGGCTGGTTCATAATGGTTCTCCTTTAGAATGAAGATGCTATAACCATCAGGTTAAAGCATTTTCATTCTTTACAACAGCGTGCTTTCCGGATAAATTACGCCGCCATGGGATTAAATAAAATTATCGCCATTGCTTTTCTTCTGACAGCCAGTTCAGCCATGGCCCAAGAAAGCAATGAAACCGCACCCGCGCCTGAAGCTACGGCCAGCACCCTTGAGACTCGCCATCTTGCCGGCGTCTCGGACATGCTCAATTACGCCATGAATCTGATTGGCGTCAATTACAAATATGGCGGCAATCAACCCACGACAGGCTTTGATTGCAGCGGTTATGTCAGCCATGTGTTCCGCCAGATGGCGGGGCTTTCGCTGCCGCACAATGCCTTGGCCATGAGCCGCGTGGGCAAGAAAATTTCTCCTGATGAATTGAAGCCGGGCGACCTGGTATTCTTCAACACCCTTAAACGTTCCTTTTCCCATGTAGGCATCTACGTCGGGAATAACCGTTTTATCCATGCGCCCAGTTCTGGCGGTGGTGTCGAAGTGGTCAGCATGCAGGAAAAATACTGGGTGCAGCGTTTCAACGGCGCGCGTCGCCTCCTTGTCTTGCAACTGCCCGCTGGATTGCTGCACGAATAAGCGGCAGTGCTGCAAGCGCAGCCTTCTCCCCTTCCATGATGGCCTGATGTTTCTGCTCGAAGCCCGTTGAGCCAATCGACCCGGTATCCGGGCGAATCACCACATCCGCGCCGGCCAATTCGTACTGTCCTATGGTCTGACCCATAATGCTGAAGGTCTGCAGCAGCATATCCACGCTATCGCTCACCTTGGCATGCTTTGGCCTGCTGGAAATATCGACTGCGATGACGACATCTGCTCCAAGGCTGCGGGCCACCTTGACTGGAATCGGGCTGGTCAGGCCGCCATCGACATATTCCCGTCCATTGATGCTGACCGGCTGAAAAACGCCAGGCACGCTGCTGGAAGCCCGAACTGCGGACCCCACATTGCCACGCCGGAAAACCGCCATTTCTCCATTTCCAAGATCGGTTGCCACTGCGGCAAAGGTTTTTCCAAACTGCTCGATGGGTTTGTTGTTCACGGCTCGGTTAACGAAATTCTGCAATTGCTCGCCCTTGATGAACCCCCGGGATGGCAGGGTCCAGTCGCCCACACTGCTTTCCTCGAGCTGGAAGGCGATTTTTTGCAGTTCAAAACCGTTATGCCCAGCTGCGTAAAGGGCGCCTACCACGCTTCCGGCGCTGGTCCCCGTCACGATCTGCGGGCTGATTCCATGCGACTCGAGCGCCTTGATCACGCCGACATGCGCAAACCCTCGCGCTGCTCCGCCACCCAGGGCAAGGGCAACTTTGGGTGCAGCCATCCTGGGCGCGTCAACGGGCTTTATTTCGGGCGGGGAGAATGCGCAGCCTGACAAGACAAGCAGACAACCCATTCCAAACCATAAGTTTCTCACTCCATTTGCTCCAGTATTAAGTCACGCGGCGCAGAGTAGCGTTATGGACCACAATTTACAACACTGGATTTATCCTGCCCTGTGCAGATAAGCAGTCGAATGCGACAATGACGTTTTGCGACGATAGCTAACGAATGTTTTATTTATATATTTCAATAGGTAATTGACAAATGTTCGCACGAAACATGAAATTCAGCGTAGGCGCCGGTTTTGCGCTGGTGCTGGCGTTGATGATTGCCCTGACGGTGGTGGGCTTGAAACAGATGGCTGCAATTAACAGCCGTCTGGAACGGATCGTGAATCAAAACAACGTTAAAATCGAACTTGCCACGACCATGCGCGATGCGCTCCGTGAACGCGCAATCAGCATGCACTCCATCGTGGTCCTGCACGACCCCTTTACCCAGGATGACGAATTACAGCGCTTCTATGAGCTGGGCACTACTTTCACCAAAGCACGACAAAAACTGCAACAGATGATCTCCAATAGTGCCGAAGAATACGCGCTGGAACAGATCAATACCCTGACCATGGTGACCCAGCCTATCGTCATCAGGACCATTGAATACGCGCTCGACCGTGATAGCGTTTCCGCTTTGGCATTGCTGCAGAAAGAAGCCATTCCCACCCAGAAAAAATTGCTCAACGAACTGGATGATCTTCTCAGGGAACAGCAGGTAGCCAGTCG
This sequence comes from uncultured Sulfuricella sp., assembly GCA_964384915.1. Taxonomy (GTDB): domain Bacteria; phylum Pseudomonadota; class Gammaproteobacteria; order Burkholderiales; family Sulfuricellaceae; genus Sulfurimicrobium. The sequence continues at coordinate 2,526 of CAYLMA010000022.1, read as the reverse complement.
AAATGCTGCTGAAGAAGCCGCCCTGTCATACCGGCAGACGGAATGGCTGATGATTCTGCTCGGTACGGCGGCAGCGATTTTGGGCATATTTATCGCCACTTTCGTCATCCGCCGGGCGGCCCAGCAAACACTGGAAATTGAAAAACAGCAGCTTAAATTCAAGACCCTGTTTGAAACCAATTCAGACGGCATCGTGCTAATGGATCAGAATCATTTTGTGGACTGCAACCCGGCTGCGTTGCGCATGTTCCAGTTTGATTCAGTGCAGCAATTCGCACGCTTGCTGCCCGCTGATCTTGGCCCGCCACTCCAGGCAGATGGCACGCCTACCCAGGCCTATGCCAGTATGCATATCAGGCAGGCCATGGAAGAGGGCCACTGTTACTTCGAATGGCGCGGCAAAAGGGGGGATGGCACTATTTTCCCGGCTGAAATCGCCTTACATTCCATGAACCTGGAAAATCAGGTGATTACGCAGGCGATTATCCGCGACATCACCGAACGCAAGGTTGCCGAGGAAGAATTACACCAGGCTTACGCAGCCGCGCTTGAAGCCTCGAAGATGAAATCGGAATTCGTGGCCAATGTCAGCCATGAAATTCGTACGCCGATGAATGGCATCATCGGCATGATCAGCCTGCTGCTGGAAACGCCGCTCAACCATGAGCAAAGGGATTATGCAGAAACCATCAATCAGTCTGCCGCCGCCCTGCTCACCATCATCAATGACATTCTCGACTTCTCCAAGATCGAAGCAGGCAAACTCGAACTTGAAGTAATTGATTTCAATCTGTTGCAAACCGTTGAAAATGTGGCTGAACTTTTTGCACATCGCGCCCAGAGCAAGGGTCTGGAACTGATTTGCGATATCGACCCCGCCTTGCCTCATCGCCTGCGGGGAGACCCTGGTCGATTGCGCCAAATCCTTGCCAACCTGACCGATAACGCCATCAAGTTCACGGATCGCGGTGAAGTAATCGTAAAAGTTTCCATGCAAGAGGAAACATCCTCCACCCTGCTGATGCATTTCGAAGTGCAGGACACGGGTGTAGGCATCACCCCCCTGGCAGAAAACCGTCTCTTCCAATCCTTTTCCCAGGCCGATGGTTCGACCACGCGCAAGTACGGCGGAACCGGCCTGGGCCTCGCCATTTCCAAGCAATTAATTGAGCTCATGGGTGGCGAAATCGGCATGCAAAGCCGGGAAGGGCAAGGCAGCCGGTTCTGGTTCACGGCGCGCATGGAGAAGCAAGGCAAGCCGGCCATCCAGCAGTTTGACGATATAACGCTCAAGGGGATGCGGGCGCTTCTTCTGATTCCAAATAACAGCCTGATGCGCGTGGTTGAAGGCTTGCTCGAACAATGGGGCATCGCCTGCCATCAAAACATGCCTGTCACGCAGGATAAGCATCCTGCAGCAGACTTTTTCGATCTGGCCATTCTGGATATTTCCAGCCTCGATGACTTAGGGAAGTTGCTTACACTGGACAAAATCACGCCCTTATCGGGGAAATGCATCCTGCTCTCGCCTATTGCCCAGCGGCGGCAAGTACCCGAACTGCCTGAAGCCATCTACCTCACCAAACCCGTGCATCAGCACCGCCTGCTCGACGCTGTCATGGAGGCCACTGGCAAAGTAGCAAGACAGAAAGCCGAGTCCTACCGGGGCCCGGAGATTGAAAACGTGCTTTCTTCCCAATTGCGTGTATTGGTGGCCGAAGACAATAGCGTCAATCAGAAAGTCATACAGCATATGCTGAAAAAACTCGGCATCGAGCCCGAAATCGTCAGCAACGGGCAAGAAGCGCTCCAGGCCGCGAGCCGCTCCGATTACGACCTGATCCTGATGGACTGCCAGATGCCGGAAATGGATGGCTTTGAGGCCACGGCCGAGATTCGCCGCCTGGAACAGGCTATAGGTACACGCAGGACCATCGTCGCCATGACCGCCAATGCCATGCCCGGCGACCGGGAGCACTGCCTGGAAGCGGGCATGGACGATTATCTGGTGAAGCCGGTGAACCTCCAGAATTTGGCGAGACTTTTGCGTGAAATCAAACCGTTGCCGTCCATTTTTCAAGCAGCTATTGACGAGTCGCGCATGAAATCCACACTAGGCAATGATCCGGTATTTCAGCGTGAAATGATCTCGCTGTATCTTGACAGCACCCGCCCCATGCTGCAGAAAATCTCCCTGGCACTGGCTGCGCATGACCCCCTTGTCAGTAAGCGCTGCGCGCATGAAATCAAGGGGGCATCCACTTATATTGCCGCCATGTCCATGGCAGAGCGCGCGCGGCAAATGGAATGCGCCGCACAAGCACTGGACTGGGATGCCGCCTTGCTGCACCTGAAGCAGCTAGAGAGCGGTCTGGATCAAGTGGCCCACTATCTGGAGAAGATGCCACGCTCAGGAACAGCGCCTTGATTCCGGACATGATCCCGACCGACCAGCCCAGAGCACTATTGAAATGGAACGAATTATCCGTGAATGTAGGTCGGGCTTCAGCCCGACATGTCGGCCTA